>NZ_LJIC01000046.1 GCF_001295845.1 Rhodopseudomonas sp. AAP120 | reverse complement strand
GGCTTGTCGGCGGCAACGGGCGCGGCCGCTGCCGCCACCATCGCCGCAGCCGCAGGCCCCGCCGCAGCGACGACCGGTCCGGCGGCAATCGTCGGCGGCGCGCCTGCAACGACAGGCTTGTCGCCGAGTCGGGCCGATGGCCCAGCGGGCGAAGCCGGCGCCGCCGGTTTGGGAGCTGCGACGGGGGGCGCGGCCGGCGATGGCGCGGCCGGCTTCGCGGCAGACTTTGCATCCGGCTTCGGCTCTGGCCTGACTTCGGCCTTCGCCCCGGCCTTCGGGTCAGGGACGACCGCCGGTCTGGTCTCTGGTTTTGCGACCTCGGGCTTCGCCTCAGGTTTGCCAGAATCCGGTTTGGCGGTCTCGGCCTTCGCTTCCGGCATGGCCGCTTCGATCTTGGCGATCTCCGGCAGCACCAGCGCGGCGCCGTTCTTCTTCGGCGGCTCGCTCTCCTGCGGCTGGAAGCTGACGTCGACGATGAAGTTCTTGTCTTCGCGGAACGAGCGCACATCGGCGCCGCCGATCAACGTGAAGTCGACGCTCGAGCCGTTGCCGTCGATCTTCTGGCTGATCGCGCCGACATTCGGCGCGCCGGCAAGCTGCGCATCGGCGAGATCGAAGTTGAGCCCGGTGTTGAACTGCACCGTGAGCTTCTTCTCCGTCAGCGTCGACGACACCTGCACGCCCGGGGGCACTTCGAACACGTAGCGCACGAAGGTCGGTTGCATCGAGGCGCGAACACGGATCGGCGGCCGCTTCTTGACCTCGGCCTTGGCCTGCTGGGCGCGCAGCGCACGCTCCGCCGCCCGGGCGCGTTCGGCCAGCGCCTTGACCACGTCCTGCGGCAGGCTCGGCGGGGCGCCAACCCAATTGTCCGGCAGGAAGTCGATATAGAGCCGCTCCCCGGCGACCATCGGGTTGACGGTGAACTTGCGCAGCAGCGCCAGACGGACCGCATAGCCATCCGGATCGAGCCGGGCCGAACCGATGTAATCGCGCGCGGAGTCGGTCAACTTGTCGATCGGGATATCGACCGGCCGTTTGAACCTGATCACCACGATCAGTCCGGCCATCACAACGTCGGAGTCGACGTCCTCGGCGAGTTTGAACAACAGCCGACCATAGCCGTCGGTCGCCTCGAAGCTCGCCTCGCCGCGGACCACCTGCGCGGCGGCCGGGTGCGCCGCCAGCACCACGCCGAGACAGAGCGCCAACGTCAGGCAGACTCGTGCGAGGCGCCAGCAGAGCACCTGCGACCAGTTTGCAACGGCAGCCATCCGCGCCATCGGTTTCTTCCGGTCAACGACCCTGTTTGACGGACGAACCCAAGCCGCCCTTTCGCGTTATCCGACGCATCGCGTCCCGCGCGGCACGCCGCGCAGGCAATTCCACGTTACTTCATCATGAAAGCCGTTAACGTTGGTTTAACCATCGCCCGAACCCGTTGATATCAAAGCCGTGCGACAATCCGGCGGGCAGCTGGGTTGCATCGAGTTTGATTCAAATAGGTCGGCTAATCCTGTTTTTTGTAGTATGACCTCGCGCGGACCTCCTCCTTTTCTTCCCACATCAATATCCGCACCCGCACAGGCGCGACTTCCGACCAGCCGTTCAATTGGGGACCGCTTTAGTCATGCTGTTGAAGGGATTGTATAAAGTTGAGTTTGAAACGCCGCGGCGCAAAGCCGTCGGCGTGGTTTTCGCCGAGGACGGCAAACTGCGCGGTGGCAGCTCCGCGTTCGCCTACATCGGCACCTACGAACAGGACGGCGGCAAAATCCGCGGCAAGATCAGCAGCCGCCGCCACACCAACGATCCGAACATCGCGTCGGTGTTTGGTGTCGACGAAGTCCGAGTCGAGTTTCACGGCTCCTCGATCGGCGACTTTGCTCAAGTCGAAGGCGTCGCAGCCGAGGCTCCCGCGCTCGGCTTCAAGGCCGTGCTGACGCGGATCTGCGACTGATCAGACCGCGCGACGTACCACCCGCCTCGTTCTTGTAGTAAGAGTAATTAGTTACCGCGCAGGAACCGGCCGTCCCTCAATTTTCGGGAGCGCAGCAGCGGAGGCTGTCGCCGCGCCTTTGCCGCTGGCGCGGCGCGCGAGCTCGACGGTGAGCTTCTCGGCAGCTTCCGGCGTCATCAGGCCCAGAATATCGGACATTTTGCGCGGTGCGATCTGGGAAGCTATCTCGATCAGCACCGGCATTTCAAGCCGGTCGAAGATCTTCGCGGCATCCTTGGGCTTCATCGACTCGTACATCGTGATGATGCCCTTGAAGCGTGCGGCGTCGGCCTCGCTCTTCTGTTCGTTGGCCTTGCCGATCTGGCCCTCGGTCGCCTTCATCTCCTCGACCCGGGATTCGATGCGCTTTTCCGCGGCCTTCAACAGGCTCTCGCGGATCTCCACCTCGCGTGCGCGGGCATCGAGCTCCTGCCGGCGTGCCTGCAGGCGCTCCAGGATGGCGCGCTCGGACGGCGAGATGGCAGGCGGCTGCTCTTCCGGAGGCTTGGTCTCCTCGGGCGCTGCCACGGCCGGCTTCGGCTCTTCCTTTTTCGGCGGCGCCTGGACCGAGCCGGTGATGTCGGAATTCAGATCGGGATCCGCTGCCGCCTTGGTGGTGGCGCCGCCCGGATAGTTCAGGTTGGCCTGCGCCCAGGACGGCTTGCTCGTGTTCGGATCGTAGTCGAACACGTAGCCGCCATCGAGCAGCAGGCCGGCGATCTTCAGCACGGCAAGGCCGAGGATCGCAACCAGTACAACCGGGAGGATGCGGACGTCCCGAAATGCGTTCATGCAGCGAGGCCGCTGTGTCGTCGCCGTTCGGCGAAGGCTTCAGCCGCCGCGGCGTTGGCGCGCGCGGCCGAGAGCGTCGGCTGCGCATCGGGCTGCTCCGACGACGGCCGCGCGGCAGCGACGATCTTGGACAGCCTGCGCAGCACGTTGTCGCCTTCGGCGAGTTGCTTCTTGAGATGCTCCGACATCGCGCTCGCCGAGGCGATATCGCGGCCGAGGTTCTCGTTGACCTCGCGAACCGTGAGTTTGAGCCCGCCGATCGCGCGCTCGGCGATCTCGGTGACGGTAATCAGTTCGCCGATCGTCGCCTTCAGCGACTGCTCGTCGGCCTTGAGGCGCAGCAGCCGCTTGTTGAGCAGCCAGCAATAACCAATCGTCAGCAGCAACAGGACGGCGACGAGGCTTTCGATGACGAGTCCCAGGGTATGGCTCATTGTGCCTCCATCATTTTGCTTTGCTCGTCGGTCCGTTCGAACATCGCGTAGGTCGTGACCGGCTTGCGCAGGGGTTTGGTGACGCGAATGGCGACGCGGTCGCCGACGCGACCCATCCGCCCTTCTGTCAGAGTGACGTTGCCGCAGCGCACCGCGACCAGCGCATCTGCGCGCAGCTCCAGCGGCAGCGTGTCGCCGACCTGCAGGGCCATCAGTTGCTTGAGCGGCACCTCGGCTTCGTACAGCACGGCGTCGACCGAAATATCCGCTTGGCCGATCTCGGTCGCGAGGTGACCTTCCCAGACCTGATCACGGCCGAATTTTTCGCCCATGAACATCTGCATCAGCACGCCGCGGATCGGTTCGATCGTGGCGTAGGGCAGCAGCAGTTCGATATTGCCGCCCCGGTCTTCCATGTCGATGTGCAGGCGGACCAGGATGGCGGCGTTGGCCGGGCGGCTGATCGCGGCGAAGCGCGGGTTGGTCTCGAGCCGGTCGATCGAGAATGCCACCGGCGACAGCGGCCGGAACGCCTGCTCGGCGTCGGCGAGTACGACCTCGAGCAGCCGCTTCACCAGGTTGGTTTCGATCGTCGTGTACGGCCGCCCTTCGATCCGCAGCGATGCCTGGCCGCGCCGGCCGCCGAGCAGGACGTCGATCATCGAATAGATCAGGCTGGAGTCGACGGTGGCGAGTCCGAAGTTCTGCCACTCCTCGGCCTTGAACACGCACAGCACCGCCGGTAGCGGGATCGAGTTCATGTAGTCGCCGAACCGCACCGAGGTGATGCGATCGAGCGAGACTTCGACGTTGTCGGAGGTGAAATTGCGCAGGCTCGTCGTCATCAACCGCACCAGGCGGTCGAACACGATTTCGAGCATCGGCAGACGCTCGTAGGAGACCATCGCCGAGTCGATGATCGCGCGAATGCCCGAGTTCTCGTCGAGATTGACCTCGCCGACGCTGAAGCCGAGGAGATTGTCGATCTCCTCCTGCGACAGCACGCGCTCGCCGCCGTTCTTGCCGCCACCGAGATCGCGGCCGCCGTCGTCGACCATGGCGGCCCATTGCTCCGCCATCGTCCCGGTAAGTTCGTTCTCCTGCGCCGCCTTCGCTGCGGCCTCGGGATCTTCCGAGGCCATCGACGCTTCCCATTGGGCGGCGATGGCGTCCTGGTCGAGTTGTTCCTGGCCGGCCATGTCAGCTCACTGCACCAGCACTTCCTTGAACAGCACCGCGTTCACCTGAGCAGGCGCGATCGCGACGTTGACCCGGCGGGTCAGCTCTTCCTTCATCCGAAACATCCCGACCGAACCGTTGAGGTCGTTCGAGCGCAGTTCGCGTAGGTACGTCTGAAACAGGTCGGTGATCCGCGGCATCGTCGGCTTGATCTGCTCGGCGAGCTTGTCGTCCTTCACCTCGAGCACGATCTTGGCCTTGAGATACTGCACCCGCTCGCCCGGAGAGCCGGCGAGATTGACCATGATCTCGGGTACCTCGACGAAATTCGGCGGCTTCACCTTCTCGACGTGCTCGGCGTGATCCTTTTCGGCACCGTGCCCCTTGAACAGGAAGAACCACGCGCCGCCACCGCCGCCTCCAACCAGCAGCAGAGCCGCCGCGGCGATGATGATCAGCTTCTTCTTGCTTTTCGGCGCAGCGCCTTCGGCGCCCTCGGCGCCTTCTTCCGGTTTCTCTGTATCCGCCATCGGCCGCGTCCGCCTGCAAGAAGAGCCGATGTGCCGTCCAGGCGAACCGTTAACGCGATACTAAAGCCGCCAGCGCCTCGAGCCCTGATTGCCTGACGCTAATGTCGCAATGGTTAACGGAACCTTTCCAGACCGGCTCCCGCTAGGAAGTTTTTGCCGGGCAACATGGTCAACAAGTCCTTATTGCCGACCTCCGCGCCTCTCCTAGAATCGATAAAGCATTGAAAAGACGATAATTTGCGGGTTGGCACGACCCTCGCTAGACCAAGGGGCGAACCAGCGCTTGGGAGAGCGCCGGTTCACGGAGATCCACTGAAGGTCTGGGAGGACTGGAGGCGGATCCTTAAAGGGAGAACCACCGATGCAGAATACGCTTCTGGTCGGCTTGTCGCGGCAGGTCGTGCTCGAACGACAGATGGATGTCGTCGCGAACAACCTGGCGAACATCAATACCAACGGCTTCAAGGCCGAGCGCTCGATGTTTCAGGAATTCCTGAACACCGGAGCGCATGAAGACAATTTCCCGTCGCCGGACCGCCGCGTCAGCTTCGTGCAGGACCGCGCCGCCTATCACGACTTCTCCTCCGGTCCGCTGGAGGAAACCAAGAACCCGCTCGACATCGCGATCGACGGCTCGGCCTTCCTGGTGGTGCAGACGCCGGCAGGCGAGCGCTACACCCGCGACGGCAAGCTGACAATCAATCCGCAGGGCCAGCTGGTCAACGCCTCGGGTTATCCGGTGCTCGGCAATTCGGGCCCGATCGTGTTTCAGCCGACCGACAAGGCGATCAACATCGCGGCCGACGGCAATGTCAGCGTGCTCGAGGGCACCGCCACCATCGACTCGCTGCGCGGCAAGCTGCGGCTGGTGTCGTTCGCAAGGCCGCAGAGCCTGGAGAAGCAGGGCGGCAACCTGTTCGCCGCCACCAACGATCCTGGCGCGCCGGATACCAAGGCGGCCGTCCGCCAGGGCTTCGTCGAGAAGTCGAACGTCAATTCCGTCTCCGAGATGTCGCGGATGATCGCCGTCACCCGCTCCTACCAGTCCGTCGCCTCGCTGCTGCAGCAGGAAGGCGATCTGCAGAAGACCGCGATCGAGCGGCTCGCTGATGTGCCGGCGTAAGGAGACCTGAGATGCGCGCACTCTACACCGCAGCGACCGGCATGGCCGCTCAGGAGCTCAACGTCCAGGTGATCTCCAACAACATCGCCAACATGCGGACGACCGGCTTCAAGAAGCAGACCGCACAGTTTCAGGATCTGATCTACGATCACGTCCGCCGCGTCGGCGCGCAGGCGTCGGACCAGGGTACGATCATCCCGGTCGGCGTCGATATCGGGGGCGGCGTCAAGACCGTCGGCACGCCGCGGCTGATGACGCAGGGTACGCTGTCGACAACCGGCAACGACCTCGACCTCGCGGTTCGCGGCGAGGGCTTCTTCAAGATCCAGATGCCGGACGGCACGTTCCGCTATACCCGCGACGGCTCGTTCACCACCGACAACACCGGCCGCGTCGTGACCGCCGGCGGCAATCCGGTGCAGCCGACCATCACCATCCCGAACGGCGCCTACGGCATCACGGTGGCCAGCAATGGTCAGGTCTCGGTGACGGTCTCCGGTTCGACCACGCCGACCGTGATCGGTCAGATCGGCCTGACGCGCTTCATCAACAAGACCGGCTTGCAGCCGGAGGGCGACAATCTGTTCCTCGAGACGCAGGCTTCCGGACCGCCGCAGGATGGCATCGCCACCAACGACGGTCTCGGCGACATCATGCAGAAGACGCTCGAACAGGCCAACGTCGAGGTCGTCAACGAGATCTCCGACCTGATCGCCGCGCAGCGCGCTTACGAGATGAACGCCAAGGTCGTCAGCGCCGCCGACCAGATGCTGCAATCCACCTCCAACATGTTCCGCTGAGGGAGTTGACCGATGATCCGCTCGCTCCTCGCCGCCGCCCTGCTCACCGCGCCGCTCGCGGCCGTCGCAGCCGAACCCGCTGCACCGGCTGCGGTGCCCGCACTGTCGCCGCAGATCGAAGAAGTCCTGCGCACGCCGGTGCTGCGCGCCCATATCGATGTGTCCGACGAACTGGTGCGGATCGGCGACCTGATCGAAAATGCTGGTGTCGCCGCGCAGATTCCAGTGTATCGCGCGCCCGATCTGGGCACGACCGGTGCCCTGTCGACCGCGGCGGTGATCGCCGCGCTACGCGCTCATCAAGTAATCGGCGTGGATACACGCGACATCCGCGAAGTCACCGTGACGCGCCTCGCCCGCAATCTGCCGGCGAAGGAAATCGAACAGCAGGTGATCGACACGCTGCAGCGGCGCCACGGCTTCGGTGAGGCCGAGGACCTGGCGCTGAGCTGGGACCGCGAGATCGAAGCGCGCACCCTGCCAGCCAACTTCGACGGCGCGCCGCAACTCGTTGCCGATCGTTTCGACCGTCGCAGCGGCCGCTTCGACTTCAGCTTCGAGATCGCCGGGGGCGCCGATGCCGCCCCGGTGCGGCTGCGCGCCACCGGGACGGTGGTGGAAACCGCCAAGGTGACGGTGCTGACCCGGCCGGTCGAACGCAATGAAGTCATCAAGGCTTCCGACCTCGCGATCGAGCGCCGGCCGAAAGCGGAAATCGCCTCCGATACGGTGGCGTACGACGCCGCGCTCGGCATGCAAACCCGACGTACCCTGCGCGGCGGCCAGATCCTGCGCACCGCCGACCTTTCCAAGCCCGATCTGGTCACGCGCGACCAGGGCGTGACGCTGATCTACCAGGCCGCCGGCATCTATCTCACTTCGCGCGGCAAGGCGCTGGAAACCGGTACCGAAGGCGACGTCATCAACGTGCTCAATCTGCAATCCAAGCGCACCGTGACCGCGACCGTCGTCGGACGCGGCCAGGTGATGGTGTCGGTCGCGGTGCCGCGCGTCCTCGCCAGCGCTGCACCGGCCACCACACCCGAACCCGCCATCGCCCGAACGTCCGCCTCCGCGAAGCCCGAGTGAGTTCAATGTTCAAGTTCGCCCCAATCAACCGCATCGTCCTGATCACCGCACTCGTCGGGACAGGCGGTCTCGCCGGCGGCTGCTCCTCGATCGACCGGCTCGCTTCGATCGGCGAGCGGCCGGCGCTGAGCGCGATCGAAAATCCGACGACGCAGCCCGGCTACAAGCCGGTGCAGATGCCGATGCCGAAGCCGGAGGTCGCGTCCTACAACGCCAACTCGCTGTGGCGGAACGGCTCGCGCGCGTTCTTCCGCGATCAGCGTGCCGCCAAGGTCGGTGACATCATGACGGTGACGGTGAACTTCACCGACAAGGCCAACATCGCCAATGAGACCCAGCGCAGCCGGAAAAACACCGAGGACTCCGGCATCACCGATTTCATCGGCAGCAAGACCATCACGGCGCCCGCCGCCGCGGTGCTGCCGGGCCGCATCCTGACCACCGACTCGACCTCCACCAGCGACGGCAAGGGTTCGGTGCAGCGGCAGGAAGCCTTGCAGACCAGCGTCGCCGCGGTGGTGACGCAGGTGCTGCCGAACGGCAACCTGGTGGTCGAGGGCAAGCAGGAAATCCGCGTCAACTTCGAAGTCCGCGAACTGATCGTCGCCGGCATCGTCCGGCCGGAAGACATCCAGAGCGACAACACCATCGACAGCAGCAAGATCGCACAGGCCCGTATAGCTTATGGCGGTCGCGGCCAGATCACCGACGTGCAGCAGCCGCGCTACGGCTCACAGGTGATGGACGTGCTGCTGCCGTTCTAATCATCACGATCCGACAAGAGCTCCCACACCCGACCGCGAACCTAGGCGCGGTCAGGTGTTCCAACGCGGCCTCCTCCGGCTCTCCCTCCGGACGGAGGCCGCGGCCTTTTCGGCGAGCGGCGGAGGCCGTCGCTACGATCGCGCGAGAGGCGGTTGTGGATGCACATCCGGCGGCTCTGACCGTTGCGTGGTCGCCTCGGCAGCCGACGCCTTGCGCTCGACCCTGCGCAGCACGAAGACGTAGAACACCGGAACGAACAGCACCGCCAGCACGGTGGCGGACAACATGCCGCCGAACACGCCGGTGCCGATCGCGTTCTGGCTGCCGGCGCTGACGCCCGTGGCGAATGCCAGGGGCGTGACGCCGAGGATGAAGGCGAGCGACGTCATGATGATCGGCCGGAAGCGCACCGCGGCCGCCTCGATCGCCGCGTCGCGGAGCGACTTGCCCTCGGCGTGCAGATCCTTGGCGAACTCCACGATCAGGATCGCGTTCTTGGCGGACAGTCCGATGATCGCGATCAGGCCGACCTTGAAGTAGATGTCGTTCGGCATGTCGCGAAGCATCACCGCCAGCAGCGCACCGATGATGCCGAGCGGCACCACCAGCATCACCGACAGCGGGATCGACCAGCTCTCGTAGAGCGCCGCCAGCAGCAGAAACACGAACAGCACGCTGAGCCCGAGCAGGAACGGCGCCTGATTGCCGGACTGGATTTCCTGCAGCGACTGCCCGGCCCATTCGAAACCGAAGCCGCTCGGCAACTGCCCGGCCAGCCGCTCCATCTCGGCGATCGCTTCGCCCGAAGAGTGGCCCGGCGCGGCATCGCCGGCAAAGCGCACCGACGGATAGCCGTTGAATCCGATCACCTGGATCGGCCCCTTCGACCATTCGGTCCGCGCGAACGCCGACAGCGGCACCATCCGACCGGCAGCGTTTCGCACATTCAGCTTGAGCAGATCGTCCGCCTGCATCCGCCGATCGTCCTGCGCCTGGATGGTGACACGCTGCATCCGCCCCGCATTGGGGAAGTCGTTGACATAGGTCGAACCGAGGCTCGCGGTGATCGTCGCGTTGATGTCGGCGAACGATACGCCGAGCGTGTTCGCCTTCTCGCGATCGATCACCAGATGCAACTGCGCCGAGTTGGCCAAGCCCTCGACCCGCACACCGGTCAGCACCGGGCTGGCGGTGCCTGCCGCGGTCAGGCGCGTCGCGGCATCCTCGAGCGCCGCCGTGCCGCGGCTGCCCCGATCCTGCAGGCGGAAGGTGAAGCCGGTGAAGTTGCCGAGGCCGTCGATCGGCGGCGGCTCGAACGCCATCACCGCGGCATCGCCGATCTTCGCCAGTTCGACATTGGCTCGCCTGGCGATTGCGCCCGCGTTGTCGTGACCGCGCTCGCTCCAGTCCTTGAGAGTCACGAACGCCACCGCGGCGCTCTGCGAATTGCCCGAGAAGCTGAAGCCAGAGACGGTGAAGACTTGCGAAACGCTGGGATCGGCGAGGAACACCTTCTCGGCCTGTTCGATCGAATTCATCGCGCGGGTCTGCGTCGCTTCCGACGGCGCCTGCATGTCGACGATCAGATAGCCCTGGTCTTCGGTCGGCAGGAACGCCGCGGGCAGGCGCAGGTAGGCCCAGCCCAATCCCGCCAGCAGCGCCAGATACACCACCATCAGCCGCCCGGTCCGCGCGGTCGCCCAGCCGACACCATTGCGATAGCGTCCGGCGACGCGCGCGAAAGTCCGGTTGAACCAGCCGAAGAATCCAGCCTTCTCGTGATGATCCTCCGGCACCGGCTTCAGGAACGTCGCGCACAATGCCGGCGTCAGGGTCAGCGCCAGGAAACTGGAGAACAGGATAGACACCACCATGGTCAGGCTGAACTGCCGATAGATGATACCGACCGCGCCCGGAAAAAACGCCATCGGCAGGAACACCGCCGTCAGCACCAAAGTGATGCCGACGATCGCTCCCTTGATCTGCTTCATCGCCTTGATGGTCGCCTCGCGCGGTGACAGCCTCTCGGTCGCCATCAAGCGCTCGACGTTCTCGACCACGACGATCGCGTCGTCGACCAGAATGCCGATCGCCAGCACCATCGCGAACATCGTCAGCACGTTGATCGAGAAGCCGGTGGCGAACATCACCGCGCAGGTGCCGAGCAGCGCGATCGGCACTACCAGCGTCGGGATCAGGGTGTAGCGGATGTTCTGCAGAAACAGGAACATCACCACGAACACCAGCGCGATCGCCTCGGCCAGAGTGTACAGCACTTTCTCGATCGAGGCCTTGATGAATGGCGTGGTATTGTAGGGAATCTCATAGGTCATCCCTTTCGGGAAGTACTTCGAGAGCTCCTTCATCTTGGCGGTCACGGCGTCCGAGGTGGCGAGTGCGTTGGCGGTCGCCGAGAGCTGAATGCCGATCGCGGCCGCGGGCTTGCCGTTGAGCCGGCTGTCGGTGTTGTAGTCCTCGCCGCCGACCTCGATCCGCGCGACGTCACGCAGCCGCACCGACGAACCGTCGCGGTTGGCGCGCAACACGATGGCGCCGAACTCGTCCGGCGTTCCGAGCTGGCCTTTCACCAGCACCGGCGCCGAGACTTCCTGCGAAACCGGGTTGGGCATCGCACCGATCCGCCCCGCCGCGACCTGCGCGTTCTGCGCGGCGATCGCAGCCGTAACGTCACTGACGGTGAGCCCGACGCCGAACAGTTTGTCCGGATCGATCCACACCCGCATCGAACGCTGGGTGCCGAACAGCTGCGCCTTGCCGACCCCCTCGACGCGACGGATCTCGCTGAGGATGTTGCGGGTGATGTAGTCGCCGACCGCGATGCTATCGAGCGATCCGTCGATCGACTGCACCGAGATGAACATCAGGAAAGTGCTCGACGCCTCGTCGACCAGAATGCCGCGCTGAGTCACGGCGCTGGGCAGCCGCGACTCCACGCGGCGGATGCGGTTCTGCACGTCCACAGTGGCCTGCGCCAGCGACGTTCCCGGCTGGAAAGACACCTCGATCGAGATCTGGCCGGTCGCGTCCGTGGTCGACTCGAAATACATCAGACCGGGAATGCCGGCGAGTTGGTCTTCGATCAGCCGGACGACGCCCTGATAGATCTCTTCCGATGACGCGCCCGGATAGTTGGCGGTGACGGAGATCTTGGCCGGGGCGATGTTCGGATATTGCGCGACCGGCAGAAACGGAATCGCCAACGCGCCGGCGATCATGATGAAGATGGCGACGACCCACGCGAACACGGGCCGCGAGATGAAGAAATCGGGCATGACGGCTGGGCCTCACTTCGCGCGCGAGGCGGCGCCGGCGGTGCCGCCCGCGACGATGCCCGGCCACGGCCTCGGGTCGACCGGAGCCCCCGGTGACAGCGCCTGGAAACCTTGCACGATCACGGCGTCGCCGGGGTTGAGGCCGCTGGCGATGATCCAGCGGCCGTCGACCAACCGCGCCGGCGTCACCGGCCGCAATTCGGCTTTGCGGTCGGCCGACACGACGTAGAGCTGCGCCTGCCCGCCGGGATCGCGGCGCAGTGCGCGCTCAGGCACCGCCAGTACATTGGACTGCTCGCCCTGTACTAATTGCACGCGAACATACATGCCGGGCAACAGATCGCCGTCCGGATTGGGAAACTCGCCGCGTAGCGTCACTTGCCCGGTGCTGGCATCGACCGACGCTTCGGAGAACAGCAGCCGGCCACGGTGCGCGTAGTTGGCGCCGTCGTCGAACCGCAGCCGCACCTCGGCTTCGATCGCGTCGCCGGCTTTCGCGGACTGCTGCGCGGCCCGCTTGAGCGCCAACAGCTCGTTAGCCGACTGGGTGAAGTCGGCATAGACCGGATCGAGCTGCTGGATCGTCGCCAGGCTTTCGCTGCCGCCGACGGTGAACAGCGCGCCCTCGGTGATCAGCGCGCGCCCGATACGCCCGGTGATCGGTGCGCGAACTTCGGTGTATTGCAGATCGAGCTCGGCGGCCTGCAGGCCGGCGCGTGCGGAGGCCTCATCCGCCTCGGCCTGCGCCAGCTCTGCGACCGCCTTGTCGTAAAGCTGGCCGGTGGTGACGTCGCGGTCCTTCAGCCGGGTCTGGCGCTCGGCCTGCTGTGCCGCGAGCGTGCGCGTCGCCTCGGCACGCTGCAGCGCCGCCTTGGCGCTGGCGACGCGGACCTGGAACGGCGCGGGATCGAGCCGGTACAGCACGTCGCCCTGCCTGACGATGGTCCCTTGCTTAAACACCCGCTCCACGATGATGCCGGACACGCGCGGCCGCACTTCGGCGATCCGCGTCGGCGCAATGCGGCCCGGCAGATCGCTGATGATCCGCACGGTCTCGGGTGCCACCGTGACCACGCTCACCGTCACCGGCGGCTTGGTCTTATCGGCTTCGGCCTGCTTGTCGCTGCAGCCGATCAGGCCCGCGGTCAGCGCAACCATCACGGCCACGGCACCGACCGAGCGCAAGCCGGCCATCGTCTTCGTCGTCACGAACTCACCTCTGGTCGGAGCGGCGGCGCGCCTCTCGCACCAAGCCGCAGCACGTCGTCTCAAAAGATACCGGCCGGTTGGTATATTACATTCTTGACAATGGCAACGGGGCGCCATCAAGACTTGGGCAGCCCACTTAGAAAGTGTCGCGACGCATGAGCACGGCTTATGAGCGAAAGAAGCAACCTGAGGTCGTGCGCCGCGCCTTGATTGACTGCGCCGCCAAGCTGGCAATGGAGCGCGGGCTTCAGGCCGTCACCGTCCAGGCCGTGGCGGCCGCGGCGGGCGTCACCAAGGGTGGTCTCTTTCATCACTTCTCCAGCAAGGAGAAGTTGATCGAGGCGGTCTTCGACGAGCAGCTCGACGTGTTCGGCGCGGCGGTCGACGATGCGCTCCAGCACGACAACTCGAGTTATGGCTGCTTCACTCGCGCTTATGTGATGGCCACCTTCACGCTCGGCGAAGCGGACGAAGGCCAGTGCGGCGGCGCGCTGGCGGTCTCGATGATGACCGACCCGCTGTTGCGCCCGCGCTGGTCGGACTGGATGCGCGCGCGGATGAGCAAGCACAAGAAGACCGACTCTGCGCCAGCACTCGAAATCGTCCGCCTCGCCGCCGATGGCGCGTGGCTGGCGGATCTCACCGCGCTTGCGCCCGACTTGCGGATGAGCCGCAAGAAGTTGCTGGCGCGGCTGCTGGCGATGACCCGGAAAGACTGACCGCAGCTTCGCGACCGCCCGCAGCCCGATCCTAAGATCGTTGCTGGACGTTCATACCGGCGCATCGCGCTCATTCCCGCATCGCAGTTGTATCGGCCGGCGCGGTCATTATTTTCCCGTCAGCCTGACGATCCCTGCCCCCGCAGGCGCAGGCATGATGGAGATAAGAAATGACCAGGACGGGCGCCGCGCTGATCGCGGCCGCGACGATCTTCAGCTTCGCGGGAGCGCCGGCTCACGCGCGCGATTTTCCCTACTGCCTGCAGGGCGGCGAATGGGGCTATCCCGGCAACTGCCAGTTCGAGTCGTACCAGCAATGCATGGTGACGGCGTCCGGCACCAAGGCCTATTGCGACGTCAATCCGGTGTTTGCGTTCCGCGCCCAACAGCCGGCGCCGATCGACGAGTCCGCACCGCCGCCGCGCCGCGCCCGCCGGCACTGAGCTGGGACGGTCTCGCAGTCCAGCGCAGCGACGATCTGCGGCGACAAGCTCACCGGGTCAGAACAAAGGCGCCGTTCCCGATCAGGAACGGCGCCTTGAATTTTTAAGCGCCCGTTTTCAGCGCGCGGCGATCAGCCGGGGCTGCCCGACTACTCGTCGCGATAGACCTTCTCACGCTTCTCGTGGCGCTCCTGGGCTTCCACCGACAACGTCGCGATCGGACGGGCTTCGAGCCGCTTCAGCGAAATCGGCTCGCCGGTCTCTTCGCAATAGCCGTAGGTGTTGTCCTCGATGCGCTGCAGCGCCGCATCGATCTTGGAGATCAGCTTGCGCTGCCGATCGCGCGCGCGCAGTTCGATGGCGCGGTCGGTCTCCGACGAGGCGCGGTCGGCCAGGTCGGGATGATTGACGTTTTCTTCTTGGAGGGTCTGGAGCGTGAGCTTTGCTTCTCGCAAAATCTCGTCCTTCCAGGCCAGCAGCTTCGCACGAAAATACTCGCGTTGCCGTTCATTCATGAACGGCTCTTTCTCGGAGGGTCGATAGCTTTTCAACTTATCCAAGGGGCAATCCATGATCTCGTTGGGCGGCAAAAAGTCCCGCCTGCGCGGCAGCTTATATAGCGCGCGCCGATGACAGACAATATCGTCCGCCGCCCGCCGCGACGGGGTGCACAAGCAGGAAAGGAACTTCCTTACGGACGGTCAGTATTGGCCGGCCTTGGCCAGCTCGACCTCGACCCGCAGCTCAATCTCCGCCAATACCGCGTCGAGGCCGGGGTCGCCCGACGACGCCTTCAGCTCCGCAGCGGCGGCACGCAGCCGCGCCACCGTGGACGGGTTGAAGCTGCCGGCCAGCAGGCCGATCTTGAGGTCGTCGAGCACGTCAAGGGCGGAGCGGCCGCGCGCGACCGAGCGCTTGCGCCGTTCGGTGGCATCCTCCACGCCCTGCATCGCCAGCAGCGCCTCGAGACCGGTGGGTGCCAGCGGTGCGTGCACCGCCCGTGCTTCCGGCTCCGGCTGTGACGTCGTGGTCGGCAGCGAAAAGGTGCTCGAGCCGGTCCGGCGGACCGGGCCGGTGGAAGTCGACGTGGTGGTGCCGTTCGGGCCGTAAATTCGCATGGTCTCTCTCGCCGGACAGTTCCTGGCTAGGCGCCGCGCCTGAACAGCATACACCCAAGCTGACAAGGCCGCTCAGAGCCCTGGAACCCACCGTCGCCAGATATGGTTAACGCCGCGTAAACGGGCCGGCAAATTTTGCCGGGCCGGCGCAGTTTTGCCGTGGCCAGCTCACTTCACCACGGGCCGCCCGGCACGCTTTATCGAAATATATCATATGCTTAAACTGATCTTCCCGGGTGGCACGGGTCTCGCAAGACCAATGCTGAGGCCGAGTCGCGCGTGCACGCGATAGCCCTTGAGGAGCCCGAGAATGCCGAGCGTTTCGACCACGATCCTGAAGCTGGCCGCAGCCGCTCTGTCCGCGCTGCTGCTGTCGGGCGTGGCGGCCAGCGCCACTTCGCGGATCAAGGACCTCGCCAATATCGAGGGCGTGCGGCAGAACCAGTTGATCGGTTATGGCCTAGTCGTCGGCCTCAACGGCACCGGCGACACCCTCAACAACATCCCTTTCACCAAGCAGTCGCTGCAGGCGATGCTGGAGCGAATGGGCGTCAACATCCGCGGCGCCACCATCCGCACGGGCAACGTCGCGGCCGTGATGGTCACCGGCAATCTGCCCGCCTTTGCCACCCAGGGCACGCGCATGGACGTCACCGTGTCGGCGCTCGGTGACGCCAAGAATCTGCAGGGCGGCACCTTGCTCGTCACGCCGCTGCTCGGCGCCGACGGCAACGTCTATGCGGTGGCGCAGGGCTCGCTGGCGATCGGCGGCTTCCAGGCCGAGGGCGAGGCCGCCAAGATCACCCGCGGCGTGCCCACGGTCGGCCGCATCGCCAACGGGGCGATCATCGAACGCGAGATCGAATTCGCCCTGAACCGCCTGCCGATGGTGCGGCTGGCGCTGCGCAACGCCGACTTCACCACCGCCAAGCGCATCGCCGCCGCGGTCAACGACTTCCTCGGCACCAAGAGCGCGGAGCCGATCGATCCCTCCACCGTCCAACTCTCGATTCCCGCGGAGTTCAAGGGCAACGCCGTGGCGTTCCTCACCGAGATCGAGCAGTTGCAGGTCGAGCCGGATCAGGCCGCCAAGATCATCATCGACGAGCGCAGCGGCATCATCGTGATGGGCCGCGACGTGCGCGTCGCCACCGTCGCGGTTGCGCAGGGCAACCTCACCGTCTCGATCTCCGAGAGCCCGCAGGTCAGCCAGCCCAATCCGTTCTCGCGCGGCCGTACCGTCACGACACCGAACACGCGGGTCGGCGTCACCGAAGACGGCAAGAAACTCGCACTGGTCAAGGATGGCGTGTCGCTGCAGCAGTTGGTGGACGGCCTCAACGGCCTCGGCATCGGGCCGCGCGACCTGATCGGCATCCTGCAGGCGATCAAGGCGGCGGGCGCCATCGAAGCTGACATCGAGGTGATGTGATGTCGATCGTCCCGACGCCGGCTTCGACCACGATCCCGATCCGCAACGGCCGCCCCGACTACGATCTCGCCGCGGCGCTGCCCAAAGTCTCGCCCGAGGCTCAGGCGAAAGCGCGTAGTTCGGCGCGCGATTTCGAGGCGATGTTTCTCAACTCGATGTTCTCGCAGATGACCAGCGGCCTGAAGGGCGAAGGCCCGTTCGGCGACACCGTCGGAACCGGCGTGTGGCGTTCGATGCTGACGGAGCAATATTCGCAGACCATCGCGAAATCCGGCGGCGTCGGCATCGCCAGCGACGTCTTCCGCACCCTCATTCTTCAGCAAGCGAACGCCAAGGCCTGAGTGTAAAGGCCTGAGTGCAAAGGACCACGCGATGATGCAGATGCAACGCCAGCAGGGCCCCGCTCCCGTACAGCCGGTCGCTTCGCCGAACGATGCGCGCCAACTTGCGAACACGCTGACCGCCGTGATGAACGAGCTGCTGGCGCTGATCGAACGCGAGACCGAACTGGTCCGCGCCGGCAAGATCCCGGAGGCGATGAAGCTCGAGCAGCAGAAGAACGGACTCACCAAGCGCTACATCGCGGCGATCACGCTGGTGCGTGCCAGCCAGCCTTATATGGCCAAGGCGACGCCGGATCTGCTCGGCACGCTGCACCGGCACCACGAGGTGTTTCGTGCGATGCTGCAGGTGAATCTCACGGTGCTGGCGACCGCCCATGCGGTCTCGGAAGGCATCGTGCGCGGCGTCAATGCCGAGGTGCAGCGCCGCAATATTCCGCAGACCTATACGGCCGCCGGCAAGCGCGCCGCGCCGGGACCGCGCAATCTGACGCCGATCGCGGTCAGCCGATCGCTGTAGCCACGCGCCTCCGCCACGGTATGCGGCTGCGCCCGTAGCGGGGCCGAGCGGCCGCGAAATCATGTGGCAAACCTGAGGCAGCGAGCCGGACGCCCAAACGGGCGCCGTTGCCTCGCAATGTCAGCAATTTGAATCAAATGCACGCTCAGATTGCAGGACTAGATTCAAGCGTTATGTGCAGCATGCTGGACCGGAGGGGTGGATTTACCTTGATGGAGCCAGGAGGCTGCCATGAGTTTCGACTTCACCGTGAAGCCCGTCGGGCAGCTGGTGATCCCAACCGTCATCAGGCCGGAGCCTGAGGCGGTCCAATCCGCGGTGGCGACGCAGTTGCCTGCGCCGCAAAGCGTGTCCGCGACGGCGAATGGCGCCAGCAGCAATGCGATCGCCAGCAACGCCGCCAAGGTCGGCGCCGACACCATCTCGCGCCAGGTGATCTTCGATCAGGCCGCGGCCGCGATGGTGTTCGTGTCGGTCGACGAGTCGACGTCCGAGGTGCTCAATCAGTACCCGGAATCCTGGCAGCTCAAGGCGCGCGCTTACTTCCGCGAGCAGGATCAGTCGAAGCTTCAGCAGCGCACCGGTCCGATCCCGACCAACCGCATCGCCTGAACGCACGCCGCCGATCGCTGTGCTGTCCCGGCTCGCCTGTGCGAGCGCGGGCGTGGACGCATGTCCGCGGCTGACGGCGGACCGATATCTGCAGATGGGAAAAGAAAAAGTCCGCGCGGATCAGGGACGGCCGCTGAGGCCGGCGGCGATGTTGCGGTTGATCTCGATCAGGGCGTTGAGCGGCTCGAGCTGCGGCGACATCTGCAGCGCGGCCGATTGGCTGAGCACGAACACGCCGATATTGGCGATGTTCTGCCGGATCTCCAGCGATTGCGGATTGTCGTCGCGCAGCGCGTCGCTGACGAAGATCGACCAGAGCTTGCGGTTGAACATCAGCGCCTCGTTGAGGCCGATGGCGCCGCGCTCGTTCCAGTTGGTGACGACGTCCTGAAGCTGCCGTGCGGCCTTGAGCAACGCCTGGGCTTCGATCTCACGCGGGGAAGCCGTTCGTTGCGCGGTGCGGGCGTACGCTTGAGCAGCACTCGACATGACTACCTCTGCAGCAATTCTTCTTCACGCTTGATGAGAGGCCGCAACTCCCTCAAAGCCTTATAAAGCTGGCCGCTTAAAATTAGATTACTCGTCGCCTCGATCGTGTCTCGAAAACTCGGCACGGCTTCGAGCAATTCCTTGATGAAGCCGAGATAGAGATCCTGATACGCCGGAATGTCGTTCTGCAGATACATCATCTGCACGCAGAGATAGACGCGCTTCACCGGCGTGTTGGCGGTCTCCGCGGTGAGGATGTCCTTCTCGCGCAGGATCGGCGCGTCGCCGTCGATCAGAAACGTGGTGCGTGAGTCGGAATTGGTGATCACGCTCTGCCCGATCACGATCCGCTCGAACGGCTTCAATTCGACTCGCAATGGCATCGTGTTTTCCTTTGATTGCGTTGAATGCGACCAAGGACGAATCGTCCCGCCCGACCGTGCGCCGGTTATGCGCCGGCTTTGCGTCGCGATCCAATGTCGTGTTTCGGGCGATAAGTCGAGTGCAGCGTTGCGGGCCGACGAATCGCGGAGATTACGCGAGGGCGCGCACGCCCTCGCCGTTCACCGCGACGATTACCTGAGCAATTGCAGCACGCTCTGCTGCGACTGGTTGGCCAGCGACAGCGCCGAGACCGCGATCGACTGACGGGTCGACAGCGCCTGGCTGTTGGCGGCTTCTTCGTTGGTGTCGGCCAGCGTCAGGTTCGACGAGCCGGTCTGCAGCACGTTGATCAGGTTCTTGGCGAAGTCCTGACGGATCTGCACGATCGAGAGGTTCGAGCCGTAGGACGACGCCTGCGAGCGCAGCGTGGTGGACGCGGTGTTGAGCGCCGCCAGCGTCTTGTTGGTGGCGGCGTTGTCGATGAAGTCGACGCCGGACACCAGCGTCGGCAGGCCGAGCGCAGCGGGGCTGAGCGCGGTGCCGACGATGTTCAGCGTCGACTTGCCGGTCTCGTTGAACACCAGCTTCAGCGTGTCGCCGTTCAGCAGGTTGACGCCGTTGAACGAGGCGTCCTGCGACGTGGTGGTGATCTGCTGAATGACGTTGTTGTACTGCTCGACCAGCTTGGCGCGCGCCATCTGCGAGGTGACGTCGGCGACCGGCGGGTTCGGCGTGCTGAACGTCAGCGTCGCCGTGATGGTGCCGCCGAGCGTGCCGCCGTCCGCGACCGAGCCGAGCGTCGACGACGCGTAGTCGTTGTTGGACGAAATCGTCAGCAGGCCGTTGGCGTCGATCTGCGCGATCATGTTGTTGGTGGCGAGCTTGGCGTTGAGCTGCGCCAGCGACTTGACGGTGCCACCGGTGCCGTCGCCGAAGGTGATGCTGACCGGCGAGCCGCCCTTGAACGAGGTGAAGGTCAGGCTCTTGCCGGCGACGCCGCCGCTGCCCGAGGCGCGCGAGGCCTTGAACTCGGTCGAGGTGCCGGTGTTGCCGGCGAGGCCGAGCGCCAGCATCGCGTTGCCGGTGCCGCTGATCGTCAGGTCGGAGGCGCTGCCGGTCGAGATCTTCAGCGAGCCGCTCGACAGCGAGGAGTTCGCCGAGCCGGTCTGCGTGGTCAGCGTCGCGCCGCCCTGGGCGAGCTTCGCGGTCTGCACGCCGGTGGCGAGGTCGATCGCGGTCAGCACGTCGGCCATGGTGCCGCCCTGCAGATACACGGTCGAATTGCCGAGGCCGTCGGTTTCGACGTGGCCGGTGACACCCGGATGCGTCAGGGACGGCGTCGGCGTCGGCGCATTCTTGAAGGTGATGGTCTTGCCGTTGACGTTCAGCGTCGAACCATCCTCGATCAGCGTGCCGATCGTGGACGAGCTGGTGGTGCGGGTCGCGGTGATCGTCGCCGGGCCGGGACCGGTCGAGCCGGTCAGGCGTAGCGAGTTGAGGAAATCGGCCGGACCGGTGATGCTGAGATCGGCGCCGGTCGATGTCTGCAGCGTCACCGCACCGGAGTTGAGCTGCGACGGCGTGCCGTTGGCCGAGAACGTCGCGACGCCGCCCGAGATCGTCGCCGTCTTCACGCCGCTGGCCAGATCGATCGCGGTGAGCACGTCACCGACCGTGGCCGAGGTGAAGGTGTTGCTCGTCCCCATATAGATCGTCGAATTGCCCGACGTATCGGTGACGATGTTGCCGAGCACGCCGGAGCCGGCGAGCAGGCCCGCGGCGCTCGGCGGATCGCTCGACTTGAACACCACCGACTTGCCGTTGACCGTCAGCGTGGTGCCGTCGGCAATCGCCGGCCCGAGGCCGCCGACCGAGTTGAACAGCTTGGTGGTGGCGGTGATCGCGGTCGCCGCGCCGGTGCCGAGCGCGACGTTGACGGTGGCGCCGAAGCCGAGCTTCGCCAGCACCAGGCCGCCCGTCGAGTCGCTGACCGACAGCGCCCGGTTGGTGCCGGTGTGCAGCTGGATGTGGCCGTTGGCATCGACCACCGACGGATTGCTGGTGTTGCCGTTGATGGTGTCGACGGTGGCCAGCAGCGCGCTGATCGGCTGGTTGATGCCGATCGTGTAGTTGCCGTTGCTGTCGGCGCTGGCCGAGCCCGTGGTGGTGAAGGTGACGGTCTTGCCGTTGACGGTGATGGAGTCGCCGGCCTGCGGGCCGGTCGGCGTCACGGTCGAACCGTTGGTCAGCGAGCTGATCAAGTCGGCGCTGGTCGCCGTCGCGGTCGCGGTGCCGGTGTAGAGCACGGCGCCGGTCGCGGTGGCGTCCGCCGCGGTCGCCTTGGTGATCGCGGTGCCGCTGATGCTGCCGACGCCGCCACCGAGCGTGTCGGTCAGCGACACGCCGTTGGTGCCGCCGGCGCTGCCATCGTTGACCACGGCGCTGGTGGCGGTCGCGCTGGCGAAGGTCTGGGTGCCGCGCAGATCGTCCGGGGTGGCGCCCGCGATGGTCGCCGAGACGTTGGACTTGGTGGAGTAGCCGACGTTGGACTGCAGCGCCTGGTTGGCGATCGACTTGGCGGTGTCGATCAGCTTGTTCAGCGAGGTGATGCCGGTGTTGGCCGCCTGCAGGATCTGCACGCCGTTGCTGATGCCGTCGAGCAGGTTGTTGATGTCGCTGGCGCGGCTGTCGAGCCCTGCCGCGGTGAAGAAGTTCGTCGGATTGTCGAGCGCGGTGTTGACCTTCTTGCCGCTCGCCAGCCGATTCTGGGTGGTCGACAGCAATTCAGCGGTCGATTGCAGCGAAAGCAGATTCTGGCGAACCGCTGCCGAGAGAACCACATCAGACATGGTGCAAACCTTCCTGATCCGCGCTGGGCGACGACTTCGGTCGTACGCTGCTGCTCGCGTCGGGGCAGTGCCGCGACGCTTGCCGGTTGTGTTTAGACGCCTGTTCTGGAGAGGGACCTCGGCCGCACTCGCGCACGGTCCGGATCAGCACGGCCGATTCTCGGCCTACCTTCTTCCTGAGCATGGGGACTATGCCGAGGGGTCTTTAAGATATGGTTAACAGCCGATTAAGGACCCGCCCGGCGGAAAAATCCGTGTCTTTTCAATGCCAGGAAGCGGCGGCGCGGGACCTGGGCACCGGCAAGCGGTCCCTGGACGGGCCTGATTCGGGCTCGTCGCCGCAGCTTTCCGGCCACCGTTAAGGGACTGGTGAGACTCCGTCCGGCCGGCGACATGGTTAATCGATAATTTACGCCGCGACCCGAGTATCAGCGCGATCTACACGAGCGACTCGGAGGTGCGTAGGATCGCCCGAAGAGCATGATTCCTCAGGCCGATTCGGACACCCCATGCCGCCCACCAAGGCCTCTGCCACCTCTTCGTCCCACGACAAATCCTACGAGCCGGTGCTGATGCTGATGCGCGCCCGGGTGCTGCATCAGGGCGGCCAGTACGACGAGGCGAAATCGCTCTACAAGAAGGTGCTGAAGAAGAGCCCGAGCAATTTCCAGGCGCTGCACTTCCTCGGCCTCGCCGAATATCAGAGCGGCCACTACGACGCCGGCATCCGCTCGATCAAGCGGGCGCTGATCGAAGATCCGAAATCCGCGCAGGCGCACTCCGATCTCGGCAGCGTGCTCAACGCCGCCAGGCGCTACGACGAGTCGCTGATCGCCTGCGACAAGGCGATCGCGCTCGATCCCACGCTCGCCTTCGGCCACGCCAACCGGGGCAACGTGCTGATCACGCTGGGCCGTTTCGACGATGCCCTGGTCAGCCTCGACAAGGCGCTCGAACTGCTGCCGACCCATGCCGACACCTGGAACGACCGCGGCAACGCGCTGCACAAGCTCGGCCGCTACGACGAAGCGCTGGTGAGCTACGAAAAGGCGATCGGGCTCGATCCGCAGCACGACGTCGCCTGCATCAACCGCGCCACCACGCTGAAAGAACTGAAGCGCTTCGACGAGGCGCTGGCGAGCTACGACCGCGCGCTCAAGATCGGCAAGCGGCCGATGGAAGCCGGCATCGCCCGCGCCGACCTGCTGCTGCAGATGCGCAACGTCGAGGCCGCGCTGGCGACCTGCACGGCGCTGCTGAAGATCGAGCCGAGTTCAGTGCCGGCGCTGACCGTGCTCGGCAACTGCATGGCGACGCTCGGCGACGCCGACACCGCGACCGCGCTGCATGGCCGCGCGCTGGCGCTGCAGCCCAACTACGAACCGGCAATCTCGAGCCGGATCTTCTCGATGGACTTCTGCTCCGATGCCGACTTCCAGTCGCAGCAGGCGGCGCGCGCGAGCTGGTGGCAGCATGTCGGCGCGCGGCTCTACAAGGCCCACGCCGCGCCGTTCGCCAACGATCGCGATCCGGAGCGCCGCCTCGTGGTCGGCTACGTCTCGGCGGACTTCCGCCAGCACTCCGCGGCGTTCTCGTTCCGGCCGATCCTCGAGCATCACGACCGCAGCAAGGTCGAAGTGATCTGCTACTCGGGCGTGGTGGTGCCCGACATGGCGACCAAGGCGTTCGAGACCATCGCCGACAAATGGCGCGACAGCTCGCAATGGACCGATGCGCGGCTCGCCGACACCATCCGGGCCGACAAGGTCGACATCCTGATCGATCTCTCCGGTCATTCCGCCGGCAATCGCCTGCGCGTGTTCGCCCGCAAGCCGGCGCCGGTGCAGGTCACCGCCTGGGGCCACGCCACCGGCACCGGCCTGCCGGTGATCGACTATCTGTTCGCCGATCCGGTCGCGGTGCCCAAAGAGGTGCGGCCGTTCTACGCCGAGGCGATCTACGATCTGCCGTCGATCGTGATCATCGAGCCGCCGCCGGCCGGGCTGCATTCGCCCGAGCTGCCACTGGACCGCAACGGCTATCTCACCTACGGCTCGCTCAACCGCATCAGCAAACTGTCCGACGCCGCGATCGCGGTGTGGGCCCGGATCATGACCGGCAATCCGACATCGCGGTTGATCCTGAAGGATCACCAGATCGACGACCCGGCGGTGCGCCAGACGCTGCTGGAGAAATTCGCCGCGCAGGGCATCGCCGCGGACCGCATCACCCTGCTCGGCTCGACCTCGCGGCAGGATCATCTGCGGACGCTGCGCGAGATCGATCTCGGCCTCGACCCGTTCCCGCAGGCCGGCGGCGTCTCGACCTGGGAAGCGCTGCATATGGGCGTGCCGGTGGTGAGCAAGCTCGGCAACACCGTGGCGAGCCGCGTCGGCTCGGCGATCCTGTCGGCCGCCGGCCTGCCGGAATTCATCGCCACCGATGAAGACCGCTACGTCGCCATCGCGCTCGCGCCCGACCACGACAAGCTGCGCGCGATCCGCCGCGGCCTGCCTGCCTTCATCGTCGAGCGCTGCGGCCCCGTCGCCTACACCCGCGCCGTCGAAGACGCCTACCGCACCATGTGGCACCGCTGGTGCGCCACGCCGGCGGACGCGAAGGCGGTGCTACCCGGGACGCGGTGAGCAGCGCGCCAGCCCCTGAGCAGCGCGCCAGCCACGGCACACTCCTAACTGACGCGACGAACAATCGTTTTCATGTCGTCATGGCCGGGCTCGTCCCGGCCATCCACGTCTTTGACGCCCATTGGTCTCAGCGTCAAGAATCAGGTTGGTTGGTAACACATCACAGCAAGCACAACCTCATGGTGAGGAGGCGCGTAGCGCCGTCTCGAACCATGGGCCACAGGGAATGCGTCGGCCATCCTTCGAGACGCCCGGCTTCGCCGAGCTCCTCAGGATGAGGACTCAGTGCGTGTGGTAAGCGCCGCAAGGTTGGAGAAGGTGTCCGATCGGCAGCCCCCGCCTCACACCCCCGCCCCGCCGCTCTGACTCGGCGGCGCCGCCTTGTAAGGCGCGACGATCATCTCGCGCGCGATCAGTTCATCATCGATCGACGGCAGCTGGCTCTCCAGCGGCGCGCCGAACTTCAACACCGGGTACAACTTCTGCGCCGGGTTGATCTCGACATTGCAGAACACCGGCCCCTTGCGCGCATAGACATCGGCGAGCTGCGCCGCGATGTCGCCGCTGCGGCTGATGGTGACGACCGGCAGGTCCATCGCCTCGGCGACCTTGGCGAAATCGACGAAGGACAGCCCGCTCGGCGCATCGACGCCGACGTAGTTGGCGTCGAGCCAGGTCTCCAGCGTCTGCTTCTGGATGCCGTGGCCGTGATTGTTGAACAGGAACAGCCGCAGCGGCAGCCGGTGCCGCGCCAGCAGCGCCAGCTCGCCGAGCGTCAGCATCAGCCCGCCGTCGCCGATGATACACGTCACGCCGCCTTTGGCCTGCACGGCGGCGCCAATCGCGGCCGGCAGCGCGTAGCCCATCGCGGTGTTGTTCCAGTCCGAGATCAGCCGCTGGCCGCGCTTGATGCGGAAGCCGTTGCAGGTCCAGGTCAGATTGCCGCCGGTGTCGACATAGATCAGTTCGTCGCTCGGCGCGGCATCGCTGAGCTTGTCGACGAAGTCATAAGCATCGACGTGCCCGGCATTGGCGCCGGCCGGGCCCGGGCGATCATCGGGCAGTGCGCCGCGCCAATGCGCGATCTTCGCCAGCCAATCGGCACGCGGCGGCGCGGCCTCGAGCGCACCCAGCAGCTTCGGCACGAAGGCGTCGAGCCGCGCTTCGATCCGCGTGGCGATGCGGATGCCGCGGCTGTCGAACTTGTCCATCTCGCCGCGACTGGCATCGACCATCACGATCGTCGCCTCGCGCGCGAACGACGGCAGGATGCCGCCGGTGACGTTCTGCGACAGCCGGCTGCCGAGGCACAGAACGAGGTCCGCATTCTGGATCGCGAAATTGCCGAGCCGCGGCCCGTACACGCCGAACGGCCCGACGCGCAGCGGATGGTCGTGCGCGATCAGATCGGTCGCCGCCCAGGTGGTGAGCACCGGCATGCCGAGCCGATCG
Source organism: Rhodopseudomonas sp. AAP120 (assembly GCF_001295845.1). Classification (GTDB taxonomy): domain Bacteria; phylum Pseudomonadota; class Alphaproteobacteria; order Rhizobiales; family Xanthobacteraceae; genus Rhodopseudomonas. The sequence goes on along the minus strand of NZ_LJIC01000046.1, from coordinate 58,452 downwards.
ACCAGCTGATCGAGCGCCGCGCCGATCCGCGGCGTCGACAGCCCGCCGCCGAGCACGACGACGGGCCGTTTCGCCTGCGCGATCACCGGCAGCAGCGTGGCGATTTCGGCGTCGAGGTCGCTGGTGGCGATCTGCGCCTCTGGCACGAACGACGCCAGCGCGTCGGGGTCGATCTCGGCGCGCTGTAGATCGTCCGGCAGATCGATCAGCACCGCCCCCGGCCGGCCTTCGAAGGCGAGGTAGTACGCCTTCTCCAGATGATAGCGGATCGTCGCCGGATCGCTGATCTGCACCGCATACTTCGTCACGGTGGCGAAGATCGACGGCACGTCGGTTTCCTGGAAGCCGAGCTGGCGGACGTCGTTCTGGCCCTTGAGCCGATGCGTCGCCACCTGCCCGGTGATCATCAGCGTCGGCACTGAGTCGTAGTACGCGCAGCACACGCCGGTCAGCAGATTGGTGGCGCCGGGACCGCTCGTGGTGATGGCGACGCCGAGCTTGCCGGTGGCGCGCGCATAGCCGTCGGCCGCGATCGCCGCGGCCTGCTCGTGCTGCGGGAAGATCGGCGTGACGTCCGGATGCTTCGCGGCGGAATCGAACAGATGCACCGCGGCGCCGCCGGAGATGCCGAACACATGCGTGACGCCGCGCCGCGCGAGGAAATCGATGACGTAGTCGGAGAGCTTCACGCGAACCTCCTGGCGCAAACGGCTTCGCTCAATTGCCGTGCCGGCGTAGCTTGTAGATGTTGGGATCGGCCGTCAGCCGCGCGACCAGCGCCTCGCCGCCACCCCGCCAGCCGTCGTGCACCACCGAGAAATTGCGGCCGCTGGTGGCGGCGCGGCCGGCCTTGAATGCCCATTCGATGCAGCCAAAGATGTCCTCGATCGTCGTGCCCTGCTGGCCGCTGTCGAGAAATTCCATCGTCCGGCGCAGATTGATTCCGGCGTCGTCGCCGGCCTCGACGGTCTGCCGATGGATCTTGGTATTGACCCAGCCGGTGCCGACCGCGATGGCGTGGACGTCGGGATACTCGTCGTCGAGCAGCTCGCACAGCTTCACCAGCATCACCTTGCCGAGGCAATAGGCCGAGTAGTTGCGGAACGGGCCGTTGATGCCGCCGCCGACCAGGAACGCGACCTTCGCGGGCGACGATTGATCGCGATGCGGATACAGCGCATGCAGCAGCCGCATCTGCGCGACTGAATTCAGCGACAGCGACGCCGCCCAGTCGTCGAAATCTCGACCGAAGAAGCCGCCGATCGGCGCCAACTGCCCGGCAGCACTGATCAGCCGCGCCCATGGCTTGCCGAGCGCCGCGATCTCCGCCGCCGCGCCGCGCACGCTGGCGGCGTCAGCGAGGTCGCAATGCACCAGATGAATGCCGGCATCGGCCGTCAGCTCGGCGAGGTTGTCGCTCGACCGATACGTGCCGATCACCTCATGGCCCTGCGCGCGATACAGCTGAGCCAGCCGGACGCCGATGTCGCTGGAGATCGCCGCGATGATCACGCTGCCGGGCATCTAGCGGGCTCCGATGTTGCTGTAGGTCTTCGCCGCGGCCTGCACAAAGTCCCGAGCCAAGGCGCCGTTGTTATCGCTCATCAGCCCGAACCAGGGATCGTCACTCTCCGTCATTGCGAGCGAAGCGAAGCAATCCAGAGTCCCGCGCACCGCACTGGATTGCTTCGTCGGCTGCGCCTCCTCGCAATGACGGGGGGAGGTTCCGAACTGCAACAACGCCAGCGGATAGTCGAGCTGTGCCAGCGCCAAGCTCGCTGGATTGCCGATGTCGCGGTGATAGCTGCCGTTGTGGAACGAGCCGATCCGGCCCATGAAGGCCGGTAGCACCTCGGTGGAGAAATCGACGACCTCCTTGCCGAGGCCGGCGATGAAGTCGATCACTTCCGGTTCGACCACATACACCGCCGCGTTGGCGAGGTTGCCCTTCGGATGGGGCGGCTTTTCGTCCATCTCCAGCACGCGGCCTTCCGCATCGAGTGAAAGGATGCCGCAGCTTTGCGGATGGTCGGTAACGAAACTCATCATCGTCATCGCGCAACCCTGCGGCCGCGCTGCGTGTGCGGCCAGGAAGGCGCGCGGATCGAACTGGCTGAGATTGTCGGCATGGGCGAACAGCGTCGGGCCTTCGGCGAAACGCTCACGCTGCCGCAGCAACGTGCCGGCGGTGCCAAGTAATTTTTCTTCCGGCGCCAGGATCACGCGGTCGGCCCACGGGCTGCGGCGGATGTAGTCGCTGACCAGCTCGGCGTGGTGATGCAGATTGACGACGATCTCGGTGAAGCCGGCGTCGCTCAGCATCTCCAGCCACAGCCCGAGCAGCGGGCGGCCGGCGATCGGCATCAGGCATTTCGGCAGCACGTCGGTCAGCGGCGCCAGCCGCGTACCGAGTCCCGCCGCCACCAGCAGGGCCTTGGCTGGCGCGCTCACGCGTCGAGTTCCTTGATGATATCGGCGGTGGTGACCGGGATGTTGCCGATGCGGCCGACCTGACAGGCGGCGGCGATCGAGGCGAGATAGGCGCTGCGCCAGATGTCGCTGCCGACCGCGAGCGCCAGCGCCGCGCAGACGAAGAACGAGTCGCCGGCGCCGGCTGCATCCTTCGGCGCGGTGTTGAACGCCGGCAAGCGATCGGTCAGCACCGAGCCGCGCCCGGCGGCGGCGTGCACCAGCAGACCTTCGGCCGCCAGCGTCAGGATGACGTTCTTGGCCTTCGCTTTCTGCCGCAGCGCCTCGACCAGCACGACGAGACCGGAGTCGAAATCTCGCAGCGCCAGCCGCGCCTCGCGCTCGGTCGGCTTGATCAGCAGCATGTTCCTGAAGCGCGAGATGTCGCCGACCTGCGACGACGACTGGCTGTCGGCCACCATCGGAATCGATCGTTCGCGACACAGTGCGCTGATCGACTCGACCAGCTTGGTCGGCAGGCAGCCATAGTTGAAGTCCGAGAACACCACGAGATCGGTCGAAGCCAGCTTGTCGCGCACCGCCGCCAGCATGGTTTCCTGCAAATCGGCGTCGATGTCGTGCTGCTTGAGATGGCTGACGCGCAGCAGCGTTTTGTTGCCGGCACGGAAGCGCTGCTTGTTGGTGGTCGGCCGACTCTCGTCGGTGAGGATGGTGGCATCGACCTGATAGGAGGCGAGCCGCTCGCGCGCCAGATCCGCCATGGCGTCCTTGCCACCGACGGTGAGCAAACTCACCTTGCAACCCATCCCGGCGGCGTGACCCGCGACGATGCCGGCGCCGCCGACGAACAATTCGCGCAGCACCGGCGTGACCACAATAGTCGGATCTTCCTGCGACATGCCGAGCGGATCGCAGGCGATGTACTCGTCCATGATCAGATCGCCGAGCACCAGCACGCGCAGCGACGGAAACTGCCCGAGGATGGCCTTGAGATCGGCGAAGCCGAAGCGATGGCGACGTGGATAGTCCAGCGGCTTGAAGATCGACGACGGATTGAACTCGCGGAATTCGCGGCGGATCAGGTCCAGCGACGAGAACGCCACTTCGCCCGACGAGAACAGCAGCTTGCCGCCGTAGCCATCCAGCACCGGCTTTTCCGGATTGTCGGCGTTCTCGTGCTCCTTGCCCTTGACCACCACGGCGGGCTTCAGCGCGGCGATGAAGTCTTCAAGCTTATCATGCAGCAGGAAGGCGTGATTGACGAAGCCGATGGCGTTGACGCCTTCGAGCCGCAGATCCTTCGGCAGCATCCAGTCGTAGCCTGGATCGGCCGCGACGCCGACGACGAGGAAGTCCCCGCATTCGGCGGCGAACTTGAGCAGGCGCAGATGACCAGGATGCACGATGTTGAAATTGCCGGAGACGAACACGATGGCGCGGTCCGGCCCGGCTTCGGCCCGGATGCGTTGCAGCGTCGTTTCGGTCTCGGGGTGCAGCATCGCCGTCACTCTAACGTCGGATCGATTTCGATCAGCGGCCGCACGCTGCGGCGGTGTTCGAGATCGTCGAGAGCGGTGTTGATGTCGGCGAGCGCGTAGCGGCGCGTGAACATCGAGGCCAGCGGCAGCTTGCCGTCACGATACAGGCCCGCGAGCAGTTCGATGTCGTGGCCGGGCCGGCTGTCGCCGCCCCAGGTGCCGAGGATGCGCTTGCCGCAGATCAGCTCGAACGGATCGAGCGCAATCTTCTCGCCGCTTTTCGGATGCGACGCGAACACGCAGAGGCCGCCGAACCGCCGCGTCGCGTCGAACGCCTGCTCGATCACGCGGGTGAGCCCTGCGGACTCGATCGCGAAATCGACGCCGAGGCCGCCGGTCAGCGCGCGGATCTGTTCGGCCGGATCGTGCCGCGAGGCGTCGATCACCGCGGTGGCGCCGAGCTCGCGCGCCATCTCCAACTTGGCCGGCTCGACATCGACGGCGATTAGTTGCTTGCAACTGAACAGCTTGCAGGCCATCAGCGCCGACAGGCCGATGCCGCCGAGGCCGAACACCGCGAGCGTCGAGCCCGGCGGCGGCTTGGCGATGTTGATGACGATGCCGGCGCCGACCGGCAGCGCGCAGCCGAACAGCACCGCGACATCCATCGGCACGCCGGGCGGCAGCGGCGTCACGCGATTTTCCGCCACCACCGCGTATTCGTTGAAGGTCGTCACTGCGCCGGCGTTGATGAAGCCGTTGCCGGCCTTGTAGCGGATGCCCTGGGCGTCGGCGCCCGGCCCCTTGATCCAGCCGAGAATGACGCGGTCGCCCGGCCGCACCTTGGTCACCCCCTCGCCGATCTCGACGACGACGCCCGAGCCTTCATGGCCGAGCATATGCGGCAGATAGCGATCGACCCCGCGCCCGCCGCGCGCTTCCATCACCTGGCTGTGGCAGACGCCGGAGTAAGCAAGCTTCACCAGCACCTGCCCGGCCGCCAGGGCGGGGGCTTCGACGGTTTCGATGCTGAGCGGCTGATTGAGCTCGCGGAGCACGGCGGCGCGAAAGGTCACGGACATCGCAAGCTCCGTGGACTTGTACTCCGATCTCTCCCCCTCATTGCGAGGAGCGCAGCGACGAAGCAATCCACAGCCCCGTGCTCGGCGCTGGATTGCTTCGCTTCGCTCGCAATGACGGGGTGAGACTGTGCCATCATCGCATCCTCAGAACGGCCCGGAGAACCACGTCCCCGGCACGTCGTGCGGGAATTGGCGTTGGGCGATCAGCGACGCCGTCTCGACGTCGCGGCCGAGCATGCGGCCGACGGTATCCACGATATGTTCGGCGCGAACGTGATAATTCTTGGTCAGCGCCGGGCTGGTTGCCTCCGGCACACCCGGCGCGGCGAGCCGCTGCGGTGCGGCTTTCAGGCTGGCGAAGTGATCGGTCGCGATCCGCGCCACGATCTCGCCGGCGACGCCGCCGGTGAGATGCCCGCTGTCGAGCGCCAGCAGCCGGCCGGTCTTCTGCACCGAAGCGATCACCGCCGGCCAGTCGAGCGGCCGGATGCTGCGCAGGTCGATCAGGTCGCACGCGATTCCCTGCGCCGCAAGATGATCGACCGCGTGCAGCGCCTCGACCGTCATGTAGCTCATCGCCACGATCGTCAGCGCGTCGCCGCTGCGCACGACGCGTGCGGTGCCGATCGGCTCGCGCACGTCGCCGGCCGGCACGTCGCCCTGCATGTTGTGCAGCCAGCGATGCTCGAGGAAGATCACCGGATCGTCGTCGAAGATCGAACCGAGCAGCAACGTCTTGGCATCCGTGGCCGTGGTCGGCATCACGACCTTCAGCCCAGGGATATGCGCGAACCAGGATTGCAGGCTCTGCGAATGCGTCGGGCCCTGGCCCCAGCCGCGGCCGATGATCATCCGGATGGTGATCGGCACGCCGCGCTTGCCGCCGAACATGAAGCGCCACTTCGCGGCGTTGTTGACGAGCTGATCGAGCGACAGCAGCGCGAAGTCGAGCCGCTGATGCGTCAGCACCGGCCGCATCCCGTTCAGCGCGGCGCCGATCGCAAAGCCGGTCATCGCTGCTTCCGAGGTCGGCATGTCGAATACGCGATCGGGGCCAAACTGCTTGTGCAGATCGAGCGTGGTGCCGAACACGCCCTTGGGATCGTCGGTGCCGAGGCCGAAGCAGATCACGCCGGGATCGGCCGTCAGCGCGGTGGCAAGCCCATCCCGAATGGCGGCGGCGAATGTTGTGCTCATCGCGCCCTCCTCAGCCCGCCGCCGACACGAGCGCGTCCGCCGCATAGACGTCGGCGAAGGCGTCTTCGGCCGGCGGGAACGGCGAGGCTTCGGCGAAGGCAAACGCCTCGTCGATCTCGGCATCGATCGTCGCCTGCATCGTCGCGACATCGGCCTCGCTGATCACGCCCTCGGCGATCAGCGCGCGCTGCAGCGCCGGCACCGGATCGCGCAGCTTCCACGCCTCGTATTCGGCGATGCTGCGGTAGCCGATGTCGTTGTCGTAGTTCGGCCCGCAATGCTCGCGCCAGCGATAGGTCTCGAACTCGTAGAACCGCGGCCCCTCGCCGCGCCGGATCGCCGCGACGCCGTCGCTCAGCGCGGCATGCACCGCGCGCGCATCGTTGCCGTCGCCGTGATGCGTCGTCAGGCCGAAGCCGGCGACCAGCTCGTACAGCTTGCGGCCCGGCGGCTGCCGGACGCTCAGCGGCGAATACACCGAGTAGCCGTTGTTCTCGCACAGGAACAACACCGGCAGCTGCTTCACGACGGCGAAGTTCACCGACTCGAAAAACACGCCGGTCTCCGGCACCGCGTCGCCGAGGAACACGCAGGCGATCTGCCCGGTGTTGTTCAGCTTCATCGGATAGGACAGCCCGACGCCGACCGGCACGGTGCCGCCGACGATCGCGGTCGAACCCATGAAGCCGACGCTCTCGTCGATCAGGTGCATCGAGCCGCCTTTGCCGCGGGCGCAGCCGGTGACCTTGCCGTAGATCTCGGCGATCATCGCCTTCAGCGATCCGCCCTTGGCCAGATAGTGCGCGTGCGCGCGATGGCCGCTGACGGCGAGATCGGTCGGCTTCAGCACCGCGCCGGCCGCGGCGGCGACCGCCTCCTGCCCGACCGACAAATGCGTCGGGCAGCGCATTTTTTGCTCGCCGTAGCGCGCCGCGATGGTTTCCTCCACGCTGCGGATACGCAGCATGTCGAACAGCAGGCGGCGCGACGTCTCGGCGCTCATGAAGCGAACCAGGTCATGGGATGAACCAGTAGTAATCGCCGGTGTACCCGATCTCGGCGAAGAACGCGGTCCACTCGTCGACATGCATGATGGTCTGCGCGGTGAGATTCCACGCCATCATCCGGCGCTTCTCCTCTTCGTCCCGATACGCATCCACGGTGATGAACGCGCCCTTGCGCGCCACCCGCTCGATCTCGCGCAGCGCGGTGGCGCAGTCGTCGCGGACCAAATTGTGCACGGTGTTGATCGAGATCACCACGTCGAACGATTTGTCGGCGAACGGCAGCCTGGTGGCGCTGGCGACGCTGACATGCGGCTTCATATCGTCGATGGCGTGGTCGATCGCATAGTCGGAAATATCGACGCCCTTGACGGTGATGCCGGGGATCAGCTCGGCCATGTCGTGCAGCATGAAGCCCTTGGCGCAGCCGACGTCGAGCACCGACGACGACGCGGTAAGGCCGAAATGCGACTGAAAGGTCGGGATCACCGGCTGCCAGAACCGCGGTATGTAGCCAAACCCGCCATAGCCGTGGCGGCGGTCGCCATCGAAGAACTCCTTGCCGAACTTGCGCGCGACGGCGCGGTCCTCTTCGGATTTGGTCTGGCCGCGCTCGTCGACATTGCGCTTGGTGCGCGGATAGTTGACGAGCAGATCGATTTCCTGGCCCATTCCCGGCCTCACGGCTTGTGCTGATAGTCGAAGGGTTGCGTCTTGAGCACGTCGAACCAGCGGTCGACCCAGGCGATGGTCTGGTCGATGCCCTGCTCCAGCGTGACCTGATCGCGCCAGCCGAGCTCGCGGCGGAGCTTGCCGCTGTCGAGCTTGTAGGCCGCGTCCTTGCCGAGCCGGTCGCCGACGATCTCGACGTGATCGCCGAAGGCGACGCCCATCCGGGCGCAAATCATCTCCACCAGTTCGCGGATGGTGACGATACGGTCGGTCGAGATGTGATAGGTCTCGCCGAGCTTGCCGTGTGCAGCGATCCGGCGAGTCGCATCGGCGACGTCGGAGGCGGCGATGAAGGAACGCTCCGAGGTGCCGCCGCCGTGCAGCTGCAGTTTGCGGCCGAGCCGGATGAACAAAATGGTGCGCGGCACGATGCGATACAGTCGCTGCCCGGGGCCGTAGACATTGGCGGCGCGCGTGTACAGCACCGGGAAGCCATAGGCGCGGAAGTAGGAGCGCAGGCTCATGTCGCCGGCGGCGCGTGACACCGCGTAGGGCGTCGACGGATCGAACGGCGCATCCTCGGTCAGCGTGCCGGTGGCGCCGCCATACACTTCGGGCGTGGTGACGTGGACGTAGCGATCGAGGAAGTCGCAGTGCCGCAAGCGTTCGTGCAATCGCACGGTCGACACCACATTGGTCATGAACCAGTGGTCGGGATTGGCCCAGCTCTCGCCGACCATGCTCTGCGCGGCGAAATTGATGATGCAGCCAAACCGCTCGGCCTCGATCAGCGCCATCAGCGCGTCGAGATCGTGGTTGAGATCGAGCTGGCGGAAACGGAAGCGCGAGGTGTCGGTCCAGCGATAGGGCAGGAACGCCTCGTGCGGCTCCGGCGAGCGGCTGACGCCGACCACGTCCATGCCGTGGTCGAGCAGATCGCGCACCATCTCGGCGCCGGTGAACGAATTGCTGCCGAGCACCAGAACCTTTCCGAACGCCGCGCCGGCCTTCGCATCGGGCGACGACGCGGGAATCGGTCCGGTCACGCCCCGACGCTCCGCTGCATCCAGCGCAGATTGTAGTGCCGGTCCTCGTTCTTCAGTTCGCCGCGCTGGAACTTGACGATGATCTCGCGGATCGCGTCGTTGACGGTCTTCTTCGGCTTGAAGCCGGTGGCGAGCAGCTTGTCGGAGTTGATCCGGTAGGAGCGCGGATCGTTGGATTCGGTCACGGTGATCTTGGTCGGCACCTGGGCGTCGACCATCCTGGCGATGTCGAGGATCGAGATGTTCTCGAAGCCGGCATTGTAGATGCCGCGCAGCTCGGGGCGGTCGAGCAGCATCACGTAGAGGTCGGTGATGTCGTCGATGTGGATGTTGGGGCGAACCTGGGTGCCGCCGAACACGGTGATCTCGCCATTGGTCAGCGCCTGCATGGTCAGCATGTTGACCGAAACGTCGAGCCGCATCCGCGGCGACGGGCCGCAGACTGTCGCCGGGCGTACGATCTGCACCGCCATGTCGCCGCCGTAGCTGAGCATCACCCGCTCGGCCACCATCTTGGTCTTGTTGTATTCGGAGATCGGCTCCAGCGTCAGATCCTCGGTGACCTCAGCCTCGTCCTTGATGCCGTAGACGCTGCCGGAGGACGCGTAGATGAAGCGCTTGATGCCTTCGCGCGCCGCTCGGTCGGCGAGCTGCATGGTGGCGAGCGCGCTGATCTCCCAGGTCAGTTTGGGATTGAGATCGCCGCACGGATCGTTGGCCACCGAGGCGAGATGGATGATGGCGTCGATGCCCTCCAGCGGGACCGATTTGGCGTCGCGCACGTCGCCGCGCACCACCGTCAGCGCGGGGTGCTGCGGCAGGTCGTTGCCGAACCACATGATATCCAGCGCCACCACCTCGTCGCCGCGCGCCAGCAGCTTCGGCACCAGCGTGGTCCCGACATAGCCGCAGGCGCCGGTCACCAGGATCTTCATCGCGTCATCCCACCAAGAACGTTCAAGACATGAGATCGTGAGAGCAGATGTCTCGGGGCACGGCCGGACCGGGACGACCGGCTCCGCCGCAGGTTCGCTACGCAAGGCTCGCTACGCAAACGCCACACCGGGATCGCGGCCATGCCGGATCCACGAATCACTGCTCTCTATGTTTCCAGAGATACACGCATTTCTGCACGCGCTGGTAGGGCCGCGCGGCGCGATCAGCCGGCGGCCGGCAGCGGCACGCGTTGGCCGCAGGCGAAGTCGAGGATCGCGTGGCACAGCGTCAGATGGCCGATCTCCACGAAGCCGTATTGGTCGGAAGCGAGATAGAAATTGATGTCGCCCTGGCTGCGCAGCGGATTGTCCGGCGCAAAGCCGCTCAGCGTCACGATCCGGCAGCCGCGCTGTTCCGCCACCGCGACCGCGTTGAGGATGTTGGGCGAACGGCCGGAGCTCGAGATCGCGATCAGCAGGTCGCCGGGCTGGGCGAACAGATCGATCTGGCGCGCGAACACCTGCTCGTAGCCGAGATCGTTGCCGAGGCAGGTGAGCATCGCGCCGTCGTTGAGGCACACAGCGCGCAGGCCGCCGTTCTTGGAGTAATCGACCGCCATGTGGCTGGCGATGGCGGCGCTGCCGCCGTTGCCGATGAAGATCAGCTTGCGGCCTTCGGCATGCGCCTCGCGGGCCCAGGCGATCACCAGCGACGCCGCGACTTCCTGGCCGAAGCTGTGACCGTCGCGATCGGACACCTGGGTCGCGGCCAGCGCGTCGCGCAGCACGTCGAAATAGCCGAGCATCTGCTTGCGGGAGACCAGCGGGCTCGGAGCGACATCCGCGTGGATATCACCCGATGAGTCTTCGGAGTGGGACTCTCGGGATTGCTGATCCCGGGCCTGCATCTTGCGCGACTTCATCATCCGTGCCCCAGGCGCCCAAGATGCGCTTGATTCGTCACTAATGACTGAATCGCAATCAACTGGCAACGCACAGACATCCACAGACATGAAGCAGCGACCAGCGAAGTCCCCCACGCCGTCCGCGCAACCACCCTCGGCAAGTTACTAGGATGATGCGGATCGCCAGATCGCTCGCGGAAACGGCTCGGGTTCCCAGCGTCAGCAGGCGTGTCGCGACTACGCCGGCGGCAGCCCGGGCATCGCTTCCTTGCGCGTCAGGAAGGCGCTGCCCTGCTTGTAGGAGGTCGGCAGGTCGGCCAGCGACTGCGCACGCCGCCAGCCGGTCTTCTGCGTGAACAGGCGGACGCCCGCGCCGGCCGCGTAGTCGAAGATCGCGGCAGCGTTGGCGTCGCTGCCGATCTCCAGCATGACATCGAGGCTATCCCACTGCGCGGCCGGCAGCGAGGTGATGATCACCGCCTCGTGGCCTTCGGCGTCGATCTTGGCGAAATCGACCGCGGCCGCGATTTTGCTGAAGGCCTCGAGCCGCACCTTGAAGCGGTCGATCTCGCCATAGGGATCGCTCTTGGCGCCGGCGATGTGGCTGCCGGTGGTGTTGCCGCGCAGCCGGAGAAACTCCGCCTCGCCGGCCTCTGCCGACACGGCGGCTTCGTTGACGTGGACGGAGGCGATGCCGTTGGCGCGCATGTTGGCCTGCAGCAGCGCGACGTGCTCGGGATCCGGCTCGTAGGTTTCGACCGCAAAGCCGCAGCGCGCCATCACCAGGCTGTGCAGCCCGATATTGCCGCCGATGTCGGCGGTCTTTCGGTAAGTGCCGCGGTTCTGCCAATAGAATGCGAACAGGATCAGTTCGTCGAGCCCGAACAGGTCCAGCGAGTCGACCGCGCCCATCGCATGATAGGGGAAAGTGATCGGCCCGAATGGTCCGAACGGGACATCCGTGCCGCCCTGCCCGAACAGCGTCACCACAGCCTGCCGCGCGGCGGCTTCGAGCGCCTGATACGCGGTGCCGCCCGGGGCATGGTGATGCGCCAGCTCCGGCAGCGCCGCGATGATCGCGGCGAGAACCTCGTGCGCCGCCGGCGCGCGGCGTGCGGCGGACTGGGACGACGCGGTGCTACCTGGTACCGGGGCGGTCTGGTTCATGAATCGACGCCGTCGCTGATGAGCCGATGAATCACTCCGACCACATTTCGCCGGAGAGGGCAAGCGAATGCCCGTGCGCCAGTCCGGCTGGAAGGCCAGACCGGCCGCCACAAACGAAAGCGGCGGGGTTTCCCCCGCCGCCTCCAGATCGTTAGTTCGACAGTCGCTGCGGATCAGCGCAGGAGCTGGAGCACGCCCTGCTGCGACTGGTTGGCCAGCGACAGCGCGGACACCGCGATCGACTGGCGGGTCGTCAGCGCCTGGCTGTTCGCCGCTTCCTCGTTGGTGTCGGCCAGCGTCAGGTTCGACGAGCCGGTCTGCAGCACGTTGATCAGGCTCTTCGAGAAGTCCTGACGGGCCTGCACGATCGACAGGTTCGAACCGAACGCGGAGGACTGCGACCGCAGGGCGGTCGAGGCGGCGCTCAGCTTCGTCAACACCGAGTTGGTGGCGTTGTTGTCGATGAAGTCGACGCCCGAGCTCAGGGACGACAGGCCGAGGCCGGTCGGGTTGAAGGTCACGCCCTGGATCGAGATCGTGGACTTGCCGGTTTCGTTGAACACCAGCTTCAGGTTGTCGCCGTTCAGCAGGTTGACGCCGTTGAACGAGGAGTCCTGCGCGGTGGTCTTGATCTGGTCGAGCACGTCGTTGAACTGCTTGACCAGGCCGGCGCGGGTCGTCTGCGCGTTGACGTCGACCACCGGTGCGTTCGGCAACGAGAAGGTCAGCGTCGAGGACAGAGTGCCGCCGATCACGCCGCCGTCCGCGCCACCCAGCGTGTGGGAAGCGTAGTCGTTCGACGCCGCGATCGTGAGCTTGCCGGAGGCGTTGTCGATCGACGCCGTCAGGTTGTTGGACGCCAGCGCAGCGTTGAGCTGAGCGAGCGACTTGACGGTGCCGTTGGTGCCGTCGCCGAAGGTGACGTTGGTGGCCGCACCGCCGTTGAAGGAGGTGAAGGTCAGCGTCTTGCCGTTCAGGCTGCCAGCCGCCGCGCCGCGAGCCGCGGTGAACGAGGTGGCGCTACCGCTCGGGCCGGTGAGGCCGAGGGCCGCCAGCGCGTTGCCGGTGCCGTTGATGCTGAGGTCCGACGCGAGGCCGGTCGACAGCTTCAGCGAGCCGCTCGTGATCGACGAGTTGGCCGTGCCGTTGGCGGTCGCGATGGTCGCGCCGGCAACACCCAGCGCCGCGGTGCGGACACCGGTGGCAAGGTCGATGGCCTTGAGGACGTCGTCGACAGTGCCCTTCTGCAGGTACACGGTCGAGTTGCCCTGGCCGTCGGTCTCGACGTTGCCGGAGATGCCCTGGTGGGTCGACGACGCGGTCGGAACCGCGGCATTCTTGAACGTGATGGTCTTGCCGTTCACGTTCAGGGTCGAACCGTCGGCGATCAGCGTGCCGAGGGTGGTGCCGCTGGTGGTGCGCTGCTTGGTCAGCGTCAGCGGGCCCGTGCCGGTGGCGGTGGTGAGGCCGAGGCTCTTGAACAGATCGGTCGAGGCCGTGATGTTCAGGTCAGCGCCGGTCGAGCTCTGGATGGTGGTGATACCACCCGAGACGGCCGAAGCAGTCTGGCCGGAGTTGGTGCTGATGGTGGCCACGCCGTTCGAGATCGACGCCGACTTGACGCCGTTCGCGAGATCGACCGCGGTCAACAGATCGCCCACCGTCGCGTTGGTGAACTTGGTCTGGTCGCCGAGGTAGATCGTGGAGTTGCCGTTGCCGTCAGTGCCGATACGGCCGAGAACGCCGGTGCCCGTCGGGATGTTGTTGCCCTGCGGAGCATCGGAGGTCTTGAACGTGATGGTCTTGCCGTTCACCGAGATGGTGGTGCCGTCGGCGATCGCCGTGGTGGTGAGGCCACCATGGGTGTTGAACAGCTGGGTGCTGCCCGAGATGTTGGCCGACGCGGTCGACGCGGCGGTGTCGACGGTCTGCGCGGTCAGGCCGAGCTTGGCCAGAACGGCGCCGCCGGCATTGTCGCCGACCGTCAGCGGGCTGTTGGTGCCCGAGTGCAGTTCCAGCTTGCCGGCGGTGACGGTCGAGGAGTGACCGGTGTTGCCGTTGATGTCGTCGATGGTGTTGGCCAGCTTGGTCAGCGTCTGGTCGAGACCGATCGTGTAGTTGCCGTTGCTGTCCTTGCTGGCGGCGCCGGCGGTGGTGAAGGTGATGGTCTTGCCGTTCACCGTGATCGAGTCGCCCGCAGCCGGACCGGTCGCCGTGGTGGTCGAACCGTTGGTGAGGTCGCTGATCAGGTTGGAGCCGGCCGCGGTGGCGGCGGCGGTACCGACGCTGAGGACGCTGCCGAGCGCGGTGTTGTCAGCCGCACCGAGAACGGTGACAGCCGCAGACGCCGCGATGCTGACGATCGCGCCGCCGAGCGTATCGGTGCCCGAAGCAGCGGTGGTGCCGCCGGCGGTGCCGTCGAAGATCACGTTGCCGGTGGCGACACCGTTCGTGAAGCTCTGCGTGCCGCGGAGGTCGTCTGCAGTGGCGCCGGAGATCGTGGCCGACACGTTCGACTTCGTGGCGTAGCCCGAGGTCGTCTGCAGGGCCTGGTTGGCGATCGACTTGGCCGAGTCCACCAGCTTGGTGAGCGAGGTGATGCCGGTGTTGGCGGCCTGCAGGATCTGCACGCCGTTGCCGATGCCGTCCAGCAGGTTGTTGATGTCGCTGGCGCGCGCGTCGAGCGAAGCAGCGGTGAAGAAGTTGGTCGGATTGTCGAGAGCCGAGTTCACCTTCTTGCCGGACGAGAGGCGGCTTTGGGTGGTGGCGAGCAGATCAGCCGTGGCCTGGAGCGACGAGAGATTCTGGCGAACGGCGTTCGAGAGAACGATACCTGACATGTGATGCTACCTTCCTGGTGCGCAAATACGATCTTCTTGATCGACCGCGGAACCATGACGGTGAGACTCTAAAAATGCGTAAAGGAGAGGCAGAGGCTTTAACGGACCAGAACGCGCGTAAAACCACGTGGTTAGTCCTCGTGAAACAACGAGGACGGACGCGTATTTGCCGGCGAAGCGGGCAGCGCTTTCGTCGAAAGATGCTGGATTTGGTGAGGCTTGCGAGGATCGCGACGCATCGGCACGCGAGTGACGGCCGCCGCAGGATCACAGCAACGGCGATCTAATCGTTGACGGATCTTTAACTAGGCGGCGTCTTCCGCACTCTGGTGATCCCCGCGTCAGCCCGCCGGGGTTGCTCAGTGAGACCGGCGTAGATGCGGGCGGAGGGCCAGCACGAGCGGGACGATCAGGGCCGCCGTTGCCGATGACGCCAGCACGCCGACCGTGCGGCTGCTGTGATCGGCGATCGTGCCATACAGGATCGGCGCGAGACCGCCTGCACAGATGACGCTTGTATAGAAGACAGCGAACGCACGTCCGGTATCCCCGCTCGAGAGCTCGGGGACAGTGCCATAGAGCACTGACGATGTGCCGTTCAGCACGATGCCGAGCAGCGGCAGCAGAACGAACGTCAGCGGCAGCGGGGTGAACAGCGTCGCCACGATCAGCAAGGCAGTCACCGCCTCGGTGATGATGACGGTGCCGACGACGCCGAGCCGCTCGCCGAGCCACGCGCATGCCGCCTTGCCGAACGCACCACCGATGAACAGCAGTGCGAGCGCGGCCCCGACAGCCTGCAAGCCGCCGCCCTGTCCATGGATCAGGAAGGGCAGAAACAGCAGATATCCCATGCGGGTGGCGGTATCCAGCGCACCGATCGTGGTGAGGATGCGAAAGCCGCCGCCGCCGCGCCCGGGCGTGGCGGCCTCGACGACATTGTTCGCCGCCGCCGCCGGCGGTGTCAGCATGGCCAGCGCGGCCACGATGACTGCCCCGAGCCCCGCCATCAACCCCAGCACCGATTGCCAGGCGAGGATCGGCAACAGCAGCGCGACTGCCGCCGGCAAGGCCGCTTTGCCGAGATCGCCGGAGAAATTGTAGATGCCGAGCGGCTGCCGTGAGGCGGTGCCGTAGTTGGCGACCACCAGCATCGAACCGCGCGGATGCTGGATGCTCGATCCGATGCCGGCCACGACCAAACCGACGCAGAGGCCGGCAAAGCCGAACGGCAGCGCCATCAGCAGCAAGCCCGCCGCAGCCGCGGCGGTGGACAGGATCAGCGCCGCGCGCGGTGACCAGTTGCGGAGCGCCCGGTCGGCCGGGATCTGCAGCCCGCCCATGGTGCCGAAATACAAGGCCCGCACCACAGCGAGCATCGCGTAGGACAAGCCGAATTGCGCCTGCCAGACCGGCAGGAAGGCGTACAGCGCATCGGTGTAGCCGTCATGAAGCGCGTGGGCGAGGCATGCGGCCAGCAGGCTGCGCGATTTTTCGCGCTTCGATGGTCCCGATGCAGCGTGGCATGCACGCGCTCCGGACGCCTCCGCCACCTCCGTCATCGGCATGATCCCGTTGCGCCGGCCTGGCCGCAGCAGAAGAAATTCTGAATCATGATAAGTCGCTGGGCCTCCGAACTGCGTTGGGAGCAGCTTGAACGTTTGCCGCGGCTGTCACAAACCAGTAATAATCGACCCATGGATTAGGATTTCTATTGATGGCCCAGCGCAGAACCTTGCCGCCGCTGAATGCCGTGCGGGCGTTCGAGGCGGCGGCTCGCCTGGAGAGCTTCAAGCAAGCCGCGGTCGAACTCGGCGTCACGCAAGGCGCCATCAGTCAGCACGTACGCCTGCTCGAGGATTGGCTGGGAGACCCCGTGCTGTTTCGGCGCGCGACGCGGCGTGTGGCGCTCACGCCGGCCGGCAAGGCGCTGCTCGACGAGATCGGCCCCGCGCTCGATCGCATCGCGGAGGCGGTCCAGCGTCATCGCGCGACCCACGGCGATGGACCCGCGGCGGTGCTGCGCGTCAATGCATTGGCGACGTTCAGTATGCGGTGGCTCCTGCCGCGGCTGAAACGCTTCCGCGATGACCACCCCGACATCGAGGTTCGGCTGACCACGTCGAACGAACCGATCGACGAACTGCCGGAAAGCTATGACGTCGTCATTCGCGGCGGGCCGGATGTGTTTCACGGCTTCACGTCCCGGCTGTTTCTGTCGGAGCGCCGCCTGCCCGTCTGCAGTCCGGCGCTCATCGCCAGGCTGCCGCTCGACGACGTGGCCGATCTGGCCGCGCATACCTGGCTGAACGTCTCGTCCATGCCCCGGCTATGGCATGATTGGCTGGCGCGAGCCGGGCAACCTCGGATCACCCCAAGCGAAACGCTGACCTTCGACCACTTCTTTCTGTCCATCCAGGCCGCACTGGATGGCTTGGGCGTGGCGATGGGGCCCACCGCGCTGATCGGAGACGATCTGGCGTCCGGCCGCCTCATCGCGCCGTTTCCGAACGTCAGTCTTCCGGCAAGGAGCTACTTCGCCTACGTCCCGGACGGGAGCCAGCACGCCTCCCCGACCGCCGTTTTCTACGACTGGCTGGTGCGCGAGGGCCAGCAGGCCGCCCGCCGTCCAACATCCGCGTCCTAACGGCTTACGCGGAGCGCACTACGCGTATCGCGTAGCGCGCGAAAGCGACCTCAAAGAAACTTGACGAGGCTCATCTGATAGAGCTTCGAGGTCAGCTGATAGGATGCCTGCAGGCTGGTTTGCAGCGCCAGGATCTTGGTCGCGACCTCGTCGTTGTTCACGCCCTCGATCGAATCCAGCATGGTCTGCGCCAGCGCCTTGGTCTGGGTCTGGCGGTCGCCGGTCGCCTTCATGGCCGCCTGGGCGCCGGCGAGATCGGCCTGGATGTTCTGGATGGTCTGCTGGCCCGGCACCACCGCGAGGTTCGCAGCGATCCGCTGGTTGAGCGCGGCGAGCTTGTTGGCGCCGTTCGGATCGGACGCCGATGTCGTCACCGCCGCGAACACCGCCACGGTCTGCAACTGCTTGCGCAGCGCCTGCTCGTCGGCCCGGATGCCGTATTGCACCGTGATGGAATCGTCGACCCGGCCGACCGCGGTGCCGCGCGCCGGATCGCTCGCCGAGTCCGGCTCGCCATTGTACCAGAACACGGTATTGGCCTTGGTGCCGGCGACCTGCGCGGTGGCGCTGCCGAACGGCGCGGTGCCGGCCACGCGCAGCGGCGGCGTGTTGTTGAAGAAGTCGTCGCCAGCCTTGATGGCGGACGCGGCCGACAGCGCGCTGCCCGACAGCTTCTGCACCGCGTCGGTCAGCGCCGATTTCAGGTTGGTGGCCGTGACCGAGGGCGACGCCGCCACCGGCGGCACCGCGAGCGGCTGCCCCGGATCGATCGCAAAGCTGTTGGCCGGCAGCGGCGTCTGCGACGACGCCGTCAGCTTGATGGTTTCCTGGGTGCCGTCCGGCAGGTTGAAGGTGAACGACACGGTGTCGCCCTCCTTCGGCAGATTGCCGTTGAGGTCGATGCCCATCGCCACCGGATTGGGGGCCGCCGGCGGGGTGGTCGGCGGCGTTTCGGTCGGCTGCGTCACGGTCGCGCCCGCGATCGTGGTGGCGATCGAGGAAATCTTCAGGCCGAACGGCGAGGCGCCGACCGGCGTCGGCATCGCATAGGGATTGGCGGCGAAGTCCTCGCCGATCTGCACCGACGACGCCGTCGCGCCGGTCGAGACGATGGTGCGCCCCATGCCGTTGGTGCCGACATCGGCATCATGGCGCTCGCTGATCACCTGCTTCAGCCCGGCGATCGCCGCGCCGTTGCCGTTCATGATCTGGTCGGCGGCGGTCACCGGCGCGGTGTCGGTGGCGCGGCCGGAAAACAGATAGCGGTCGCCGGACTGCGCGTTCAGCATGTCGACGGCATCGAAGAAGTCGAGGCTGGCGGTCTTCTGGCCCGACGACTGGCCGGTGTTGTCGAGCGTCGCGCCGGCGCTGGCGGCGGCGCCCTTCACTTCGCTGCCGATCGCGTTGAGCCGCTGCAGCGACAGGTTGGCGACGCTGATCCGGGTGTTGATGTTGGTCATCGTGTCCGAATAGCTGGCGATGTTCGCCACCTGCGCGCGCATCCCGATCGCCAGGCTGCGGCCGGTGCCGTCGCCCGCATAGGTATTCGAGATGCGGCCGCTCGCAACCTGATTGGTCAGGTTGTCGATCTGATTCCGCAGATTGAGAATGCTGGTGCCGATATAGGAAGTACGCCCGCTTACGCCATCGATCGCCATAGCTGCCTCACATCGCCTGCATCAGCGCTTGGTACATCTGGTTCACCGTGGACATCACCCGCGCATTCGCCGAATACGCGTTCTGCAGCGACAGCAGGTGCGCCATTTCCTCGTCCATGTTGACGCCGGAGTTGGTCGAGTACTTCTGCTGCAGCGTGTTGAGCACCACGTTCTGGCCGTCCGCGAGCTGCGACGCCGCTTGCGCGTTGGAGCCCTGCTGCGAGACGAATTGCTGCAGGTAGTTCTCCAGCGTGCCGTTGTAGGGCGCGGTCGCCGATCCGACGCCGGTGGACGGCGAGTACAGATATTTGGCGGTGGTGAGCTGCTTGAGGATGAAGTCGGGCCGCGTGGTGTCGCCGGCCGTGGTCGTGGCCGAATACGCCACCAGCTTCGACGGGTCGTTGACCAGCGCCGGATTGACGGCGATCCGCTGCGCGAAGCCGGTCATCTGCGTGCCGGTGCTGCTGAGCGCGCCGGTGTAAGCGGCGGTGCCGTCGGTGAACAGCGGCAGCGAGGCGCTGCCGCCGGTCAGTGACGTCTCGGTGGTGGTCACCGACGCCGCGGTGACGGTGGAGAAGCCGGCATTGTTGAGCACCGTGATGTTCGGCGCCGTGCCGGTGAATTGCAGGTTCTGGCTGTTCAGCGCCGCATTGAGCTGCGCGGTGATCGATCCGGACGCGCCGGAGAAATCGATCCCGACCACGTAGTCCTTGGGATCGAGCGTCGCGGTCTGCGGCAGCGGCAGCGCCGCCGGATCGTCGACCCGCATCACCGTGACGGTGCGCTGCGCGCCCGTGGTGGTGTCGGTGTAGCTGATATTGACGGTGTTGCCCGACTTCATGTTCGACAGATCGAGCGCGAAGCCGGCCTGCGTACCCGACGTCACCGCGGTGCCGGCCGTGGTCTTGTCCGACAGCGCGCTCGCCATCGAGGCGGCGAACTGATCGAGCTGGGTCTGCGCCTGCACCAGCGTCTTGTCGCGGAGCTCGATATAGGCCGCCATCTTGCCCGACTTCAGCGAGCTGGTCAGATCCATCGTCGAGCCGTCGGGATAGCTGACCTTGACCGATCCGAGCTGGCTGGTGGCCGCATTCGAACTCCAGGTCGTACCCGGCGTCACCGTGCCCTGCGCGTCGAACGACAGTTTGGCGGCCTGCATGCCGGCGAGCTGCATGCCCGAGCCGGTGAAGATCGTCACCTGGTTGCTGGCGTCGGTGACGACGCGGATGTCCATCAGTTGCGAGAGCTGATTGATCGCCTGGTCGCGCTGATCGAGCAGCGACGCCGTCGCCGCGTCGGTCGATGTGCCGCCCGCCGGATTGGTGCGGATGTTGTTGTTGATCGAGGCGATCTGCTGCAGCAGATTGTTCGCCGTGGTGACGCTGTCGGAGAGGCCCGTCTCGGCGCCGGTCCGCAGCGCCTGGATGCCGTTCGACATCGCATTGAGCGAGCCCGACATCACCTGCGCCGCGTTGAGCAGTCCGATCCGCGCCGACGTGCTGTCCGGGCTGGTCGACAGCGCCCGCACCGCCGCCGTCAGGCTGTTGAAGGAATTCTCCAGCGTGCCCGTCGAATTCGGGTCTCCGAACAGCCCTTGCAGCTGTTTCAGGAAATCGGCCCGCAGCGACGCGTAGGACGCTCCCGACGTCTCGGTGCGAAGCTGCGACTGCAGATAGGCGTCGAGTTCGCGATTGACGCCGATGATCGACACACCGCTGCCGGACGGGCCGGAGGCGGTGGTGATCTGGTCGACCGTCTTGCGGACGTAGCCGGGCGTTTCCGCATTGGCGACGTTGGACGACACCAGCGACATCGCGGCCTGGTTTGCACGCAGGCCGGCCATTGCGATCGAAAGTGCGTCTCCGAGACCCATGACTGACTACCGGTTGGACGAACGAAACAAAACGGCGTGCGACGCGCCTCAGCGCATCACGTTGAGCAGGTCCTGCACCATGGTGTTGGCCGTGGTGATGACCTTGGTGTTGGCCGAATAGGCCTGCTGGGTGACGATCAGCTTGGTGAATTCGTCGGCGATGTCGGTGTTGGAGGATTCCAGCGAGGAGCCCGAAACGCTGCCGCCCTTGCCGTACAGCGCCTCGCCGGACTCGTTGGTGACCTCGAACGCGCCGCCGTCGGTCCGCTTCAGGAAGTTGGCGCCGTTGAAGGTCGCGATCGAGACTTCGGCGAGGTCGATGTTGCGGCCGTTGGAATACGAGCCGACCACGCGGCCGGCATTGCTGACCGACACGCTGACGAGCTGGCCGGCGGCGTAGCCGTCCTGCTGCAGCTGGTTGACCTGGACGTTGCCGTTGGTGTCGGCGAACTGCGTCAGGCCGCCGGTGCCGAACGACATCGTGACGTTGCCTAGCGAGACGCCGGACACGGTCAGGTTCGGCAGCGTGAGCTGGCCGATCACCGGGTTCATCTGGCCGGTGGAGTTGAAGGTGAAGTTGGTATTGACGTTCTGCCAGGCGACCTGGGTGCCGGTCGCATTCGGATTGATCTGGTAGAACAGGTTCCAGGTGTCGGTGTGGCCGGTGCCGAGAGTCGACGAGTCGACCTTGGCCCAGCGGAACTGCACGTTCACCGGAGCGCCGCTGCCGTCATAGGCGGTGGTGGCGCCGCCCGAAATCGATTCATCGAGGAAGGTCTGGTTGTCGGCGCCGGTCACCTGACCGGTACCCACCGTGCCGCCGCCGGTTCGCGTCACGGTCACCGGGCTGGTCAAGCCGAGCGCCGCAAAGCCGCCGGCCGTCGAGGTCACGAGCAGATCGGACGCGACGCCGGTGTGCAGCGTCACCGAGCCGGCGCTGACCGAAGACGCCGTGCCGGTGTTGCCGTTCGCGGTGTCGATCGCGCCGAGCAGGTCGGTCACCGTGGCCGAGTTGAGGTCGAGGTAGGTCGTGTTCGCCGCCGAACCGGCAGAGCCGCCGGCGCTGGAATCGTAGAACGCGATGGTCTTGGCGCTGGCGCCGCTGCCGATCGTAACCGTGTCGGTGATGGTGAAGCTGTTGGTCACGGCGTTGCCGGACGCGCCCTTGAGCAGCGTCGCGCCGGTGATCGCGGTGCCGGCCTTGCTGTTGACCTGCAGACCGACCCTGGTGTTGTCGCCGAACGGCGGCGGCGAGGTGCCGGCCACCTGCGGGTTGGAGGCGAAGTCGGCGGCGCGCAGCAGTTCGGAGCCCGGCCGCGAGGTGTCGTGCTTGGTGGTCAGCGGATAGCTCGCCAGGTTGGCGCGATAGCTGATCTTGGTGGTGGCCTGCGACGGCAGGAAATCGTTCTGGAACTTGAGCACCGTCGGGGTGCTGCCGACCGGGTTGCCAGTGGTCGGGTCGATCGGCACGCCCTGCAGGTAGTAGCCGGCGCCGTTGACCAGATAGCCGTTCTTGTCGAGCGAGAAGTCGCCGCGGCGGGTGTAGTTGTTGACGCCGGTGAACACCGGATTGTTGTCGGTGAACGAACCGGGCTTCTGCACGGCGAAGAACCCCTCGCCGTTGATCGCCATGTAGGTGGACACCGACGCCGACTGCACCGAGCCGGACTGGGTGTTGGTCAGCCGGGACTGCGAGGTCACCGAACCAGCGACCTGCTGGCTCGTCCCGGCCTGCGGCACCAGATCGAGGAACGAGGTATCGACCCGTTTGAACGCGGTGGTCTGGGAGTTCGCGATGTTACCCGAGATGTTCTCCAGCGCGTAGGAGTTCGAGCGCAGGCCCGCGACCGAGGTGGTGAGAGCGCCGAAAATACCCATTACTCACTTCTCCCAATTCGAGCCGCCGCGCGGTCTCTGGCTGTCCGGTGGTGCAATGATCCGGAACATACTCCCGCAAGCCTTGTGCCAAGGCCTCTAGCCTCATGATTTCAGAGACTTAGCCTGCGCCCTCAGGGCCGGCGCATGCGGCGGAATTGCCGGCTCGGGCAATATTTGCCGGCCCGACGGTGCGCTCCTTCGCAAAAAGTTCCACTCCGGAACTCACCTCAGGAACTTTTGAGAGCCCTAGGCGTTCGCATCGGTCATTCGTGTCGGGGGCAGAGTTGGCCGACCTTAAATTGCCGGTTGTATCGCCCGAAGACGGACCGGCCGGTTACGAGAACCTGTTCCTCGGGCGGGGAGAGCTGACGGCGCTGTCCCGCGCCTTCGATTGGGCCGCAACGCCGCTGGGGCCGCCGGAGCATTGGCCGCAGGCGCTGAAGACCGCCGTCCGCATCATGCTGACGTCGCAGCAGCCGATCTGGATCGGCTGGGGGCGGGAGCTCATCTTCTTCTACAACGACGCCTACAAGGCGATCATCGGCGGCAAGCATCCCTGGGCGCTGGGCCGGCCGACCCAGGAAGTCTGGCACGAGATCTGGGGCGACATCGCCCCGCTGCTGGCCAAGGCGACCAGCGGCCACGAGGGCACCTATGTGGAAGCCCAGCTCCTGATCATGGAGCGCAACGGCTTCCCCGAAGAGACCTATTACACGTTCTCCTACAGCCCGATTCCGACCGAGGACGGCTCGCCCGGCGGCATCTTCTGCGCCAATACCGACGACACCCAGCGGGTGATCAGCGAGCGGCAATTGTCGCTGCTGCGCGAGGTGGCCGCCAACGCCGCCCAATCCCGCAACGTCGCGCAGGCCTGCGAGAGCAGCGCCGCCGCGCTGGCGACGGATCCGCGGGACCTGCCGTTCGCCCTGATCTATCTGGTCGAGCCGGGCGGCGAGACGGCGCGACTGGCGGCTTCGGCCGGCATCGACGCCAACCATCCGGGGGTGAAGCCGGTGCTGTCGCTGACCTCCAGCGACGAGCCATGGCCGCTGGCCGAGGCCCTGCGGACCAACGAAGCACGGCTGGTCACCGACCTGGAGCAGCGGTTCGGCTTCGATTTCCCGAGCGGCGGCTGGCGCAGCCCGCCGAACCAGGCGATCGTTCTGCCGATCCAGTCGAGCGGCGACACCGGCCATTCGGGCATGCTGATTGCAGGCCTCAATCCGTTCCGCCCCTACGACTCGGGCTACCGCGACTTCCTCGCGCTGGTCGCCGGTCAGATCGCCTCGGCGATCACCAATGCCGACGCCTATGAGGAGGAGCGCCGCCGCGCCGAGGCGCTGGCCGAGATCGACCGCGCCAAGACCGCGTTCTTCTCCAATGTCAGCCATGAATTCCGTACGCCGCTGACGCTGATGCTGAGCCCGCTCGAGGAGGTCATTACTCAGACCGGGCTGTCGGCCGATCAGCACGCCCTGCTCGGCATCGCGCATCGCAACGGCCTGCGGCTGCTGAAGCTGGTGAACACGCTGCTCGACTTCGCCCGGATCGAGGCCGGCCGCCTCACCGCTCATTTCCGGCCGGTCGATCTGGCCGCCTTCACCGCGGAACTTGCCTCCAACTTCCGCTCGGCGATGGATAAGGCCGGGTTGCGGCTGTCCATCGACGCGCCGCCGCTGGCGCAGCCGGTCCATGTCGACCGCGACATGTGGGAGAAGGTGGTCCTCAACCTGCTGTCGAACGCCTTCAAGTTCACCTTCGCGGGCGAGATCGCGGTGTCGGTTCACCCGACCGCCGACGGGCGATCCGCCGAGATCGTGGTGCGCGACACCGGCACCGGCATTCCGGCCGAGGAGATCCCGCACCTGTTCGAGCGCTTCCGCCGGGTCGAGGGCGCGCGCGGACGATCGATCGAGGGCAGCGGCATCGGCCTCGCGCTGGTGCAGGAGCTGGTCAAGCTGCACAGCGGCAGCATCAGCGTCGAGAGTGAGCTCGGCCGCGGCAGCGCCTTCCGCATCACCCTGCCGTTCGGCACCGCCCACCTGCCCGCCGACCGGCCGAAGCCGGCGACCCACCAGGTGTCCACCAATGTCCGCGCCCAGGCCTATCTCGACGAAGCGATGGGTTGGCTGGAAGGCGACGACAACGTCGACACCGACCGGCCGCACGCCTCGTCGCCGGAAGATCTCGGGCTCGGCAGCGTCAGGAGCGGCGAGACGCGGCCGCGCGTGCTGCTCGCCGACGACAACGCCGACATGCGCGACTACGTGGTCCGCCTGCTTGGGGAGAGCTACGACATCGAGGCCGTCGCCGACGGCGTCGCGGCCCTCGAGGCCGCCTGGAAGCAGCGGCCGGATCTGGTGCTGTCCGACATCATGATGCCCCGGCTGGACGGGCTGAACCTTCTGAAGGCGCTGCGCAACGATACCAAGCTGGCCGACGTGCCGGTGATCCTGCTGTCCGCCCGTGCCGGCGAGGAGGCCAAGGTCGAAGGACTCGAGGCCGGCGCCGACGACTATCTGAGCAAACCGTTCAGCGCCCGCGAACTACTCGCCCGGGTGCGGTCCAATCTCGACACCGCCGAACTGCGCCGCGACGCGCTGCGCACCGAGCACGCGCTGCGACAGGAAGCCCAGGCGGCACGCGAACGCGCCGAGAGCATTCTGGCCAGCATCAGCGACGGCTTCGTCGCGATCGACAGCGAGTATCGCTTCACCTACATCAACGCCGCCGCCGAACGCATGATGCGGCGCTCGGCCGCGCAACTGATCGGCCGGGTCTGCCAGGAAGCCTATCCGGCCCTGATCGGCAGCCGCATCGAGGACAGCCTCAAGCTGGCGATGACCGGACGGACCGGTTCGGAATTCGAGATCGAACATCCGCCGACGCGGCGCTGGTTTCATCTGCGGGTCGCGCCCACCAATGCCGAAAGCGTGTCGGTGTATTTCCGCGACATCACCGAGCGCAAGCGCGCCGAAACCGCGATGCGCAACCTCAACGAACAGCTCGAGGAGCAGGTCGCGCAGCGCACGGCCGAGTTGCGCCAGAAGGAAGCGCGGCTGCGCACCATCTTCGCCGCGAGCTACACCTATCAGGCGCTGCTCGGCGTCGATGGCGTGCTGATCGACGCCAACCTGACGTCGCTGTCGGGCATCGGCAAGGCGCTGGAAGACGTCGTCGGTAAGCCGGTCTGGGAGTCGCCGTGGTTCGCCGATACGCCGGGCATGCCGGAGATGATCAAGCAGGCCGTCGCCACGGTTGCGGCCGGCGGCACCATCCGGCGCGAGCTGCATCTCAATCTGCCGGTCGGCGGCTGGCGCTGGTTCGATTTCCAGATGCGCCCGGTGCACGACGCGCAGGGCCAGGTCATCGCCATCGTGCCCGAAGCCGTCGAGATCACCGAGCGGCGCAAGGCCGAAGAGGCTTTCCGTCAGGCGCAGAAGATGGAGGCGATCGGCCAGCTCACCGGCGGCGTCGCGCACGACTTCAACAATCTGCTCACCGTGATCCGCTCCTCCGCCGATCTGCTGCGTCGGCGCGAACTGCCGCCCGACCGGATGCGCCGCTACGTCGACGCGATCTCCGACACCGCCGACCGCGCCGCAAAACTCACCGGCCAGCTCCTCACCTTCGCGCGGCGTCATGCCCAGAACCGCCAGGTGTTCGACGTCACGGCGCAGATCGAGCAGATCGCCGAGATGCTACGCACCGCGCTCGGCTCGCGCGCCGGCCTGACGCTGACCATGGACGAGCGCCCGCTCGCGGTCGAAGCCGACGCCAATCAGTTCGACGCCGCGCTGGTCAACCTGGTGGCCAATGCGCGCGACGCGATGGACGGCCAGGGCGAACTCGAGATCCGCGTCACGCGCGTGCGCCCGACCCTGCAGGAGATTGCCGGCGGCGTTGCCGACGTGGTCGCCGTCGCGGTCTGCGACACCGGCTCCGGCATTCCGCCGGACCAGATCGACCGCATCTTCGAGCCGTTCTTCACCACTAAGGATGTCGGCCGCGGCACCGGCCTCGGCCTGTCGCAGGTCTACGGCTTCGTCAAGCAGTCCGGTGGCAACGTCACGGTCGACAGCGAAGTCGGCAAGGGCACGACCATCACGCTCCGGCTGCCGCTCAGCGCCAAGCCGATCGAAGAACGCGAGCGCGCGGCGAGCGGTGACTCCAGCCGATCGCAGGAGCGAAGCTGCGTGCTGGTGGTGGAAGACAACGCCGAGGTCGGCGAGTTCTCGACCCAGTTGCTGCATGACCTCGGCTACGAGACCGTGCTGGCGTCGAGCGCCGAGCAGGCGCTGCAGCTCCTCGGCCATGAAGCCGCCCGCTTCAACCTGGTGCTCAGCGACGTGGTGATGCCCGGCATGGACGGCGTCGCGCTCGGCCGCGAGATCCGCAGCCGCTGGCCGAACCTGCCGGTGGTGCTGAACTCCGGCTACGCCAACGTGCTGGCGGACGACGGCCACCACGGCTTCGAACTGCTGCACAAGCCGTATTCGGTCGAGGACCTGTCGAAGGTGCTGCGCCGGGCGCTGGCGTCCGCCAAGGCGGCGGGCTGACGCGTTGCGATCGTGCGGTTCCGGCTTGCGCCAGATCAGGACGTCGGGCCTCGTATCGTGGTATCAGACGACCAGAATTCATTGTCGAACGGAACGGGCATGAGCGAAGGCGAGATGGCGCAGCATGTGCTGCAATGTTTGCGGCAGACCGAGCTGAGCGAGCCCAAGGCGGCACTGGGCATCCTCAACGGGCTGGTCGGACTGGTGCAGGGAGACGGCACGCCGCACTCCTTCGAGGTCGACGAGGCGCGGGCCTCGACCTTCATGGCGGTTTGCGAATACGCGAAGGCGCTGCATCGCGGTCAGCCGGCCGACGAGCTTCGCCCGGCGGCGATCGAAGCTGCCGAGAAATGGCAGATGCTGGTGGGCTGACGCGAGCCCGGCCGGGCCTCAGCCGCCGCAGGCCTTCGGCGCCACGAAGCGATAGAAGTACTCTTTGGTCTTTCCGGTGTGGGTCCGCAGCACCGGCACGCTGATCTGCTTTTCCTCGGACATCGGCAGATCGGGAAACTCAGCCGCGAAACTATCCGGCACCTGCGGCAGCGTGTAGATCAGCACGGCGCCGTTGGCGGCGAGCTTGCCGGCATCGAACCAGCGCGCTTTCGGGATGAATTCGATCGTCATCGAATCTCCCTCGGGGCCGGCCGCAATGCCGATGCCGTAAACCGTCTGGCGGTCGCCGAGGAAATACGCCGGACCGCATTTGTACTTGCTGTTCCAGTCGGCCAGCACGAGCCGCGCGGCCTGCGCGGTCGCCTCCTGCAACCCGCTGTACGACGCGAAGAAGATGTAGATCACCGAGGCGGCGATCGCCAGCACGCCATACAGCGCACCGAGCGACAGCGCGGTCTGCCGCATGACGGCATCGCGCTTGCCGGAGGCCCAGGAAAACAGCGGCGCCAGCGTCAGCACCGACAGTTCTGCGAACGGCGCGCCATAGCGGGCGATGTATTCGAGACCGAACCCAACGATCAGTACCGTCAGCAGCGCGAACATCGCGGTGTTGGCGATCACGACGAATTTCAACTCGTCGCTCGCCTCGGCAAAGCGCGGCACCCGCCAGATCACCATGCGGCGCGCCACCGCGATCGCCAGCACGATCGCGCCCGGCACCAGCAGCGGCAGATAGCCGACGACCAGCCAGCCGAGCCGCCGCGCGGTGTTCGGCACCGAACCGAAACCGGTGAAGTGACGCTCGCCGTAATGGATCGTCGTCCCGACCTTCAGGGCCGCGATCACGTGCGGCAGAAACAGCAGCACGCCGACCAGCGCCGCGACGTAGAAGCCGGGCCGACGCACACAGGACCGGAACGACGGCACCGCGACGACGCCCGCCGCCATGCCGATGAACAGCACGACCGCGTTGTACTTGGTCAGCGCCGCAATCGCCGCCCAGACGCCGACCAGGATCCAGTGCAGCCAGCGATCCGTGCTGCGGCCACGCAGGAAGTGATACAGCACCGCCGGCCAGGAGGTGAGCTGAAGGATATCGGCGTTGAGCGCCCAGGACAGCGGACCGAACACCACGTAGAACGAGGCCGCCGTCAGCGCCAGCATGTAGGCCGCCATCGTGCGTTCAACCAGCAGGCGCAGCGTGGCGTAGAGATAAGCGAGCCCGATCGCGAGGCAGAGCTGATTGACGAAGACGATCGCGGTGCCGGACGGGCCGAACAGGAAATCCACGGCACCGCCGACCCATACCATCACGGGCGGATGCACCGGCGTGACCAGCGGGAAATGGCGCCCCCACGCAACCAATTCGCGGGTGTCGTAGAGCGGTGTCGGAAATACAAGCGCCGCGAGCAGAACCGGCAGCAGCAGCGCAAATACGACCAGAACTATCAGGCCAATGGAGAATCCCGACCGGGACAACCTGCGATCCATCTGGCCTGCCGCCAACATATCCAAAAGTTAATGTTGGCCGCTTGATGGAGGACGGGGCGCGACCTTGTCAATCGCAGCCGCGACTTTCTTTCCAGAAAACCTACGAGGTGAGACGCAGCGGCAAGAAAACCCGACAGCCACCAGGGCGGATCGGGGTCCCGCTGGTATGCCGGCGGCGTCGCGGCCGCGCGTCAGCTCGGATTCGAGGACGCAGGCTTGAAGGTCAGCGCGTAGCCGTCCATGCAATAGCGCAGCGCGGTCGGCTTGGGGTGCGCTCGCCGACCGCATTCGGCAGCGGCAGCCAAAAGCTCGGCCGACCGGGGCTGCCATTCGCATCTTTACAGCTTGGCGGTTCCGCTGCGCAGGCTTAGAATAGCGGGATGGATACCGTCAGAGAAAAGGCTATCGGAGTTAAGGATCCTGCCCGACGTCAGGTGCTCGTAAATATTGGCAATCGCTACGTCGTGTTTGGAAACCATCGAGGGTTACCGGGCGAACGCGTACTCGGGCCAAACGATGTTCTCCGGCCAGTAGCAGAGCGAATAGCTGACGAATACGATTTCCCGGCGTCTCGTCTCGAAAAAAGTATCGTTGTAGATGGCGCAGACATCAGGCTGTCCGCTGGAGCGGACCCCGGATGGGATTTCGAAGTCATCTACCCAGATGGCTCGACATCTATTGTAGAAATCAAGATCCGAACTCGCGATTTTACCTTGCGCGAGCTTGATCAGAATATTGCTCGTCTACGTCAAATGCAAGCATCCGGATTCGCCGCGCCAGAAATTTGGAACTTCAACATCGACCGGCTCAATCTTCACATCCTCGCAATCGACGGCAACGGTTCACCTCATTCGGAGGTACTGCCGCCGCTCAATGTCTGGCAGTACAATCAAGACGGCAGCACGTTCGATCGCGCTGCTATTGAGAACAGAGTGACAGACTGGGTGAAACGAATTGACAACCTCTACGCAAGCATCGCGGCTTGGTCAGCCGGGCTTGGAGTCACAATCGACCGATCACGGACCATCCGGATGTCCGAAGAACTTATGCAAGATTATGCCGTGCCTGATCGAGACTTAAGTATCCTGGACTTGAGCAAAAATGGAAAAGCAACTTTGAGTTTTGTCCCCGTTGGCCTTTGGATATTTGGCTCAAATGGGCGAATTGACATCATATCCAACCGGGGAACTACACTTCTCTTGGATCTAGCTCGTCCACTCGACCCGCCAAATTGGTGCATCCTGAAAGACAGAGTTGAGCGTAGTTTTGAACCATGGGGTAAAGCGGCCTTTCTGGAAATTTTCGAGGCCGCTGAAGCAACGTGACCAAGTTGAATGAAACCAGACTGGCGTATGATCGGGTAAAAGCACTACTCGATCAGCAACTATTGGAGAAGAAGGGAAGCGCTCAGCAGATCAAGGACTGCCAATCAGCTGTGAACGCCGCATTTTATTTGTTAGGATGGGCACAGTTCGAATTTCTGACGCGTAAAGAGGCGGAAGAAAGGATCGAAGCAGACGCCCGCGCAAAGACGGTTCATGGCATAGGCTGGAGATACGTCCTCGCAAACATCAAAGCATTCTCGCTTAGGAAAAAACTTGAGGTAATCTTCTTCGCTGATCCAGTTACGCTCAATCAGCTGAATAGGGATTACGATCTGCGGAACGAAACAGCCCACAACTACAAGAAATTGCCAACGGAAGTTAGTGACGTGTCGGCATGGCTCGATCACCTTGAGAGCCTCGCAAACAAATTTCAATCCTAGATAGCCAAAGGATGACTCCCTACTTTAGCTCGGGTTGGTCGACGCCGGCTTGAAGGTCAGGGCGTAGCCGTCCATGCAGTAGCGCAGGCCGGTCGGCTTCGGGCCGTCGTCGAACACGTGGCCGAGATGGCCGCCGCAGCGGCGGCAGTGCACTTCGGTACGGATCATCCCGAGCGTGCTGTCCTTACGCTCGCCGACCGCGTTCGGCAGCGGCTGCCAGAAGCTCGGCCAGCCGGTCCCGCTGTCGTATTTGGTATCCGACGCAAACAGCGGCAGATCGCAGCCCGCGCACGCGAACGTACCTTTGCGGTGCTCCTTGAGTAGCGGGCTGGAGAACGGCCGCTCGGTGCCCTCCTCGCGCAGGATGTGGTACTGCATCGGCGTGAGCTGCGCCCGCCACTCCTCCGGTGTCTTCTCGATCTCGAATTTCTCGGCGGCGCGCGCATCGTCGGGCCGCAGCCAGCGGAAGCCGAACACCGCCGCTACAGCGGCGGACGCAAGCAGCAGGCGGCGGTCAATCATGGCTTTCTCCGTGCGATGCGAGCTCAGGCGGCCGCGGTGATGTCGAGCGGAGATACGCGGCCGGGCTCGCGGAAGTTACAGCACCGCGCCCTCGCCGCGCTCACATTGTCGCGAGCGCCAGGAGTTACTGCGATCCGCCGGCGTCGTTGGGACGCTTATCCCGCACTGCACGATCGGGGCTTTCGACCTGCCGCGCGACCGGCCTCCGCTCGGGGGAAACGCGCCGCACGCTGCGATTGGCGGCTTCGAGCCGTTCCTCGCGCAGCCGGCGACGCTCGGCGGCACGTTCGCGGTAGCGCGCCAGCACACCGGCGGCGATCGCGGTCCGCCGCTCGGCAATCGCGACGCCCTGCCCCACGACCCGGCCGATCCGCCCGCCCGCCCAGACCAGCTCGAACGGATCGAACAGCCGCCAGCGCTGGTCGCCGTGGACGATGCCGCGCGCGATCAGCCGGCCGGCGATCGCGGTGGCGGCAAGCCCGTGGCGACCGAACCCGCTGGCAACCCAGAGGCCGCGCCGCAACTCGCCGATCTGCGGCATGCCGTGGACGGTCTGACCGATCACGCCGCTCCAGCTCCGGTCGATCGCCACCGCACCGAGCTGGGGATACAGCGCGGCGATCCGGCGGCGGATCAGCCCTTCGAGGCGCGTGGGTGCGATCTCGAAGGTGGTCTCCGGACCGGTCCATAGCAGCCGGTCACCCCCGACGATGCGGTAGTGATCGACCCCATGGGTGTCGGCGATCGAGCCGGTGAAGGCGATCGCCTCGGCCAGTCGCTCGCCGAGCGGCGCGGTGAGAACGGCGGTGCGCCACATCGGCAGCAGTGTCCGGGTCAGCCGCGGCGATGCGGCGCCGAGATGCACATTGCCGGCGAGAACGATATCGGACGCTCGCAGCCGTGCATGCGGCGTGACAATCCGCTTGCGGATGCCGGAAGAGTCGATGCCGAGCGCCGGCGTATCCTCGAAGATCCGCACGCCGGCACGGCGCGCCATCGCCTCGAGGCCGCGGATATAGCGGCGGCCGTCGAGCTGGAACGCATCGGGAAAATGGATGGCGTGGAAGTAGCGCCGGGTCCGCAGCACCTCGCGGACGCGGTCGATCTGCCAGCCTTCGACCTCGCTGCCGAAATCGACCCCGAGGGTCTGCAGCCGAGTAACCAGGCGGTCGCCGAGATCGACGTTGGACACTTCGAGCGCGCCGCTCGACAGCGCAATGCCGGGCATCGCCTCCTCGCTGGCGCGCGCGCGGACGATTTCCATGCCTTCGCGCGACAGTTTCCACAGCTCGCCGGCGTGAGCCACGCCGACGCGGTCGATGAGGTCGCCGATCGGCACGCCGTAGCCTGGCGACACGCTGCCGAGCGTCGCCCCCGAGGCCGCCCAACCGACCCGTCGCCCTTCCAGCACCGCGACGCTGAGGCCGAGCTGCGCCGCCTCCAGGGCCACCGACAAACCGGCGAGGCCGGCACCGATCACGCACAGGTCGACATCGAGGTCGAAGGTCAGCCGTGCGTGCAGTTCCGCGGCCGCTTCGGTCGGCAGCGGGTCCGGTCCATTGGTCGCACTTGTGACGGACGGGGTCATGACGTTTCCTTACGGACAGCCCGAGCGATTGTCACCTTGTCCTGCCCGGGCAGTTCGATTAATCCGCAAGCTCGCCCCCCGCTGGAAGGGACACATGCGCCGACTGATCCTGCTGCGTCACGCCAAGACCGAAACGGATGCGCCCACCGGCAAGGATCACGACCGCCGGCTCGAGGAGCGTGGCCGGGCCGATGCCGCCGCGATGGCGGAATGGCTGTCGGAGCAGCGGCTGGTGCCGGACCAAGTCCTGGTCTCGACGGCGACGCGCACGCGGCAGACCTGGGACATCCTCTCCGGCCTGTTCGCCGCCGGCACGGAACCGCAGGTCGAGCATCTGCCGGAACTGTACAGCGCCAGCGCAGCGCAGTTGCTGCAGGCGATCCATGAAGTATCCGCCGGGATCAATCGGCTGATGCTGGTCGGGCACAATCCCGGCCTGCACGAGCTGGCGCTCGGCCTGACCTGTGGCTGCAACGAATCCGACCGCAAGCTGCTGTCGGGCAACATGCCGACCAGCGCGATCGCGGTGATCGATTTTCCGATCGCCGACTGGGCCGACGCCCGCTTCGGCACCGGCAAGCTGCAGCATTTCGTCAGCCCCAAGATCTTGCGCGAAGCAAGCTGACGCCGGCAACCTCGTCGCCAACCTCCAGCTTCCTCGTGCCCCGGACAAGGCACTCACGCCGTCTCGGCCTGAGCGCCGCAGATCCGGGGCCCCGGTTCAGCGACGCTTGCCGGTGTCTCGCCGCGGACGCGATCACCGGGCGTCCTGGTCTCTTGCCGATTGGCGCACACCGGCCGCTGCGTCATACTGCGCGCACGCCGTTCGCACGGGAGACCGCAGATGTTCAAACGAATCCTGGTGCCGATCGATCTCGCCGATACTGCGCTCGCGCAGCCGGCGATCAAGACCGCGGCGACGCTGGCGCGGACTTATGACGGCACGGTGCGGCTGCTGCACGTGATCGCGCTCACGCCGGTGGTGCTGGCCGAATACGTGCCGGCGGATTTCGACGAGCAGCAGCGCCGCGACGCCGAGGCGGCGCTCGCCGAGGTCGCGGCGGCATCCGAGATCGAGCCTGCGCGGCTTTCGACCGCGGTGCGTCAGGGCGGCATCTATCACGAGATCATCGAAGAGGTGACCGCGATCGGGGCGGACCTGATCGTGATGAGTTCGCACCGGCCGGCGATGCGCAGCTACTTCCTCGGCTCCAACGCCGGCCACGTCGTCCGCTACGCGCCGTGTTCGGTGCTGGTGGTGCGGGACAGCTAATCAAATCCACACGGCCACGTCGCCGGCCTCTCCTCGCGTGCGAGGAGAAGCCGACCATGGCCCGGCAAGGTCGGGCGACGAGAGGCGTGTTACTGCGCCTTGGCGCCGAAGCTCTCCCGCAGCTTGGCCTGGATCTTCGCCATGCCGCCGATCCAGCGGTCGTAATTGTCGGTCTTCTTGCGCATGTAGTCGAGCACCTGCGGGTGCGGCAGGATCAGGAAGGTTTCCTGCTCGACGCCCTTCAGCGCATCCTGCGCGACCTGTTCGGGCGACAGATTGCCGTCGTCGGATTGCGGCCCCTTGGGGATGCCGCGCAGCATGTTGGTGTCGACGCCCTGCGGGCACAGGATCGAGACGCGGATGTTGTGGGCCTTGTGCGAGATCGCGAGGTTTTCGGCGAAGCCGACCGCGCCGTGCTTGGTGGCCGAATAGGCCGGGCTGCCGACCTGGGAGAGAAGACCTGCCGCCGAAATCGTGTTGAGGAAGTAGCCGCCGCCGCGCGCCTTGTAGCGCGGGATCAGATGCCGCGCGGCGTAGACATGCGCCATCACGTGGATCATCCAGCTTTTCATGAACGGCTCGTCGGACGTTCCGCCGGCGTTCTCCGATAGCGGATCGAAGCCGCCGCCGATCCCGGCGTTGGAGCAGAACAGGTCGATCGGGCCGTACTGCCGCTCGGTTTCCTCGATCACGTGCTCGATGTCGGATTCCTTGGCGACGTCGCATTTGAACGCCGCGCCACCGACCGACTGCGCCACCGCTTCGGCGCGGGCCTGATCGAGATCGGCCACCACCACCTTGGCGGCGCCGGCCTTGGCGAAGGCCTCGCACAGCGCCTGACCGATGCCGTTGCCGCCGCCGGTGACGACGACGACCTTACCTGCGATCTGCATGTTTCCCCCGTGTTGTTGTTTGCGGGGGTGTCTTATCGCAAAGGCGGCGCGGGAGCTATGCCGCCAGCACCAGATCCATCACCGCGACGTAATGGCAGGCTGCGGCGAGCAGCACGAAAGCATGCCAGATCGCGTTCTGGAATCGCAGCCGGCGCCAGGCGTGGAAGATCACGCCGAACGTATACAGCGCGCCGCCGATGCCGAGGAACCACATCGCCGTGGTCGGCAGCGTCTCGACCACCTGGTCGTAGGCGATGATGCCGCTCCAGCCGAGCGCCAGATACAGGCCGACCGACAGCTTGTCGAACTTGCCAGGCTTGAACAGCTTAAGCAGGATGCCGACAATCGCCACGCCCCAGACGCCGGCGAGCAGCGCCAGGCCGAAGGTCTGGTCGGGGATCTGGCTGATGATCGGCGTGTAGGTCGCGGCGATCAGGATATAGATCGCCGAATGGTCGAACCGGCGCAGCAGCCATTTGCGCGGCGACACCGGCCACAGATTGTACGCCGCCGACAGGCCGAGCATCGCCAGCAGGCCGGCCGCATACACCGATACCGAGACAATGGTGGGCGTCGAGGCGAACACCCCGGTCAGGGTGATCAGCGCGGTGACGGCGATTAGGCCGGCGACCAGGCCGAGGACGTGGACAACGCCATCGGCGATCAGCTCGGCACGGTCGTAGTTCCAGTGAACCGAGCCCTTGGCGTCGATCCTGGCGTGCGAAACGATTTGCTTCAAGCGAAACACTGTCATAGGCGGAGCGGGGACCCTGTCTTTCGTTGATCTGACACCTACATGGCGACGAAGGGCGGCGCGATACAGGCCCGCCGCCCGCAATTGCCAGCGAATTCTATCCGTCGGAAAGGCGGCAAAGCCAAGGCCCCCCGCAGGTCGGATTGTCGCATTGCGCGTTTTCCGGCTAACGTCCTCCGCCATCCATCTCCTGATTGAATATCGCGCGCATGGCCTTCAGTTTTTCAGATCTGGTCGAGGAAGCGTGGCTGTCGGCGCGGGCGCTGAA
Organism: Rhodopseudomonas sp. AAP120; assembly: GCF_001295845.1. Taxonomy (GTDB): domain Bacteria; phylum Pseudomonadota; class Alphaproteobacteria; order Rhizobiales; family Xanthobacteraceae; genus Rhodopseudomonas. The sequence continues at coordinate 22,134 of NZ_LJIC01000046.1, read as the reverse complement.
AGACTACAGCGAGACCATCTTCAACCCGACGGTCCGGCTCGGCGTGACCGGTCTGTCACGCGCCGGCAAGACGGTGTTCATCACCGCGCTGGTGCACGGGCTGTGCCGCGGCGGCCGGTTTCCGATCTTCGAATCGATGTCGACCGGCCGGATCGCCACCGCGCGGCTGGCGCCGCAACCCGACGACGCGGTGCCGCGCTTCGCGTACGAGACCTTTCTGGCCACGCTGATCGAGCAGCGGCAATGGCCGACCTCGACGGTCGATATCAGCGAACTGCGGCTGGTGATCGACTATCAGCGCAAGAGCGGCGCCGAGCGGACGCTGACGCTGGACATCGTCGACTATCCGGGCGAATGGCTGCTCGACCTGCCGCTGCTGAACAAGAGCTACGAGAAATGGGCCTCCGAGAGTCTCGCGCTGTCGCGGCAGGACCCGCGGGCACGGGTGGCGCGGGAGTGGCACGCGCATCTGGCGACGCTCGATCCGAACGGCCGCGAGAACGAGCAGGAGACGTTGACCGCCGCGCGGCTGTTCACCAGCTATCTGCGCGCCTGCCGCAACGAGCAGTTCGCCATGAGCCTGCTGCCGCCCGGCCGCTTCCTGATGCCCGGCAATCTCGCCGGTTCGCCGGCGCTGACCTTTGCGCCGCTCGACGTGCCGGTGGATGGCACGCCGCCGGAACGCTCGCTATGGGCGATGATGCGGCGACGCTACGAATCCTACAAGGACGTGGTGGTGCGGCCGTTCTTCCGTGATCACTTTGCCCGGCTCGACCGCCAGATCGTGCTGGCGGACGCGCTGAGCGCCTTCAACGCCGGTCCCGAGGCGCTGCAGGATCTCGAAGCGGCGCTGGCCGGCATCCTCGACTGTTTCCGGGTCGGCCGCTCGTCGCTGCTGTCGACGATGTTCAGGCCGCGGATCGACAAGATCCTGTTCGCCGCCACCAAGGCCGACCATCTGCACCACTCCAGCCACGACCGGCTCGAGGCGATCCTGCGCAAGCTGGTCGAGCGCGCGATGCAGCGCGCCGAGTTTGCCGGTGCCACCGTCGATGTCGTGGCGCTGGCCGCGGTGCGCGCCACCCGCGAGGCGCAGGTGCAACGCGGCCGCGACCGCCTGCCGTCGATCGTCGGCACCCCGATCCAGGGCGAGATGGCCGAGGGCGAGGTGTTCGACGGCGAGACCGAGGTCGCCACCTTCCCGGGCGATCTGCCGACTAATCTGCAGGGCCTGTTCAAGGGCGAGGACACCTTCCGCGGCCTCGCCGCCGGTCCGCATCAGGACGCCGACTTCCGCTTCCTGCGCTTCCGGCCGCCGCGGCTCGCCACGCATGATCCCGAGGGCCCGGCGCTGCCTCACATCCGCCTCGACCGCACGCTCCAGTTCCTGATCGGAGACAAACTGCAATGACCGAGCGGGTCCCTCCGCGCCGGCCGGCGACCTTCAAGCTGACCGACCCCAGCGTCGTGCTGATCGACTCGGACGAGGCGGGCCCGAGCGCCCGCCCCACCGCGCCGGAGTCGGCGCCCTCCGCGCCGCCGCCGCGCGCCCGGGTTCAGCTCGCGCACGAGAAGGAAACGCCGATCGTGGCGCCCAAGGCACCGCGCAGCATCATCAACCCGAAGAAGGGCTTCAGCTGGGGCACGCTGTTCTGGACCGCGGCCACCGGCCTGCTGTCGCTGGCGTTCTGGCTGTGGGTCAGCAAGCTGGTCGAAGACCTGTTTGCGCAGAGCACCACGCTCGGCACCGTCGGGGCGATCCTCGCGACGCTGGCCGGCGGTTCATTGGCGATCATCGTCGGCCGCGAGGCGTTCGGCCTGATCCGGCTGTCGCGGATCGAGCAACTGCACGCCCGCGCCGCCCGGGTGATCGAGACCGACAACCGCGCCGAAGCGCAGGCGATCGTCCGCGAGCTGCTGAAGTTCGAGAATCCCAATCCGCAGCTCGCGCATGGCCGCGCCACGCTCGCCAAGCATCTCGACGACATCATCGACGGCGCCGACCTGATCCGGCTGGCCGAGCGCGAGCTGATGACGACGCTCGACATCGAGGCGCGGGCGCTGATCTCCAAGGCGGCGCAGCGCGTCTCGGTGGTCACCGCGATCAGCCCGAAGGCGCTGATTGACGTGCTGTTCGTGGCGATCGCCGCGACCCGGCTGATCGGCCAGCTCGCCCGGCTGTATGGCGGCCGGCCCGGCGCGCTCGGCATGATGAAGCTGATGCGCCAGACGGTGTCGCATCTCGCCATCACCGGCGGCATCGCGCTCGGCGACAGCGTCATGCAGTCCGTGCTCGGCCACGGCCTCGCGTCTCGCCTGTCGTCCAAACTGGGCGAAGGCGTCGTCAACGGCATGCTGACCGCCCGCCTCGGCCTCGCCGCCATCGACCTGACCCGGCCCCTCCCCTTCAATGCCCTGCCCCGCCCGGTGCTCGGCGATCTGGTCAAGGACCTGCTGAAGAAGCGGGAGAAGGAAGAGTAGCCGCCCACTTGCTGGACATTGCGGGCGCAGAAAAAGACGGTGCGCGCCGAAGCGTGACCCGCGGCGTGTTGACCGGCGGCGGAAATCCTTCGACAAGCGGCTGATGCACCGCCCGCCCGACCAGCGCGACACCCGACGGACAACGGACGGCCGGCGGTTCCGCCTGCCCGGCTGGATGCGCCGCATCGGCCTGCGCCAGATCCGGATGTTCACCGGGCTGGTGATGTTCACGTACTTGCTCAGCCATTTCCTCAACCACGCGCTCGGCAACATCTCGCCGGAGGCGCTAGAGGCCGGGGTGCTGTGGCATCTCGAAATCTGGCAGTTCCTGCCGGTCGCGATCCTGTTCTACGGCTCGGTAACGGTCCATGCGGCGCTCGGCCTGTGGGCGCTGTATCAGCGCCGCCAGTTTCGCTGGCGCACGATCGAGCCGCTGCAGCTCGTGCTCGGACTCAGCGTGCCGCTGCTGATCTACACCCATGTCATCGGCCTGCGTCTCAGCAACGTGCTGTACGGCATCGACAAGCTGTATCCGCAGGTGCTGTACGCCTATTGGGTGGCGTGGCCGACCTACCGGATCTGGCTGATGGTCACGGTGATGCTGGTGGCGTGGATCCACGGCTGCATCGGCCTCGGTCTGTGGCTGCGGATCAAGCCTGCGTTCCGCAAGGCGATGCCGGGCCTGCTGGTGCTCGCGGTGCTGATCCCGACGCTGGCGCTGCTCGGCTTCTACGAAGGCGGCCGCGACGTCATCCGCGTCGCCGCCGATCCGGCCTGGCAGGACGCCAACCTGTCGATCAAGCAGATGGGCACACTGCAGCAGCAGAAGACGCTCGACCGGATCGGCGATGCGTTCGTCTTCGGCTATCTCGGACTGATCGCGCTGGCGCTGGTGGCGCGCGCGATCCGCGGATTGATGGAGCGCCGCGGCGGCATGATCCGGCTGACCTATGGGGGCGACCGCATCGTCCGTGTGCCGAAGGGCATGAGCGTGCTGGAAGCCAGCCTGCGCCACAACATTCCCCACGCCAGCATCTGCGGCGGCCGCGCCCGCTGCTCGACCTGCCGCATCCGCGTGATCGGCGGCGTCGACGAACTGCCACCGCCGACGAGCCGCGAGGCCTTCGTGCTCGGCAGCGTGGGCGCCGCCGACGATCCGACCATCCGGCTCGCCTGCCAGCTGCGGCCGACCCACGATCTCACCTTCCTGCCGGTGTTTCCGCCGCGCAATGTCGCGGCGGCGCGGCAGGCGGCACGGGCGTCGCGCATCGGCGACGAGCGCTATCTGGTCAGCATGTTCGTCGATCTGCGCGGCTCGACGCAGCTCGCCGAGACGCGGCTGCCGTTCGACACCGTGTTCATCGTCAACCGCTTCCTCGGCGCGGTGTCGCGCGCGGTGATCGCCTGCGGCGGCCAGCCCAATCAGTTCGTCGGCGACGGCGTGCTGGCGCTGTTCGGCATGAACGAAACGCCGCGCGAGGCCTGCCGCAACGCGATCCGGGCCGCAGCCGCGATCGCCGCGTCGGTCGACGAACTCAATGGACTGATCGGTCACGATCTCGGTGCGCCGATCCGGTTCGGCATCGGCATCCACAGCGGCGTGGTGATCCTCGGCGAGATCGGCTATCGCGACCATATGGTGTTCACCGCGCTCGGCGACTCCGTCAACGTCGCCGCGCGGCTGCAGGATATGACCAAGGCGCTCGGCTGCGAGACACTGCTCAGCGACGAACTCCGCGCCACCGCCGGCCTCGCCGCCGACGCGCTGCCGACCCAGCAGGTCGACATCCGCGGCCGCGCCGAGCCGATGCTGGTCTGCCCGATCGCGCAGTCGCGCGATCTGGCGACCGCGCTGGACCGCAGCGAAGCGATGCTGGCGTAGCACGCCACGACTATCACAGCGGCGGCCCCTCCCGTCCTTGTCCGGCGCCCCTGTGAGGTGCCCTCACGCCGCGCCTCGAGCGTGGTACGGAATCACCGGCGCCGGGGCGCGGAAAACCTTTGGTCGGCGTGAACCCGCTCGATTCTCAACACGACGAAGGTGCGATGGGCAGGATCCGATATGCCGGATTCGAGTGAACTAACAACCGCGCCTCGTGCGCTTGATGAGGAGTACGACCATGTTTCGCAAGCTCGCACTCGGACTGATCGCTGCCGCTTCGCTCGGCGTCGCCGCCCTGGCACCAACCGCCGCCTCGGCCGGCGGCGGATGGGGGTGGCATCCGCACCACCATCATTACTGGCACGGCCCCGCCTTCGGCATCGGCTTCGTCGGCTATGACGGCGGCAGCTGCTACGTGACCCGCCGCGTCGCCACGCCTTACGGCTGGCGCTGGCGCACCTTCAATATCTGCGACTGAGCAATTCCCGTCGCGGCTGCAGGTGCGGTAGTCCCGATCACCGGCGCGGTCGGGACTACCACCTTATCCGCTGCGGTCGTCCTGCTCATCAGTCGAGCTTGACCCACTGGTCGACCGGCATCACTTCCGGCGATTGCGCATAGGCGCGGGTCCACATGTCGACGACCCATTCGGCGCCGGTGGCGCGCTCGACCAGCACCGCGGTGTTGTGCGGGGTCTGCAGCACCAGCACGTTGCCGCGATATTTCGGATCGCCGACGCTGTGATACTTGAGCAGCCCCCACTCCTGCATCATCAGCAGCAGGCTGGTGGTGTTGCGGGTGGTGTCCCAGCAATCGAAATTATGCTTGTCGTCGAAGTAACGGAAGTCGGCACGGGCGATCCGCTTGTCGGTGCCGAGCACCGGACCGAGCCTGCGATCGAGCCAGACCACCGCGGCCTGCACCGCCTTGCGTTCCGCGGCGGCAGAGCCTTTGCCCGCCGCCATGATCCGCGTCAGCGCCGCTCGGTCGCCGGCGCCGAAGGCGAGTTCGTGACGGCGGCGGCAGACGAAGCCGTAGCACACCGTCATGGTCGAAGCCGTCGGCGGGAAGATCGAGACCGAGCTGTAGAGCTGCGCCACCTGCGGGCTGAGCTGACCGGCGCTCGCCGGCGCCAGCATCTCGCCGATGGCGATCACCAACGCCATGACCGCGACGACGCCACGTCTCGCGTTGAAGCCCCGTTTTCCTGCCCGCATACCGTTCTCAGCCCTGTCAAAAACCGCCCGGACGCTAGCGTGACGGGCTGCCGGTGCCAATATGGGAGTGAGACGTCGCCTGATTTGCTGCACAGGCTGATGCGGGCCGCACACACCCGCGGCTCGCTCGAGGACCGCCATGTCGCCTGATCTGCCGATCCCCGCCTTCACGGCGCCCTACGCTGCCGACGACGAGGCCATCGCCAGCGGGCTGCTGCGGACGGTTCCGCGCGAGACGGCGAGCGAGGCACGGATCGATGCGACGGCGACAACGCTGATCGGGTCGATCCGCGCCGGCGACCGGCTCGGCAGCGTCGAAGCGATGCTGCGCGAATACGCGCTCTCGAGCAAGGAAGGCCTGGCGCTGATGGTGCTGGCCGAGGCGCTGCTGCGCATCCCGGACAGCGCCACCGCCGACGCCTTCATCGAGGACAAGCTCGGCCAAGGCGATTTCGCGCATCACCGCACGCAGTCGGACACGCTGCTCGTCAATGCGTCGGCCTGGGCGCTCGGCCTCTCGGCCCGCGTCGTGCGGGCCGACGAGACGCCGCAGGGCACGCTCGCCGGCCTCGCAAAGCGGATCGGCGCGCCGGCCGTGCGGGCGGCGACGCGGCAGGCCATGCGGCTGATCGGCAATCACTTCGTGCTCGGCGAGACGATCGAGGCCGCGCTCGGCCGCGCCCACGCGCAACAAAGCGACAGCGTGCGCTATTCCTACGACATGCTCGGCGAAGGGGCGCGTACCCGCGACAACGCAGACCGCTACGCCTGCTCCTACGCCCACGCCATCGCGGCGATCGGGCGCGCGGCCGGCAATGCGCCGCTGCCCGCACGGCCGGGCATCTCGGTAAAGCTCTCGGCGCTGCACCCACGCTTCGAGGCGGTAAGCCGCGACCGGGTGTTGCGCGAACTCCCACCGCGACTGATCGAGCTGGCACGCGAGGCGAAGCGCTACGATCTCGCTTTCACGATCGACGCCGAAGAGGCGGACCGGCTCGAACTGTCGCTGCAGGTGTTCGCCGCCTGTCTGGCCGATCCGTCGCTGCAAGGCTGGGACGGCTACGGCCTCGCGGTGCAGGCGTATCAGAAGCGCGCGGCGGCGGTGATCGATCACGTCGCCGAGATGGCGCAGAGGTTCGACCGCCGGCTGATGCTGCGGCTGGTCAAGGGCGCCTATTGGGACACCGAGATCAAGCGCGCGCAGGAGCGCGGCCTCGACGACTATCCGGTGTTCACCCGCAAGGCGATGACCGACCTCAACTACGTGCATTGCGCGCAGAAGCTGCTGGCGCTGCGGCCACGGATCTTTCCGCAATTCGCCAGCCACAATGCGCTGACGGTCGCCACCGTCCTCGAACTGGCCGGCGAGACCTGCGACTACGAGTTCCAGCGGCTGCATGGCATGGGCGACGCGCTGTACGCGCGGCTGCTGGCCGATCATCCCACGCTCGCCTGCCGGATCTATGCGCCGGTCGGCGGCCATCGCGACCTGCTCGCTTATCTGGTGCGACGGCTACTGGAGAACGGCGCCAACTCCTCCTTCGTGGCGCAAGCCGGCGACGATCGCGTCGATCTCGCCGAGCTGTTGCGACGCCCGGAAGCGATCATCGGCACGCCTGTCCAGGCGCGTAGCGATCAGGCTCCGCGCCCCGGCGAGTTGTATGGACCGCAACGGCTGAACTCGCGCGGCGTCGAGTTCGGCGACCGCGCGGCACTGCAGGCGCTGCTCGACGACATCGAGGCGGCGCGGCGGCCGCTGCAGGTGTTGCCGCCGGCCACGCCGGAACAGGCCATGGCGGCGATCGCCGTGGCTCGTGACGGCTTCGAAAGCTGGACCCGCACGCCGGCCGAAGCCAGAGCGGCCGCCCTCGAGCGCGCCGCCGATCTGCTGGAGCGGCGGCGCGCCAGCTTCATCGCCCTGCTGCAGGACGAAGGCCACAAGACGCTGGACGACTGCGTCGCGGAAGTCCGCGAAGCGATCGATTACTGCCGCTACTACGCGGCCGAGGGACGGCGCCTGTTCGGCGACGGTGTTGCGCTCCCCGGACCGACCGGCGAGAGCAACACGCTGCGGCTGCGTGGCCGCGGCGTAGTCGTCGCGATCAGCCCGTGGAATTTCCCGCTGGCGATCTTTCTCGGCCAGATCACCGCAGCTCTGATGGCCGGCAATGCCGTGGTGGCCAAGCCGGCGGAGCAGACGCCGGTGATCGCCGAAGCCGCCGTGAAGCTGCTTTATGAAGCGGGCGTGCCACGCGAGGCCTTGCAGCTCGTACAAGGCGATGGCGCGAGCGGCGCCGCGCTGATCGCTCATCCCGGCATCGCTGGTGTAGTGTTCACCGGATCGACCGAGGTGGCGCGCGCGATCAATCGCGCGCTCGCCGCCAAGGACGGAGCGATCGTGCCGCTGATCGCCGAGACCGGCGGCATCAACACGATGATCGTCGACGCCACAGCGCTGCCCGAGCAGGTCGCGGACGATGTCGTCGCCTCGGCGTTCCGCTCCGCCGGCCAGCGCTGCTCGGCGCTGCGGCTGCTGTTCGTGCAGGACGACGTCGCCGACAGAATGATCGCGCTGATCGCCGGCAGTGCGCGCGAACTGCAGCTCGGCGATCCCCGCGATCCCGCGACACAGATCGGCCCGGTGATCGACGCCGAGGCGAAGGCCAGGCTCGACGCGCATATCGCCCGGATGCGGCGCGAGGCGCGGCTGCATTTCGCCGGTGAAGCGCCCGGCGGCGGCAACTACGTGGCGCCGTACGTCTTCGAACTCCGCAGCGCCGCCGACCTGACCGAGGAAGTATTCGGCCCGGTCCTGCATGTGGTCCGTTACCGGGCTTCGGAATTCGGCGACGTGCTCGACCACATCGCTGCGAGCGGCTACGCGCTGACGCTCGGCGTGCAATCACGTATCGACGACACCGTCGCCCGCGTGGTCGCACGGCTGCCGGTGGGCAATGTCTACATCAACCGCAACATCATCGGCGCGGTTGTCGGCGTGCAGCCGTTCGGCGGTTCCGGCCTGTCGGGCACCGGCCCGAAGGCCGGAGGGCCGCATTATCTGCCGCGCTTCGCGCTGGAACAGACGGTCTCGATCAACACCGCCGCCGCCGGCGGCAACGCGGCGTTGCTCGCCGGCGGGGCCTGATCGCCGCGTGCAGGGCGTCATGCGGCTTCGAATATTGCATCGGTCAGCGAACGCGGGTCATATGCCCCGACGGCCGAGACATGCAGCAGATATTCCGGCCGATGAAAACAATAAACGCCAAGGGAGCAGTTCGCGATGGACGACGGCATCTTCAAGGGTCTCAAGGTGCTCGATTGTGCCAGCTTCATCGCAGCCCCGGCGGCCGCCACGGTGCTGTCCGACTTCGGCGCCGACGTCATCAAGATCGAGCCGCCCGGTGCCGGCGATCCGTATCGCAACCTGCCGAACCTGCCCGGCTATCCGCGCAGCGAACACAACTACGCGTGGATGATGGAATCGCGCAACAAGCGCAGCCTCGCGCTCGACCTCGCCAAGCCCGAGGGCAAAGAGGTGCTGCGCAGGCTGGTGGCCGAGGCGGATGTGTTCATCACCAATTTCCCGCCCCCCGTCCGTGCCCGGCTCGGCATCACCTACACGGATCTGGCGCCGCTGAACGAGCGGCTGATCTACGCCAGCTTCACCGGCTACGGCGAGCGCGGCGCGGAAGCCGACAAGCCGGGCTTCGACAGCAACGCCTGGTGGGCGCGATCCGGCATGATGGACCTGGTCCGCGCCGACGAGGAGTCGACGCCGGCGCGCTCGGTCGCCGGCATGGGCGATCATCCCTGCGCGATGGCGCTGTACGGCGCGATCGTCACCGCGCTGTACAAGCGCGAGCGCAGCGGCAAAGGCAGCGAGGTCAAGTCCAACCTGATGGCCAACGGCGTCTGGTCGTCGAGCGTGCTGGCGCAGGCCAAGCTGGTCGGCGCCGAATTTCAGGAGCGGCGGCCGCGCGAGCGCGCGCTCAACGCGGTGGCCAATCACTATCGCTGCCGCGACGGCCGCTGGCTGATCCTGTCGCTGCTCAACGAAGAGAAGCAGTGGCCGACCTTGACGCGCTGCCTCGGCCGAGAGGATCTCACCAATGATCCACGTTTCGCCACCAAGCCCGATCGTCACGCCCGCTCGATCGAACTGATCGCGATCTTCGACGAGATCTTCGCCACGCGCGATCTCGCCGACTGGCGCAAGGCGCTCGACGGCAACGGCCTGGTGTTCGGCGTCGTCGGCATCCTGGACGACATTCCGGGCGATCAGCAGATGATCGAGAACGAGGTCCTGGTGCCGTTCGAAAACAACACCATCATGACCATCAACAGCCCGATCTGGATCGAGGGTAGCACCAAGACGCGGCCGCGGTTGCCGCCGGCCGTCGGCGAGCACAGCGACGAAGTGCTGCGCGGCGCCGGCTACGACGACGCCGCGATCAAGGCGCTGCGCGCGTCGGGAGCGGTCGGATAGTTCAGCCGGGCCGGCGCTTCTTCGGAAAGCGCGCCGCCACTCCTGCGACGACGTCGTCGACGATATCCTGGAGTTCGGCACGGCTCGCGCCGTCTCGCGCCTGAATCGAGAGTCCCTGCATCACCGCTGCGAGGTGGCGGGACAGCCGTTCGACCTCCTCAGCATTGGCAAACGGCCTCAGGGCGCCGACCAATCGACGGCGTAGCGCGGCCCGACGTTCCGCGGCGTCGCGCGCCAGCGCGGCATGGTCGGGATGACAGGCCACCATGCCGCTGGAGATCATGCAGCCTCGCTCGCGCTCCGGATCGACCACAGCAGCCAAGGCGGCTTCCAACAATCGCCGCACTGCGTCCGCCATCGACATCGCGCCTTCCAGCGTCGCCGGCTTGAGCGCGCCGATCGTCTTCTCGTAATGGTCGAGCGCTGCTTGATACAGTTCCGCTTTGCTGCCGAACGCAGCATACAGGCTGGGCGGGGCGACGCCGATTGCGCGTGTCAGATCGCCAAGCGACACCCCTTCATAGCCGTGCCGCCAAAACAGCCGCATCGCGGTTTCGACCGCCGTCGTCCGATCGAAGCTCCACGGTCTGCCGCCGCGCGACCTGCCTGTTACTTTCATAGCGAACACTAAACAACCCTTGACTCGGATCGTCAAGCGCGTTGTTTATTGATCGATAAACAACGTGGAGATGTTCGATGCAGTCATCCAGACGCCGTTTCCTTGCCGGTGCAGCCGGAATTGCCGCCATGGCGATGGGGCGTTCCAACGCCGCCACATCGACGGATGCGGGTTCGCAACCCCTGCCGGTTATTGCCGGCTCCAACTCGCTGGAAGCCCTGACGGTGAGCTCCGCGGACGGCACGAAGCTGACCGGGGTGATGCGGGGCGATCCACAAGCGCCGGAAATCCTGTTCATCCACGGCCTGCGACAGAGCCGGCTGAGCTGGGACAAGCAATTCGCCGACCCGGCTCTGGCCAGTTTCCGCCTGGTCAGCTTCGATCTGCGCGGCCATGGCGATTCAGACAAGCCGGTCGCGCCCGAGGCCTATGCGGATGCCGACCGCTGGGCCGACGATGTCGCCGCTGTCATCGCTCGCGCCAAGCTACGCAGGCCGGTACTCGTCGGCTGGTCGCTCGGCGGGTACGTCGTGGGTGCGTATTTGCGCCGCTATGGCGGCAAGTCGCTGGCTGGTATCAATCTGGTCGACGCCGTGACCAAGCTTTCGGCGGAGCTTTTGACTGATGAAGCCGGCGCATTCACGCGAACCACGACCTCGCACGATCTCGCCGAGCGCACCGGGGCGACGGCCGACTTTCTGGCCGCATGCTTCCATCAACAGCCGGCTGCCGACGAGATGCGCCGCATGCTGGTGATCAACGGCATGACGGCCCGTGCGGTGAACGAGGGCTTCATCAAGACCGAGACTTCGGATTTGGAACCCATGTTCAAGCAATTCGCCGGGCCGATTCTCCTGACGCACGGACAGCACGACCGTCTGGTTCGTCTGGCGATGTCGGAACGGATCAAGGCGCTGCATCAAAACAGCCGACTGTCCGTGTTCGACGCCAGCGGCCACAGCCCATTCTTCGAAGAGCCCGCACGCTACGGCCGCGAGCTGGCCGACTTCGTGACCGCCGCCAACAAGGGCTAGAGCGGTTCATCGTTTGATCGAAACAATCCGACCTTTCCGAACGCACTGAGTCCTCATCCTGAGGAGCCCCGGCGGAGCCGGGCGTCTCGAAGGATGGGACAATGCAACCCCTGCGGCCCATGGTTCGAGACGGCGCTACGCGCCTCCTCACCATGAGGTTGTCTATGTGGCAGGCGTTCCGAATCTTCAGCTCTAAAGCAGAGGTGCTCTAGCTGGCAGCCGTCAACTAACGACGCAAGAACACCCAGCCGAACACGGCGAGAGCGATACCGATGGTGATCGCGATCGCAAAGCTCGACACCCGGACCGAGCTCGCGGCCTGCCGCGCGCTCTCGTTGTCGGCCATTTCGCGATCGATCTGTTTGGTTTCTGGATCACTCACCGGCCGCCTCCTCGATCGACGCATGCTGCGGGTCAGCGCGGTGCGACGAAGCACATGCCGATCGGAAACGCCGTCGCGCCGCGCACCGGCTGGCAGGTCAACCCCTCGGCGCAGGTCCAGTTCCGGAAGCTCGGATCGATGCGACCGCCCGCAGCCGGCAGACCGCAGGCGGCCCCCCATCCCTCACCTCGCTTGTGGCCTGCGAACGATGCACCGCTCAGCTCCGGCCGATCGGTGAAGCCGCGCGCGTAGTCGGGCACGCGTCCGTCTTTCACCGCCACCGCGATGGCGCGGCGACGATCCTGGTCGGCGATGAAATGCGGTGAACCGGCTGCGGCGGAGCGGCGCGCGGGCTCGGCCGTCCAATCCACCCCGGGAAAATGAAAGCCACCAATGCCGAGCGTCTGGTGGCAACCCGAACAGGTGATGTCGTTGAGCCGTCGCTCGAAGCCGGCCGGTGAACGGATCGTTTGCAGGACGAGGCCGCGATCTGCCGCGCGTTGCAAAGCCGCGACGATGTCCGCATCGCCGATCAGGGGATCGGCTGTCGCCGGCCCGGCCAGCCCCGCGGCGGGCCGCTGCGGTGCATGAGAGAATGCGGCCGGCGTCACGGCGATGGCGCTCCGCGCCAGATAGGCATCGGGAATGATCAGCGTGCCGCGATCGAATGCGGCGAGGTTGTCCGGCTGCAGCAGCCAGCGCTTGAACGCCTGCCCCAGATCGTGATCGGCGAGCAGGCGGTCGCGGTCGATCTGATTTTCCATCGGTCCGGCTTCGTAGCGGCCGGTCGCGGGGTCGAAGCGAAACACGTCGAGCAGATAGTCCGCCCGAAACTCGCCGGTGGCGGTATCCTGCATGGTCGCGATCTGCAGATTGATCTCGAGCCGGTCGATGGCGGCAGGACCCAGCGGCGCGAGCGGACCGCCCGACGCGATCAATCGCCTTGCGCGATCGGCGCCCACTTCCGGCCATGCTTCTGCGGCAAGCCAGCGCGTTGCGACGTCGCGGCAGCTCATCGCGTCGTCCGCGCCGCGCGCGCGCAGCACCAGGTTCAACGTCATCGGCAGCCGCTGCGTGCCGGCGCCAGTGTCGTGCACCGGTCGATAGATCAACCGAACCTCGCCGCAGCCGTCGGCTGCCACATAGCCGCGGTCCATCCGGTTGACGATGCCCGCCAAGGCAAAACGCGTCGTCGACGCTTCCAGTTTGTCGAGATCGAACAACGTCCACTGCGGAGCAGGATGCGATTTGGCAGAACGCTGTAGTTCATCAGCGAGCGCAGCGCGAAGCCCGCGCAGAAGGGGTAACGCAAACAGCCGGTCGTTGCCGAAGGCAGTGGAGGGATTGGCTTCCGACTGCGGATCAAGCAACAGCTGCAGGCCGAAGCCGGGATGCGCCGAGGCTTCGCCGCGATGTTCGCGCAGATCGAGCTCACGCAGAGCCGCCGGATCGGTGACCGCCAGCGCGCGCGGCGGCTCCTCGGCCGCGCCCGCGACGAGCGGGACGAGACTTCCGATCAGCACGATCAGACCAAGCAGGCGTCGCACGCGGCCATGCTCCCGAGCCGCTCCGCGGCCAGATGCAGCGTAGCGGAGGGAGCCTAAAGCAAAACGGCGCAGCGTGTCTGCACACGCCGCGCCGCTCAAAAGCATTCGTGATGATCAGCGCGCGACGATCAGGCCGCGGCTCGTCACAACCACCCAGCGTCCGTCCTGGCGGCGGATCGCATCGACCCGGCCGAGGCCCGGCAGCGGGTCGCCGGCATAAACCTCGAAGGTGCCCGACCGACCGACCACCACGGCGGCTCCGTCATAGACGTCGCGCAACACCCAGCCCTCGACGGTCGGCAGCCGGCCGACGTCGTTCGGCTTCGCGGCTACAGGCTTCGGCGAGACCGAGCCGGTGATATCCTGCGCCGCCGAGGCGACCTGAGCGGGCGCCGGAGCCGGAGCCGGCTTCTCGGCCTGAGCGATCCGCAGCTTCTCCACTGTCTCGGTCAGCCTGGCGATCTTCTGCGCCGGCTCGGCTTGGGCCTTCTCGATCTTCTCGAGGCGGTCGGTGGCCTTGCCGATCTGCGCGCTGGTGGTCTTGGCCGCCTGGTCGACGCTGTCCTTGAGCGCCGCGACTTCGGCCTGCAGCTTGGCGACCTGCGTGTCGAGCGCGCGGGCCTGCGACTGCGCCTGCGCGGCCGCATCGCTGCCGCCGCCGAGATGCACGAAGCCCGCATTGGTCAGCGCGCCACCGGCTGCGCCGGCGATCGCCGCGAGGATCACCGCCACCGCGACGAGCGCGAGCTGGCGCTTGTTGTGCGGACGGCCCGCACCCGCGGGCTCGTCAGGCGCCTCGACCTCGATCTCGTCGTCCCAGTTCCGGTACCAGTTCTCGTGGCGGGACGGCGCCATGATGGTGACCTTGCCGAGACGGTCCGCATCCTTGCCGGCCGCCGCGTTATCCTTGCGGCGCTCGACCTGATTGGAGGCAGCCGGCTCCTCGACCGGCTCGGCAGACGACTCGGCGCCACCGGCGCTCACCGCACCGCTGTCATTGCCGTCGATCGCACCCGATCCGGACGACGCAACGCCGGCGCCAGCCTGGTCTTCGCTGATGGGCTCTTTGCGATGCTCGTCCACGTCAAATCCTCCTCGTCCGCTTGACCATTCGGTAACTTTGATTACTTGCGAAATCGTTACTTCCCTCGGTGCTTACCGAAATTTCAGGAATCACAAATCTCGGCACGCAGTGTGGCGCGCGCGGGTCGCCGTCGCGCGGCTTTGCGCCGCACGGCGTCCCGCGCTAGGACAGTGACCGAGCACGGCGCACGAAGTCGCCGAGACCGGGGAGATGACCATGAAGCTGTACGATTCGATCGGACCCAATCCGCGCCTGGTGCGGATGTTCATCGCCGAGAAGGGTCTGACGATCCCGATCCAGACCATCGACCTCCGCTCCGGCGAGAACCGCAAGCCCGAGCATCTGGCGCGCAATCCGCACGGGCAGACTCCAACTCTGGAACTCGACGATGGCAGCTTTTTGTCGGAGATCACCGCGATCTGCGAATATCTCGAAGAGATCCATCCGACGCCGCCGCTGATCGGCGCGAGCCCGAAGGAGCGCGCCGAATGCCGGATGTGGACGCGGCGGATCGACCTGACGATCTGCGAGCCGCTGGCCAACGGCTTTCGCTTCAGCGAGGGGCTGAAGATGTTCAAGGACCGCGTGATGTGCATTCCGGAAGCGGCTCCCGGCCTGAAGAAGATCGCGGCCGACAGGCTGCAATGGATGAACACGCAGATGCAGGGCAAGGAGTTCGTCTGCGGCTCGCGCTTCACCCTCGCCGATCTCATGCTGTTCGGCTGGATCGAGTTCGGCAACCAGGTCGGCCAGCCGCTCGACCCGAGTAACACCGTGCTGGCCGATTGGCATAAGCGCATCGCGGCACGGCCCTCGGCAAAGGCCTGACGATCACTCGTGTCGACGCGGCGCCTCGATGAGAGCCGCGTCGATCAGCTCAGGCGTCGGGCCACACCAACGATCGATGCAGGCTGGCGCCGGCCCATGCTCCATCGGCGACCGCCAGCGACAGCGAATGCGGCACCCGCGCCGCATCGCCGCAGGCGAAAGCGCCGGGCACGCTGGTCTGCTTGGCCTCGTCGGTCTGGATCTGCGTCCCGAAAGGCGTCTCGCTCAACGCGCAGCCCAGCGACTGCGCGACAGGCGTGGCTGGAGCATTGCGCGAAGCGGTGAAGATGCCGGCGAAGCGCAGTCGTCGGCCGTCGCTCAGCACGACGTCGGCCTCACCCGCGATTCGTGCGATCGGCGTCGGTTCGATCGCAACGCCGCGGGCTTCGAGATCGGCGCGGGCCGCATCGTCGAGCGTGACCGCTTCGTTGGTGAACAGCGTCACCTCGCCCCACTCCGGCAGCAACTGCGCCTGATGCAGCGACATCGGGCCTGTGGCGATCACCGCGATGCGGCCGCGATCGAGTTCGTAACCGTGGCAGTAAGGACAAAGGAACACGCTGACTCCCCAGCGGTCCTGCAGGCCATCGATCGCCGGCAGCGTATCCGACACGCCGGTGGCGAACAGCAGCCGGCGCCCGCGATGCTGCGCGCCGTCCTGCATGCTCACGATGAAGTCGTCCTTTTGTCCGGTCGCCGTTTCGGCGCGGCCATCGATCCAGGTCAGCGTCGGGTACGCATCGAGCTGACGCCGCGCGGTCGCGGCGATCTCCGCCGGGTCGGCGCCGTCCTGCCCGAGAAAACCGTGTGAATGATCGGCGAAACGATTACGGCGCTGACCGGCGTCGATCACCAGCACACGGCGGCGGGCGCGGAGTAGCTGAAGAGCGGCGGCCATCCCGGCGTAGCTGCCGCCGATCACGATGACGTCGTACTGCATGTCGTTTCCTTTAGCTGCGGGCGCGGTGCGCCGCGTGACGCCGATTGAAGTCCGCCGACAGTTTGGCCAGCGTCACCTTGGCGAACCGATCGAGTAGCAGCGCCTCGGCGTCGGCAAAGGCGCCGTCGAGCGCGGCATTGACCGCCTGTTCGACCAGACAGCCCGGACTCTCATTGCGATTGCCGATCGCGAAAATCGCGGGTTCGCCGAGTGCCTCGTGCAGATCGCGCAAGGTGACCTTTTCGAGATCGGCAGCAATCATCCAGCCGCCGGATGGCCCGCGCGCCGACGTCACCAGCCCGGCGTCGCGGAGCAACCCCATCGTCCGCCGCACCACGACAGGATTGGTGCACATGCAGATTGCCAGTTGTTCGGAGGTCATCAGTTCCTTCTGCTCGGCCATATGCAGCAGAGCGTGGAGCACGGACGACAGGCGGCTGTCTCGCTTCATGTAACTTCGTTTATTACGATTTAGCCGAGCGCGCAAGCGTCCTTTCAGATAGTGCGCACAGCCCATGGCATGTCGTTTGCTTCGTGTGCTGCGCTACTCAACCGACGAGATGCGATTGCAGGCGAGTTCACACATGCTCGGCATTCCACGCAGGTACAGTCATTTCATCTACGCGGTTCTGCAATCGGGGATCACCACGTCGATCGCCTCCATGATCGCCAGCGTACCATTCATGAGCGACCACACATTCCTGGAGCATTGGATCGGCGCCTGGGGCGCGTCCTGGATGGTGATGCTTCCCGTTGTGATCTTCGCCGCGCCGCTGCTGCGGCGCCTGACCCTGGTGCTGACGACGGAAGACTGACGGCGCTTGGCGCGGTCGTCACACCACTACGGGGGCGTCAGGGAGCTCATTGGTCCCGGAGCCGTCTTTGGGAAAATGCGTCGCCAGATGCGCGGTGATCAGGTCGATGCCGCGGAGCACGCCGGCTTCGAAGCGGCCTTCGCGGAAGGCGCTCTCCATTTCGCGGCAGATGTTTTCCCAGGTGCCGTCGCCGACGCGGACGTGAATGCCGCGGTCGGCGATGATTTCGACGTCGCGGTCGGCGAGCAGCACATAGATCAGCACGCCGTTATTGTGCTCGGTATCCCAGATGCGCAATTGCGAGAAGATGTCGAGCGCGCGCTCGCGGGCCGGCTGGTCGCGGAACAGCGGCGCGTTGTCGAGCGCGCCTTCGACTACGAAGCGGATCTGGCCGGCGTGTTGCGCCTCGCTGGCCTTGATGGCGCGTTCGATGGCGTCGAGCGAGCTCGGCGGAAACGCCCGCGCGACCTTACCGCGGCTGGTGAAGAGATGCTTGCCGATGCGCCGGATGCCCATCTTCGCCTCCCCGCTCACCAGCTGCCGGAGGCGCCGCCGCCTCCGAAGCTGCCACCGCCGCCGCTGAAACCGCCGCTGCTCGACCCGCCCGACCACGACGAGCCGCCGCTGCCACCCGACCATGTGCCGCCGGAGAAGCCGCCGCCGCGGCGTCCGGACGTCATCGTGGGCCCGCCGAACAGATCGATGAACAATGCGAACAGGAACGCGGCAAAGCCGGCGACCAGCGCAAGATACCAGGCGAGGCCAAATACCAATGCGACGCCGCCGACCACGACGCCGGTGACGCCGGATGCGAGAGCACGGCCGAGTGCGGCCTGCAGGAATCCGTTAATCACCAGCGTGCCGAACAGCAGCGGGATTGCCCAGCCGGAGATCTGATCAAACGAGTCCGGCGCCGCCCATTCGTGCTGCGGCTCCGGCGCCGGCAGCGGCTCACCGTCGATCACGCTCATCATCCGGTCGACGCCGGCTTCGATCCCGCCCGCGAAATCGCCGCTCTTGAATTTGGGCGTGATGATCTCGTCGATGATGCGCTTGGCGGTAACGTCCGGCAGCGCGCCTTCGAGGCCGTAGCCGACCTCGATCCGCAGCTTCCGGTCGTTCTTGGCGATCAGCAGGATGGCGCCGTCGTCGACCTTCTTGCGGCCGATCTTCCAGGCCTCGGCGACGCGGATCGAATACTGCTCGATCGCCTCCGGCTGCGTGGTCGGCACGATCAGCACGGCGATCTGGCTGCCCTTGCGGTCTTCGAACGCCTTCAGCTTCTGGGTCAGCGTTGCGACAGCGTCGTAGCTGAGCGTGCCCGTCTGATCGACCACGCGGCCGCTGAGCGGCGGCACCGCGACGTCGGCGCGCGCGAACGGCGCGGCCGCCGCCATGACGAAGCACAGCAGCAGCGCGACCACAGATGTCCGCACGGCGCTCATCGCCGCCCTTCCGCGCTTACTTGGCCGGCGCTGGTGTCGGCGCCGCGTTGAAGTCGACCTTGGGCGCGGTCGAGATCTCTTTCTCGTTCTCCACGGTGAAGTTCGGCTTTTCTTTGTAGCCGAACATCATCGCGGTGAAATTGGTCGGCACCGACCGCACCGTGACGTTATAGGCCTGCACCGCCTTGATGTAGCGGTTGCGCGCCACCGTGATGCGGTTCTCGGTGCCTTCGAGCTGCGCCATCAGGTTCTTGAACAGTTCGTCAGACTTGAGCTGCGGATAATTTTCGGTGACGACCAACAAGCGTGACAACGCGCTGGAGAGCTCGCCCTGCGCCTGCTGGAACTTCTGGAAGGCGGCAGGATCGTTCAGCACTTCCGGCGTCGCCTGCACGCTGCCGACTTTGGCGCGAGCGTTGGTGACGCCGATCAGCACGTCCTTCTCCTGCTGGGCGAAGCCCTTCACCGAGTTGACCAGATTGGGAACCAGATCGGCGCGGCGCTGATACTGGTTCACCACCTCCGACCAGGTCGACTTCACCTCCTGGTCTTCGCTCTGGATGGTGTTGTAACCGCAATTGGTCAGGCTGAGCGTGGCGAGCGCCGCCAGCACCGTCAGGAACTTCCGCATCGAATCCTCTCCCGCGCGAACAGGTGCGCAGCATAGCATGCAGTGTGCGATAGATTTGTCGGCTCTTGAACGGATTAGGTTCTAAACGGTTCGAGCCAAACACTGCTCGGTTCCGAATACCGTCATTGCCAGGTTAATCCGGCCTCCCCGTCGTGGATGACGCGAGGCTCGGAAACGTCGATGCCCGCGACCAGCGCGGGCATCGCATAGGGTTGTGGCGGTGCCGGATCAGGCCGCCTGCGCCGCCTTGGCGTCCTGAATCGCCCGCCAGACCTTTTCGGGCGTCAGCGGGGTGTTGAGCGCGGTGACGCCGAGCGGGGCAAGCGCGTCGAGCACGCCGCTCACGATGCAGGGCGGACCGCCGATCGCGCCGGATTCGCCGCAGCCCTTGGCGCCGAGCGGATTGGTGCGGCACGGCGCCGACGGATCGAGCGTAACGTTGATCGGCGGCAGATTGTCGGCGCGTGGGATGCAGTAGTCCTGATAGCTCGCGGTCAGCAGCTGGCCGTCGTCGTTGTAGGCAGCGTTTTCGTACAGCGCCTGACCGACGCCCTGGGCGACGCCGCCGTGGATCTGGCCGGCGACCAGCATCGGATTGACCGCGTTGCCGACGTCGTCGACCGTGGTGTAGCGCACCACGCGCGACACGCCGGTTTCCGGATCGACCTCGATCTCGCAGATATGCGCGCCGTTCGGCCAGGACGGACCGTCGACCTCGCCGGTGGTATCGACGCTAAGCCGGGCGCCCTTCTCCTTGGCGGCGATCTCGAACAGGCTGATCTTGCGATCGGTGCCGGCGATGGTCAGCGTACCGCCTGAATACTCGATATCCTCGATCGAGGCTTCGAGGATGTTGGCGGCCTTCTCGCGCGCCTTGGCGATCATGTCGACGGTCGACACCGCGACCGCGGTGCCGCCGACGAACAGCGAACGCGAGCCGACGCTGCCGAAGCCTTGCGCCAGATCGGTGTTGCCCTGCACGACGTCGATCTTCTCGATCGGGATGTCGAGCGCCTCGGCGATCATCTGCGAGTAGGTCGTCTCCAGCCCCTGCCCCATCGCCTGGGTGGCCGAATGCAGCACGATACGGCCTTCCGCGGTGGCGTGCAGCTTGACGTTCTCGGTGTGGGCGCGACCGCCGGTCCACTCGATGTAGCTGGTGACGCCGCGGCCGTAGAGCAGGCCCTTCTTCTGCGCTTCCTTCTTGCGCGCCTTGAAGCCATCCCAGTCGGACAGTTCGGCGGCGCGCTCCATCATGTGGGCGAAGGCGCCGGAATCGTACACTTGGCCGACCGCGTTGGTGTAGGGCAGCTGCGACGGCTTGATGTAGTTGGCCTTGCGGATTGCGCGCGGATCGATCTTGAGCTGCCGCGCGGCAGCGTCCATCAGTCGCTCGATGATGTACACGGCTTCCGGGCGCCCGGCGCCCCGATAGGCGCCGACCGGCGCGGTGTGAGTCATCACCGCCTTGATGTCGAAATGCACCAGCGGCAGATCGTAAACCCCGGTCTGCACGAACGGCCCAAGCACCAGCGGGATAATCACGCCAGCGCCGGCCAGATACGCACCGGTGCCGCCGATCGAGGTGACGCGATAGGCCAGCACCTTGCCCTTGGCGTCGAGCGCGATCGAGGCCGTCGAGGTCAGGTCGCGGCCATGGGTGCCGCCGACGAATTCGTCGGTGCGGTCGCCGCGCCAGCGGATCTTCTTGCCGAGCTTGACCGCCGCATAAGCGACCAGCGCGTCTTCGGGATAGACGCCGGTCTTCTGGCCGAAGCCGCCGCCGATATCGCCGACCAGCACCTGGATCGACTCCTTCGGCCGCTTGAGGATGGCGTCGGCGAGCGCGTCGCGGGTCTGCGCCGGGGTCTGCGACTGCACATGCAGGATCAGCCGGCCGGTCTTCTTTTCGATTTCCGCAATGGTGGCGCGCGGCTCCATCGCCGACGGGATCAGCCGCTGGCTGACGATGTCGAGCGACACGGTGTGGGCGGCCTTGGCGAACGCCTCGTCGACCTTGGCGGCATCGCCATAGCTCATCGCCGCGACGATGTTGTCCGGCGCGGTCTCGTACACCACCGGCGCGCCGGGCTGAATCGCCGCGGTCGGATCAGTCACCGCCGGCAGCTCTTTATAGTCGACCACGATGGCTTCGATCGCCGCCTGCGCGGCGTCGCGCGACGTCGCGATCACGGCCGCCACGGGCTCGCCGACGAAGCGGACCTTCTCGTGCGCCAGCAGCCGGCGCGGCGGCAGCGCCATCGGCGAGCCGTCCGGGCGCTTGAAGATCGGCAGGGTCGGAATGGTGCCGATATCGTCGGCAATGAGGTCGGCGCCGGTGAGCACAGCTTCGACGCCCGGCATCGCCTTCGCGGCCTCGGCATCGATCGAGACGATTTCGGCATGAGCATGCGGCGACCGCATGATCACCAGCCACATCGCGCCGTCGGCGGGCTTGTCGTCGAGATAGCCGCCGTGCCCGGTGACCAAACGTTGATCCTCGAGACGCTTGACGGGCTTGCCCGCGCCGAACCGCATGGAGCCGGGAAGAATGTTCATACCGCTTCCTTTTGTTGCTTGCTTGACCAGGGTTTTAGCGGAGATCGCAGCGGTACGCCAAGAGGGGGGTCTGAACCTCTCCCCGCAAGAGCGGGGCGACGGAGCCGGCCGTGCTCGGGGCGACGTGCCATTCCGAGCAAAGCGCCCAACCTCCCCTCCCCCTTGCGGGGAGGGGTCGGGGGTG
>NZ_LJIC01000045.1 GCF_001295845.1 Rhodopseudomonas sp. AAP120 | reverse complement strand
CCCGCCGCGCTTCGCGCGTCGACCTCTCCCGCAAGCGGGAGAGGTGAGCTGTGCCCGGCTCGCCTTCCACATTTACGACGACCGCCTCGCCCTGAAGCCGTCTACTTCTCCCTGAACGCCCGCTGCATCTGATCGGCCAGCGGCTTCATCAGATAGGACAGCATCGTGCGATCGGCGGTGCGGACGAAGACTTCGACCGGCATGCCGGGCATCAGGTGCGTCTTGCCGAGCTTGGCGATCTGGTCCGGCGGGATTGCGATGCGGACCACGAAATAGCTCGCGCCGGCCTTGTCGTCGCGGGAGACGTCTGCGCCGATCCGCATCACGTCGCCGTCGATCTCCGGCGTGGTGCGCTGGTTGAAATTGGTGAAGCGCAGCATCGCGGTCTGGCCGATGCGGATCTGGTCGATGTCCTGCGGGGCGATGTGGGTCTCGACCAGCAGCCGCTCATGATCCGGCACGATCGTCATGATGGTGTCGCCGGCGCCGATCACACCGCCTTTGGTATGCACCGTGAGATCGTGCACCAGCCCGTCCTGCGGTGCGCGGAGTTCGAGCTTGTCGGCGGCGTCGCGCGCTGCGACCTGCTTCTCGACCGTCTCCGATAGCTTGGCGCGGACCTCGGCGAGCTCCTTGGCGACATCGCTCCGGAAATCCTGGTCGATCTGCAGGATCTTCAGCTCGGTCTCGGAGATCTTGCCCTTGGCCTGCGCAATCGACGCGGTGAGCTGGCCGCGCTCGCCGAGCAGCCGCGCCGAGTCGCGTTGCAGCGAGGTCAGCCGGTTGATCGACACCAGCCGCTGATCCCACAGCTGCTGCACGCCGCCGAGCTCCTTCTCCAGAAACTCGGTCTCCTGCTGCTTGGCGGTGAGCTGATCGCCGAGGCCGGCGATCTGTTCGGTGAGCTGCGCGATCTGTTCGCGCAGCTGCCGCTTCTGGCCGTCGGCGGCATCGCGGCGCAGATGAAAGAACCGGCGCTCGCCGGCGACGATCGCGGCGGCGGTCGGGTCGGTCTCTTCAGTCAGCAGCTCGGGAAACTGCACGTCGTCGCGGGTGTCGCGCTCGGCCTGCAGCCGCGCCTGCCGCGCCTCCAGCTCCCACCGCGCTTTGTCCACCGCCGCGAGATTGGCCCGCGCCACGGTCTCGTCCATGCGCAGCACGACATCGCCGGCTTTCACGCGCGTGCCGTCGCCGACCAGCAGTTCCTTGACCACGCCTCCGGTCGGATGCTGCAGCTTCTTCACCTCGGATTGCACCACCAGTGAGCCCGACGCGATCACCGCGCCGGCCATCTCGGTGGCGGCGCTCATCACGCCGATGCTGATCACCATGAAGCCGGCCGCGATGCCGACCGCGATGATATGGGCGCGGATCGAATGCGACGTGCTGGTCATGTGATCGCTCCCTCGGCGGCCGGCGTGCGCTTGCGTTTCGGCGTCGCGGATTTAGTCGCGGCGGGTTTTGCCGCGGCCGGCTTCGCCACCGTCGGCGCCACCTGCTGCGGCGCCAGCAGCGGCAGCACCGCCTCGGTGCGGCCGAACGCCTGCAACTGGCCGCCGTTCAGCACCAACAGATGATCGACCGCCGACAGCAGCGTCGGCCGGTGCGCGACGATCACCAGGATGCCGCCGCGCGCCCGCACGCGCTTGATCGCCTGCAGCAGCGCCTGCTCGCCCTCGGTGTCGAGGTTGGAGTTGGGCTCGTCGAGTACGACGAGGAATGGATCGCCATACAGTGCGCGGGCCAGCGCGATGCGCTGCCGCTGGCCGCCCGACAGCATCGATCCGCCGTCGCCGACCTCGGTCTCGTAGCCGTTCGGCAGTCGCAGGATCATGTCATGCACGCCGGCTTGGCGCGCGGCGGCAATGATCCGGGCGGGATCCGGCGCCGCTGCGAACCGCGCGATGTTCTGCGCGACCGTGCCGGCGAACAGCGCGACGTCCTGCGGCAGATACCCGATCGCTTCGCCGAGCCGCGCCGGGTCCCATTGCGCCAGCGCGGCGCCATCGATCCGGATCACGCCGCGTAGCGCCGGCACGATGCCGACCAGCGCGCGCGCGAAGGTGGACTTGCCGGAGCCGCTCGGCCCGATGATCGCCACCGCGCTGCCGGCGGCGAGCTGGAAGCTGACATTGTTGACCACCAGACGCTCGGTGCGCGGCGCCGTGAGGCTGACGCCGGTGACCGCAAGCGAGCGCTGCGGCCGCGGCAGCTCGGTGAGCGCAGTCGCCTGCGGCATCGCGTTGAGCTGGCCGCACAGCCGCTGCAAGGCTTCGCGGCTGGCGATGAAGCCGCGCCAATTGGCGATTGCCAGTTCGATCGGCGCCAGCGCCCGGACCGACAGGATGGTGGCTGCCAGCATCACGCCCGGCGTCGCCTCCTGCAGCACCACGAGATAAGCGCCGAGCGCCAGAATTCCGGATTGCAGCGCGGTGCGCAGAAAACGCGACGCGCTGCCGAAGCCGCCATTGAGATCGGCGACGCGGCGCTGGCCGTCGAGGAAGGCGTCGCTGCGCTCGGTCCAGATTTGCCGCATCCGCGTGCCGATGCCGAGCGCCCGCACTGTCTCGGCATGATGCACGGCGGTTTCGCCGGCGGCGCGCCGCTGATTGGCAAGGCCGACCAGCGCCCGCGTCGGGGTCCGGGTGGAGAGTTCGGTCGCCACCGTGATGGCGCACAGCGCCAGCGCGCCGATCGCAACGGCGAGGCCCATCAGCGGATGAAACAGCGTGCACACCAGGATGTACACCGGCGTCCATGGCAGGTCGCAGGCCGCGATCAGTCCGCTGCCGGCGATGAAGCCACGGACGCTGTCGAGGTCGCGCAGCGTCTGCAGCGGATCGCCGTCGCGGCGAGTCAGCGCGGCGTGCTGAGTGGCGTCGAACGCGGCGTCGCGGATCGAAGCGTCGAACGCCTCGCTGATCCGGTGCAGCAGCCGGCTGCGCAGTGAATCCACCACGCCCTGGATGATCAGCAGCACCGCGACGATCAGCAGCAAGCCGGTCAGCGTCGACAGGCTGCGGCTCGGCAGCACGCGGTCGTAGACCTGCAGCATGAAGATCGGACCGGCCAGCATCAGCAGGTTGATCAGCGCGCTGGCGACCACGATGACGACCAGCGGGAGCCGGATCGACGCCAGCGCGGCGCGGATCGCAGGAGGAAGCGTCGAAAGCCGCAGCCGGGAGCCGATCATCGGATGTGTCTCGTCGTTATTGTTGTGGGATTTTGAGAGACGGAGAGGCTCGAGGCGCGGGACGTATCCCGCGCCTCCGATTGGTCGTGCGTAGGCTCAGATGATCTGCGTGCCGTTGAGGTGCAGCAGGCCGTGATCACCGCCGATCGGCGCGAGCGCCGCGACGTCTTCGATGGATCCGAGGTCGGATAGCGGCGCACTGTCGGCCGCGCCGATGCTGGTCACCTGTGTGAGACTGCCGACCAACCCGTCGCTGCCGCCCGAGAGAGACGCCAGCGACAGCGCGGGCGCATCGGTGTTGACGCCGACGTCCGCGACCTGCGGGCCGTTCGGGCCGACATCCACGGCGTTGACGTCGATCGGCGATTGCGGCCCGGTGCCGGTCGCCGCCAGCGCGTCGACCACCAGCGGCGAGGTGCCGGTGTCGTCGACATTGGCGTCGACGAGGTGGCCGGTCGACGAGCCGTTCAGGTTGAGGGCGTCGCCGCCGAGCAGGCCGGCGCCGGTGTTGCCGCCGTTCAGCGACAGCAACGCGCCGTCCGTCAGATCCTGACCGAGGCCGTCCAGGTTGAGGACGTTGCCGAGCCCGCCCTGCTGATCCGCCAACAGCCCGGAGTCGCCGTTGAGCGTCAGGTCGATCAGCTGCGGACCGTTCGGGCCGACGTCGAGCGCGCTGACGTCGATCGGCGAGGCGGCGCCGTCGGGCGTCGACAGCAGGTCGAGCGCGAGACCGTCGCCGAGCGGCGTGTCGATGCCGTCGACGCCGACATCCACCAGATGCCCGCTCGACGAATGCGACAGGTCGCCGACGACCCCGTTCAGCAGGCCGTTGCCGCCGTCGCCGTCGGTGCCGCCCAGCGTCAGCAGCGGGTTGGACTGCAGGCTGCCGCCGAGGCCGTTGATCAGTTCAGGCACCGGATTGAGCGGGTCGGCGCCGTTCAGCACGGCATTGCCGAGTCCGAAAGTGGCATCGACGACGTCCGACAGGTCGCCGCCGATGTGATCGATCGAACCGCCGAGATTGCCGCTCAGCGCGTCGCCCGGCAGGTTGAGCACGTCGGTCAGCAGGTTGCTGTTGCCGTCCGCGCCGGGCGCGGCGCCGATCGCACCGAGGCCGATGGTTTCGCCCAGATTGGTGACTCCATGCACGATGTCCGAGGTGCCGGTCTGGTGCGACAGCGTCTCCAGCACGTTATGCAGGTCGAGGACCGCGGTATTGGCAACGTCCAGCACGGGCTGCGTCACGGCGTCGTGGCCTGCCAGCCGCAGGGTCGTGCCGCCGCCGAGCGGCGACAGCACGTCGTTCACCAGCGAGGTCAGTCCGAGCTGGTCCGTGATGCCGTTGTCACCGATCGGCGATCCGCTGCCGATCGGGCCGCCAGCGGCAGTGTCGCCGCCATTGGCCGAGCCGCCGGGAGCCGCACCGGCATCGCCACTCGCAGCTGGCGGCGCGTTATCGCCTGCGCCGGCGTTCTGGGCAGGCGTCTCGCCGTCCGCTGCGCCGCCGGTAGCGCCATTGGCGCCGTCTCCGGCCGGTGCACCGGCCTGCGCCTGGTTCGTTCCGGGCTGGGCCGCACCGCCAGAGGGCGCTGCCTGCTGGCCGATGCCATAGTCCGGCTGGGCAGCTGTCGGCTCACCGGCTGGTGCCGCGGCAGAGTCCGGGGTGCCGGCGTCCTGCGCGTTGCCGGCCTGCTGATCGGCATAGTATCTCCCGATACCGTAGGTGCCGTCCGGCGGATATCCGGTGGCCTGGCTTTCGGAGAAAGCCGCAGCCGACCCCATCATCGTGTTCGTACGATCCGGGGAGGGATTGCCGTTCGCTGTCGTGCTCATCGCTTGTTCTCCACGTGGGTTGTGCGTGGAAAATCAAGGAAGGAACACCTCTTCAGGTTGCGGCCAGCGAGAATGCGCGCGGGGTTCCTGGCTAAGGATCGGTTAGCGGACTCCGGCGCATTTGCATCGCGAGATCCGGACGCGGCCGAATTCCGTCACGAGACTTGGGACTTACCGCGAATGCGAAAGCGGCGGCGCGGATCGCCCGCGCCGCCGCTTCAGATCGGGGTGGAGCTTGATCAGGCCTTCTGCAGCAGCCCTTCGCTCTGCAGCGCGGCCTGGACCTGCGGCCGTGCAGCCACGCGGGCCTTGAAGGCGGCGAGGTTCGGGTAGGGGGCCAGATCGATCTTCATCCGGTCGCACCAGTTCAGGATCACGAACAGGTAACCATCCGCCACCGTGAACGACGAGCCCATCAGGTAGTCCTTACCGGCGAGCTGCTTGTCGGCGTAGACGAAGTATTTGGCGATGCGGTCCTTGAAGAACTGCTTGGCATCGTCGCCGAGCACCGGCGAGAACAGCGGGCCGAAGCTCTTGTGCAGGTCGGTCGAGATGAAGTTCAGCCACTCCTGCAGGCGATAACGCTCGGGCGAGCCGTTCTCAGGTGCGAGCTTACCGCCGCCGACCTTGTCGGCGATCATCTGGACGATCGCCGGGCCTTCGGTCAGCACGCTGCCGTCATCGAGGCCGAGCGCCGGCACCGAGCCTTTCGGATTGATCTGCGTGTAGTCGTCGCCGTTTTCCAGCTTCTTGGCCCGGAGGTCGACCTTCACCAGTTCGAACGACAGGCCGGATTCGCTGAGCGCGATGTGCGGCGACAGCGAACAGGCGCCGGGCGAATAATACAGCTTCATCGAGATTCCTCCCCGAGGATCATGGAAAACACGCGCGCCGGCGATTAAATGCGCCTGCATGGAGGAGTCAAGATTGATGCATCTGCATCCGCTGGAGTAGACTCCCGGCACGATGGATGAGGCGATGAAACGCAAACCCTCGACCGAAGCGACCGCCGCCTGGGCGCGCCTGATGCGGGTGCGCAGCCGCGTGCTCGATGCGGTCGAGCAGGAATTGAAGAAGGCCGGCTTCCCGCCGCTCGCCTGGTACGACGCGCTGCTCGAACTGACGCGCGCGCCGGGCGGCGAGATGCGGCCGGTCGAACTCGAAAAGCAGATGCTGATTCCGCAATACTCGACGTCGCGGCTGATCGACCGGTTGGTCGACGAAGGGCTGGCGGCGCGCCGCGAATGCAAGATGGACAAGCGCGGCCAGTTCGTCGAAATCACCGACGCCGGACGCGAGCTGCAGAAGAAGATGTGGTCCGCCTATTCGGCCGCGATCGAAAAGCACGTCGGCTCGAAACTGTCCGATGCCGACGCGGCGCGGCTGTGCGGGCTGCTCGACCGGCTCGGCTGCGCCTGCAACGGCACGCCCGCGGTGCCGGACGACAGAGACAGCGCGGCGGCGCGATGATACACAGCTCACCCCTCGTACCCGCGGCTCGTTTCGCCCGCGGCTCCTGCCACCCTGCGCCGCCTCGTCCCGCGCGCTGCTTCCGGAAGTGCCATGGCGCGTGACCAGATCGATATGACGCCGCTGAACTCGCGCGACGAACTCGTCGGCTGGATCGAAGCGGGCGTCAAACCGCCGTGCGACTTCCGCATCGGCACCGAGCACGAGAAGACGCCGTTCACCCTCGACGGCCACCATCCGGTGCCCTACGAAGGCGCGCGCGGCATCGGCGCGCTACTCGAGGGCATGCAGATCCTGCTCGGCTGGGAGCCGATCATGGAGGGCCCGCATATCATCGGGCTGCACGACGTCACCGGCGGCGGCGCGATCTCGCTGGAGCCGGGCGGTCAGTTCGAACTGTCGGGCGCGCCGGTCGACAACATCCATCAGACGCATTCCGAACTGATGGCGCATCTGGCGCAGGTGCGCGAGATCGCGACCCCGCTCGGCATCGGCTTCCTCGGCCTCGGCATGACGCCGTCGTGGTCGCGCGAACAGATTCCGGTGATGCCGAAGGGCCGCTACAAGATCATGACCAACTACATGCCGAAGGTCGGCCGCTACGGCCTCGACATGATGTACCGGACCTGCACGGTGCAGACCAATCTCGACTTCTCGTCGGAAGCCGACATGGTCAAGAAGCTGCGCGTGTCTGTGGCACTGCAGCCGATCGCCACCGCCCTGTTCGCCAATTCGCCGTTCACCGAAGGCAAGCCGAACGGTTTGCTGTCGTTCCGCTCGGAGATCTGGCGCGACACCGACAACGCCCGTTCGGGCATGATCCCGTGGGCGTTCGAAGCCGGCATGGGGTTCGAACGCTGGGTCGACTACGCGCTCGACGTGCCGATGTACTTCGTCAAGCGCGGCGATCAGTATATCGACGTCTCGGGCTCGTCGTTCCGCGCTTTCTTCGACGGCAAGAACGACAAGATGCCGGGCGAGCGCCCGACGCTGTCGGACTGGGCCAATCATCTCTCCACGATCTTTCCCGAGGTACGGCTGAAGCGCTACCTCGAAATGCGCGGCGCCGATGGCGTGCCGTGGGGCCGGCTGCCGGCGCTGCCGGCGTTCTGGGTCGGCCTACTCTACGACGATACCAGCCTCGATGCGGCCTGGGAGCTGGTGAAAAGCTGGACCGCCGAGGAGCGCCAGGCGCTGCGCGACGAAGTCCCGCGGCTCGGCTTCAAGGCGAAGATCCGCAATCGCTTTCTGTTCGAGATCGCCAAGGAATGTCTGGTGCTGTCGCATGCCGGGCTGCGGCGGCGGGGCCGGATCGATGCATTCGGCAACGACGAGTCCCGGCATCTGGCGCCGCTCGACCAGATCCTCGCCTGCGGCCGCTCGCCGGCCGAGGAGATGCTGGAGAAGTACCACGGCGCCTGGCACGGCTCGGTCGAGCCGGCCTATGACGAGTACGCGTTCTGAGCCCGAGCGGTGCGCGGCAATCCGCCGCGCGGGTCGCCGAGTGCCGAGTTGGTTCGCGTTCCGGCGGGATTCGCGTCGTGCCACCGAGGCCTTCACCGGCGCGGGCTGAAAGAACGGCATGACGGGTCTGTGCATCTGTGCTTGGCTCTGCGGCGCGCCATCGTGATCGATTCTGTGACCGAGCCACACATGTCCGTTCATCGCGCGTACAGGTCAGCGACCGTCAGATGCCATTTTGGAACTGCGGCCCAGTCTCCAATTTTGTTGGAACCTTGAACTCGGGCCTAACACGAAGGCGAGCGTGAATGCGGCGAGGCGGCCTCCTGGGGGCATGGTTGGTCTTGCTCGTCGTGGCTGCGGCAGCGCTGACGCCGCACGCGGCGCAGGCGCAGGCCAATTTCGACCGCCCCGGCGCCGATTACTTGCGGCTGCCGGTCGACAGCAACGATCCGGCGGACTGCGCGCTGATGTGCGAACGCGACCGCCGCTGCCGGTCGTGGACGTTCTCCTATCCGCAGGTCCCCGAGGACGGCGCGCTGTGCTGGCTGAAGAGCGGCGTGCCGCAGCGGACGCCGAGCAATTGCTGCGTGTCCGGCGTGCGCGGCGCCGGCGTGATCGAGCCGCGTAACGGCTCGGTCGAGGCTTCGATCGATCGCTACGGCGGCGACTTCCGCAATTTCGAAATGAAGGCGGGGGAGGGCGACGATGCCTGCAAGGCCGCCTGCGAGCAGGACAACAAATGCCGCGCCTGGACTTATGCGCGGCCCGGCCTGGTCGGCCGCAACGCGCGCTGTTTCCTGAAAAACCAGGTCAAGCCGCCGCGGCGTAAGCCGGGGTTTGTATCTGGCGTGGTGCGTTAGAGCGCTTCATCGCTTGATTGAAACGATCCTACCTTTCCGCAGGCACTGAATCCTCATCCTGAGGAGCCCGGCGTAGCCGGGCGTCTCGAAGGATGGGGCAACGCATTCTCGGTGGCCCATGGTTCGAGACGGCGCTGCGCGCCTCCTCACCATGAGGTCGTGCGTGTGGTAGGAGTTACTGATCTTCCGCTCCGATTCTAAGAAAAGCAGAATTGCTCTCGAGCGCCGTCGCGACGCGGCAGCGCGTGGGATGGGTTGAGCGTTTCGCGAAACCCATCCCTCCCGACGGGGCCCTTGATGGGTCTCGCTGCGCTCAACCCATCCTACGTTCGACGTAGCTCAGTGCACCGACGTGAAGAACCGTGCGATCCGGAAGCCGGAAACCCAGTTGGTCAGCGGCTCCTTGCGGACGCCGGGATTCCACGAGCCGACGATGGCGTCGACGCGGCCGACCAGATTGTCCATCGGCAGCAGGCCGACGCCGCCCTGGCGCACCGGCACGCGGCTGTCCGAGGAGTTGTCGCGGTTGTCGCCCATCACGAACAGATGTCCCGGCGGCACGGTGACTTCCGGCGTGTTGTCGAGCCGGCCGTTGTCGTACAGCTTGAAGATCGGATGCGAGACGCCGCCCGGCAGCGTCTCGACGTACTTCGCCGCGGTCTCGTAGGCGCCGTCTTCATCTTCGGCCTTGCCGACGCCGTCTGGCTTCACCGTGGCATCGACGCCGTTGATCCGGACGATGCCGTTGGTGAGTTCGACGCGGTCGCCCGGCAGGCCGATCACCCGCTTGACCCAGACCTGCGAGCGGTCGCCCGGCCAGCGAAACACCACCACGTCGCCGCGATGCGGCGTGGCGCTGAACACGCGGCCGGTCTCCGGAAACGCCACGTGGATCGGCAGCGAGGCGCTGGAATAGCCATAGGGATATTTCGAGGCGAGCAGCGCGTCGCCGATCAGCAGCGTCGGCTCCATCGAGCCCGACGGCACGTAGAACGGCTCCGCCAGCGCGCCTTTGCCGACCAGCACGATCGCCACCACCGCCGCCAATTGCCCGAGCTGCGCGCCCCAGCGCCGAACCGCGCCCGTCATCACGCCCGCCTTGCTGTTCATCCGCCCGTGCCTCCGACCGTAATCCGATCCATCCGCAGCGTCGGCTGGCCGACACCCACCGGCACACCCTGGCCGTTTTTGCCGCAGGTGCCGATGCCGTCGTCGAGCTGCATGTCGTTTCCGATCATGGAAATGCGGTGCAAATCAGTCGGACCATTGCCGATCAGCATCGCGCCCTTCAGCGGCGCGCCGATCTTGCCGTTTTCGATCTTGTAGGCCTCGGTGCACTGGAAGACGTATTTGCCTGAGGTGATGTCGACCTGGCCGCCGCCGAAGTTCACCGCATAGATGCCGTTCTTCACCGAGGCGAGGATTTCGGCCGGATCGTGCTGGCCGGACAGCATGTAGGTGTTGGTCATCCGCGGCATCGGCACGTGGGCGTAGGACTGCCGGCGGCCGTTGCCGGTCGGCTTCATGCCCATCAGCCGGGCATTCTGGCGGTCCTGCATGTAGCCGGTGAGGATGCCGTCCTCGATCAGCACGGTGCGGCTGGTCGGGGTGCCCTCGTCGTCGATCGACAGCGAGCCGCGCCGCGCCGAGATGGTGCCGTCGTCCACCACGGTGACGCCTTTGGCGGCGACCTGCTGGCCCATCAGGCCGGCAAACGCCGAGGTCTTCTTGCGGTTGAAATCGCCCTCGAGACCGTGGCCGACGGCTTCGTGCAGCATCACGCCGGGCCAGCCCGGGCCGAGCACCACGTCCATTTCGCCGGCGGGCGCCGGCACGGATTCGAGATTGACCAGCGCCTCGCGCAGCGCGCCGTCGGCGGCGTTGCGCCAGGCCTTGGTCTCGATGAAGCGCGCATAGGGTTCGCGGCCGCCATAGCCCTTGGAGCCGCTCTCCTGGCGGTCGCCCTGGCCGGCCACGACCGAGACGTTGACCCGCACCAGCGGACGGATGTCGCGATAGCTCTCGCCATCCGGCCGCAGGATCTCGACCACCTGCCAGGTGGCTCCGACCGACACCGACACCTGCCGCACCCGCGGGTCCTTGTCGCGCACATAGGCGTCGATCTCGGCCAGCAGCTTGACCTTGGCCTCGAAGCCCGGCGCGTCGAGCGGGTTGTCGTCGCCGTACAGGCGGATGTTGGTGTGCACCGGAGCCACCGCCAGCGACCCGCTGTAGTCGCTGCGGACGGCCGCGACGGCGTCGGCGGCGCGGATCAGCGCCGGCAGCGACACGTCCGACGAATGCGCGTAGCCGACCGCATCGTCCTTGACGGCGCGCAGCCCGAATCCCTGCGCGGTGTCGTAGGTCGCCTGCTTCAACCGGCCGTTGTCGAACGCCAGAGCTTCCGTCTGGCTGTATTCGAGAAACAGCTCGCCATCGTCCGCCCCCGCGAGCCCCCGCGTCAGTTCGCGCCGCACCGCATCGCGATCGAGCTTGGCGCGGTCGAGCAGGGAGGTCTGGGCTGGGTTGGTCATGAGATGGGTTCCCGATCTTGTTCGGATTGAAGATAGGCGCTTCGCGGGCTTTCTGCGAGAGGCTGGCGGGAAGAGCCCGCATCATCGGCAAAGCCTAAGTCGAAGTCCCGTGACAAATTGTTCATTGCGGCGCTCTCCGTCATTGCGAGCGAAGCGAAGCAATCCAGCTTCGTGCATCGAGGCTGGATTGCTTCGTCGCTTCGCTCCTCGCAATGACGTGATCGACATTCGCGCGCGTGTTTCGCCCGTCCACTTGCAAATATATCGCGCGCGACATAAATTATGGTTCATGAAATCGAACCCGACATCCTCGATCCGTTTGCCGCGTGGTGGCGATAAGCAGAAGCTGCAGTCCCAGCTCTGCTTCGCGCTGTACTCGACGTTGCTCGGGGTCAACAAAGTGTATCGCTCGCTGCTGCGCGAGTTCGATCTGACCTATCCGCAATACCTCGTGCTGCTGGTGCTGTGGGAGAGGGACCGGGTCAACGTCTCGGAGATCTGTGATCAACTCTATCTCGAGACAACGACGCTGACGCCGCTGCTGAAGCGGCTGGAAGCGCGGGGGTTGATCAGCCGGCGGCGGTCGGCCGAGGACGAGCGGCAGGTGATCGTCAGCCTCACCGATGAGGGGCGGGCGCTGCGTCAGCAGCTCAAGCACGTGCCCGACTGCCTCGGCGCCGCGATGGGCGGCTCGCTGGAGGAGATCGTCGAGCTGCGCAACAAGCTCACCAAGGTGCGCGACCACTTGTTCGAGGCGGCATGAGGACGACGCCCTCGACAACCCGCCCGCCAGATATATCGTGCACGATTTTAAGCTGTGCGACTAATTAGTTTCTCTCGACCTCCCCTCGAAAGGAAGACCATCATGTCAGTCGAAAAGGTTCTCTACCGCGCCACCGCGACCGCTACCGGAGGTCGCGACGGCCGCGGCGTCTCCAGCGACGGGCATCTCGATCTCGCGCTCGCCACCCCCAAGGAGCTCGGCGGCGCCGGTGGTCCCGGCACCAATCCCGAGCAGCTGTTCGCGGTCGGCTATTCGGCCTGCTTCCTCGGCGCGATGAAGTTCGTCGCCGGGCGTGACAAGCTTCCGATCCCGAAGGACGTCAGCGTCACCGGTTCGGTCGGCATCGGTCCGATCCCGACCGGCTTCGGCATCGAGGTCGAACTCAAGATTAGCCTGCCCGGCATGGACCGCGAGCAGGCGCAGACGCTGGTCGACCGCGCTCACATCGTCTGCCCGTATTCCAACGCGACGCGCGGCAATATCGACGTGACGCTGACGCTGGTATGAGGGGCGCTGCCGCCTTTCGGCGGCAGATAAAGGTCTCGGCAGTCTCCGCACAAAGATCGTCATGCCCGGGCTTGACCCGGGCATCCACGATTTCAAGCGAGGCCGTGCTTGTGGCCGTGGATGGG
>NZ_LJIC01000044.1 GCF_001295845.1 Rhodopseudomonas sp. AAP120 | reverse complement strand
GCGTGCGCGAACGGATCAGCCCGGGATACCGGGAGGGTCCGTTCGCGGCGTTTTTCCATGTCCCGAGCTCGAGCTCGTCTCGCGTCGGGCGTTCCGTATCAGAACGAGCGTTAGCCAGAACGATGACGTCTGCGAGCGAATTGCGATCCGGCAAGACCCACCGGGACGAGAACTTCCCGGTCGCGTCGTGGATCATCCATCCGCGGCATCGCGAATTGATTCTGGCGTTCTATAATTTCGTCCGGACCGCCGACGACATCGCCGACCATGCGATGCTCGATGCGCCGACCAAGCTGAGCTTTCTCGATCTGCTCGAAGCCGAGCTGCTCGGCCGCGGCGAGACCCAGGCGGAAGCGGTCAATCTGCGCAAGGCGCTGGCCGCGCGCGGGATGCCGCCGCGCCACGCGCTCGATCTGCTCACCGCGTTCCGGATGGACGTCACCAAGCTGCGCTACGAGGATTGGGACGAGGTGATCCACTATTGCCGCTATTCGGCAATGCCGGTGGGCCGCTTCATGCTCGACGTCCATGGCGAGAGCACCTCGACCTGGCCGGCGTCCGACGCGCTGTGCGCGGGACTGCAGATCAACAACCACTTGCAGGATTGCGGTAAGGACTATCGCAATCTCAATCGCGTCTATCTGCCGCGCGACGCGCTGGACGCGGTCGGCGCCAAGGTCGACGAACTCGGCCTGCTGAAGTCCTCGCCGGCCTTGCTGAAATGTCTGCAAGATCTCGCCGTGCGCAACGACGTGCTGCTCGGCCAGGGCCGGCCGCTGGCTGCCGAGGTCAAGGATTTCCGGCTCGGGCTCGAAGTCTCGGTGATCCAGAGTTTCGCCGATCGCATCGTCGCCATGCTGAAGGTGCGCGATCCGCTGAGTGAGCGGGTGCATCTGAAGCCGATCGAATTCATGTTCGCCTCGGTCGGCGCGATCGGATCGGAAATCATGCGCCGCAGCTTCGGAAGGGGGCCGGTGTCGAAGCCGGCGCCGCGCGCATGACCATGCAGACCCCGTCCGATCCCGCCGAGCATCAGGGCGCCGCGGCCGGCAGCTCGTTCTACGCCGCGATGCGCATCCTGCCGCGTCCGCAGCGCGAGGCGATGTTCCAGGTCTACAGCTTCTGCCGCTATGTCGACGACATCGCCGATTCCGATCAGCCGCGCGACGTGCGGGCCGCCGGATTGCAGCGCTGGCGCGACGATATCGACGCGCTGTATCGCGGCGCGCCGCCGCCGCGGCTGGCGGACTATCAAGAGTCGGTCCGCGCCTTCGGGCTGAAGCGCGAGGATTTCCTGGCGATCATCGACGGCATGGAGATGGACGTCGTCGCCGACATCCGTGCGCCGAACGAAGCCACGCTCGACCTGTATTGCGACCGTGTCGCCAGCGCGGTCGGCCGGCTGTCGGTGCGGATCTTCGGTCTGCCCGAACAGGACGGCATTCTGCTGGCGCATCATCTCGGCCGCGCGCTGCAGCTCACCAATATCCTGCGCGACATCGACGAGGATGCCGGTCTCGGCCGGCTGTATCTGCCGCGCGAGGGTCTGCTCGCAGCCGGTATCACCAGCCTGGATCCGATGACAGTTGCCGAGGACCCGGCGCTGCCGAACGTCTGTGCGCCGCTGGTGGCGCGGGCCTTGAAGCATTTCGACGCCGCGGACGTGGTGATGAGCCGCAATCCGCGCCGCGTGGTCAAGGCGCCGCGGATCATGGGCAAGTACTACTTCTCGATCCTTCAACTGCTGATCGCGCGCGGCTTCGCGCCGCCGCGGGTGCCGGTCAAGCTCGGCAAAGCGGCGAAGATCGGCATTCTGCTACAATACGCGATTGTGTGATGTCGAAAACCGTTCACGTCATCGGTGCTGGAATCTCCGGTCTCGCGGCTGCGACCAGGCTCGCGCGCCGAGGCTTCACTGTGCGCGTCCACGAGGCGATGCAGCAGGCCGGTGGCCGCTGCCGTTCGTATTTCGATGCGCAGACCAATCTGGTGATCGACAACGGCAACCATCTGCTGCTGTCGGGCAACCACGCCGCGCGCGACTACGCGCGTTCGATCGGCACCGAGGCAGGGCTGGTCGGCCCGGCCGGCGCCGAGTTCGACTTCATGGATCTGCAGTCGAGTGCGCGCTGGAAGCTCGATCTCGGCCGCGGCCGGCTGCCGTTCTGGCTGTTCGATGCCAAGCGGCGCGTGCCCGACACCGGCATCGGTGATTACCTGGCGCTGGCGCCGCTGCTGTGGGCGCCGACCACCAAGCTGATCGGCGACACCATTCCGTGCCGCGGCCCGCTGTACGACCGGCTGGTTGCTCCTCTGCTGCTCGCCGCGCTCAACGTCGATCCGCCGGAAGGCTCCGCCGGGCTCGCCGGCGCCGTGGTGCGCGAGACGCTGCTGGCCGGCGGCCACGCCTGCCGTCCGTTGATCGCCCGCGACGGCCTCAGCGCCGTGCTGGTCGAGCCGGCCGTCGAGCTGCTCGCGCGTAGCGGCCCCGGCGTGCAGTTCGGTCACGAGCTCCGGTCGTTCGCGGCCGCGGGCGAGCGGGTCGAGGCGCTGAATTTCGGCGGCGAGGATGTGGTCACCGTCGGCCCCGACGATGCGGTGGTGCTGGCGGTGCCGCCGCGCCCGGCGGCGTCGTTGCTGCCCGGCCTGAAGACGCCGCAGAAGTACCGGGCGATCGTCAACGCCCATTTCGCCTATGCGCCGCCCGCCGGAATGCCGGCGCTGACCGGGGTGATCGGCGGCGTGGTGGAGTGGCTGTTCGCGTTCCCGAACCGGCTGTCGGTGACGATCAGCAACGGCGACCGCCTGGTCGACGCGCCGCGCGATCAGCTCGCGGCCGAAATCTGGAGCGAAATCTGCAAGGTGGCGAGAATCACGGCGAATCTGCCGCCGTGGCAAATTGTCCGCGAGCGCCGTGCGACCTTCGAGGCTACACCGGCCCAGAACGCCCTGCGTCCAGGGCCGGTCACTCAGTGGAAAAACCTGTTCCTTGCAGGGGATTGGACTGATACGGGGTTGCCGGCCACCATCGAAGGGTCGGTCCGCTCGGGCAATCGTGCCGCGGATCTGGTGCTGGCACGGGGCTAGGCCTCGGCGATTTTCGCCGGGCCGGTGACCACGGAGACGACGAACAAAATGGATTCCGGCATTCAGACTTCCGGTGCTGATCGCGGCAGGACGCTGGACGCGTCGATCGATGCCGCGCGCGGCGCTTTGATGGGGTTCCGGCGCGACGACGGCCACTGGGTGTTCGAGCTCGAAGCCGACGCCACGATCCCGGCCGAATACGTCCTGATGCGCCATTATCTCGGCGAGCCGGTCGCCACCGAGCTCGAGGCCAAGATCGCTGTCTACCTCCGCCGCACCCAGGGCATGCATGGCGGCTGGGCGCTGGTGCACGACGGCGACTTCGATATGAGCGCCAGCGTGAAGGCGTATTTCGCGCTCAAGATGATCGGTGACGACGTCGATGCGCCGCATATGGCGCGCGCCCGTGAGGCCATCCGGTCGCGCGGCGGCGCGATCCACAGCAACGTGTTCACGCGCTTCCTGCTGGCGCTGTACGGCGTCACCACCTGGCGGGCGGTGCCGGTGCTGCCGGTCGAGATCATGCTGCTGCCGAGCTGGTCGCCGTTCACGCTGACCAAGATCTCCTATTGGGCGCGCACCACCATCGTGCCGCTGATGGTGCTGTCGGCGCTGAAGCCGGTGGCACGCAACGCCAAGGGCGTCGGCATCGACGAGCTGTTCCTGCAGGACCCCAAGTCGATCGGTCTGCTGGCCAAGTCGCCGCACCAGAACGCCGCGCTGTTCAAGCTGTTCGGGTCGATCGACGCGGTGCTGCGGGCGATCGAACCGTATATGCCGAAGAAGTACCGCAAGCTCTCGATCGAGAAGGCGCTGGCGTTCCTCGAAGAGCGTCTCAACGGCGAGGACGGCATCGGCGCGATCTTCCCGCCGATGGCCAACGCGGTGATGATGTACGATGCGCTCGGCTACGGCGAGGATTATCCGCCGCGCGCCTGCCAGCGCCGCGGCATCGAGCTGCTGCTGGTCGATCGTGGCGACGAGGCCTATTGCCAGCCCTGCGTGTCGCCGGTGTGGGACACTGCGCTGGCCAGCCACGCGGTGATCGAGGCGGACGGCTTCCAGGGGGCGAAGTCGGTGCGTCCGGCGCTCGACTGGCTGCTGCCGCGCCAGGTGCTCGACCTCAAGGGCGATTGGGCCGCTAAGGCGCCCGACGTCCGTCCCGGCGGCTGGGCGTTCCAGTACAACAACGCCCATTATCCTGACCTCGACGACACCGCCGTGGTGGTGATGGCGATGGACCGCGCCCGCAAGGACGCTCCGAACCCGGCCTACGACACCGCGATCGCCCGCGCCCGTGAGTGGATCGAGGGCATGCAGAGCGACGACGGCGGCTGGGCTGCCTTCGATGTGAACAACACCGAATACTATCTGAACAACATCCCGTTCTCGGACCACGGCGCGCTGCTCGACCCGCCGACGGAAGATGTGACCGCACGTTGCGTGTCGATGCTGGCACAACTCGGTGAAACGCCGGCCAGCAGCCCGGTGCTGGCGCGCGGTGTCGAATATCTGCGCAAGACCCAGCTCCCCGACGGCTCGTGGTACGGGCGCTGGGGCCTCAATTACGTTTACGGCACGTGGTCGGTGCTGTGCGCGCTGAATGCCGCGGGCGTCGACCACCAGGACCCGGCGATCCGCAAGGCGGTCGAATGGCTGGCCTCGGTGCAGAATCCGGATGGTGGCTGGGGCGAGGACGCCGTTAGCTACCGTCTGGATTACCGGGGCTACGAAAGATCAGCCTCGACGGCCTCGCAGACGGCATGGGCCTTGCTTGCCTTGATGGCTGCGGGAGAAGTCGATCATCCGGCCGTAGCGCGCGGGGTTGAGTACCTAAAAGGCACACAGACCGAAAAAGGACTGTGGGACGAGCAGCGCTACACCGGTACGGGCTTTCCGCGCGTGTTTTATCTGCGTTATCATGGCTACTCAAAGTTCTTTCCGCTCTGGGCGCTGGCGCGGTATCGAAATTTGAGATCCACGAACAGCAAGGTCGTAGGGGTCGGAATGTGATTCTGGGGGCTAGGAATGAAGCGGCGGCGGAGAGAGATCCGCGGCCGGTTCTGATTGTGACGGGGCTGATACAGGAAGCGCGTATCGCAGAAGGTCCGGGTCTTACCGTCATCTGCAGCAGTAGCGATCCGAAGCAGTTGCGCCGCATGATGGCGAGCTTCGACGCCACCTCGATCCGGGGTGTGATCAGCTTCGGCGTGGCCGGCGGTCTCGATCCGTCGCTCAAAGCCGGCGACGTCGTCATCGCGACCGAGGTCGTGGCGGGTGAACGCCGCTGGGCGTCGGAAGTTTCCCTCAGCGACGAATTATTGCGAAGCGCCGGTCTCGGCCGCCAGCGCGTGGTGCGCGGCGGACTGGTCGGCGTCGAAGCCGTGGTGGCGGCGCGGGATTCCAAGGCGGCGCTGCGGTCCGAGACGGGCGCGGCCGCGGTCGACATGGAGAGCCACATCGCGGCTGATTACGCCGCTGCCGCTCGGCTGCCGTTCGCGGCGCTGCGGGTGATCAGCGACCCCGCCAATCGCAGCCTGCCGCAGGTAGTCTCCACCGCGATCAAGCCGAATGGCGATGTCGATCTGCGCAAGGTGCTGCGCGGCTTGGCCCGTCACCCGACGTCGATCCGATCGCTGGTGACCACCGGCATCGACTTCAACCGCGCGCTCCGCAGCCTGCGCGGCTGCCGCGGCTTCATGCTCGACGCCGTTCTGGGCGGTGGAGGCCTCGTCGCGGAGCTCTGAGGAGCTTCGCGCGTCGCACGTGGCGCTGTGTCGGTCCAGAAAACGCTCCCGACGTGGTGCGCCGGCCCGCAACCTTCGGCGCGGGTGTTCGGCAAATCGCCCGAAGGCTGGCCTGTCACCCCTTGATCTCATCCTCGAGCCAGTCGAGGAACCGGCGAAGATAGCGGGGATCCGCGCGCGACGTCGGATGAGCGAAGTAGGTCTCCCCCGTCACGACCTGATCGGGGAAGGGGCAGACCAGCCGCCATTCCGGCTTGCCCGGAAAGAACTCTTTCGGCGCCACGATCGCGCCAAGGCCTTCGCGCACCGCATGCATCGCGACGAACATGTGGTCGAACCGGTGACCGCCTTCGAAAAGACGGTCATGCAGGCCTGCTTTCTGTAGCCAAGCCTCCCAGTGACCCGGCCGTGTCGCCGACGTGATCAGCGGAAACGCGAGAAGGTCCTCCGGCGCCTCGATGGTCTTCTCCTGAAGAAGATCCATGCTGCAGACCGGTGTCAGATTCTCTGCAAACAATGCCATCGACGCCTTGGGCTGCCCTCCGATCTTCTCGCTGATGCCCCGCGTGATCAGGAGATCATGTGAGGACACGTCGGGCGTCTGTCCGGTCATCCGGGTCGAGATCCAGACCGCCAGATCGGGATTTGCCGTTTCGAACCGTTTCAGCCGCGGCATCAGAAAGTACATGGCGAAGGTCGACGGCGCCTCGACCGCCAGCACCGCCTTGCTGCGACGGCGTCGGACATAGTGGCACGCCGATTCGATGTTGCGGAACGACTGGCTGAGCTGCTCCGCCAGGACTCTGCCATAGGGCGTGAGCGCCATACTGCGGCCTTCGCGGGTGAAGACCTGCTGCCCCAGCCAATCCTCCAGCAGCCGAACCTGCTTGCTGACCGCGCCGTGGGTGACCCCCAGTTCTTCGGCCGCAGAACTCAAGCTGTCGCTGCGGGCCGCGACCACAAAAGCCCGCAAGGCGATCAGCGGCAGCTCTCGTTCGTTCAACATGACCTCCGTTTGACGAGGATGGGCGCGTGAGCTCATTACTGACGACTTATACTCACACATTTGTGGATTTTATTCGATCGATTCTCACAATTGGAGAGCCTACCAGCGGGGTCATCAGCCAACGGTTCTCACCTCGGGATGACACACCATGACCGCCCCCTCTCAATCCAGCCGACCGCAGACTTTGATCGAGGCTAACGGCCGGAGCTATGCCGTGCCGCACAGCCCCGTGGTGGTGATCTGCCTCGACGGTTTCGATCCCGAATATCTCGAGCGCGGCATTGCGGAGGGCGTCCTGCCGACGATCGGGGCGCTCAGGGCGGCCGGTTACGTCGGGACGGCGCTGGCGACGGTGCCGACCACCACCAACACCAACAACACCTCGATCGTCACCGGCGTGCCTCCTGCGATCCATGGCATCAACGGCAACTACTATCTCGACGCCGAAACCGGCGAAGAGATCATGGTGACGGATGCCAGGCGGCTGCGCTGCGGTACCATTCTGGGAGCCATGAGCAAGGCGGGCGTGCGGACCGCGGTGGTCACCGCCAAGGACAAGCTCCTCAAGGTGCTGGCCTACGAGATGGAGGGGATCGCCTTCTCGTCGGAGCACCCGAACTCCGCCGATCTGGCGGCGCTCGGCTTCGACAGCGGCGAGCACATGGTGGGCCGCAGCAAGCCCGATCAATATTCCGCCGATCTGTCGCTGTTCGCACTGGACGCAGGCATCAGGCTGCTGGAGACGGCGAGGCCGGACCTGACCTATCTGTCGACGTCCGACTATGTGCAGCACAAGTACCAGCCGGGCGACGCGCAATCGAACGACTTCCACGCGGCGGTCGACCGGCGCATCGCACGCCTGATCGAACTCGGCGCGACCGTGGCCCTGACGGCCGATCACGGCATGGCCGACAAGTCCGACACGCAGGGCCGGCCCAACGTCGTCTATCTCGAAGACGCGCTGGCGGAGAAATTCGGCGCCGGCATCGCGCGGGTGATCTGTCCGATCGCCGATCCGTTCGTTCGGCATCACGGTGCGCTCGGCGGCTTCGTCCGCGTCCACGCTCTCAAGGCCTGCGACATCAACGCGATGATGACCTATGCGCGGTCGCTGCCGGGTGTCGAACTGGTGCTCGATCGCGCGACAGTCTGCGAACGCTATCAATTGCCGCCCGATCGCGAAGGCGACTTCGCGGTGTTCACCGACCGGGGCACCGCGGTCGGCGCGCGGCGTGAAGACCACGATCTGTCGGCGCTCGGCGGTCACCGTCTGCGCTCGCATGGCGGGCTCGGCGAGCAGCGCGTGCCTTTCGTCCTGTCGCGGCCGCTGAAGCGTGAATACCGGGAGCGTGCCGCGACCGGCGTGCTGCGCAACTACGACATCTTCGACTTCGTTCTCAACGGCGTCGCATAGTTCCGCACGATCGCATTCGGAGAGGAAACAACATGCGTGCGATTCGCTTCGCCTTAATGGCGCTCGCTATCACCGCGGCCGATGTAAAAGCTGGTGAGGCCCAGACCTCGGTGATGGGGACCGGTTCGGCCTTCGCTGCGCCGATCTACATCAAATGGGCAGAACAACAGAGATCGACCACCGGTCTCGCGATCAACTACCAGCCTTCGGGATCCTCGGTCGGACAATTGCAGGTGCTGAAAGGCCTGACCGACTTCGGGGCGTCGGACGTTCCGATGGACGACGGTAAGCTGAAAGAGGGCGACATCCTGCAGTTTCCGACCGTCGTCGGCGGCTACGCGGTCGTGGTCAACATCCCTGGGGTCTCGTCCGGCAAGCTCCGGCTCACGGCTCCTGTGCTTGCCGATATCTTCATGGGCGGCATCAGGTCGTGGAACGACCAGCGGATCGCCAAGCTCAATCCCGGTCTCACCCTGCCGCAGCTGGCGATCTCGCTGCTCTATCATGCGGGAGGCTCGGGCGGAACCTATGCGATCTCCCGATATCTCTCTAAGAACAGCGAGGCGTGGCGCGACAAGATGGGGATCGGCATGACGTTGAACTGGCCTGTCGGCGCCGGCGTCAAAGGCAGCAATGGCGCCGCCTCGACCGTGCCGATGACGTCCGGCGGGATCGGCTACGCCGAACTCTCCTATGTCATCGCGAACAACCTCGCGACCGTACAGCTGCAGAACAGAGCAGGCCGGTTCGTGCATCCGAACGGAGACAGTTTCGCGGCCGCCGCCGAGAGCGGCGATTGGTCCGTGCCCAACTACGCGGTCGATCTGACCGATATGCCGGGCGAACAGGCCTGGCCGATCGTGACGGCGACCTTTGCGCTGGTCCCGAGAACCCCGTCCAAACGCGCGACGTCGGCCGCGACGCTGGAGTTCTTCAGATGGGCGTTCGCGCATGGCGACGCCACGGCGCGAACGATGCAGTTCGTCCCGCTACCCAGCAAAGTCAAAGTCGATGTCCTGAAGACGTTCAGGAATTGAGGTCGCGACGCATCCAAAGAAAAAAGCGCGGCTCGTCGCCGCGCTTTTGTTCGTCGATCGCCGGTCAGCTCAGGCCGCGGTGGAAGCCTGCGGCTGGCGTTTGGCGGCCGCTTCGGCGGCTTCCTCGCGGCGAAGCTCCGTCAGCGTCTTCTGTACCTGTTCGGCGAAGAT
Organism: Rhodopseudomonas sp. AAP120; assembly: GCF_001295845.1. Classification (GTDB taxonomy): domain Bacteria; phylum Pseudomonadota; class Alphaproteobacteria; order Rhizobiales; family Xanthobacteraceae; genus Rhodopseudomonas. Next base: position 42,257 of record NZ_LJIC01000044.1, on the reverse strand, counting down.
GTACTGTGCCGGGCGCTGCTTCGACAGGTCGATCTCGGGCGCCATCGGGCCGGAGGTGCGGATGCCGCGGATCGCCACCCACGCGGCCTTCAGCGGGTTGTTGAGCGACGCCGCCGCAGCGGTCGGCTCGTAGCCGCAATGCGCCATGCAGTCGGCGCACTTCTCGTACTTGCCGGTGCCGTAGGTTTCCCAGTCGGTGGTCTCCATCAGCTCCTTGAAGGTTTTGGTGTAGCCTTCACCGAGCAGATAGCAGGGCTTCTGCCAGCCGAAGATGTTGCGGGCCGGCATGCCCCACGGCGTGCACTCGAACTCCTGGTTGCCAGCCAGGAAGTCGAGGAAGAGGCCGGAATGCATGAAGTTCCACTTCTTGCCCTTGCCGCGGGCGAACACCTCGCGGAACAGGGTCTTGGTCTTGGTGCGGTTCAGGAAGTGTTCCTGATCCGGCGCGCGCTCATAGGCGTAGCCCGGCGACATCGACACGCCGACGCCGAGCTCCGCGGTGAAGTCGAGGAACTTGGCGATCTCTTCGGCCGGATGGTTGTCGAAGATCGTCGCGTTGACGTTGACGGCGAAGCCGCGCGCCTTGGCGGCCTTGATGGCGGAGACGGCGCGATCGAACACGCCCTTCTGCGACACCGCCTGGTCGTGGTGCTCCTTGAGGCCGTCGAGATGCACCGAGAAGAACAGGTAAGGCGAGGGCTCGAACAGGTCGAGCTTCTTCTCGAGCAGCAGCGCGTTGGTGCACAGCGACACGAATTTCTTGCGCGCCACCAGACCGCGCACGATCTCGCCGATCTCCTTGTGGATCAGCGGCTCGCCGCCCGGGATCGCAACCATCGGGGCACCGCATTCCTCGGCGGCGTCCCAGCACTCCTGCGCGGTCATGCGGCGGTTCAGGATCGCATCGGGATAATCGATCTTGCCGCAGCCGACGCAGGCCAGGTTGCAGCGGAACAGCGGCTCGAGCATCAGCACCAGCGGGTAGCGCTTGCGTCCCAGCAGCTTCTGCTTGAGCAGATAACTGCCGATCACGATCTCCTTGTGAAACGGTATTGCCATTACGTGTGCTTCTCTTTCATTCAAATCGTCGAAGTGCGGATCAGGCCGTGACCAGCTCCGCCGGCAGAACGAACTCGATGTTTTCCTCGCGGCCCGGAAGCATCGAGACGGTCACCGGAACGATCCGGCGCAGCGCCTCGATCACGTCGTCCACCAGCACTTCAGGAGCGGACGCGCCGGCGGTGATCCCCACCGCCTTCTTGCCCACGAGCCATTCCGGGTTCAGCTCGCTGCCGTCGGCAATGAGGTAACTCGGAATGCCGGCTTCGGTACCTATTTCCCGTAGCCGGTTGGAATTCGAACTGTTGTTGGCGCCGACCACCAGGATCAGATCGACCAGCTTGCTCATGTCCCGCACCGCCGATTGCCGGTTCTGCGTGGCATAGCAGATATCGCGGGTGTCGGGACCCTGGATATCCGAGAATCGCTGTGAAAGCGCGGCGATGATGTCTTTGGTGTCGTCGACGCTCAGCGTGGTCTGGGTGATATAGGCGACCGGGGTGTCGGACGGCAGGGTCAGCGACGCCACGTCCTGCAGGTTCTGCACCAGCAGCACCGGACCCGGAACCTGGCCCATGGTGCCCTCGACCTCGGGGTGGCCGGCATGGCCGATCAGGATCAGGGTGCGGCCCTTGGAGGTGTAGCGCTTGCCCTGGTTGTGAACCTTGGTCACAAGCGGACAGGTTGCATTCAGCACCGGCAGGTCGCGCGCGGCGGCCTCTTCCTCGACGCTGCGGGCGACGCCATGGGCGCTGAACACCGTGACGGCTCTGGCCGGCACTTCGGACAGGTCCTCGACGAAAATGGCGCCTTTCGCCTTCAGGCTCTCGACGACGTATTTGTTGTGCACGATCTCGTGCCGCACATAGACCGGCGGCCCATACTTCTCGAGCGCGCGCTCGACGATCTCGATCGCACGGACGACGCCGGCACAGAACCCGCGGGGCTGGGCAAGAAAGACTTCGAGAGGTCGAACGTCAGACAAAGGGCACCACGCTCATGATTGATCGTCTCCTGGCGACATTATGGGCAATTCCCGTACCATGTGCTAGCCGGTATGGGGGCACCCGAAAATGCGAGCGACGCAGGGTTCCCACGGGCGCTGTTTGAAAACGCCCTTGGCAATCCAGCCTGTTGAGATTACTTCCGGCCACGACGCCTGCGGGCTTCATGGGTATTTGCGGTCTTTGATCCGTCGTCGGAACGCACAGGCCGGTTCGATCGTCTTTCGGTACCCGGCGGAGCCGCCGCATTCTAGGCAAGCCGATAGCAATAGAAAGAGCAAATGTGCTGAAAAGTGCCGTCGTTTCCATTGTCAAAGCCAGCACCCGGTTTGCGTCTATTACTGTCACGATCGGAGTACTTCTGGCGATCGCCAGCGGCTTCTATACTTTCAAACACTTTGGCATCAACACCGATATCAATCATTTGATCTCGGCCGATCTCGACTGGCGCAAGCGTGATATCGCGTTTGAGAAGGCGTTCGATCAGGAAAGATTGATCCTGACGGTGATCGAGGCGCCGACGCCGGAATTCGCCAATGCTGCCGCGGCCGCGCTGTTTCGGAAATTATCAAGCAATAACATCAACTTCGAGTCGGTCAAGCGGCTCGGGGGCGGGCCGTTCTTCGACCGCAACGGGCTGTTGTTCCTGCCCACCGAGGAAGTCGCCAAGATCACCGGCCAGTTCCAGTCCGCCGTTCCGCTGATCGAGATCCTGGCTGGCGATCCCAGCATCCGGGGGCTCACGGCTGCGCTGGAGACGGGGCTGGTCGGTGTGAAGCGCGGTCAGGCCAGGCTCGACGGTGCTGCCGCACCGTTCAACACCATCAGCCAGACGGTCGAAGACGTCCTGGCCAAGCGTCCGACATTTTTCTCCTGGCGCGGTCTGAGCAGCCCCGAGCCGCTGACCGACGGCGACAAGCGGCAGTTCATCGAGGTCAAGCCGATCCTCGATTTCCAGGCGCTGGAACCCGGCAAGGACGCCACCGACGCCATCCGTCAGGCCGCGGCCGACCTCAAGCTCGAGCAGGAGTTCGGCGCCCAGGTGCGGCTGACCGGTCCGGTGCCGATCGCCAATGAGGAATTTGCCACCGTCAAGGACGGCGCCGTCGTCAATGGCATCGGCACGGTGGTGGTGGTGCTGTTCATCCTGTGGCTGGCGCTGCATTCCGGCAAGATCATCTTCGCCGTTGCTGCCAACCTCTTCATCGGCCTCGCGATCACGACCGCGGTCGGGCTGATGCTGGTGGATTCGCTGAACCTGCTGTCGATCGCCTTCGCGGTGCTGTTCGTCGGCCTCGGCGTCGACTTCGGCATCCAGTACAGCGTCCGCTACAGATCGGAGCGCCACAAGGCCGGCGATCTCGACAAGGCGCTGGTGCAGGCGGCGGACTATTCGGCCGTGCCGCTGTCGCTGGCGGCGATGTCGACCACCGCCGGCTTCCTGTCGTTCCTGCCGACCTCCTACAAGGGCATCTCGGAACTCGGCGAGATCGCCGGCGCCGGCATGGCGATCGCGTTTCTCACCAGCATCACGGTGCTGCCGGCGCTGATCAAGCTGCTCAATCCGCGTGGCGAGAAGGAGCCGCTCGGCTACGCCTTCCTGGCGCCGCTCGATCATTTCCTCGAGAAACACCGGATCGCGATCATCGCCGGCACCATCGGCGTGTCGCTCGCCGGCCTGCCGCTGCTGTACTACATGCAGTTCGACTTCAACCCGATCAACCTGCGCAACCCGAAGGTCGAATCGATCGCCACCTTCCTCGACCTGCGGCGCGATCCGAACACCGGCGCCAATGCGGTCAACGTGATGGCGCCGAACGAGCAGGGCGCGCGCGAGATCGAAGCCAAGATGGCGAAGCTGCCGGAAGTGTCGCGCACGCTGTCGCTCGACACCTTCGTGCCCGCCGACCAACCGGCCAAGCTCAAGCTGATCCAGGCCGGCGCCAAGCTGCTCGAGCCGGCGCTCAATCCGGATCAGGTCGACCCAAAGCCGACCGACAAGGAGAACGTCGATTCGCTGAACAGCTCGGTGGAGGCGCTGCGCAAGACCGCCGGAGATGCCGCCGGTGCCGGCCCTGACGCGGCACGACGGCTCGCAAAGGCGCTGGCCGCGCTGGCCACCGCCGACCAGGCGACGCGCGAGCAGGCGCAGGCGGTGTTCGTGACGCCGCTGAAGATCGCTTTCGACCAGCTCCGGAGCATGCTGCAGGCGCAGCAGGTGACGCTCGACAATCTGCCGGAAGACATCGTGTCGTCGTGGAAGACCAAGGACGGCCAGGTCCGCGTCGAGGTGCTGCCGAACGGCGATCCGAACGACAACGACACGCTGCGCAAGTTCGCCGCCGCCGTCCTGAAGGTCGAGCCGCACGCGATCGGCGGCCCGGTGTCGATCCTGAAATCGGGCGACACCATCGTGGGTTCGTTCATCCAGGCCGGCCTTTGGGCGCTGCTGTCGATCTCGCTGTTGCTGTGGATCACGCTGAAGCGCTTCACCGACGTGCTGCTGACGCTGGTTCCGCTGCTGGTGGCCGGCGCGGTGACGCTGGAGATCTGCGTGCTGATCGATCTGCCGCTGAACTTCGCCAATATCGTCGCACTGCCGCTGATGCTCGGCATCGGCGTCGCGTTCAAGATCTACTACGTCACGGCTTGGCGCGCCGGCCGCACCAATCTGCTGCAGTCGGCACTGACACGGGCGATCTTCTTCAGCGCGCTGACCACGGCGACGGCGTTCGGCAGCCTGTGGCTGTCGAACCACCCTGGTACCGCCAGTATGGGCAAACTGTTGGCGCTGTCGCTGCTGACCACGCTGGGCGCGGTGCTGCTGTTCCAGCCGGCGCTGATGGGCAAGCCACGGCACATCGACGAAAGCGGCGATACGGATCTGTGAGTTGCCGCAGGCGGCGCGTCCGCCTGCGGGGACGGCGACCGGCCGGGAGAAGTTTTCCTCGCCGCCGCGTTCTGGAGGAGGAAACCTGCGCCGCATCGCAGGAGCTGTCCCGATTGCCGCAGGGCGCCTGACAGGGCTGGCGCCGCCCGGCCGGATCGGACTATACGAAGGGTGGGGGCATCTTTCGTACGCCGCGTGGCCACTGCCGCAATATTGGCATGTCGCTCACGCATCACAATCCCGGAAAGAAAGCGCGAGCGCGGTACGACGTCTGCCTTTTGTGTTGACGGCGGCTCCAACAAGCGACGTAACTAACCCATGAACCAGCCGAATTTAGATCTCGCCGAGATGTTCGCGGCCCGTGAGGCCCAGCGCAGCAACATGCACGCGCGGCATCTCAACGAGCAGCTCGTCCGTGTCCTCAAGACGATCGGCTACGACGTCGGTTTCCAGAAGGGCACCGGCCAGTATCTCTACGATCGCGACGGCGCGCGCTATCTCGACCTGCTCAGCGGCTTCGGCGTCTTCGCGCTTGGTCGCAACCATCCGGTGCTGCGCAAGGCGCTGCAGAGCGTGCTCGACGCCGACCTGCCGAACCTGGTGCAGCTCGACGTCTCGACCCTCGCCGGCATCCTCGCCGAGCGGCTGCTCGAGCAGGTGCCGTATCTCGACAAGGTGTTTTTCGCCAATTCCGGCGCAGAGAGCGTCGAGGCCGCGATCAAGTTCGCGCGCGGCGCCACCGGCCGCAACGGCATCGTCAACTGCGACCACAGCTATCATGGTCTCACCTATGGCGCGCTGTCGCTGACCGACGACCAGAACTTCCAGGGCGGCTTCGGGCCGCTGCTGCCGGGCGTCACCACCATCCCGTTCAATGATCTCGAGGCGCTGGAGAAGGCGTTGTCGACCCGGGAGGTCGCCGCTTTCATCGTCGAGCCGATCCAGGGCAAGGGCGTCAACATGCCCACCGACGAGTTCCTGCCGGGCGCGGCGGCGCTGTGCAAGCGCTACGGCACCCTGTTCGTGGCGGACGAAATCCAGACCGGCATGGGCCGCACCGGCCGCTTCCTCGCGGTCGAGCACTGGAACGTCGAGCCCGACATCGTGCTGCTGTCCAAGGCGCTGTCGGGCGGCCACGTGCCGGTCGGTGCGGTGCTGACCCGCAAATCGATCTTCGACAAGATCTTCAACCGCATGGACCGCGCGGTGGTGCACGGCTCGACCTTCGCCAAGAACGATCTGGCGATGGCCGCCGGCATTGCGACGCTGGAAGTGCTGAAGGCCGAGAAGCTGGTCGAGGCCGCGGCCAAGCGCGGCGCCGAGTTGCGGCTGGCCCTGACCCGCATGGTGCCGGGCTACGAACTGCTCAAGGAAGTGCGCGGCAAAGGGCTGATGATCGGCGTGGAATTCGGGCCGCCGAAATCGCTGCGGCTGAAGGCGTCGTGGACGATGCTGGAGAGCGCCAACAAGGGCCTGTTCGTCCAACTCATCACGGTGCCGCTGTTCAAGGATCACAAGATCCTGACGCAAGTCGCCGGCCACGGCCTGCACACCATCAAGCTGCTGCCGCCGCTGACCATCACCGAAGACGACTGCGCCTGGATCGAACGCGCCTTCGACGACACCATCGCGGCCAGCCACAAGGTCCCGGGCGCGATCTGGTCGCTCGGCAAGACCCTGGTCGACAACGCGATGCGCAAATCGGCGTAGTCCCGTGTCCCGCACGCGGTGCAGCGCGTCGCGCTGTGCCGCAGGTGCGGGTCCCCGGTCTTTTGTTTGAATAAATAGCCAGCCTCGTAAAGCCTGAAACGGAATCCCGGATCTGCGCAGCGGCACTGCGTGCCGCAGCGCGTCCGAGACACCGTCTTACGATTTCCGATTACGGCGATGATCCGTATCGATCGCAGAACCGGCCATCGCGGCCGCGCGAAGCGTGATGCTGCGGCACGACGTTCTGGAGGTTGGCTCTGAATGACCAGGGCTTCCCGGAAAGCCCGGCGCACAGGGCTTTCCGGCGTGAGCGGTTGACCGGTGCGTCAGAACGTATGCGTGAGCCGCGCGGTGAAGTTGCGGCCCGGTTCGAGCAGCGGGTTGTACATCGAGCTTGGGTACGATCTGTTCACGTAGGTCGCCGCGCTGACGTATCGCGTGTCGAAGATGTTCTGCAGGCTGACATGCAGCTTGGTGTCGCCGAGCCGGCGCGACACCAGGATGCCGAGATCGAACGACGCGTAGAGGCTGGGCACGGCGTAGCCGGCCGTCGGATATTCCTGCGCGGTGTCGATGCGGCTCTTCGCTCCGGCCCAGTCGATGGCCGCGCCGAGCGAGTAGCCTGAGTCGAGCGGCGCGTATTGCACGCCGAACCGTCCCTTCCACGGCGCGATGAACGGCAGCGGCTTGTCGGTATCGGTGTTGGTCGCCTGCAGCCAGGCGGCATTGCCGTTGAGGTTGACGGAGGGCGTGAGCTGCCAGCGCCACTCCGCCTCGACACCGTTTACGGTGGCATGGCCGACGTTCTGGCTTTGGGTCACCGACGCGCCGTTGTAATTGACGAAGGCGGTCTGCAGGAAGTTCGCATAGTGGCTGTCGAACGCCGTGACCTTGAGGGTGGCGGCCGGGAAGTTGAGTTGGAAGCCGCCCTCATAGGTGAGGCCGGTCTCCGGCTTCAGTTCCGGATTCGGAATCGAGGTCGCCGAGAAGGCAAACAACTCCGAATTGGTCGGATAGCGATACGACGTGCCGACCGAGGCGAGCAGGTCGAGCATCGGGGTCACATGCACGGTGGCGCCGACGCTGCCCGTCGGCGCAGTGGCGGTGACGTCGCTGTTCTGGCGAAGAACCGCGAGCGCGCGGGCGGAGCTCACCGGCGACAAGTCGGTCGTGGTGTTGAACCAGTCGTAGCGGCCGCCGGCGGACAGCGTCAGCAGCCGGTTCGGCGTCCACTCGTGCAGCATGAAGGCGCCCGCATTGGCCTGGGTGTTGTCGGGTCCGGTCTTGGCTTCGGGCGTGAATGTCGAGGTCGTCGCTGTCTGGCGGAGCGACCATGAGCTGCTGCCCGGGCGCCATTCCTGGAAGCCATCGATGCCGAACGTCGTCTTCACCAGTCCCCACGCCGCCGGCTCCCACGGGATCACGCCCTGCGCCCGGCCGCCGATCACCAGCGGACCGCCGACGTGGCTGACCGAGCTGGTGACGACGCCCGGCGTCGCGGTGTTTACGGTGGCGACCTTGGTGTCGAAATAGTTGGCGTAGAACGATCCCTCGACGTGCTGCACCAGATTGTCGGTGAAGTCGCCCGCATAAGACAGCTTGGCCATATGCACCTGGTTGGGCTGCTGGCGCACCTTCATATACGGCCAGCCCGGCGCACCGCCGACGCCGCCGGCACGGCCGTCCTCTTCCCAATACTCGCGCAGCGTCAGCTCGAATCGCTGGTCGCGGTTGGGCGACCAGCCGAGCCGGAAGTTGCCGCCGATGCTCTCGTAGTCGCTGTTGAGCGCCGGGCCGGCGGACGTGTGATAGTTGCCGCCCTTGCGATAGCTGACGCCGCCGAGCACGTCGAAGCCGAGGCCCGCGGCCTGCGCCCATTCGTAGGTGCTGAAGCCGTTGTCGACCGAGCTGTAGCCCGCCGAGAAGCCGCCATGCGCGAGCCGCCATGGACCGAACGGATCGACCGCCGGCCGGCGGGTGACGACATTGACCAGTCCGGTCATCGCCTCCGAGCCGTACACCACCGAAGCCGGACCGCGCACCACTTCGACGCGTTCGATCTCCTCGGGCGCGAAGTAATTGAGCTGCAGCGTGTTACGGCCGCGGAAGCGGTCGCCGTCGATATACATCGGCGAGCGCCAGTTGTTGGACGAGAAGCCGCGCAGATAGATCTGGCCGCCGATGCCGCCGGCGCGGGCGATCGACACGCCGGGCACGCTCTGCAGAATATCGAGCAGGCTGGTCGGGCTGGTCTGCTCGATCTGCGCGCGCTCGACGACGGTGATGCTCTGCTGTGCCGGATGCGGAATTCCGGCTTGCGGAAGCTTGCCGCCAAGCGGACCGAGAGCGGTACTGCCGCTCTGTTCTGCGCCCGTCGTCGCGGCTTGCTGATTGGGCACGGGCTTGGCCGGCGCTGCGATGCGCCGCGCGCCGCGATTTGTACTCTGCCGTACGGGACGACCGGGCTTCGACGCCTGTCCGGCTTCGACGTTCACGGGCGGCAAAGCGTGTCCCGTCTCGCGCCGCGACGGATCGGCCGTCTGCGCCCGCGCATCCACGCTCAATCCGGCCGTGATCACGCAAGCCATCGCGACACTTAGTCCGTATGTCGATGCGACAACTACACTCTTTCTCGCTGCGACCGAACGAGTTCTCGACACCATGAGCTAAGTCCCCCACCACTCAATCAGTGAGTGAGGTCCTTATCGTGCGACAATCCTGCGGACCACAATCCGTGCGCGAGTTCGAACTATTACAACTCGCCTCGATCGGTGATGCGATCGAGGCGACACGCGTGGCGTCGCGACGATCATCGCAGAGCACGTTCGCCTCTGGAGTTATTCTATGATGATCGGGCCCGATCACGGCCATTCGCAGCGACGTTTTGCTTTTGCGCGAGGCCGCGGCGGCCTATGCAGTCAGGCGCGCTTCGCCCGCGCGCGTCGTCAATCGCCTCGCCGAGGATCGTCGAATTCATGTCGCTGTTGTCGCGTTTGATAAGCTCGTCCATCGTGGCGGCGGGCGGCTTTATCGTCGCGTGCGGATGGTTCGGTGCGGCGCAGGCGCTCGATCTCACCGATCAGCGCGGGCGAGTCGTGAATGTCGCTGCGCCCGCGCAGCGCGTCGTGTTTCTGCCGATGCCGGCGCCGTCGACCTACATGGCGATCGATCGCTCGACCGCGCATGTCGCCGGCATGAATCCGGCGTCGGCGAGCGCGATGCAGTCCGGCATCCTCGGCCACATCTTTCCATCGTTCGAGAAGATCCCGACCGGCATCACGCGTGGTGCCGGCGTCGTGCCGAACGTCGAGGCGATCATGGCGCTGCATCCGGATGCGGTGCTGCAATGGGCGACCTCGGGCGACGAGCCGATCGCGATGCTCGACCGTGCCGGACTGACGGTGCTGGGCTTACGTTACGGCGGCCAGGACGAGGTCGACGGCGCCATCCTGATGATGGGCAAGCTCGCCGGGCAGGAGGCGCGCGCCACCGAGATCGTCGAACGTCAGCGGCGCCGCCGCGATCTGCTCGCAGTCGCGCTCGGCGACATCGCCGATAGCGCGAAGCCTCGCGTCCTGCATCTGTCGCACGCATCGGATTCTTTTGCGGTCGCCGGGCGCGACAGCTACGCGGATTTCGTCATCCGCACGGCGGGCGGCCGCAATGCCGCGAGCGAAATCGGCGGCAGCCGCACCGTGACGCTCGAGCAGATGCTGGTGTGGAATCCCGACGTCATCCTGCTCGGCAATTTCGACACTGCGATGCCCTCCGACCTGTACGGCGATCCACGCCTGCAAAGTATCAGTGCGGTGCGAGAGCGGCGCGTCTATCGCGTCCCGCTCGGCGGCTATCGCTGGGATCCGCCAAGTCACGAATCGGCGCTGGCCTGGACGTGGCTCGCCGGCCTGCTGCATCCCGGCCGCGTCGCCATCGACCTGCGTGCCGACATGCGCGACTGGTACACGTTCCTGTACGGACACGCACTGGCCGACGGCGAGATCGACGACATTCTTTATGCGCGGCAGAACGGCCGATCGGCCGGCTATGCGCGCCTGGCGGTGCGATGACTACGCTCGATACGGCCAACGTTCGTGCGGGGCGCCCGATCGCGCTTCCGATTGCGATCGCGGCACTGGTCGCACTGCCGATCGCGACGGCGCTGCTGTGCCTGTCGGCCGGCCGCTATCAGGTGCCGGCCGCGCATGTGTTCGGCATTCTGCTCCACGAGCTGCTTGTCGGCTTCGGGCTTGCGGCGGCCGACTGGCTTCCGTCCGGCTTGGCGACGGTGAGTTGGACCCCGACCGAGCGCATCGTCGTCACCACCGTGCGGTTGCCGCGGGTGCTGATGGCCGGAATCGCCGGTGCCGGGCTGGCGCTGTCCGGTGCGGTGCTGCAGGGCATGTTTCGCAATCCGTTGGTCGGCCCGCAAACGATCGGCGCGGCGTCCGGCGCTTCGCTCGGCGGCGTCGTCGCCATCCTGCTGTTCGGCTTCGGCCTGCCGGTGCATGTCGGCGCCTTCGCCGGCGCCGCGCTCGCGCTCGCTGCGGTGTTGATCGTGCATCGTGGCGACGGCGTCTCGCCGGTGCTGACGCTGGTCCTTGCCGGTGTCGTGGTCGGCGCCTTCTGTGGCGCCCTGGTCGGTTTCGTCACGTTCATCGCCGATCCCGAAGTGAAGCTGCCCGGCATCGTGTTCTGGCTGCTCGGCAGCTTCGCCGCGGCGAGCTGGCCGAATGTCGCGCTGCTGGCGGCGTGCAGCCTCGTCGGCGGCAGCGTGATGCTGGCGATGAGCTGGCGCGTCAATGTGCTGTCGCTCGGCGACGAGGAGGCGCGGTCGCTCGGCGTCGATCCGCGGCGTGACCGGCTGATCCTGCTCGCCGCGACCTGCGTCGCGGTCTCGGCCCAGGTTGCGGTCTCCGGCACGATCGGCTGGGTCGGCCTGATCATCCCCAATCTGGTGCGGATGGTGGTCGGCGCCGATCATCGTCGTTTGCTACCGATCTCGGCAGTCGCCGGCGCGGCGTTTTTGATGGCGGCCGATACGCTGGCGCGCGATCTGTCGGCCGCCGAAATCCCGGTCGGCATCGTCACGGCGATCATCGGCACGCCGGTGTTCGCCTGGTTGCTGCGCCGGCATGCGCGAGGGCAGGCGGCATGATCAGGGTCGAACGTGCTGGGCACTGGTTTCGGGCGGAGCAGTGGCTGTTTCGCGATCTGTCGTTCTCGGTCGCGGATGGCGAGGCGACGGCGATCCTCGGGCCGAACGGCTGCGGCAAGACCACGTTGCTGCGCGCGCTGGCAGCCACGCTGGCGTTGCAGGAAGGCCGGATCGCGATCGACGGAATCGTCGGCGTCGTGCCGCAGGCGCTGCGCGCGGACGTCGCCTATCGGGTGATCGACATGGTGCTGCTCGGCCGCAGCCGCTATCTCGGACGGTTCGGTGCACCGGGCCGGCGCGATCTCGCCCGCGCCGAGGCCTGCCTCGCGGCGGTCGGCCTGATCGATCTGGCCGAGCGCCGCTACGATCGGCTGAGCGGCGGTCAGCGCCAGCTCGTCTTGTTCGCCCGTGCGCTCGCCAGCGATTGCCGCGTACTGCTGCTCGACGAGCCGGCCTCCGCGCTCGACCTCGCCAATCAGGGCGTCGTGCTGCGGCTGATCCGCCGGCTGGTGCGCGAGGAGGGGATGACGGTGCTGTTCACCACGCATCATCCCGATCATGCGCTGGCGGTCGCCGACAAGGTGCTGATGATGACCGGCGAGCCGGTGTTCGGCCCCGTCGCGACGACGCTGGACGAAGCCAATCTGGCCCGGCTCTACGGCGTGGCGGTGCGCCGCGTCACCGTCGAGGTGGAAGGCCGCCTCGTCGAGGCGACCGTGCCGGTGCATCGGCTCGACGGCGACGTCACGATCGGCGCGCCGCCGTCATGAGCGGGCGGCTTCCTGCGCCCAGCGCAGGAAGCCATCGAGAAATCGCGTCGTCGCCGGCATGAACCGGCTGCCGTGGTGATAGAACGGGTCGAGCGTCGAGACGATAAGCCGGCCCGGCGTGCTGATGCGGTCCTCGTAGAGCAGCGCACCGCCTGGATCGCGGCCGTCGCGATCGTCCGGCACGGTGACGAGCGGCTCGGCACCGTCCGGCGGAAACAGCACGCCGTGGATGTGCCAGACCGTCGATGCCGGCGCGACGTAGCGGAACAGTTCGTGCTCCGGCGCGACGAACTGGTGCGGCGGTTTCTGCGCAGGGTCCAGCCACCACCAGAAATTGGTCGGGCGCGCAGCGCTGCGCACGCCCGGCGCCCAGGTCTCCGCCTCGCATTCGCCGAGCACCACCAGCGTTCGGCCGCGGGCGAGAAAGTCGGTCAGAAGCGGCTGGTGCCGGCGCAACAGATCCGGGTTGGTGCGGTCGGGCACGATCAGCAGCGTCGGCTCGGCGAGATCGGGCGCGGTCAGCGCCGGCGCGTAGATCACGCGATCGAAGCGGTCGCGGAAGCGTTCGCCGAAGATGGTCTCGTGATGATAGTACGTGCCGCTGTCGAGAACAGCCACGGTCATGAGCGCGCCTCCACCAGCCAGGACATCAGTTGCGGCAGCAGGCGCCGGCTCGAATCGTCGCCGCCGAAGCTCCACAAATCATTGCCGCCGTGCATCAGCACGCGGCCTCGGCCCAGCGGATAGATGAAGTCGAGCGGCCGCGCCTCCGGCCCCAGCGTGTGGATCACGGTCGAGCCGTGCGGCGCGACATGCCAGGCGTGGCCGTAGAAGCCGGCGACGCCGCGGCGGAAGGTGAGGTCGTCCAGCGCGACGCCGTCCCAGATCGGATGCGCGACGGCGCGGGCGATGGTCAGGTCGGCAAGACTGCCGCCGCCGAGCGGTTGCACCGGGGAGAGACCGGGCAGGAACGGGTGGGCGATATGGCCGCTGACCACGGCGATGCCGCCGGCCGCGACGTAATCGCCGAGCAGCGCGGCGTTCGCCTGCAGAAAGCGCTGGTCCATGTGCATGCCGATCAGCAGCGCATCGGCGTCGCCGAGCAGGGCTGCATCGGGTGCGTAAAGGTCGACGTCGCGGATCGTGCAGTCGAGGCCGGACAATCGTTCGGCCCATGCGGCCGACGAGGTGGTGTGGCCGCAGGAAAAGCGGATGATGGTCGTCATCGCGGACCTGCCGCTCAAAGCCGGTCGAACAGCGCGTCCGGCGACGCGGCCAGCACGTCGTCGGCAATGCTGCGCTTGAGCACCGACAGCTCCGCGGTTTCCGCTTCGCTGCGTTCGCTGCCGCGGGCGATCAGTTCGAAGAACCGTTCCGGCACCACGCCGCAGCGCAGCGCTGCACCGATGTGGCGATCGCCCGCCAGGACCCGCCAGCTATACGACATGTCGACGCCGGGACACAGCCGTGCTTGCGGTAGCGCGCGATCCACCGTGTAGACCCCTCGCGTCACCGCGCGGGTCACGAATTCGAATGCGTCGCGAACGCCGGGACCGGGATGTCCGCTGATCACCACGAGATCGACGCGACGCGGCGGACGCTGCGGCGAGAGTGCCGGCAGCATCAGGCGCAGCGCCTGAAACGTCACCGCCAACATCGCCAGCGCGGCCTGGCCGTGATACGCGGCGACCGCGTCGTAAGGAATGTGGATGAGTTCTTCTTCGCCTTCCACGGTGATCGCGGGGCGGGTGTCGGCGGCTGTGATCATGGACTTGCACTTTGCGGAGCGGTGGAAGCGGCGCGGCCGATGGCATCGACGCGACGGCCGGCTGCGTAACAGCAATGCCCGGGTGCGGCAATTTCCGGCGCTCGCGCATAGCGTGAGATGATCGCTGCTGATCCGCGTAACGTCATGGCCGAGCGCGGTTCTTCGCCCCGTTTAGAATAGGCGGAAGATCGCGCTGATCGAGACGAATGCCGAGCCGCCGGGCGACGCTGCAAGGTGCGGTGACGACCGGACGAGTCGAGCCAGTCCGCTGCTCAGCGGTCGGCTGTCCTCGCTTACTTCCCGTCCTCCAAGATCATGCCGGCGCCTTTCTCGGCGATCATCGCGGTCGGGGTGTTGGTGTTGCCCGAGGTGATTGTCGGCATCACCGAGGCGTCGACAACGCGCAGGCCACCGAGGCCATGCAGGCGCAGGCGCTCGTCGACCACCGCCAGCGGATCGCTGGCGAGGCCCATCTTGGCGGTGCCGACCGGATGGAAGATCGTGGTGCCGATGTCGCCGGCGGCCTTCGCGAGCGAAGCGTCGTCGTCACCGACCGACGGGCCCGGCAGAAATTCTTCGGGGTGATACTTCGCCAGCGCCTGCTGCTGCATCAGCCGGCGGGTGACGCGGATCGCGTCGGCGGCGACGCGGCGGTCGTCTTCGGTTTCGAGATAATGCGGCGCGATCGATGGCGGCGCGTCGAGCGCGGTGGATTTCAGCTTGATCTCGCCGCGCGAGCTCGGCCGCAGATTGCAGGCCGCCACCGTGATGGCCGAGAAGCGGTGCAGCGGATCGCCGAACTTGTCGAGCGACAGCGGCTGTACATGAAACTGGATATTGGCGCGCTCCTGGTGCGGATCGGAGCGGGTGAAGATGCCGAGCTGCGACGGCGCCATGGTCAGCGGACCGCGGCGGCGGAACGCGTAGTCGACGCCCATCCAGGCGCGGCGTGGCAGCGAGTGATAGATGTCGTTGAGCGTGCGGCCGCCGCTGATCCGGTAGATCGCACGCTGCTGCAGATGGTCCTGCAGGTTGCGGCCGACGCCTGGGAGATCCAGCACCGGTGCGATGCCAAGCGGCGCCAGCCATTCGGCGGGGCCGATGCCCGAGCGCTGCAGCACCTGCACCGATCCGATCGAGCCGGCGCACAGCACCACCTCGCGCCGCGCGCGGGCTTCGACGGCGACGCCGTTTTGCTGAAACCGCACCCCGACCGCGCGGCCGTTCTCGACCAGCACGCGATCGGTGAGCACATTGGTTTCGAGACGCAGGTTCTTGCGGTGCAGCGCCGGCTTGAGGAAGCCGCGCGCCGACGACCAGCGCCGGCCGCGCTTCTGGTTGACGTGGAAATAGCCGACGCCCTCATTGTCGCCGGTGTTGAAATCGGCGCTGCGCGGGATGCCCATTTCGCCGGCGGCGTCCGCCACCGCGTCGAGGATCGGCCACGACAGCCGCGCCGCCTCGATCCGCCAGCCGCCGCCGGCGCCGTGATGCTCGCTGTCGCCGAGGAAATGGTCCTCGAGCCGGCGGAACGCCTGCCGCACGTCGTCCCAGCCCCAGCCGGACAGGCCGAGCTGGCGCCAATGGTCGTAATCCGCGGCCTGGCCGCGCATCGAGATCATCGCGTTGATGGCGCTTGAGCCACCGATCACCTTGCCGCGCGGATAGGCCAGCGAGCGGCCGTTGAGGCCGGGCTCCGGATCGGTCTTGAACATCCAGTCCGATCGCGGATTGCCGATCGCGAACAGATAGCCGACCGGGATGTGAAACCAGATCCAGTTGTCGCGGCCGCCGGCCTCCAGCAGCAGCACCCGGCAGTTCGGATCGGCCGACAGCCGGTTGGCGACGATGCAGCCCGCGGTGCCCGCGCCGACCACGATATAGTCGAATTCGCCTTCGATCTGCGCCGACATCCGTTCCGTCCCGTTCGCTGCGTCCATGACGTCGTGATTTTGCAGACGCTTAGACCGCTGCGACGACGCTGTACAGTTGCTGCGGAGCGGCAGGGCGGCTAGCCTGCCATTTCGGATCGTGAAATTTGGGAGACCGTCAGCCTCATGCCCGTGATCAACCGCGTCGCCGACCTGCAACCCGAGATCATGGCTTGGCGCCACGACATCCATCAGCATCCGGAGCTGATGTACGACGTCGACCGGACGGCGGCTTTCGTCGCCGACCGGCTGCGGGAATTCGGCTGCGACGAGGTGGTCACCGGCCTCGGCCGGACCGGCGTGGTCGGGGTGATCCGCGGCCGCAAACCAGCGGCGGGCGAACTCAAGGTGATCGGGCTGCGTGCCGACATGGACGCGCTGCCGATCGAAGAGGCGACCGATCTGCCCTACGCCTCCAAGGTGCCCGGCAAGATGCACGCCTGCGGCCATGACGGCCACACCGCCATGCTGCTCGGTGCCGCGCGCTATCTCGCCGAGACCCGCAATTTCGCAGGCGACGTGGTGGTGATCTTCCAGCCGGCCGAGGAGGGCGGCGCCGGCGCCGCGGCGATGATCAAGGACGGCCTGATGGACCGCTTCGGCATCGAGCAGGTCTACGGCATGCACAACGGCCCCGGCATCCCGGTCGGCGCTTTCGCCATCAGCCCGGGGCCGATCATGGCCTCGACCGACTCGGTCGACATCCGGATCGAGGGGGTGGGGGGGCACGCCGCCCGGCCGCATATGTGTATCGACTCGGTGCTGGTCGGCGCCCAGCTCATCACTGCGCTGCAATCGATCGTGTCGCGCACCGTCGATCCGCTGGAAGCTGCGGTGGTTTCGATCTGCGAATTCCACGCCGGCAATGCCCGTAACGTCATTCCGCAGATCGCCGAGCTGAAGGGCACCGTGCGGACGCTGAAGGCGGACGTCCGCGACCTGGTCGAGAAGCGGATCCACGAGGTTGCGGCCGGCGTCGCGCAATCGACCGGCGCCAAGATCACGGTCGCGTATGAGCGCGGCTATCCGGTGGTGGTCAATCACGCCGACCAGACCGAGGTGGCGCAGCGTATCGCTCGCGACATCGCCGGCGAGGCCAATGTGGTGTCGATGCCGCCGCTGATGGGGGCAGAGGACTTTGCCTACATGCTGGAAGCGCGGCCCGGCGCCTTCATCTTCATCGGCAACGGCGACAGCGCCGGGCTGCATCACCCGGCGTATAATTTCAACGACGACGCCATCGTGTACGGCACGTCGTATTGGATCAAGCTGGTGGAGACCCAGCTCGCCGCCTGAGCACTCCCCGGGCCCGTATCAAATGATCGACCCGAACGCTTCGCGTAGTTATTGAGTTGGCACTGCGCGAAGCCGCTGGAACTATCGCTCCGAAGTTGCGTTGGGCGCTCGTCTGAGACGGACCCCATCACCAACCGGAGACGACCATGGCCGCTGCCAAAGACAAGACCCTCAACGACCTCTTCCTCGATACCCTCAAGGACATCTACTACGCCGAGAAGCAGATCCTGAAGACGCTGCCGAAGATGGCGAAGGCGGCCAATTCCGACAAGCTGCGTGCGGCGTTCGAGAAGCACGAAGGCGAGACCGAGGGCCAGATCGAGCGGCTGGAGCAGATCTTCGAGCTGCTCGGCAAGCCGGCGCGCGGCAAGACCTGCGACGCGATCAATGGGATCATCGACGAGGGCAAGGAGATCATGGACGAGTACAAGGGCACGGACGCCCTCGACGCCGGCCTGCTCGCCGCCGCCCAGGCGGTCGAGCACTACGAGATCTCCCGCTACGGCACGCTGAAGACCTGGGCCGGCCTGCTTGGCATGAAGGACGCCGTCAAGCTGATCGACCAGACCCTGCAGCAGGAAAAGACCACCGACGGCACGCTGAGCAAGCTGGCGGAAAGCGAAATCAACTACGAAGCCGCGGCGTAACGTCGAAGGATTCTCGAGAGCAGCCCGCCGCACATCTGCGCGGCGGGCCACGACCTCAACCTCTCCGTCATTGCGAGGAGCGAAGCGACGAAGCAATCCAGCTCAGTGCACGGCGCTGGATTGCTTCGTGGAGCTTGTGCCCGGACGGCGCGGAGTCGCCGATCCGGGTGCTCGCAATGACGGGGTCTCGCAGTTATCCCCGCACGGCGTGCAACTGCGCTGTCAGCCGGTCGATCGCGGTGGCGACGTCGCGCCAATTGTTCAGCCATTGCCGGGGAAACCGGAAGGTGAGGTCGGCGCCGTCGATACGGCGCTCGCTGATGCACATCCCCGGCGTCTGCCGGTCGCGCGTGCAGCGCGCCGCGAGTTGCGGCTCCTCGGCCGTGATCAGATCCTCGGCGCTGTAAGGCGAGCCTTCGACGAAGGCGCGAACCCTCAGCCCCTCGTCGACCGGCGCGGTGGACGGCGCCAGATAGCGCGGCAGGATGGTGCGCAGCCGGATCTCCGGCGCCATTGCGTCGTGATGCGCGGCGATCGAGACGAAGATGCGATCGATCGGGTGAAACTCTTCGACGTCCTCGGGGGTGGCGCGCTTCGGTTTTTCCGGTGGCAGCAGCGACGGGTACATGAAGGCGAGGTCGACGCGCTCCTGCGGCCCGGAATGGCGCTGGAATTTCACCCGGAACGCCTTGGTCGGCACGTTGAACAGCGTATCGCCGATGCTCACCGGCGTGCGGTCCGGATCGCCCACCGGCTGCGCCCGCCAGGTCGGCCACAGCAGATAGGCGATGGCTGCGATCGCAAGCAGGGAGATCGTGCTGCCGATCGCGACCGGCACGCGATAGCCGCGCCGGCTGCCGGGACGGGCAGGGCGAACGGACGCTGACGAAACCGAACTCATTGCAAGACTGAACCCGACGAATGACCAGACCACGCCGCGCGACGCCGCGACGACGGCCGCTCTCGCGGCGCACGCGTGCTATCCCTCGCACGCCCGCGTTAACCCAAACTTAACGATGCGATGGCGATCGGCCCGGCTTTTTGCGACACCAGTCGGGCTGGAAAGTTGCCCAAGCGGGACCGTTGCCGATGTCGCCGGATGCGTTCAACAATCTGTTCTCGCTGCTGATCGGGTTCGCCGTCGCGGGCGCGCTCACCAGCGGCTATCAGGCGATGCTGCGGCAGCCGGCCGGGTTCGGCCTGTTGCAGCAAGGCGTGGTCGCGCAGAGCTTCGCGGCGATCCCGTTCCTGATGTTCGCCGCGCCGTTCATCATCATGCGCAACACGCTGCTCGGGCCGCGCCTGCCGGAAAAGCCGCGCCGCCGCGCGGAATTCGTGATGCTGGCGACGGTGCTGGCCGGCACCTGGAGCATGATGTCCGGCACCGTGCTGCTGATGGGCCTGCACGCCGCGGGCGTCATCGCCTGACGACAGGCGGCCCGAAAACAATTGCCCTCGGCGGCCCGCATTGCCATGACTGGTCCCGCAACAGGAGACCGAGATGGCGATCTACGAGCTGGACGGCAACAAGCCTGACCTTCCCCAGGATGGAAACTACTTCATCGCCGACACCGCGTCGGTGATCGGCAAGGTGCGATTGCACCCTTCCGCCAGCGTCTGGTTCGGCGCGGTGCTGCGCGGCGACAACGAGTGGATCGAGATCGGCGAGGGCTCCAACGTCCAGGACGGCTCGACCTGCCACACCGATCCGGGCTTTCCGCTCACCGTGGGCAAGAATTGCACGATCGGCCACAACGTGATTCTGCACGGCTGCAGCATTGCCGACAACGTGCTGGTCGGCATGGGTTCGATCGTGATGAACGGCGCCAAACTGGCGAGCGGCTGCGTGGTCGGCGCCGGCGCGGTGATCACCGAGGGCAAATCGTTTCCGGAAAACTCGCTGATCCTCGGCGCGCCCGCCAAGGTGGCGCGGACGCTGACGCCCGAGCAGGTCAAGGCGATGCTGATGGGAGCGGGTTTCTACGTCGCCAATGGCCAGCGCTACGCCAAGGGGCTGACGAAGATCGGCTGACATCCTCGGCCGCTCCCCCTGGCGCCGCGGCGTGGGCCGCGGACGCCGCAGATCAGCCTTCCGACTCGGAGGCTTCGACCGCGGTGGCTATGCGCTCGTGACCGGCTGCCCACAATGCGTAGTCCTCGGTGCCTTCGGCGAACGGATTGGCCTCGGCGGGAATGTTCTCGCGCGCGGCGCGCGCGCCGAGTTCGAACGGATCGTCGGCCATCATGGTGGTCCTTTCAGTGTTTGCCGCGGTGGTGCTCGGCTGCCGCGCCCTTCGGTTTGGCGGAGCGGGCGCTTTTCTTCAGTGCGTCGCGCAGGTCGATCGGTACCCCGTGCTTTTTCAACAGATCGGCGAACGCCTCGTCGGCGAGCTCCTGCAGCGTGGCCATGCGATCGCGGCCAAGCTGTTTGATCTTGTCGAAAGTGTCCTCGTCGAATCCGATCAGCTTGCGCATCGAGCTCTCCCGCGATCACAAGCCGCCGCCCTTGCAATTCGTTCCGCTGCGCGCGGCCGCGCCGCAGCAGCCGTCCAGTCGCGCAGATTTGAAACGCCCGACGCGTCGATTGCCGAACAATCTGCGGCAGGAGAGCGCATGGTCTGGGGAGGGGCGGGTCGTGCGGAATGGAGTTGGAAGATGATGAGGAAGGCGATCGTTGCGTTATCTGTGGCCGCGCTGGCGGCGCTGGCGGCCCCGACGGCGGCCTCGGCGCGAGGCGGCTTCGGCGGCTGGCATGGCGGCGGCGGTTGGCATGGTGGCGGTTGGCACGGCGGTGGCTGGCATGGTGGCGGCTGGCACGGTGGATGGCGTGGCGGCGGCTGGCGTGGTCCGGGCTGGGGCGCAGTGGGCCTCGGTGTCGGTCTCGGCCTCGCGGCGCCCTATGCGTGGGGCGGCTATGGCTACGGCTACCCGGCCTATTACACCGGCTACGGCTACAGCTATCCAGCCGCGAGCTACTACGACGATGGCTGCTATCTGCGGCGGCAGCGGGTATGGACGCCTTACGGCTGGCGGTGGCGTCGGGTCGAGGTTTGCTACTGAGCGCCGGCGAACGAAGCGGGCGCTTTGCGCCCGCAGCCGCGCGATTCGCAGGTCTGAGGCTCCGGTTCTGAACAAGTTTGGAATCGGAGCAGCCTGCCGCGCCTCGATTGGATGAGCCAGCGCAGATCCATTTAGCGCCGGCCTTGCGTATCAGGCGAAGCGCGGACATTGAGCGCATCTTTGTGCGCGCGTTGCGCGCGGGCGCGACGTCGGCATCCCGCCGGAAACGAAGCCTTATTTGATAGCAGCAAAGCCTGGCAGGGATCGCGTCCGTTACGAGGACGCGCCCGTCGCCATGTCGCTGGTGCCCTCGACGAACTGTCGCCAGCGAAGTGTGGTGTTGCGCGGAAGCGCGTGAGCCATGCCACCCGACATACAGGAAAACCTCCGGCGGGGCATCGCCGGAGGTTCCTGGAGGTTTACATGGTTCCTTTCGTCGTAGTTTAGAAAGTGCGCTGGACGCGGAAGGCGCCGGTCCAGGTGTCCTGGTCCTTGAACTGGTAGACCGCGGTCGGCTTGGTCGCACCCGGGTTCACGGTGCCGGTGGTGCCGGTGTAGTTCTGATCGATCCGGGTGTAGATGACTTCGCCCGAGAACGTCAGGTTCTTGACCGGGGTCCACGCGGTGCGGGTACCGATCTGCGCGATGTTGAAGTTCGGGTTGCCCGTGAAGGTGCCGCCGACAGCGTTGCGGAGGCCCTGGGTGTAGAGCGCGCCGCCGGTGCTGCCGAAGTCGACCGAGGTGTAGGCACCGAAGATCGAGGTCGCCCAGTAGGGGTTCCAGTTGTGGTTGAACGCACCACGGATGCCCCACGCCTTGGTGGTTTCAATGCCACCGCCGGTGGTGAACACGCCGTCGACCGCCGAACCGATCGCGATGGTCTGGTAGGCACCGATGGCGCCGTTGCCGTACATCGAGAAGTTGTTCGGGCTGGTGCCGCCGATCACGTAGCGGATCGCGCCGTCGGCGTAGGTCGCATCGAGGTTGATGCTGTCGCCGGGGCCGGTCGGCAGGTTCTTGAGCGACAGGGCGGCGAGCACCGCGTAGCCCCACTTGTCGTCCGGATGACCGCTGGTCTCCAGGCCGGCGTTGTAGTAGCTGGCGCGGTTCTGGTGAGCCGCGGCCGACACCTGGAAGAGGCCCCAGGCCTGGTCGACGCGGATCTTGCCGACGATGTCCGGGATCTGCGTGCCGGCGACGTAGTTGGTGCCAGCGGCCGCACCCGACAGCCAGGTCGTGCCGTTGTTGGCGGAGCTGGAGCTGCCGAGGCCGGTCACGTTGACGAGGCTGGAGACGCCCTGAGCCTGCCGATAGCCGCTCTGGTCTTCGAGCGAGATCGAGCCCGAGATGCCGTTGCCGAATTCGGCGGTGTAGGCGACCTGGTTGATGCCGGTCGAGGTGTCGTCGCCGCCGAGCAGGTTCGACGTGATGTTGCCCGGAGCGCCGTTCCACGGCGTCGAGAACTGCGACACCGCCTTACCGAAGGTGAAGCCGGCGAACTGCACGAACGCGAAGTAGACGCCGAGCTCACCGCCGGCGACGGTCGAGTTCGAGCCGCCGCTGGTCCAGGTGAACACCGAGTCGAAGTAGGTGCGGACCACGCCGTATTCGGTCGCGGTGCGGGTGTCGATGTTGATGTCCTGACGCGAACGGAAGATGGTGTTGTTCGACAGGCGGTTGCCCTGGCCGGCGTTGCCGTTCCAGGCCGGAGTTTCGGTCATGCCCGAGGCATTGAACGCAACTTCGGCGCGGGTGAAGCCGCCGAGCTTGATGCAGGTGTCGGTGCCCGGGATGTAGTAGAAGCCCGCGCCATAGAGCGAGCAAACCTTGACGTATTCGACCGCCTTGGCCTTGAGCGGAAGGTCGGCGGCTTGCGCAGCCGTCACCATGAGAGCGGCCGTGCTGCCCAGCATCAGGCCCTTAACGAAATTCATTTGAAACCTCCAAGTTTGCCGTTTGGGCGACACCGGTGGCTTCAAGCATCGGCCACGCGATTTCACCCGCGAACCA
Source organism: Rhodopseudomonas sp. AAP120 (assembly GCF_001295845.1). Classification (GTDB taxonomy): domain Bacteria; phylum Pseudomonadota; class Alphaproteobacteria; order Rhizobiales; family Xanthobacteraceae; genus Rhodopseudomonas. The sequence goes on along the minus strand of NZ_LJIC01000044.1, from coordinate 18,957 downwards.
CCTTCGGAGCGCCGGCTATCGCGGGCCGCTCGTCAGGCGGGGACGACTTCGAGGTGCCCCCCTCCGTCGGTCTCGGATTCGATACATAACAAAGTTAGCTATTGGAAGGACCAAACCAGGAGGACGGCCCTCATTCGGGGAACCTGTGGCCGGACCGCAACAGTGTGTCACGATTCTGTCACGGTGCAGGTTCCCGCCCGAACCATCACAAAACAACTCGGTTAATCCCGGGCGTCGGCATAATTTGCTGAATCTGAAACAGATTCAGCACAGGCTTGCTCTGTGACGGTGGCATGAAGCGGTTTTAGGCGCTACATTGTTAATCACAGAGGTAATACTTTGGTCGCTACCGGGCTCGGAGAATACCTTAATCAAAAACATTCCGCCCCTCGTTATCGGGGCCGAATCGAAGCTCGGACGACATTGGGGAAACGCACGATTGGAGGTTCTGGGAATGCCGACTCGGCACAACGCGCAAAAGATCGAGCCGCTCGAGGTCGCCCTCGACGACACCATCGGGCGCGCTGATCATTGCCTGTCGTATCAGGTGATCTGGGATTTCGTCTCGATCAGCAACAATCTCGAGGACATCCGGCGGTCGTGGGCCAAGCTGTTCGGCATCAGTGGCTCACAATGGCTGATCCTGATGGCGATCGGGGATCTCGACAAAGGGAATGGCGTGTCGGTCGGCGAGGTCTCCGACAAGATTCACGCGGTCTCGACCTTCGTGACGACGCAAACCAAGATTCTCGAGCGCCTCGGCCTGATCCATCGCGTGACGTCGACCACCGACGCCCGGGTGGTGCTGATGTCGCTGTCCGAGGCCGCGCGGCAGAAGATCGCCGCGCTGACGCCCCGCTGGCAGGCGCTGCACGCCTATATCTTCAGCGACTTCGATGCCGCGGCGCTCAACGACGTCAAAGCCAAGCTCGAAATCCTCAAGCGCCGCACCAAGGTCGCGATGCAGCGCGTGGCCGAAGACTGAATCGGCCGTCGCCGGCTCGCAAATCCCCCTGGACCCGCTCGTCGCCGCCAAAGCTGCTCCGCAAAAGGTTGCGGCCAGCCTTGGGGGAGGCTGGCCAGAGGCAGTTAAGTCAATAGTTTAGTGAAGTTTCCGGGCCGGTCCACGTGTTCTCCACGCTGCGCTGAGCCGCGATCGTTTCGGCGAAAGGCGGCGCCGATCACGGACAAGTGTCGACCTTCAGGGGATTGCGTTCGGGCAAGCATACGACATATGGTTGCGGTGTTTTGTGCGACGGGGGTCGGCTGGAATGGGAAGGCCTAAGGGGCGGGAAATCCGATTCCCGGGCAAACAGCGCGTGCTCCGGAAGAACGTTTCGAACGAAGAGCTTCACGCGGCCGCTTCCAAGATCAAGTATGCTCCGAGCAATTATCATTGTAAAATCAATGGGAAGCTCGCGAGACGAGTTAAGCCCGCTTCCCCATGCCCAAAGGAATTCTCGTTGCCAGCCGCCGGTGCGGCGATCCGCGAGGCGATCTTGAGCCGTCGAGTTTCCGCGCGGTGGGTTAACGGATTCCCCAAACACGTGTGGCATCGAGATGGTGATGTCTGGTACGAAGCGTGCACGGAGGCTGGAACTGCAGGCACTTATCACGCTTACCCGATCGAGGTCGCGAATCTCCCGCCAGGATTACTTTAGATCATGAGTGATTTCGAGCTCCGAGTGGATTGGATCGACCAAGAGGGGCGGAACCAATCGGACGCGACCTTGGCTAACCTGTTAATCCGGGTGGGGGGGATAACTGTCACTGAGTTCTTCGATCGTCAGCTCTCCAAGTCTGGCAGCCAGAAGCAAAATCATTGCATGGCTTTGCAGGTGCCAGCCTATTTCATCGCCGAGTGGATTGCTGAAAATTGGTGGGCCATTCTTTGGGAGCCGAGGAAGAACGAAGAAGAGGCTGACGATGAAGAATTTCTGGCAAGACATTCGCTTTTGACAGCTCAGCACGGCTTCTCCTTGCCACGAATAGAGTTCGTGCCCTCCGGCGGGGCAGTCCAGATCAGGGCAAGAGCAAGAGATCCTCGATATTCTGACGTCAGGTTTTGCAACTCGGCATCCGCGATTGCTCTGCGTGAGAAATTCGAGCCTGAGCTTCGGATGTTTGTTCAGTCCGTCGTCGACAAACTGAGCGAGCGGCGAGTGGTCGACACTTGGCTTCAGGACACTTGGTCGTTGATTAGTGAGACGACGGACGATCAGCTCAATTTTTGCCGCTTCGCGGGTGCTCTCGGGCTCTCTCCATACGACATCGACGATGTACTGGCTTCGTTGATTGAGCGTCTGGAAAACACTATCGGCTATCGCCTACTGATGGATCTTTGCTTGGCCTCTACCGCGAAGGACTTTGTGTCTGTAGCGGAAGTAGCGGAAGAGGCTGTCGCTCTGACGACGACAGTGGAAACGTCCACGCTCTCACCGATTGAATCGATTCCGGTCCCTGTCGATAACTACTCCGTTCCTGCCTACCGGCGCGGTTTGCAGGCTGCCGAAATGCTACGAAAGCGGCTTAAGATCAGCGACACGGATCCGAGTGCTGCAACTCGCATTTTCGATATGCTGGAGATCGATACCAGAGTTCAAACTAAATCGGCTCCCCGGACTGAGGACGCCGCAGTCACTGGCGCTGTAGTGCGCTGTGAGAACGAAATGAAGGTGGCGCTTCTGCAGCCCACCGAAGCGAAGCGGCGTTTCGCTGCTGCAAGAGCTGTTTTTTCAGCGTGGTCTTCTGAGACACCGACCGAGAGCAGGCTTTTGACCTCAGCTGTCACGCGTGATCAACAGGCGAATAGAGCCTTCGCGGCGGAGTTAATGGCGCCGAAGGCATTGATCCGTTCGCGGTCGAAAGGCAAGAAAAGCAAGTTTACTCAGTCTGATATCAGAGAGCTCGCTGATGAGCTGCGCGTCAGCCCAGACGTGGTACGTAAGCAAGCTGCCAATAATGGAATTAGCGTCTCATTCGGGTAAGGCGCGGCCGGTTTGAGGCTTCGGTAGCAAATCGACCCGCCTCCATTCCTCTCGCGCGGCGACGTGCGCATACCGCGCAGCCGAGCGGGGGGCGCGCCAACGGCCGGTGGCGACTAAGCCCTGCACGTCGGCGCCACCATGGCGGCGCATCCACGTCGCCCAGGTGTGGCAGAACGTGTGGAAGCCGACGAAGGCAAGGCGGTGAGGCGGGATGCGCCGATCGGCTTTAGTGTCGCCGTGCTTGCGGGGCTTCGTCGTTATGCCGCACACCGCGAGTTTGGCGCGAACGAGACGATCCTTCAGGCCGCCGCCTTGGCGGAACGGAAAGACTCCGCCGCTGGTCGTGCCTTTGGCGAAGGCCCGCATTTCCTCGCGTAGCTCGGCCTGAAGCAGCACCGTGCGGGGATCGTCGTTCTTGCTGGTGGCGATGTAGGCGACGCCGAGATCGAAATCGATCTGCTCCCAGCGTAGCGCCATCAGCTTCGCTGATCCGGCAGCCGGTGTACAACAGGAAGCGCAGCAGCATGCCGGAGGCCGGATCGTCGCGATCGGCCGCGGCAATGATGGCAAAAGCGTCGTCGACGCAGAGAAAGTCCGTGACGATCCTGCCCCTGGCGCCCTTCGGCCGCTTGAACTGAATATCCCGGCCGGCGCGGTGTAGCACTGCGGACACCGGCGTGTAGACCTTGCGGTTGCGGGTGGCGAGCGTTGCTGTGGGGTAGAGCGCCAGCGCGGCGGCGTCGATCTCGGTCTGTCCGATGTCGGTGATCGGCGTTTCGCCGAAGTAGCTGATCAGCCGGGCGAGGTTCTCACGTTCGCCGCCGCTGCGCATGTACGCGACGGCGGCGGCGATGGACGTTTCGCCTGACGGGGCGGCGGGTTTTTCTGGAAACTCACCACGTTCGATGCGCCCCTCGAGGAGCTTGCGCTGTTGTTCGGCAACGGCCTTCCGAGGAGTTCCTGCGCTTCTGTCCACACGGACGCCGAGGTATGTCCCGCGGATCGTCCAATTCGGGCTTTTGCCTTTGCGGGGCGGGGACGAGCTTGAGCGGCATGGTGTAACCATCGTGGCGTCGAGAATGCGGGCGATATCGTTCTCCCGGAACAGCTTCGTCCGCCCGACCTGACTGTAGAAAGGCCGGCCCTGCGCGTCTACCGGGTGTTTGGCGAGCCAATCCTGCAGCCAGCGCTTCGACAAGCCATGGGCTCCGGCCTTGCATGCCGCCAATTGAAGCGCTCGGAGCCGGCCGGCGCAAGCGCGAACGCGTCGAGAACAAATTCCACGGATTTTCCACGCTCTGGCCTGCGCGGTTCTGCGATCGTTCTGCACGATAGCGGCATCGAGCAGCCGCAAAAGCCCAGCAAAATCAGAGTTTCTGGACTTATCAAAGGTTGCGGCCAGCCTTGGGGGAGGCTGGCCGCGCACGATCCGATCTGGGACGGGGAGGGGTGGGGATTTGACCGGATCGTGTGTTCGAATGCTCCTGTGTGGTCGGTGGTGTCGCGGCCTCAGCGCTGCTGTGCGCTGGCGGTGGCGACGGCCGGGCGATTGTCGCCGAGGGCGACCCATTCATTGGCGTCGGTCTGCGACTGCCGCTTGACGAAGCGGTAGCCGGTCTCGGTCCAGGCGACGACGTCCTCGTTCTGATTGTCGAGGATGAATTCGCCCTTGTCGGTCTTCACCGTCAGCACCGCGTGACCTTCGTTCTTCTTGTCGCGCACCACCGTGATCAGCAGCGCCTCGCGCGGCCAGCCGGCATCGATCAGCATCTTGCGCTTCAGCAGCACGTAGTCTTCGCAATCGCCGTAACCGTCAGTCGGCAGCGACCACTTCTCGACTACGCCCCAATGGTCCATGTCGGTCAGCGGCTTGACGTTGTCGTTGACCCAGCGATTGACCTTCAGCAGGTCCTGCCAGGCGGTCTGCGTCAGCACGATGTCGCGCGCCTGGGTGCGGCCGCCGCGGCATTCGACCGGAGTATCGGCGCAGAATTCGACCCAGCCGATCGGCGCGCGCGTGGTATCACCGATGCTGGCGTAGCGAACCTTCTCGGCCGCCTGCGCCGTCGCGTTGATCGCCACCATCGTGGTGGCGATGAGTAGTCCCGTCCGCAATCCCCTGCTACCAAACATTGTGGCCCCCGTTTTCTTGTTGGGACCATGTTTTGCACAAACGATTTGCAGGGCCGCTAAATCAAATCAGTAAAGTCGAGGCGAATACTTGTAAAACCAAGCTCTCGTTCGATTTATACTTGAATCGAATTTGCATAAAATTTGATGCAATCGGATTTGATTCAAATTCGATCGATTACGCCGCAAGTGCCTGCAACGCCGCTGCTAATCGGGTCGGGCTGCGCGCCGGTTAACCATCGCGGCGGCCGCGAAACGCAGCACGGCGGGCCGCGCGCGGCGCGGCTTGACGTCTGTCAGGCTGTCGGAGGAGCGGCCGCGAGGCCGCGGGCGTTCACCGCGCGGTAACGCTATCTTCGAGCGTCTCTTCGAGCTGCTCGTGGACGAACTCGAGCGCGAAGCCATCGTCGAGGTGACGCACGACGCGCGACTGGACGCGGCCGAGGAACACCTGGGAGCCGACCGGCGGCCGCTGCTCGGCGGCGATCGCGGCGCCGGAGCGCGACATGTCGATGATCCGGCAACTCATCCGCGTGCCGTCTTCCAGGATCATCACGGCGATCGGGTTGCGCGGCACGATGCGGTCGTGGCGGCGGTCTTCCGGCAAATTGAGGATGTCGCGGTTGGCGAGCCAGGTGAGCTGCGCCGCCAGCTTGTCGCGCTTGCGCGGCGTGGCGCCCACCGTCATGGCGAAGCCGTTGTCGATGATCCTGGTGATCTTGCCTTCGACGCGGCCGATATGATCGAGGTAGGCGACGACGCGGTCGCCGACATTGCCGATGCCGGGCGCCAGCATGGCCAGCCCGCCCGGCGACATGTTGATCACCTGGCAGGGAAATTCGCGGCGGTCGGGCAGCATGTAGCGGCCCAGCAGATGCACCTTCACCCGCTGGAATCGGCGTCGCTCGGCCGTTGCCGGCTGGATGGTCTGTTTGTGCAACAACACGGAAATTCCGCTGCTCGGCCGGACGTTCGATCCTGCAACCCTAGGGTGCTCAGGGTTAACGTCTCGTTAGCAGTCGGGGCCGGCGGGGGGCGCGTCCATGACGTCGCGCAGCCGCTGCGCGAGCTCGGCCTTGCGATACGGCTTGGTCAGGATCGGCAGGTCGCCGCGCCCGCGGCTGCGGCCCGCGATGGTGTCGAGCGCATAGCCCGATGTGAGCAGCACGCGCAGCTCGCCGCGCCGCGACAGTGCGGTCTCGGCGAGCTCCCAGCCACTGATGCCGCCGGGCATCACCACATCGGTGAACAGGATGTCGATATGCGTGTCGCCGTCGAGGATCTGCAGCGCCTCGGCGCCGTCGATCGCGGCGATCACGGTGTAGCCGAGGCTGCGCAGGCACATCACCGCGTAGGAGCGCACGAACGGATCGTCCTCGACGATCAGCAGGACTTCGCCGCGCGCCGCCAGATGCTCGACGACGTCGGAGGCCTGCGCCGGGAGGGGCCTGCCGTTGCCGGCCGCCGGCAGATACAGCCGCACGGTGGTGCCGAGCCCGGGCTCGCTGTAGATCGAGACGTGGCCGTTCGACTGCTTGACGAAACCGTACACCATGCTGAGGCCGAGCCCCGAGCCCTTGCCGACCTCCTTGGTGGTGTAGAACGGCTCGAACACCCGATCGAGCACCTCCTTGGGCATTCCCGATCCGTTGTCGGTCACCGCCACGAGCACGTAGTTACCGGGGCGCACGTCCTTGTTGACGAGCTGATAGGACGTGTCGAGCAACACGTTGGCGGTGGTGATGCTGAGCCGGCCGCCGCCGACCATCGCGTCCTGGGCGTTGAGCGCGAGATTGAGGATGGCGGATTCCAGCTGCGTGCGATCCGCATAGGCGGCGCGCAGGTCGGCATCGAGCTCGGTGTCGATCGCGATGTCCTCGCGCATGGTCCGCCGCAGCAGCTTGTGCATCGATTCCAGCAGTTCGTTGCAGTCGATCTCGACCGGCTTCAACGTCTGGCGGCGGCTGAAGGCGAGCAGCCGCTGCGTCAGTTCGGCGCCGCGCTGGCCGGCCTCGCCGATGTCGCGGGCGAGGCTGCGCAGATCCTGCCGTGCCTTGAGCTGGTCGGAGAGAAATTCAGCGTTGCCGACGATCACCGTGAGCAGATTGTTGAAGTCGTGCGCGATGCCGCCGGAGAGCTGGCCGACGATCTCCATCTTCTGCGCCTGTACCAGCTGCTCCTCGGTATGCTTGCGCTCGGTAAGGTCGTGGATCACCGCGACGAATACCGACTCGCCTTCCTGCACGGTCTCGCCGATCGACAGATCCATCGGGAAAGTGCTGCCGTCGCGGCGCAGGCCGGTCATCTCGCGGACGCTGCCGATGCGTTCGTCGGCGCCGGCGGTCCGGCCGGAGCGGAAGAACGACTGCACCAGCTCCGCGTTCGCCGCCGGCATCAGCATCGAGATATGGCTGCCGATGACGTCTTCGGCCGCGTAGCCGAACAGCCGGTGGCAGGCGAGATTGAAGGTTCTGATCAGGCCATGCCGATCGGTCAGGATCACGCCGTCAACCACAGTCTCGATCAGTGTGGCGATCCGCGCGTCGGCCTCGCGGATGACCTGTTCGGCACGGCGTTGTTCGGTGATGTCGCTGGTGACCTTGGCGTAGCCGATCAGCATGCCGCGGGCGTCGCGCAGCGGCTGGATCGCCACATGGGCCCAGAACACGCTACCGTCCTTGCGCAGCCGCCAGCCGGTGGTTTCGAACCGGCCGCGGTCGCGCGCCAGTTCGAGATTGCGTTCGGGCTCGAGATCGGCACACGCGTCCGGCGGATAGAAGATACGGAAATGCCGGCCGAGAATCTCGGCGGCCGTATAGTGCTTGATCCGCTGCGCACCGCGATTCCAGCTGACGACGTGGCCGTCGACGTCGAGCATATAGATCGCGTAGTCGCTGACACCTTCGACCAGCCGCTGGAAGTTCGACGAGCCGGCCTCGCGGTCCGCGCGCAGCAATTCGGTTTCGTCGAGTTCGCGGGCAGTGGCCACGATGAACGCGGCGTCGCCGATCGCGACGGTCGCGGTCGAGAGCGCGATGGTCAGGGCGGTTCCGTCCTCACGCCGCGCCAGCGCCGGCGAGGGGGGTGCGGAAGGCCGGTGTGTCCAGTCCGGGATCAGGGTTGCGATGTCTTCGCCGAGGGCCTCGCGGGCCGGCCAGCCGAACAAGACTTCACTGGCGCGGTTGAACAGCACGATACGGTGCTGCGGATCGACCAGCAGAATGCCCTCCGGGGCGGCCTGGAACACCGCCCGCAGCAGCGACGCGTCGGCATGCTCCACCATCATCGCGGATCGGCGGCGGAGTGCGGCGCGCCGTCCCTTCTATACGGTGTGTGGGTCGAGTGACCGGCCTGATCGGACATCCGTCGCAACAATCGGATCATTGCATCCCCCGCTCGTGTGTTGCAGCCGGAAGATCCGCCGCGCACACGAATCGTCATCCCCGTGCAACTTTTCGATAGGGCCGTTGCGTTGTCTGCCCGGAACCCGGAATAACCAGGCCACTCATCCACTGCTGATGCGGCGCCCAGGATTGCTCCTGATATCGGGAGTTAGTTTGTACTTCTGCGTCGCAAGTGAGTGATGTCACGCGTGCAGGCCCGGCACTGCGCCGCCGCGGCAGCATATTATTCTCTGTCAGCGGCATGATGATCACGCCGCATCAAGTATCTGTGCTGCTCACTCCCGGTCGTGATGATGAACCCGCGAATATCTCGCGCCTGGTCGTGCGCAAACGTACGGCTGTCGCGGGCTAGTTGAGCGCTGCCAAGCCCGGCGGACCGGGGGGCGAGGGGGTGTGACGGGACGTCGCGGCGGCTGCCGTCCGTCGCGATGCTCCGCAGCAGGGCCGCCGGTAAGGGCGCGCACAATCCTTCGCGCCCTGCGCGCCGCTGCTGCGGAGTGTGGCTTACGCTGCAAATGTCTGATAGCTTGATGCTAATTTGGCTCGTCGCGGTCCGACCGACACCGTGTTGTGCCGCGTTCGGCCAGGGCAATGCCCCAATTTTGGGAACCGCAGCTCCGGCCGAAGATGGTTGCACTGCACGATGCTTTTTCAAAGCTTGAGCGAGATCAATCCTCCCCAAGCCGCGTGCGTTATTGCACACTCCGTTGAGGAGAATCCCGATGGCAACCTTTACCAACAGCCTTGCCGCTTTGCGCTCCGGCCGCGATGTGCCGGCGGACGTCGAAGAGGAATTGCGCGTGCTCACCGCTCTGCTCGGCTGCATCATGGTCGCCGAGGACGCCGGCGGTCCGCCCGATCGCCGCAGCTCGCTTCACCATCTGTCGCCGCCGGTGGCAACCGAACGATTGGCCAAAGCGGTCTGAAGCTTTCATTTTGGGTAGTTGTACGAACTGGACTTTATCGCCCCGCGGCATGATTAGTTGTTGCTGGGGCCGCGATATCGTGACAGCGCGCGGCGGTCGGAAACGTTCCTGCCGGAGCGCGTAACAGCGCCGCATCCGGCGATTGCCGGGTGGGTTCCATGGTGACGAGTCGCCAATCACCGAACGATCTGCTGGCCGCGCTGCCGTCGTCCGACTTCGATCTGCTGCGTCCGCATCTGCGCACCATCGACATGGATTTCGGCCAGGTGCTGGTCGAAGCCGGTGCCGCGGTGAAGCAGGTGATTTTCCCGCATGCCGGCATCGTCTCGACGATGGAGCGGCTGCGCCGCGGCGAAACGATCGAGGCCGGCGTGATCGGACGCGACAGCGTGGTCGGCAGCGGCGCTGCGCTCTACGACGTGCCGGCGCCGTCGGCTGCGATCGTGCGCTTTCCCGGCACGGCGTCGGCGATCGACGCCAGTCATTTCCGGACCCTGGTCGAACTGAGTTCGGCGCTGCGCGCCGCGGTGGCGCGCGACCTTTGGCTGCGCGCCGTCAAGGCCGAGCAGACCGCCGCCTGCAATGCGGCGCATTCGGCCGAGCAGCGCCTGTGCCGGCGGCTGCTGCAATCCCGGGCGATGAGCGGCAGTGACGCGATGCTGCTGAGCCAGGATCTGATGGCGCAGATGCTCGGGGTGAAACGCAATACCATCTCGCTGATCGCTCATGCGTTGCAGCAGAAGGGCGTCATCCGCTACAGCCGCGGCCGGATGGCGATCATCGACGTCGAGGCGCTGAGCCGGCGCGCCTGTGAATGCCATCTGTCCGACGCCTCGGCGAGGCTGCCGATGGCGCTGCGCACGACTCCGGTGCCGTTGCAGCGGTCGACGCCGGATTTCAGCGCGATTCAGCGCAGCCCTTCATAGACCATCAGGCCGCGCGCCACTTCCCATTTGCGCAGGACCCGCGGTCGCAGCCGCCGCGAGGGGCGGCCGAGCGTCCGCCATGCGGCAAGCCGCAACTCGCCGAGATCACCGTCGAGCCGGGGACCGACCACTGCCAGCGAACCGGTCATGCTCAGCGGGGTGTGCAGCCGCGGCGCGAACGGCAGCAGCAGCATCTCGAGATGCGCCAGCGTCCCGCCGCGCAGGCTGCAGGTCAGCCCGGCGACCAACGGGAGGGACTCCTCGGCGACGACGCTGAGAATATCCTGGCATTCGCTGCGGCTGTCGACGGCAAACAGCCCGGGCAGGGCTTCGCCCTTGATGTCGCGGCCGAACAGCGCGCACAGCCGGGTTCCGGCCACCCGGAACGGGTAGCCGGCCGCCGCGTCGCAGGACAGCACGAAAATATCGCCGAGCAATTCGCGGACCGCGCTCGGCTCGATATCGCTGCGTTCGGGTGCCGGCGCGGTGCCGCGCTGGGCGTCCCAATACGCGAAGAACGCGCGACTCGACGGATGCTTCATACTTCTACCTGGCCCGCGCCGAGCGCGCCCGGGGACAGGTCTGTCCCATATCCGCGCGGCGCCGGCCCCTCGTTTGTTGTGCAGGATGGCCGTTGCAGCGTCCATGCCGGAGGCCGGGAGGGGCCGTGTTAACCCCTGTTTTGTCGCGTTAAGGTTAAATTAACTACGTTTGTTAACGTCGTGACTCCCACGTATTTCCGGGCTCACCGAGCGATCTGTGGACCGGTGTGAGCCGCCCTCGTTGCGTTAAGGATAAATTAACGATGCGCTTTGCGTCGGCGATGGCGGGCCGTAAGGTCGCCTCGTTCTTCGGCGCGGATGAGCTCCAGGCATCCGGGCAGACGGGCAGGGTGGCTGAAAAACAAATCGGCGCCGCGCGGCCGAACCGCAGCGGTGCGACGACAGGATCGAGGGGAGCGCTTTCTCAGGGCGCTCCCCTTTGTCTTTGCGCGGCCGCCGCCGATTGCATTTCACTCTTCCGGGAAATGCTCTAAGGGATCGCATTGTCCCTTCCGGGCCGCATCGCGGGCCGGGCCGTTCGCAGGTCGTACCCGTTGGATTCCCAGCCCGCCCAGCAGCCGCTGCCGCTTCCGCCGGAGCCGCCGCGCGAGCCGATCCTCAACCTGCCGGGCGCGCTCGCCGCCTATGTGGCGCTGCTCGCCGTCATTCACCTGCGGGTGCTGCTGCCGCCGGACCTCGAATACTGGACCATCGAGGTGTTCGGCTTCATTCCGCGGCGCTACGATACGACGCTGCTGGCGGCGCCGTTCCCGGGCGGAACCGGCGCCAAGATCTGGAGCTTCGTTACCTATTCGCTGCTCCACGCCAATCTGAGCCACATCGTTTTCAACGTGTTGTGGCTGCTGCCGTTCGGTAGCGCGGTGGCGCGGCGGTTCGGCGCCGTCCGGTTCTTCCTGTTCATGGCCGTCACCGCGATCGGCGGCGCGCTGGCCCATCTCGTCACCCACGAGCACGAAATCGCCCCGATGATCGGCGCGTCGGCCTCAGTGTCGGGGGCGATGGCCGCGGCGATCCGCTTCGCCTTCGCGCGCGGCGGCTTCCTGACGCTGCGCCGCGGCGACGCGGACGAGGCGGCGCGCGTGCCGGCGCAGCCGCTGCTGCGGGCGCTGCGCGATCCGCGGGTGCTGGCATTCCTCGGCATCTGGTTCGGCATCAACATCATCTTCGGCATCGGCTCGATCGCCGTCGGCAATGAAGGCGCCAGCGTCGCGTGGCAGGCGCATATCGGCGGCTTCTTCGCCGGCCTGCTGCTATTCTCGGTGTTCGACCCGGTGCCGCGCCGGCAGGCCACACCGGCCGATCCCGACTAATCAGTTCGGCGGTCGCTTGCTGCTACGTGCTGCGCCGCGGCGCGGCTGTTGCACCGCCCGCACGCCAACGCGGATTCGCCGCATTCCTGCATATTCTTGCTGATGAGTTCGGGCGACGCGCGACGGCGGCGGAACCATTCTGCGGCCTCGCGCGATGATCCTCCGAACGGAATGCACGCTGCGGCAACGGCAGCGGCAGCGGCTCATCAGGGAGGCGGCAATGACGGTGAAGGCTATTCTCGAATCCAAAGGTCGCTACATCTACAGCGTCGAGCCCGACGAGCGGCTGTCGGCCGCGGTGAAGACGCTGGCGGAGCGCCGGGTCGGTGCCGTGCTGGTGATGCGCGGCACGCGGCTCGACGGCATCCTGTCGGAGCGTGACGTCGTGAGGGTGCTGGCCGATCGCGGGCCGGCGGCGCTCGATCAGCCGGTGCACACGGTGATGACCCGCGACGTCGTGAGCTGCAGCCAGACCGATACGGTGAGCAGCATCATGGAGGTGATGACGCTGTCGAAGTTCCGGCATCTGCCAGTGCTCGACTCCAGCGAACGCGTGGTCGGCCTGATCTCGATCGGCGACATCGTGAAGTGGCGGCTCAGCGAATACGAGCACGAGCAGCGGGCGCTGCACGACTACATCAAGTCGGCCTGACGGGCCGGGCGCTGCTCAGCGGCGCGCGCCGTCGAGGAACAGCGCCCACGCTTTGTCGAAATAGGCGGTCTGGGCCCGGGCCGACGCGTAGGTCGTCCCGCCCAGCATCGCGTCGATCATCGGCCCCACGGCGATGCAGTTGAGGATCTGCATGGCGAGAAAGCGGGCGTCGCCCCGGGCCAGCGCCCCGGCCTTCTGCGCCTCGGCGATCAGCGACAGCAGCCGGTCCATGATCGGATCGTCGGTTCGGCTCGCCACCGCCTGACCGACGACGAGCGCTTCGCTGAAGGCGATCCGCTTGAACGCGATCAGGGTCGGGTCGAGATTGGCGGCGAGCAGCCAGCGCGCCGCGGCGCGCAGTTGCGTCAGCGCGTCGCCGGTCTGCGTCGCCATCGTGGTCTGGAAATGCGCCACCGTCTGCGCCCGCGCATGTTCGACCACGCCCTCGAACAACGCCAGCTTCGACGGGAAGCGCCGGTACACCGTGTCCTTGCCGACGCCGCACGCCGCCACGACCTGTTCGACCGAGGTCGCGGCGAAGCCCTGCTGCGCGAACAGCTGCGAGGCGGTTTCGATGATGTGAAGCGACTTGGCTTCGACATCGCCTTTGCGCGGGCGTCCGCCTTTGGAAGTGATGGTCGAACTCGGCATCGCGGTCCTTGATCGTCGCTACGACGAAGCAGGTGTTTCGAGCAATTCCAATCCCAGATTTGCGATCCTTTGGCAATCGATCTGGACAGGACGGTCCCGTCCCGTTTATTTCCCCGCCGCCGCTGGAGGCAAGGTGTCGGGGGATATCGATGGGACGTGAAAACAAGATCGTCGCCGGACTGGGCGTCGCCGTTGCGCTGTCGCTGAGTAGTGGCGGGGACGCGGTCGCGCAGAACGCAGGCGACGCCGCGGTGGCTCTGCCGCCCGTCACCGTGCAGCCGGCCGAACGGCGCGCGGCGCGGCGAGCTGCGGTTCGCCCTGCGGCTCAGCGCGCGACGCCGGCGCGCACGCCGCAGCGCGAACAGGCCACGCCCGCGACGCGGCCGGTCAACGCGACGAACACGTCGGACCGCTACGCCGCCCGGACGAGCGGCACCGCCACCAAGACCGACACGCCGGTTCTGGAGACGCCGCAGTCGATCTCGACGATCACGCGCCGCCAGATGGACGATCAGAACGTCCAGACCGTCGCCAACGCGCTGCGCTACACCGCCGGCGTACTGTCCGACGCCGACACCAATTCGCGCTTCGACAGCGTGTTCATCCGCGGCTTCGGCGCGTTCGGCACCGCGACCAACTACGTCAGCTTCCTCGATGGCCTGAAGCTGCCGCGCGGCCAGGCGTTCGCCAACACGGCGATCGATCCGTTCCTGCTCGACCGCGTCGAAGTGCTGAAGGGGCCGTCGGCGGTGCTGTACGGGCAGACCAGCCCGGGCGGTCTGGTCAATCAGATCAGCCGGATGCCGAGCGCGCTGCCGTACAACGAGGTGCGCGTCGAGGGCGGCACTTATGGACGCCTGCAGTCCGGCATCACCAGCCAGGGCGCGCTCGATCCGGAGGGGCACTGGCTGTACAGCCTGAGCGCGATCGGCCGCACCTCGGGTACGCGCTACGACAATGTCGACGAGCAGCGCTTCGCCGTCGCGCCGGCGCTGACCTGGGCGCCCGACATGGATACGCGCTTCACCATCCAGAGCTATTATCAGAAGGATCCGAAGGGCGGCTATTTCAACTCGCTGTATCCGACCTCGCTGGCGCCGCTGCAATACCGGCCGTATCTGAATTCCAGGCTCAACGTCGGCGATCCCGGCTATGACTCGTTCGAGCGAGAGCAGTACGGCGTCGGCTATCAGTTCGACAAGCGCCTCAACGAGGTCGTCAGCGTCAAGTCGAGCCTGCGCTACTCGCACGTCGACATCGACTTCAAGTCGCTGCAGATGAACGCGCCGCTCACCGCGACCGGCACGATTCCGCGCTGGGCGATCCGCTCGATCGAGGACGTCGGCGGGTTGTCGACCGACAATCGCGTGCAGTTCGATCTCGCCACCGGCGCGCTGCAGCACAAGATCATCACCGGCGTCGATTACCAGAACACGCGCAGCAACTGGGTCTATCAGCTCGGCGCCGCGACCTCGCTGGACGTGGTCAATCCCTTGTACAATCAGCCGGTCGGCCCTCTCGCCTCGCTGATCGACAGCGGCCAGAGCCTGGTGCAGACCGGCCTCTATGCGCAGGATCAGATCAGCCTCGGCGGCTGGCGCGCCACGCTCGGCGTCCGCCACGATTGGGCCGAGCAGAGCACCGAGAGCCGGCTCGCCGGATCGCGCTCCAGCCAGTCGGACGACAAGACCACCTATCGGGCCGGGCTGCTGTATCTGTTCGACAGCGGCTTCGCCCCGTATGTCAGCTATTCGACCTCGTTCGAGCCGGTCACCGGCGTCGGCGTGGATGGCCGGGCCTTCATCCCGACCACGGCCGAGCAATACGAAGGCGGCATCAAATATCAGCCGACCTTCCTGCCGATCCTGCTCACCGCTTCGGTGTTCGACATCCGCCAGCAGAACGTGCTGACGCCGTCGTCCGTGCCGGGCTTCAACGTGCAGCAGGGCGAGGTCCGCTCGAAGGGCGTCGAACTCGAAGCCCGCGGTAACGTCAGCGACGGCCTCGAGCTGGTCGGCGCCTTGACGTTCCTCGACACCCGCGTGGCGCGGTCCTCGGATGCGTCGATCGTCGGCAACCGGCCGCAGGCCGTGCCCGACTATTTCGGCTCGATTTGGGCGAACTACACGTTCCAGTCGGGCCCGGTCACGGGCCTGACGTTCGGCGGCGGCATCCGCCATGTCGGCGCGAGCTATGGCGACGACGCCAATACGCTGCGTACGCCGGCCTACACGGTGGTGGATGCGGCGCTGAAATACGATCTCGCGAACCTGGCGCCGAGCCTGAAGGGCACGACGCTGACGCTCAACGTCAACAACCTGTTCGACAAGGAGTACTATTCGAGCTGTTCGTCGGGCTATTACTGCCAGTTCGGCAATCGCCGCACGGTGCTGGCGGGGATCAGGTACCGATGGTGAGGGCCGACCACCAGGGGGCGCGGCGCCGATGACGCGGCGCGCCGTTGCGGCCTGGGTGTGGGTGCATCGCTGGAGCAGCCTCGTCTGCACGGTGTTCGCGCTGCTGCTGTGCCTGACCGGTCTGCCGCTGATCTTCAAGGACGAGCTCGGTCCCGACCTGAAGCTTGCGGACACCACGGCCGCGCCCGGCACCGCATCGGTGGATGCCATGGTGGCGCGCGCGCTGGCGGCGCGGCCGGGCGAGGTGGTGCCGTATCTGTTCTACGATCGCGATCATCCGATCCTGAAGGTGCCGACCGCGGCGTCGATGACGGCCGACCCGGCCACGTTTCACTATCAGGTGTTCGATACCCGGACCGGTCAGCAGATCGAAATTCCGCAGCCGAACGAGGGCTTTCTCTATGTGATGACGCGGCTGCATCTCGATTTGTTCGCCGGCGTGTCGGGGACGCTGTTTCTCGGCTCGATGGGATTGCTGCTGGTGATCGCGATCGTGTCCGGGGTGGTGCTGTACGGGCCGTTCACGCGGCGTCTCGATTTCGGCGTGGTACGCACCGGCAGCCGTCGGCGCAGCTGGCTCGACCTGCATAACCTGCTCGGCATCGCGACGCTCGCGTGGTTCGGCGTCGTCGGATTCACCGGCGTCATCAACACGCTGGCGGCGCCGATCGAGCTCGCCTGGCAGGCAAATCAGCTGGTCGAGATGGCGGCGCAGGCGAAGCCGGCGGCCGGCGAGGGGCGGCGTGCGGCGATCGACGACGTGCTGCGCGCGGTCCGCGCCGAGGTGCCCGGCATGAACGTGATGACGGTCGCGTTTCCCGGCACTCCGTTCGCCACGCCGTCGCACGTCGCGATTTTCCTCACCGGCAACACGCCGATCACCAGCCGCATCCTCAAGCCGGCACTGGCCGACGCAGCGACCGGGGAGATCGTTTCGGTGCGCGACATGCCGTGGTACGCGACCGCACTGTTCATGTCGCAGCCGCTGCATTTCGGCGACTATGGCGGGCTGCCGCTCAAGATCATCTGGGCGCTGCTCGATGTCGTGACCATCGTGGTGCTGATCAGCGGGCTGTATCTGTGGGGAGCGAAGCGGTCGCGCCGCGAGGCCTTGTCCGAAACGGAAGGTCGCGCCGCATGAGCTCGCGACCACAATGGCGGTGGCCGATCGCGCTGGCGATTGCGACGGTGTTCGGATTGCTGGCCGCGCTGATCGGCGAGGGCGGCGTGTGGTGGGTCCTGTGCTGGATCGCGCTGGCGTCGCCGCTCGTGACGATCGCCTGGTGCGTTGCGCGGAGCGGCCGCAGCGGTTGATGGCCGCCGCGTCGGCTCGCTCAGGTCTCGACCGGGACCTCCGGCTTGCCGCGCTGCGGCGCCGCTTCCTCGATCGCTTCGCGGATCGAATCCATCGCGCGTTCAGCCGCCCGCGCGCCGTGCGCGATCATTTCGTCGGCTCGGTGGAAGTCGAACCAGCCGATCCGGCCGACCCGCGGCGAGATCAGCATGTCGGGCGGGTCGCCGGCCAGGCGGGCGCGGGTGATGCGGTCCTGCATGATGTTGAAGGCGTCGACCATCACCTTGGAGATGCCAGGCCGGCTGTCGCTGCCGAACAGCTCCTGCTTGACGAACCGCTCCGGCGAGAAGAACCGGCCGAAGCCACGCTTCGGCGTAGGCTCCGGCGACGGCTCGATCTCTTCTTCGATCGAGCCGTGGGAGAAGATCGTGGTGCCGTGGCCGAACACGTCGCTCGACACGTTGGCGGCGATCACGATCTCGGCGCCGAGCGCGCGCGCGGCAGACACCGGCACCGGGTTCACCAGCGCGCCGTCGACCAGCCAGCGGTCGCCGATCAGCACCGGCGAGAAAATGCCGGGCAGCGCATAGGACGCCCGCACCGCGTCGACGACCCGGCCGTGTGTCAGCCAGATCTCGTGGCCGGTGCGCACTTCGGTGGCGACGCTGGCGAATTTCTGCTTGAGGTCCTGGATCATGATCTGGCCGAGCGTAGCCTCGAGCTGCGCGGCGAGCTTGCTGCCGCCGATCAGGCCCGAGCCGTTCAGCCGGATGTCGAGATAGCCCAGAATGTTGCGCGGCTGCAGCCCGCGCGCCCATTCCTCCAGTGTGTCGAGATGGCCCGCCACATAGGCGCCGCCGACCACCGCGCCGATCGAGGTGCCGACCACCACGTCCGGGGCGATTCCCGCCGCCAGCAGGGTGCGCAGGATGCCGATATGGGCGAAGCCGCGGGCGGCGCCGCCGCCGAGCGCCAGGCCGATCACCGGCCGGCGGATGACGTCGAGACCGACCTTGTCCGGGGATGGCGGGGTGCTTTGTCCGCGACCGATCAGATTTTCCAGCACGGCTGTCTCCTCGAATCCGCGACGACATTCCCCGCAAGGAGGCCGGCACGGTGTAAACCAGTCGAAATCAAAGCGCGATCAATTGATCCTTGCCAGACCACTTTGCGCCGCATGATGAATGCCTGTGGAGGGCCGGACTAGGGGTAAATCGTGACATTCCGGCGAATATCACCCCATTACCGGCAGGGCGGCGCGTCGCATCCCCGTCGCGCGGCCGAGGCTTGAATTTGCCGCGTTTTCAGTGAAAACCATCAGGCATGATTTGCAGGGGTAAAACTGGCCGGCCGGGGCCACGGGGATGGCTGCGGCTCGCCTGCGCGTCCGCCTGTCTGGCCGCCCTGTTGGTGCAGCCGGCGGCGGCGCAGTTCTTCAGCGACCGTCCGCCGCCGATTCCCCCCGCTTCCGTGCCGGAGCCGCCGGCCGGCGGTGCGATCAGCCTGGCGCCGTCCGGCGGGCCGGCCGCGGTGCCGACCTTGCCGGCGCCGCTGACCCAGCCGCCGGTCGCCGCGGTGACGCCGCCGGCGTCGTCGCCACTGCCGGCGCCGGTCGCGCCGTCGCAGGGCGTGCTGGCGCTGACCGCGCGTTACGGCAAGGACCTGCCGACCATCAACAGCGGGCTGGTGTGGCGGGG
>NZ_LJIC01000043.1 GCF_001295845.1 Rhodopseudomonas sp. AAP120 | reverse complement strand
TCTGTGCCTGGG
The DNA here is from genome assembly GCF_001295845.1 of Rhodopseudomonas sp. AAP120. GTDB lineage: Bacteria > Pseudomonadota > Alphaproteobacteria > Rhizobiales > Xanthobacteraceae > Rhodopseudomonas. Next base: position 70,498 of record NZ_LJIC01000043.1, on the reverse strand, counting down.
GACCCCCACCCCCGACCCCTCCCCGCAAGGGGGAGGGGAGATTGGGCGGCGCGGTGCAGGGCTTGGATCATCGTCATCCTCATCCCCCCTGCCGCGGCGTCAGGATTTCGATTTCGTCGCCGGCGGCGAGCGCGGTCTCATCCCATTTGCCGCGTGGGACGACGTCGTAGTTGATCGCGACCGCGTAGTGGCCGGCGGTGCACTCCAGTTCCTGCATCAGCGCGGCGACGCTGGTCGCAGTCACGTCGCGCTGTTCGCCGTTCACCGTTACAAGCATCGCATCACCTGGTTGTCGATTTCGCCGCGTTCGACGTAGTTGAGCATCTTCTCGGCCAGCGCCGGGGCGAGCAGGAAACCGTGACGGTAGAGGCCGTTGGTCGCGATGCGGCGGTTGCCGATGGCGATGCGCGGCAGGTTGTCCGGGAAGGCGGGGCGCAGGCCGGCGCCGATCTCGACGATATGCGCCTCGCCGAACGCCGGATGCACCGCGTAGGCGGCGCTGAGCAGCTCCAGCGCCGAGCGCACCATGACGAGTTCGTCCTCGCTCTCGACGGTGGTGGCCCCTAACATGAAGTGATTGTTTTCACGCGGGATCACGTAGAGCGGCCAGCGCGGGTGCATCAGTCGCACCGGGCGCGACAGCGTCACTTCGGCGGTCTTGATCACCACCATCTCCCCCTTGACGCCGCGCAGCTCCGGCGCCTTGTCGCGCGCGGCCATGCCGCGGCAATCGATCACCAGACCGTCGAGGTCTTCGGGCGTCATCTCCGACTCGAACAGGATGGTGCCGCCGGCTTCGATCAGCCGCTTGTGCAGCTGCGCCAGCACCAGCCGCGGCTCGACATGGCCTTCGTCGGGGAAGTACAGACCTTCGCGGAACCGGCCGGCGAGTGCCGGCTCGAGCTCGGCGACGCCGTCGGCGTCGAGCCGCTTGTGCCCGGTGGTCATCTTGGCGAAGCGTTCGAAATCGGCGCGGTCGCGCGGATGCGCCACCACCAGCGAGCCGTTGAACGCGGTCTCGGGGAACTCCTTGCGCCACATCTCCAGCGAGCGCAGCCCCATCTCGCCGACCATCGGCTCGGCGCCTTCGGCCTCGCAATACGGCGCCAGCATGCCGCCCGCCCAATGGCTGGTGGCCTGCGTCATCGCGCTGTCGCCGCGCTCGTACAGAGTGACCTTGCGGCCGGCGCGAGCCAGCAGCAGCGCCTGCCAGGCGCCGGAAATGCCGGCGCCGATCACCGAGGCCGGCGCGTCCTTGCGCAGATCAGGCTTCTCGCTGCGCAGCGCCGCAGCGGCCAACTCGGCGGCCGAGCGGGCAGGCGCGGGCGCGCGCTCTGTCGCAGGCGAGCTTGCTTCTGCAGATGCGTAAACGGATGGATGAGCGGATTCGGCCCCGCGACGGCCTTCAAGTCTCTGATGCATCCCTGTCCCTTCGCCGGCATGACCCGGATCAGGTTCAAAGGGTCACTGCGGTCCCGCTCAGTTCAATCCGACAAAAGATTGAAGCGGCGAGCTTGCAGTATCTCAGCTCCTCGTCGGAGCCCCCCTCGGAACGACTCCAATGTAGGCCGATCACCCCCGGTGTCAACGTGCCTTTCGGCGAGGCTTTCCGCCGCGCCGCCAGGATCCTGCCGCAGGCCCTTTACTTCAAATTATCCGGGCGCGTGTTTGATCCCGGAACCCGCCCCGCGACCGGACGCCGCCGATGACGAGCCTCACTGCCGATACGAGCGGCCTCGCCGGCGGGCGCAGCCTGCTGCCGCTGTGGGTCGGGATCGTTGCCTACGCGTTGCTGCTGATCATCGGCAATCGGCTGCTGCTCGATCCTGATACGTTGTGGCAGATCACGGTCGGGCAGTGGATCATCGATCATCGCGCCGTGCCGCGGGTCGACGTGTATTCCTTCACCATGGCGGGGCAGCCGTGGATCTCGACGCAATGGCTGGCGCAGGTGCTGCTCGCGGCGAGCTACGCGCTCGCGGGATGGGCCGGGCCGGTGGTGCTGGCTGCGGCGTCGCTGGCGCTGACGCTGGCTTTGCTGGCGCGCGCGCTCGGCGCCAGGCTGCGCGACAGCACGACGCTGGTGTTCGTGCTCGCGGCAGTGATGCTGATGGTGCCGCACATGTTCGCGCGACCGCACGTGCTGGCGATGCCGGTGATGGTCGCCTGGGTCGGCGGGCTGATCGCGGCGGCAGACCGGCGCGCGGCGCCGCCGTTGGTGCTGCTGCCGCTGATGGCGTTGTGGGCCAATCTGCACGGCGGCTTCGTGCTCGGCCTCGTGCTGATCGCGCCGATCGGGCTCGACGCGGCGCTGGCCGCGCCCGCGCCGGCGCGGCGATCGCTGCTGCTGCGCTGGATCGGCTTCGGCGTGCTGGCGCTGATCGCGAGCTGCGCCAATCCCTACGGCTGGGACGCCCTCCTGGCGTCGCAGCGCATCCTGTCGCTGGGCGGGGCGCTGGCGACGATCGGCGAATGGGCGCCGACGAATTTCTCGCGCATCGGGCCGCTGGAAGTCGCGCTGCTGGTCGGCCTCGGGCTCGCGCTGTGGAGCGGCGTGACGCTGCCGCCGCTGCGCATCGTGATGCTGCTCGGCCTGCTGCACATGGCGCTGAGCGCCACCCGCAATCTCGAAGTGCTGGCGCTGCTGGCGCCGCTGATCCTCGCGGCGCCGCTGGCGCAGCGGATCGGACGGGAGACGGCGCCGGCGGCCCCGGGCGCGCGGGGCATGGTCGCAGCCACGCTGGCGCTGGCGATCGTCGGCACGGCGGCGCTCGGAGCGCTGCATCGGTACGCTCCGCCGCAGAGCAACGCGCCGGAGGCGGCCCTCGCCGCGCTGAAGCCACTCGGCGTGCAGCGGGTGTTCAACGACTATGATTTCGGCGGTTACCTGATCGCCAGCGGCGTCCCGCCGTTCATCGACGGCCGCACCGAACTCTACGGCGAGCGCTTCGTCGTCGACCAGCACGCCGCGGTGCGGCTGCGGCCGCCGGAGACGCTGTTCCGGTTGCTCGACGAGTACAAGATCGACGCCACGCTGCTGCGCACCGAGGACGCAGCGACCAAGCTGCTCGACCACGTCGACGGCTGGCAGAAGGTGTACAGCGACGACGTTGCGACCATCCACCTGCGCAAGCCGGGCGCCGCTCATAGCGCCGAGCCGAAGGTTGCCCCAGGCCGCTGAGCGCCTACGCGGACTCGTTCGTCGTGGCGCCCGATCGCGGCAGCGTCATCCGTACGATCAGCCCATGCGGCGCGCGGTCGTGCAGCGACAGCTCACCGCCGTGGCTCTGCGCGATTGCACGCGCGATCGACAGGCCCAATCCGAAACCCGAGGCCTCGTTCATGTTGCGGGCATCGTCGCCGCGCACGAACGGCTCGATCACGCGCGCCTTGCGGGTGTCGGGAATGCCGGGGCCGTCGTCCTCGACCTCGATGACCAGACGCTGCGGCGAGGCGTCGAGCCGCACGATCGTCTGTTTGCCGTAGCGCACCGCGTTGTCGATCAGGTTGGTGACGGCGCGGTGCAGATCGTCCGGACGCGCCAGCGCTTCGGCGTGTTCGGGCCCCTGATAGCAGACGCAATGGCCGAGGTCGGCGAACTGATCGGCGATGGAGTGCAGCGCGCTGGCAAGATCGATCCTCGTCTTCGCCTCTCGGTTGTGACCGTCACGCAGAAACGACAGCACGGCGTCGAGCATCGAGCGCATCTGATCGAGATCGCGCAGCATGTGTTCGCGCTGCGTGGCGTCCTCGATGAATTCGCTGCGTAGCCGCAGTCGCGTGATCGGCGTGCGGAGGTCGTGGCCGATCGCAGCCAGCGTTCGGGTGCGGTCGTCGATCAGTGCGGTGATCCGGCTGCGCGAGCGGTTGAGCGCGCGGGCCAAAGCTCGAATCTCGTCCGGGCCGCTCTCCGGCAGCGGGTCGTCGCCGCCGTCGAGCTTGAAGTTCTCGGCGGACCTGGCGAACTCCGACAGCGGCGTCGACAGCGCGCGATCGGCCCACAGTGCGAAGATCGCCAAGCTGACGACGACGCCGACCAGCGCCGTCATCCACGGCCCGCCCCAGAATGGCGGCCGGCTGCGCCGCTCCGGGATCGCCGCCACGATGGTCGCACCGTCCGGCAGGCCGATCGCCGCCTTGGGCTGGCCGCGCGGTTCTTCGACTGCGAATACGCGTGCCAGCGGCCCGAGTTCGCGCGCGACTTCGTTCAGCGCGTGCGGGGTGTGGGCGGAGCGCGGCGGAACGGCGGCGGCGTCGCGCAGGCTCATCTCGAGGTGAGGGAAGGCGGCATCGATTTGCTTCACCAGCAGCGGCCGCTGTTCGGCCGGCGTCGTCGCGATCAGCAGCACCGACAGTTCGAACTGCCGGCGCTGATGTTCGTTCGGGCCGAACTGGCTGGGGCCGCGCAGCAGGAAGGTCGCGGCGATCAGCGCCTGCGTGCCGATCAGCGACAGCAGCACCAGCATCGCGATCTGACCGCGTAGCCCGTTGATGCGCACGCCGGCGAGCAGCCTGTTGATCACGATGAGGCCCCGGCTATGCTCAGACCGGCTCGACGGTCGGCGTGAACGTGTAGCCGCCCGAGCGCACCGTCTTGATGATCGTGATGTTCTGCGGATCGGGCTCGATCTTGCGTCGGATCCGGCTGACCAGCACGTCGATCGAGCGTTCGAACGACCCCGCATTGCGGCCGTGGGTGAGGTCGAGCAGTGCCTCGCGCGACAGCACCCGGCCGGGCCGCTCGCAGAACGCCTGCAGCAGGTCGAATTCCGCACTGGTCATCGCCACCAGGGCGCCGTCAGGATTGCGTAGTTCGCGCAGCCGGAAATCGATGCGCCAGCCGAGGAAACTCATCGCGCTGGCGCCGTGGACCGCGCTGGCGGCGTGGGCGAACGCCTGCCGCCGCAGCACCGAGCGGATCCGCGCCAACAGTTCGCGCGGATTGAAAGGCTTGGCGAGGTAATCGTCGGCGCCCATTTCGAGGCCCAGGATGCGGTCGACGTCGTCGCCGCGTGCCGTCAGCATGATGATGGGCAGATGCGAGCCGGTCCGCAGCCGGCGGCACAGGCTGAGGCCGTCTTCGCCGGGCAGCATCACGTCCAGCACGACGAGGTCGACGCGCTGGTCGGCGAGCCGGCCGTCCATCTCGCGGCCGTCCTGCGCGGTGATGACGTGACAGTCATTGGCGCGCAGATACTTGGCGATCAGCGCGCGCGTTTCGCGGTCGTCCTCGACGACGAGGACATGGGGAGGGGCTTGAGTCATGGCGCCGTTGTCCGACACTTTCGAAGCGGGCGGGGAAGGTTTTTTGTTTCAGGATATTTCCATGCCGGGCTTTGTCATCGGTGGAAACGAAGCCGCGGATGCCGGGAACATCTCGTTAATCTCATTAACCATAACGTGGCGCGGGATCAAAGCGCTCGGGGCTTCACATGACCGCCATCTCCTCGGCTTCAACCAGCAGCTATCTTTCACCGCTTCAGCAACTGCAGAAGGAGCTCGCTGCTGAACTAACCGCCGGTCAGATCAGTTCGTCCGACGCGTCGTCGATGTCGACCGCGCTGAAGGACATCGATTCGGCGCTGCAGAGCGGCAGCCCTGCCGATACGGGTGGCACGCAGACGCCCGGCGACATGAAGTCGAAGATCGATGATCTGATCTCCAAGGAAGTGTCGAACGGCACCCTGACGACGGATCAGGCCGAGAAGCTGAAGAACGTTTTCGCGCAGGCCTTCGGGCAGGGGCCGGGTGGCCCCGGCGGCCCGCCACCGGACGCCGCCGGCGCGGCGGACGCCAGCACCAGCTCCAGTTCGTCGGCCTCGTCGTCGGATGGAAGTGGAAGCGTCGACGATCTGGTCAAGCAGTTCCTCGAGCTGCTGCAGCAGACCCAGTCGTCGTCCGCGAATTCGTACGGTTCCACCGGAACAACGACCAACGCCGCATCGTTCTCCGCTCTGCTCGTGGACTACAGAACCTGACGTGTGACGCCGTCTGGAACTGCAAACCCCGCTTCGGCAACGGAGCGGGGTTTTTCTTGCTGCGGTGTTCGCGCGCTTTGTTGGCGGTGCCCTGTCGCGCTTGCGAACGCTGCCGGACCGAGCGCCGACGCTGTGACGTTTTGGTGCGTAGTTGACGTCAATAAAGCGATCCATTGCCGGAACTGGTCGCGGTGATGTCCGTTCTTTGGGGACCATTCACAAGCCACGGAGGGCACCACCACATGAAGAAGACCAGCACCGTTCTCGCCGGCCTGCTCGGCTCCACCCTGATCGCGACCGCTGCTTTCGCCCAGTCGCCGGCCGCCACCGATAACTCGATGTCGAAGACCACCGCGGCGCCTGCCGCGAGCTCGATGTCGAATGCCGGTGAGTGGCGCGCTTCGAAGATGGTCGGCCTCAACGTCTACAACCAGGCCAACGAGAAGCTCGGCGACATTTCCGAAGTCCTGCTCGACAAGTCCGGTAAGGTCCACGCCGTCGTGATCGGCGTCGGCGGCTTCCTCGGCGTCGGCCAGCGTGACGTCGCGGTAGCGTTCGACAAGATCAAATTCGTCGATACCCCGGTCCAGTCGAACACCGCGGCGAACGCTCCGGCGGGCTCGGCGTCGACCACCACGACCGGCTCGACCGCGACCACCACGACGACCACCACCAACAACGCAAACAGCACCGCGGAGCGGATGTATCCGGATCACGCTGTGTTCAACGCCACCAAGGACGAGCTGAAGGCGATGCCGGAATTCAAGTACGGCCGCTCGTAAGCTGAGCGTTTGATCCGAGCCTGCGGACGATCCGTCGTCCGCAAGCTATCGGATCGCGTACGAGCCGGGTGACTTCGGTCACCCGGCTTTCGTGCGTGTCGAGGGTGCTGAGCTCAAGGACTTTTCAGCTTGGTAATCGTCACTTCGAGGATGCCGTTGGCTTCAGCGGTGACACGGAGCATCGAGGAGTCGAAAGCGACGTCGGTCAGCCGCAGGCTGGAGATCTCCGAGGAGATCCGCAGGCCGTCTTCGTTGCGCTGGTAGCTCGCGATCACCGCGCCGATCCGCCGCTGCACGTTGGAGGATTCCGGTTTCAGATCGAACACCGCGCGCTCGGTGATGGCTTTCTGCAGATACGGCACCGCCGCGCGGGCCGCTTCGCCGAGCAGGCCGAACGCTGCCTCGGATTCCACCGCAAGCTGGACGTCGGCGAGTCGCAACGTCTGATCTTCCTGATTGAGCACCGGGCGGCCCCAGATGTGCAGCGTCGCTTCGCCGCCGAACATGCCGAACAGGCCTTTGCTTTCCTTCGCATCGACCAGCATCGACACCAGCAGCCGGTCGCCGCTCGCCGCGACGTTGACGCGCTTCACGGTGACGGCCGCCGAGCCGCCGTTCTCCGGGAAGGTTCGGCCGACGAATTGCGGCTCGATCACCCGGCTGAGCTCCTGAAACGGAATGTCGATCGGCACCGCGACCTTCACGCCGGTGCTGTTCGGCGCGATCATTTCCAGCGCCGCCGGGAAAGGGCATTCCGGCTTGGTCGGCGCTGTGGTGATACGGCTGTCGGCGACGATGCCGAGCGTCAGGGCCACAGTCGCGGCGTCGATCTGCGGCTGCGCTGCGAGCGCGCGGGTCGGTCGCAGTTCCAGCCAGAAGCCGTTCGGCACGCCGGCGCCTTGCAGCGGGATCGAGCGGCAGATCCGCGCCCATTCGCGCCGCGCACTACGCTCCAGCGCGCCGTCGTTGCGGATGGTCTGCTGCAGCTGCGCGACCTGTTCGTTGACGGCCTTGTCGATCACCGGCTTGACCTGCGCCGGAACGTTGATCCGCGCTCCGGCCACCGCGACATTGGAGTCGGACAACAGCACCTGCGCGCTGAGATTGGGATCGACGTGCCAGTCCGGCAGAACCTTTGGGCGCGCCGTGATGGCGATCATGCCCTTGATATCGCCGCTGGCGCTGAGCGACTTGATGTTGACGCCGACCTGCTTGGCGATCTTGTCGCCGAACAGCTTGCCGAGTGTATCGCCGACCTTGTTCTGGGTGCTGGCCGAGAGCGAGCCCTTGGCTGACATCGTACCTGTGAGCGGGGCGGTGACCGTGACCTGCTCGGCCGCGCCCTTCACGGCGACGGCGCCGCGCGCGACGCTCCAGGAGATGTCGGCGTTCTGTACGAGCTGCGGTACTGGATTGTCCGCCTTGCCGCCGAAGGTGCGCGGGGCGGTCCGATCGACGAGATCGCGGATCGCCGTCAGCGGCACCGAGACCGGGACCACGACCGAGGACTGACGAATCGGCGGCAATGGCGGCAGCGCCTGCAGGGTCGGCGGACTGATCGCGCGCGGCGTCAGCCAGTCGAACGCCTTCAGCGTGACTCCGAACGAGATCGCAATGATCGCGAGGCCAATCAGGATAGTCTTGAAACGCATTTAATCCCCGGTCCGAAACGGCCGGACCATACAGGGCTGCGCCCCGAGGCGCCAGCAGGAGCGGTCTGCCAGCCGCTGCTGGTTCATGAAAACGCGGCAATGTAGCCACCGCGCCGCCGCCGCCGTGTCACAAGGGACACTGCGGCAACGTCACGACACGAAAAAGATTGGCGCGGGTCGCCGCGCCAATCGCGTTCACCGAGTTGCTTCGCCTGCTAACCGCGGCGGCCGCCGCCGTTGTCGGCCCGGCGCGAGTCGGGCAGCACGATCACCTTGGCGCCGACGCTGACACGGGAGTACAGGTCGCTGACGTCGTCATTGGTCAGCCGGATACAGCCGGACGAGACGTGCGTGCCGATGGTCGACGGCGCGTTGGTGCCGTGGATGCGATAGATCGTCCCACCCAGATACATCGCGCGGGCGCCGAGCGGATTACCGGGGCCGCCGGCCATGCGCCGCGGCAGATAGGGCTGGCGGGCGATCATTTCCGGCGGCGGCGTCCAATCCGGCCACTCCGCCTTCTTGGTGATCGATTGGGTGCCCGACCAGGTGAAGCCGTCGCGGCCGACGCCGATGCCGTAGCGGACCGCACGGCCGTTGCCGAGCACGTAGTAGAGATAGGTGTTCGGCGTATCAATGATGATGGTGCCGGGCGCCTCTCGGGTGGCGTAGCTGACGATCTGGCGCTTCAGCCGGGCCGGCAGTTCGGCGGCGGGCGAGCCGTCATCGTCCTGCGGCGCGGTCTGAACCGACGGCATGCTCGGCTCGGTCGGCGCATAGGCCATCGGCTGCATCGCGGCCGGCTGCGGCAGGAAGGGCAGGAACGGGAAGGGCAGCGGCTGGGTGGCATTCGCCGGACCGGCGGCAAGGGCCACGATCGCGACGGTCGCCATGGCGGCGGCACGTCCGGCAAGCCTGAAATGGGTCATCTGTGACTCCCTGGTCTGTACGCCTGTTCTGATCGCCAGCGCCTTGTCGGCTGCTTGTTGGCGCTATCAGTAGCGCGCGACCGGTTTCAGGAGGTTTTCGTCGACCCCCCAATTTGGTTTCGTCGCGGTAGGGATTTGTTTCGCCTGCGGTGGCCGAGCACCGGCTCGAACGGGCCGCCTTCACCCGTTTGATCGGGCGCAATTCCGACCGGGCGGCCTGCCGGTAAAGCCCGAGCCGCCGCGAAGTGCGGGTTTGCTGGGGAGTTGGCGACATGGCGACGGTGAAGTTCTACGGCAACGAGACGGTGCCGCTCGAGATGCACAAGGTGCGGATCGTGCAGAAGCTCAGCCTGCCGCCGGTCGAGCGCCGGCTGGAGAAGATCACCGAGGCCGGCAACAACACCTTCCTGCTGAAGAACGACGACGTCTTCCTCGACATGCTGACAGACAGCGGCGTCAACGCCATGAGCGACCGACAGCAGGCGGCGATGCTGGTCGCCGACGACTCTTACGCCGGCAGCGCCACCTACACCCGGCTGGAGACCAAGCTGCGCGAGATCTTCGGCATGAACTACTTCCTGCCGACGCATCAGGGCCGCGCCTGCGAGCATATCCTCGCCAAGGTGTTCGTCTCGCCCGGCAAGGTGGTGCCGATGAACTATCACTTCACCACCACCAAGGCGCACATCACGCTGCAGGGCGGCACGGTCGAAGAACTGGTGACCGACGCCGGGTTGGAAGTGGTCAGCGCCAATCCTTTCAAGGGCAACATGGATATCGCCAAGCTGCGCGCGGCGATCGCCCAACATGGCGCGGACAACATCGCCTTCGTCCGGATGGAGAGCGGCACCAATCTGATCGGCGGTCAGCCGGTGTCGCTTGCCAACCTCGCCGACGTCAGCAATGTCTGCAAGGAGCACGGCATCCCGCTGGTGCTCGACGCCAGCCTGCTGGCCGACAATCTGTACTTCAACAAGACGCGCGAGGACCACTGCAAGAGCCTGTCGATCCGCGAGATCACGCGGCGCACCGCGGACCTGTGCGACATCATCTATTTCTCGGCGCGCAAGCTCGGCTGCGCCCGCGGCGGCGGCATCTGCATCCGTGACCGCGCATTGTACGAGAAGATGCGGCCGCTGGTGCCGCTCTACGAGGGCTTCCTCACCTATGGCGGCATGTCGGTGCGCGAGATGGAAGCGCTGACGGTCGGCCTCGACGAGACCATGGACGAGGAGATGATCAACCAGGGGCCGATGTTCATCGGCTTCATGGTCGAGCAGCTGCAGGAGCGCGGCGTGCCGGTGATCACCCCCGCCGGCGGCCTCGGCTGCCACATCGACGCCAAGCGTTTCGTCGATCATATTCCGCAGTCGCAATACCCTGCCGGCGCGCTGGCGAGCGCGTTGTACATCGCCTCCGGCATCCGCGGTATGGAGCGCGGCACGCTGTCGGAGCAGCGCGAGCCCGACGGCAGCGAGATCTTCGCCAATATGGAGCTGGTGCGGCTGGCGATGCCGCGCCGCGTGTTCACGCTGTCGCAGGTCAAATACGCGGTCGACCGCATCGCCTGGCTCTACGCTAACCGCAAGCTGATCGGCGGGCTGACCTTCGTCGAGGAGCCGCAGGTGCTACGGTTCTTCTACGGGCTGCTGAAGCCGGTGTCCGACTGGCAGAACCACCTCGTCGCCAAATTCCGCGAGGACTTTGGGGATAGCTTGTAGGACTCATCGGATCCGCACGTCGTCATTGCGAGCACCCGGATCGGCGCTTTGCGCCGTCCGGGCACAGGCTCCGCGAAGCAATCCAGCTCAGTGCACCGGGCTGGATTGCTTCGTCGCTTCGCTCCTCGCAATGACGGGGCGAGTGCTGTGCTGAACCGGCCTGCGCTCTGGCTCGAGGCGAATTTGCGGAACCTGCGATTCCTGACTGCGTTGCTTCGTCGGCAACATCAGGAGGACAGGATGGCTGCGAAGAAGACCACCAAGACCACGACCGCCCGCGGACGTAAGCAGGACCGGGCGCGCGTCGCCGGCGGGCAGGACTACGAAGTCCGCTACGAAGCCAAGAAGACGGGCCGTTCGGCGCCGGCTGTGAAGAAGGCCGTCAAGAAGGTCGGCAACGTCCGCAAGACAGTCGAGAAGAAGTTGGCGAAGAAGGGCTGAGCGCCGTTCAGTTTTCCGCGCGGCGGGCCGAGCCGACCGCGCGTCAAGCTTAGCGCAGCTTCAGCCCTGTCGCGGCCTCGAGGTCGGTGATCGCCTGCGCGGCGCTGCTGACTTTGATGGTGGTCATGCCCATCTCGCGCGCCGGCTTCAGGTTGACGCCGAGGTCGTCGAGATAGACGCAGCGCTTCGGATCGACGCCGAGCTTGTCGGTCATCATCTGGTAGATCCGCGGATCGGGCTTGCGCAGGCCGATCTTGGCGGACTCGATGACGTGATCGAACAGCGTCATCACTTCGGCGACGTACAGCGTGCGGCCGGAGGTCGAGCCGATCGCGTTCGCCGGCAGATTGTTGGTGATGCAGCCGGTCTTGCAGGTCTGCTTGACCCGGCGCAGCGCCTCCACCATGTCGGGGCGCAGCTCGCCGAACAACAGCGCGATGACGTCCTTGCCGCGCACCTCGGCGCCGAGCGCCAGCGACTCGGCGGCGAACAGCGCGTCGAAAGCGTCGAGATCGACTTCGGCGCGTTCGAATTTCGCCCAGGCGTTTTCAAGGTGGTTGGCGGCGTTGGTGCGGCGGATGATGTCCGCGGGCAATCCGCGCTCGGCCTCGAAGCGTGCGAACGCCTCGAACGGCGAACTCGTGAGCACTCCGCCAAAATCCCAGATCACCGCCTCGATCATCGCGTTCCATCTCCCCGCTGTTGTTGCGGGAACCGCTAGCACGCGCTCGCGGCCGGGACCAGCCCGGAGCGGGCGTCCGCTCGCAGCGTCTTCAGCATGGCTTCGCGCAGCCAGCGGTGGCCCGGGTCATCGGTGTTTCGCTGGTGCCAGATCAGATGATAATCCTGCGGCGAGATCGGCACCGGGGACTCGAAGATCTGCAGACCGAATTTCGGCGCCATCAGTTCGGCGAAGCGTCGCGGCAGAATTCCGATCAGATCGGTGCTGCCGACAACCGCCGGGATCGACCATGCCTTGTGAACCATATAGGCGATCCGCCGCACGCCGCCGCCGATGGTGATGTCGCGATCGATCGTGCTGTGGCTGCGCAGCTCCGGAATCGGCGCGACCTGCTCGAGGGCCAGGAAGGTCTCCGTGTCGAGCTCGGCGCCGATCTGCGGATGGCCGCGGCGCGCCACCACGATGTAGTCGCACGGGCAGATCGTCTCGAAGACCAGACCCGGCGCACTGACCGGAAAGACGTAGCAGGCCAGATCGAGTGTGCCGGCCAGGATATCGTCGGTGACGCTCGAGTTCCACGACGGGCGCGACTCGATCGTGATCTGCGGCGCATGGGCGGCGATCTCGCGCAGCAGCGGCGGCATCAGCAGCCCCTCGAGCATGTCGGCGATGACGATCCGGAAGGTGCGCTTGTAGGAGCCGAGCTCGAGCCTGCGCTCGCCGTCGAACTGCTGGCGAATCAGGCGGAGCGCCTCACGTAAGGGTTCGATCATCTGCTGCGACCGCAGCGTCGGCTCGACGCCGCGTCCGGAGCGCACGAACAACGGATCGTCGAGATGCTCGCGCAGCCGCGTCAACGCGTTCGATACTGCGGGCTGGCTCAGCGCCAACTGCCGCGCGGCGTGACTGATGTTGCCGGTCGAATAGACCGCGTCGAATACAATCAGCAGATTGAGATCGACCTTGCGCAGATTGATCGTCCCCATTTGGCACCGTTTTTGTTGTTGATGGGGTGAAGGGTCGCAGCGGAAGTGGCAGCATCACTGCTCACGACGAACAGATCGCGAAGCTACTCCGCAGCTTGTGTGAATCCGGGCGCTCATTCCTTCTGCAGCGGCGATGCGGTTCCATTATTCGCGTGGTCGATGGTTGCTATTCGCAGACGCAATTGTTCATCCCAATCATGAACCTTTAGGTTGATTCCTGAAACAGGTCATTCGTGATCTGCGAGGTGATGGGGCGTGGGCGTGCAGAACCAGAAATTTTGTAGCGGGCCGTTGTCGCGGGTCGCGACGTGTCGGACTCACATCGTGTGCCGCCGACGCGTGCTTTCGTCCTTGCTGGCTTGCACCGCTCTGGTCGCGGTTGCGTTCCCGGCAGCCGCCCAGCAGGTCTGGGTCGGCGGCACCAGTTCGGATTACGGCACGGCCGCCAACTGGAGCGGTCCGGCCGCTGTGCCGGACGCCTCGGCCACCGCGGTGTTTACGAATAACGGCGCTCCGGCGGCGGTGGCCATTTCCGGTTCCTACAGTGCGGCGGGCTTCACCTTCAATGCGGGAGCGCCGTCCTACACGATTTCACTGGGGGCCAGCAGCGACTTGAATTTCTACGGCGCTGGCATCGTCAACAATACGAGCGTCGCACAGAATTTCGTCGTGGGTTCCGGAGGGGCGCAAATCGACTTCCGCGGCACGAGCACCGCCGGCAACGCGACGATCGAGGTGACTTCCGGCGGCGTGATGCTGTTTAGCGAGAATGCATCCGGAGGAACCGCGCAGATCGTAAACAATGGAATTCTGTATCTGCGCACGGACATAGGGCATGTCGACATAGGTGCTCTCTCGGGCGACGGCACGGTCGCCGCGTTTCGGGGCACGACCGGGACTGTTCAAACCGTGAATGTCGGTACCTTGGGGACATCCACCACATTTTCCGGGGTGCTGCGTGACGGCGACGCGCCGCTTGTGCTCGGCAAGGTGGGCTCCGGCACGCTGACTTTGACGGGAAACAGCATCTACACAGGCGGGACGACGATCTCCGCCGGCACACTGCAGATCGGCGACGGTGGTACGACCGGCTCGATCACCGGCGACATCGTCAACAATGCCACGCTCGCCTTCGATCGCGCCGGGGCGCTGGAAGTTGCCGGCAACATCTCGGGCTCCGGCCAGCTGACCAAGGATGGCTCCGGCACGGTGGTGCTGACCGGCACCAACACCTACACCGGCGGCACCACGATCAATGCCGGGACGCTGCAGATCGGCGATGGCGGCACCACCGGTTCGATCGTGGGGAACATCGTCAACGATGGGGCCCTGGTGTTCGCACGCTCGGACTCGACCGGCTTAGGGAATAGCGTCATCTCGGGTACCGGCAGCGTCACCTTGCTCGGCACCACCGCGCTGCTGCTCGCTGGTGCGCAAACCTACACCGGCGGTACGACGATCAGCAGCGGCTCGTTCCTGCAGATCGGCAGCGGCGGCACGACGGGGTCTCTCGTCGGCAATGTCGTCAACAACGGCATTCTGGAATTCGCCCGCATCGACGACCACAGCTTCAACGGTGCGATTTCCGGTACTGGCCAGTTGCGGGTCTTCAGCAACGGCAACGGCACTTTCACTTTGACCGGAGCGAACACCTACACCGGGGGAACGCGGGTTTCCAACGGCACGCTGCAGATCGGCAACGGCGGCACGTCGGGCTCCATCGTCGGCAATGTCGACAACCGGGGGACTTTGGCGTTCAATCGCTCCGATGCGATCGGCTTCGGCGGCGTCATCTCCGGCAGCGGCAATCTCACCAAGCTCGGCGCCGGCACGCTGAGCCTGACCGGCGCCAGCACCTATACCGGTGGCACCACGATCTCCGCCGGCACCCTGCAGATCGGCGACGGCGGCACCTCGGGTTCGCTGGCCGGCAATATCAGCAACAGCGCGACGTTGGCGTTCAATCGCTCCGACGCGACAAGCTTCGGCGGCGTTGTTTCGGGCAGCGGCCAAGTGATCAAGCGCGGCGCCGGCAATCTGTCGCTCGCCGGAATCAGCAGCTACACGGGCGGGACCACGGTCGAGGCCGGCTCGCTCAGCGTCAACGGCTCGATCGCGTCGTCGTCGCTGACCACGGTGAATGCCGGCGCGGCGCTCGGCGGCAACGGCACGGTCGGCACCACGCTGATCAACGGCGGCGCGCTGGCGCCGGGCAATTCGATCGGCACGCTCAACGTCAGCGGCAACCTGACCTTCACGGCGGCGTCGAGCTACATGGTCGAAGTGTCGCCGACCAATGCGGACCGCGTCAATGTCAGCGGCACGGCGACACTCGGTGGTGCGACGGTGAACGCGTCGTTCGCCAGCGGTGGCTATGTCGACCGACAATATACCATCGTCAATGCGACCGGCGGCGTGGTCGGCACGTTCGGCTCGCTGGTGAACACCAACCTGCCGTCCGGCTTCAAGTCGAGCCTCGGCTACGACGCCAACAACGCCTACCTCAATCTGGTGCTGGACTACACGCCGCCGACCCCGCCCGGACCTACACCGCCGGTGATCAACAGCGGCCTGAACGGCAATCAGACTCAGGTCGCCAACGCGCTGAGCAATTACTTCGTACGCACGGGCAGCATCCCGATCGTCTTCGGCGCGCTGACGCCGGCAGGGCTCAGCATCGCTTCCGGGGAGACGCCGACCGGCGCGCAGCAATCGACCTTCACCGCGATGGACCTGTTCATGGGCGTGCTGACCGATCCATTCAGCAACGGCCGCGGCGCGCCGGACGCAACGTCGGCACCAATGGCGTTCGTCGACGCAGCGCAGCCCGCCGGTGTTCGTGATGCGCATGCGATGATCGGCAAGGCCGGCGCGCTGCCGTCGTTCGAACCGCGCTGGGTGACGTGGGGCGCCGGCTTCGGCGGCTCGCAGACGACAGACGGCAATGCCACACTCGGTTCGGCCACGGCGACCAGCCGACTCGCCGGCATCGCCGCGGGCGCGGATTACTGGCTGTCGCCGCAGACGGTGGCCGGCTTGGCGATGGCCGGTGGCGCCACGCAATTCGGCCTCGCCAACGGGCTGGGGTCGGGGCGCTCGGATCTGATGCAGGTCGGCGGCTTCATCCGCCATCGCATCGGCGCCAGCTATCTCACGGCAGCGGCGGCTTACGGCTGGCAGGACATCACGACCGAGCGGACTATCGGCATCGGCGGCTTCAATCAGCTGCGCGCCAGCTTCAACGCCAATGCCTACTCGGCACGGGTGGAAGCCGGTCATCGCTGGGTTGCGCCGGTGATCGGCGGCGTCGGCCTGACGCCCTACGCCGCCGCGCAGGTCACGGCGTTCGATTTGCCGGCCTATGCGGAGCAGGCGGTGAGCGGCAGCGGCGTGTTCGCGCTCGGCTACGATGCCCGAACCGCGACGTCGACGCGCAGCGAACTCGGCCTGCGCGGCGACAAATCGTTCGCGTTGGACGGTGCATTGCTGACGCTGCGCGGCCGCGCCGCCTGGGCGCACGAGTTCGACATCGATCGCTCGGTCACGGCGACCTTCCAGGCGCTGCCGGGCGCCAGCTTCGTGGTGGGCGGTGCCCGCCCGGCGGCCGACGCCGCGCTCACCACGGTGTCGGCGGACATCAACTGGCTCAACGGTTTCTCGGTCGGCGCCAGCTTCGAGGGCGAATTCTCCGAGGTCACCCGCAGCTACGCCGGCAAGGGCGTGCTGCGCTACGCGTGGTGATTGCGGCCGGGCCCGGCGGAATGCCGGAGCGCCGGCTCAATGCATCGTCTTGCTGCTCTTGAGGAACGGGCGGCGGGCGGATTCGTGCTTTTCGTAGAGTTCGAGCCAGCGGCGGTCTTCCGGCCGGTACCAATCGTCCTCGATCGCCGGCGGCGGTCCGCTCTTGCTGATGATCTCGTCCAGCCGGAAGAACTCGGCCGTTTCTTCTGACGTGAGGCCGATCAGCACCCTGTTGCCGGAGGAGTCGAGTTCGTAGTCGTCGTCCTTCATCATGCGGCCAATTGAGCATCTGGGCCGCGGGGGTCAACGAAATTGCCGTCTTAACCTAACCGATCAACCTTACTGCCGGCGCTGTGTCGGATTTCGTGTATATCGAGATCGGTTCCCGTCGTTAACATTCTGTTCTTTCTCTGCAACTACACGTTTACCTCTGATGGTTGGGTGTGGCCGCGCGAGTATGCGGCGTGCAAGCAGATAGGGGACTCATCGATGCTGAAGTCGATTTCGGCACGCATGATCGTGGCGATCACGCTGGTGGCGATCGGTTCGTGTGCGATGCTGGCCGGATTCAGTTTCTGGCGCCAGCAGGCGACCATCGACGTGGCGCTGGAGCGGGAGCTGCGCAGCGACTACGCCAATCTGGTCGGTGCGATCGAGGCCGAGACCCGGACGACGCTGGCGGTCAGCGAAACCCTTGCGGCGATGCAGACGGTCAAGGAGGCGGTGCGCGCCGGCAATCGTGACGCCACCGTCGCTCTGATGAAAGAGGCGCACGGCAAGCTGGCGCCGCGCGGGCTCGATCTGATCACCATCCAGGTTCCGCCATCGGTGACGTTTGCCCGGGTCCACAAGCCGGACGCCTTCGGCGATGACGTTTCGGGCCGGCGCAAGATGGTGGTCGAGGCGCTGTCGAAGGCGCGTGCGGAGGGCGGAATCGAGCCCGGCCGCGACAATCTCACGGTGTTCGGCACTGCGCCGATCGTCGATGCCAAGGGCCTGATCGGGACAATGGACGTCGGCTCGCCCTTCGGTGCCAATTTCGTCGCGCGGATGAAGTCTCGGTTCGGTGTCGATGTTGCGATCCTGCAGCCCGTTGGAGACAAGATCAACGTCATCGCCTCGTCGATTCCGGGCTTGGTGCCCGATGCCGATGCGGTTCGTCGCGCGATGGCCGGCGAACTGGTGATCCGCAAAAGCGACGATGGCGGCACGGCGACCGGCGTGTCGTTCGGGCAGATCAAGAACTACTCTGGCGCGCCTGTCGCGGTGATGCAAATCGTGCGGGACGCCAGCGCCTATGCGGCGCTCACCGACAGCGCGATGGAGTGGTTGGCGCTGGCGACGCTGTGCGCAGCGCTCGCGGCGGCGGCGATTGCGGTCTGGCTGGGCCGCGGCATGGCCAAGCCGATCCAGGCGCTCGAAGGCGCGATGCGGGAGATCAGCCAGGGGCGCCACGCCGTCGAGGTCCCCGGCTGCAACCGCCGCGACGAAGTCGGCTCGATGGCGCGCACGGTCGAAGTCTTCAAGGAGAGCCTGATCGAAACCGAGCGGCTGCGTGCGGCACAGGACGAGCAGCGCATCGCGCATGAGAGCGAGCGCCGCAACACGATGCTCGAACTCGCGGCGCGGTTCGAAGCCAGAGTCGGCACCGCGGTGCAACTGGTCGGCTCGGCCGCAACGGAACTGCGCTGCACTGCGGATTCCATGGCCGGCACCGCCACCGAATCCGAGCGACGCATCAGCGCCGCCACCAGTGCATCTTCAGAGGCTACCTCGAACGCGCAAGCGGTCGCCGCCGCGGTCGAGGAACTCGACGCTTCGATCGCCGAGATCGGCAAGCATGTCGATCAGTCCGCGCAGGTCGCGAGCGAAGCCGCCGGGCAGGCCAGCCGTACCAATGAAGAAGTGAAGGGCCTCGCCGAAGCGGCGCAGAAGATCGGCGAGGTGGTGACACTGATTAGCGACATCGCTTCGCAGACCAATCTGCTGGCGCTCAATGCGACGATCGAAGCGGCCCGCGCGGGCGAAGCCGGCCGCGGCTTCGCGGTGGTCGCCGCCGAGGTCAAGGCGCTCGCGGAACAGACCTCGAAGGCGACCGAGGAGATCTCGTCGCAGGTCGGCGCGATCCAGGTCGCGACGCAGAGTTCGGTCACAGCGATCGAGGGCATCACCACCATCATCAGCCGCGTCAACGAGATCGCCACGGCGATCGCCAGCGCCGTGCGCGAGCAGGGCACAGCGACGCGCGAGATCGCCCACAACGTCGCCGAGGCCGCACGCTCGACCACCGAAGTGTCGAGCAACATCGTGCATGTCAGCGACGCCGCGCGCGAAACCGGCGTCGCCGCCGCCCAGGTCGTCGACTCTGCGACCGAGCTGTCGCACACCGGCGAAACGCTCAAGTCTCAGGTCGAGGCGTTCCTGCGCGAGGTGCGGGCGGCGTAACTGCGACGAGTCCACACGGACGTTCATCAATCTGATCGTGATGCCCGGGCTGGCCCCGGGCATCTGTGCATGTGAGGCCGAACAGCGCTGACGACATGGCTGGCGGGCCAAGGCCGGCCGCGCCACGTGGTGAAAGGCTTGCGGCGCACCACCAACTAACAAGTTCGATGCGCCGCTTATGGTTAACGGCAACTAACGCAATACCATTCAATTCTCATTAATGAGATTGAGCGACTGTGCGCGCATGACGCGCGGAGTTCGTTTGTATCTCGTCGGCTCCATCGTCCTCGTATCGCTTGCTGGTTGTGGACGCGGTCTGTTTCAGACCGCCGAGCGCGAGCCCTGGCGAGCCGAGGCCGAGGTCGCTTGTCTGAAATCCGGCGCCGTCAAGGAGGGGCCGGATCTGGTCCGGATCGATCCGATCTCCGGTCCCGGTGTGTGCGGCGCCGAGTTTCCTTTGAAGGTCGCCGCGCTCGGTGAAAGCAGCGCGATCGGTTTCGCCGACGATCTGCGTCCGCCGGCTTCCGTCGGCGGCGGCTCGCAGCCGCGCTGGCCCGGCGCGCAGCAAGGCTATGGCTCTCAGCCAAGCTACGGCTCTCAGCCAAACTACGGTGCGCAGTCGCGCAGCTATCCGGCGCAGCAGCAGCCGTCCTACGGCGCCGCGCCGAGCGGCTATGGGGCGAACGCCGGCATCGACAATGGACGCGGCGGCCCTGTGTCGCTGAGTGCACCGGGCACCGCGCCGGCCGCGCAGGACATCGAACTGCCGCCAGAAGGCGGGGAGCGTCCGCCGGCCGAGAACGTCACCGGCTACGGCGCGTCGCGCGAGCCCAACCCATCGCAGCGCTATCCCGAGGAACAGCGGCCGTTACCGCGGCTCGGCCCGGCGCAGGGCACCGTCACCGGCTCGGTCGGTCCGGTCGCGCTGAAGCCGACCGCGACGTTGGCGTGCCCGATCGTCTCGGCGCTGGATCGCTGGCTCGCCGAGTCCGTGCAGCCGGCCGCGATGCGTTGGTTCGGCGTGCGCGTGGTCGAAATCAAGCAGATCTCCGCGTATTCCTGCCGCGGCATGAACGGCAATCCGAATGCGCATATTTCCGAGCACGCGTTCGGCAACGCGCTGGACATCGCGGCTTTCATCCTGGCCGACGGCCGTCGCATCACCGTGAAAGGCGGTTGGAAGGGATTGCCGGAAGAGCAGGCGTTCCTGCACGACGTCCAGGATTCGGCGTGTCAGGTATTCACCACCGTGCTGGCGCCGGGATCCAACGTCTACCACTACGATCACATCCACGTCGATCTGATGCGCCGGCGTAGCGCGCGCAGCATCTGCAAGCCGGCGGCAGTGCCCGGTGAAGTCATCGCTGCGCGGCTGCAGCAGCGCAATCCCTACGCGTCGAGCGGCTGGAACGGCCCGACCGGCTCGATCGGCCGCGCGACCGCGCGCAAGGCGGTGGATCGCGATGAAGCCGAGGACGATTAGTCCTGCGGCTTAGTTGCCGGGCTTCTTCCCGTAGGCCGCCAGAAACATCCGCGTCGCGCTGTCGACGACTTCGGCGATGTGTTCGGGGGAGGGGGCGCCCGTCGTCTGGAAGATGTACGGCAAGAACAGCGTCGCCTGGCACAGCTTGGTGAACTGCGCCGCGGCGAGGTGGCAGTCTTCGATCTGCAGCGCGCCGGCCTGCACCTGTTGCTGGAGATAGCGGGTGAATTTGCCGAGCGAATTGGCGATGACGCGCTCGTAGTAGTGGCGGCCCACGTCCGGCATCCGCTCGGCGATCGCCATCACGGTCCGGATCGCCGATGCCCCACGCGGATCGCACAGCAGCTTGATGTAGGCCGCGCCGAACACCTTCAGGGACGTTTCGACGTCGAGGTCCGGCGAGAACTCGAACGCCAACATGCCCTGCGCCACGCTCTCCTGCTGCATGATCTCGCAGAACAGCGCGTTCTTGTCGGCGAAATAGACGTACAGCGTGCCTTTGGAGACCCCTGCGGCGCGGGCGATCTCGCCCATGCTGGCGCCATCGAAGCCCTGCTCGAGAAACACCGTGCGGGCACCCTTGACGATCTGGCGCCGCTTCGCGCTGTCGTCGTCGGAGCCGGAGAGGGCGACGGGTGCAACCATTGGTTCAGCGTGTCCCAAAAAAGTGATCGGCGCCACCGCCTGTAAGCACAATGCTTGGGCAGTGCTGCTAGGCTTTGCGCAGGAAACTACCTTGACCGAACCGTTCGGTCAATATAGTTGGGAACGGCTGTCAGGGGCGACGTCCCGGCAGGTGCTCACGTGTGAGCCAGTCAGGGAGAAGCTCTCATGTCCGGTCGCGACCAAGCTGCTGCCCGGGTGATCAGGTCTGAGTCCGAGCAGGATGACGTCGTCGCCTCCGGAGCCGGCGTTGCGCCGGTGGAGCCCCGGAAGTCCGCGCACGAAGAGACCTCGCTGAAGCTCGCCGAGCCGCCACAGGCCGACAGCGAGGCGGAGCCGGTCGCGACCCCCGCGCGCCCGGCGCCGGTGGTGAAAAAGCCGAAGCGCAAGCGGATGATCCTGCTCGGCGTCGGCCTCGCGGCGCTGGCTGCGGTCGCTTACTTCGGCACCGACTACATGCTGGTCGGACGCTTCATGGTCTCGACCGACGACGCCTATGTGCGCGCCAACAACACCACGCTCGGCGCGCGCGTCGCCGGCCACATCGCCGCGATCCTGCCGGGTGACAACACGCTGGTGAAGGCCGGGCAGGTCGTGTTCAAGATCGACGACGGCGATTACAAGATCGCGGTCGACAGCGCGCGCGCCAAGATTGCCACCCAGCAGGCCACGATCGAGCGGATCGGTCGCCAGGTGACCGCGCAGCAGAGCGCGGTCGAGCAGGCGCAGGCCCAGCTCACCTCCGCCGAAGCGGCGGCCAAGCGCGCCGATCTCGATTTCGATCGCCAGCAGGCGCTGAGCACCAAGGGCTTCGCCTCGCGCGCCGTGTTCGAGACCTCGCAGGCCAGCCGCGATCAGGGCGTCGCCTCGGTGGCCGCCGCCAAGGCTGCCTTTGACGCCGCACGCGACAATGTCGAAGTCACCAAGGCGCAGCAGGCCGAGGCTCGGGCCCAGCTCGCCGAGCTGCAGAGCGCGCTGGCGAAGGCCGAGCGCGATCTCGACTTCACCAATGTCCGCGCGCCGGTCGAAGGCGTGTTCTCCAACCGCCTGGTCAACACCGGCGACTACATCAATGCCGGCCAGCGGCTCGCCAACATCGTCCCGCTCGACGGCGTCTATGTCGACGCCAATTTCAAGGAAACGCAGCTGGCGCGCTTGAAGCCGGGCCAGACTGTGGACGTCTCGGTCGACGCCTATTCGGGCCGCAAGATCGAAGGCACGGTGGAGAGCCTCGCGCCGGCGGCCGGACAGGTGTTCACGCTGCTGCCGCCCGACAACGCCACCGGCAACTTCACGAAGATCGTGCAGCGCGTCCCGGTCCGCATCCGCGTCCCCGCCGACGTCGCCCGCGAAGGCCTGCTCCGCGCCGGCATGTCGGTCTACGTCAAGGTCGATACGCGGACGGGGAAGTAAGCGTCGTCGCCTCCGTCATTGCGAGGAGCGAAGCGACGAAGCAATCCATCGCCGGGCACTGAGCTGGATTGCTTCGCTTCGCTCGCAATGACGGATAGGGCGTTTCAGGCCGAACTCTAAGGAATTGCCGATGTCGGCATCGACCACCGCAACGGCTGGAGCCGTGCCGCAGGAGCCGTCGGAACACGTGCCGGCGAGCCGACTGTTCGCGTTCCTGATCATGGTGTTCGGGATGTTCATGTCGATCCTGGACATCCAGATCGTCTCGGCATCTCTGTCGGAAATCCAGGCCGGCCTG
Source organism: Rhodopseudomonas sp. AAP120 (assembly GCF_001295845.1). Taxonomy (GTDB): domain Bacteria; phylum Pseudomonadota; class Alphaproteobacteria; order Rhizobiales; family Xanthobacteraceae; genus Rhodopseudomonas. Next base: position 47,284 of record NZ_LJIC01000043.1, on the reverse strand, counting down.
TCGGCGTCGTCGTCCGAAGTCTCCTGGGTGCAGACCTCGTATCTGATCGCCGAAGTGATCGCGATCCCGCTGTCCGGCTTCCTGTCACGCGCGCTCGGCACGCGCAACCTGTTCGCCATCTCGGCGGCCGGCTTCACCTTCGCCAGCCTGATGTGCGGCTTCACCTCGTCGATCGCCGAGATGATCGTGTGGCGCGCGATCCAGGGTTTCCTCGGCGCCGGCATGATCCCGACCGTGTTCGCCTCGGCCTACACGGTGTTTCCGCGCTCCAAGTTCAATCTGGTCGGGCCGATCATCGGCCTGGTCGCGACGCTGGCGCCGACCATCGGACCCACCGTCGGCGGCTACATCACCGATTTGATGTCGTGGCATTGGCTGTTCTTCATCAACGTCGTGCCCGGCATCGGCATCACCATCGGCGTGCTCGCGCTGGTCGATTTCGACGAGCCGCATTACGAGCTGCTCGATCATTTCGACTGGTTCGGCCTCGGCTTCATGGCCGGCTTCCTCGGCTCGCTCGAATACGTGCTGGAAGAGGGGCCGCGCAACGACTGGTTCAACGACGAGTCGATCTTCATCTTCGCGATCGTCTGCGTGGTCTGCGGCGTGGCGTTCTTCTTCCGAGTGCTGACCGCGCGCGAGCCGATCGTCGACATCCGCGCCTTCACCAATCGCAATTTCGCGTTCGGCTGCCTGTTCTCGTTCTGCGTCGGCATCGGCCTGTACGGCCTGACCTACATCTATCCGCGCTACCTCGCCGAGGTCCGCGGCTACAGCGCGCTGATGATCGGTGAGACGATGTTCGTCTCCGGCATCGCGATGTTCCTGTCGGCGCCGCTGGTCGGCCGGCTGATGACGCTGGTCGATATGCGCATCCTGATCGCGGTTGGCCTGTTGCTGTTCGCCGCCGGCACCTGGCAGATGACCTGGATCACGCGCGACTACGACTTCTACGAGCTGCTGTGGCCGCAGGTCTGCCGCGGCATTGGCATGATGATGGCGATGGTGCCGGTCAACAACATCGCGCTTGGCACGCTGCCGCCGGAGCGCGTCAAGAACGCGTCGGGCCTGTTCAACCTGACCCGAAACCTCGGCGGCGCGCTCGGCCTCGCGCTGATCAACACCGCGCTCGACAACCGCACCGACTTCCACATCTCGCGTCTGCACGACAAGGTGAACTGGGGCAACGCCCAGGCGGTCGACTTCCTCAATATGCTGATCCAGCGTTTTCAGGGCATGGGCGACGCTTCGATGATGGCGCTGAAACAGTTCAACCAGATCGTCCACCGCCAGGCCGTGACGATGAGCTTCGGCGACGCGTTCTTTTTGCTGACGATTTTCTACATCGGGTTGAGCACGCTGGTAGTGCTGGTCGCGAAGCCGGCGAACCCGGCGGCGGCTGGGGGCGGGGGGCATTGAGGAACTGCCGCAATAGACCGCCGCTGCAACACACTGATGGGCGCTATCATCGGTCAAGCGTCGTCAGTATATGTTGACAAGGCCGCGACGTTCTTTTTATGTTCTCTCAATAGAATCGATTCTTGCCGATCTAGCCTCGACTTGGAGGGCAGATTATACGCATCTACGAGACTGTTCTGCTCTATGGGAGAGAATTGTGGCGCTGCCGGAGCTCACAGCGGAAAGTGCGCTAATCTTCCGCATTACCCACAGGGACAATTTGGCTTGGATTTTGGACAATGGCGTGCACTGCCGTAACTCCAACAAGCAAGACCCCAACTTCGTCAACATCGGCCTTGTGGAGTTGATCGACAAACGGAGAACCTGGCCTGTTCCCGTTAAGCCTCATGGGACCTTGGGGGACTACGTCCCCTTTTATTTCACTCCGCGCTCGATAATGGCATACAATATTCATACTGGCCGGAACGTGCAGCAGCGCGACAATGAGCAAATCATGCTTCTTGTTACTTCGCTTGCGCGTCTACGCGAGAAAAATGTGCCGTTTGCGATTACGGACAGACACGCGTGCGCATCACTAGCAAACTACTACAACACCGTGGATGGCCTAAAGCAAATCGACTGGAAGATTTTGCGGGCTAGTGATTTTAGCAGAGACAACGACGATCCGGACAAGACGAATCGTTACATGGCAGAGGCGTTAGTGCATCAGCACATGCCAATCGATGCTCTGCTCTATTTAGCGTGTTGCGATGATAAGCAAAGGTTATGGGCAGCCGATTTGGTGTCTAAGCGGAAGCTAAACCTAGAAGTTCACACCAAACGAGGATGGTATTTCTGATGATTACCTTCACTGAGGGTAACTTGCTCAAGGCGGATGCTGAGGCTTTGGTCAATACCGTGAATACAGTCGGTGTGATGGGGAAGGGGATTGCCTTAATGTTCAAGGAGGCGTTTCCTGAGAATTTTCGTGCGTACTCGGTGGCGTGCAAGGCTCATCAGATCAAAGTGGGGCAGATATTCGCGACTGAGCGAAAGGATCTCATTGGTGGGCCTAAGTGGATCATAAATTTCCCAACCAAGCAGCATTGGCGCAATCCGTCCAAGATTGAGTGGATCAAGGATGGATTGAATGATTTGGTACGGTTTATTCGTGAGCATGAAATCAAGTCGATTGCGCTTCCGCCGCTCGGTAGCGGCAACGGAGGTCTAGATTGGAAGTCTGTTAGACCTCTTATCGAGTCGGCCATGGGCGATCTTGATGTTCAGATCATCGTTTATGAGCCTACGGCTCGCTATCAGAACGTGGCGAAGCCTTCAGGGGTCGAAAAGCTGACGTCTGCGCGAGCGTTGGTCGCGGAACTGGTGCGGCGTTATTCTGTCCTGGGATTTGAATGTACTCTGTTGGAAATCCAGAAGCTCGCTTACCTTTTGCAGAGGCAAATAGTGCTGGCTGGGCTAGCGAGTCCGCTTAGGCTCGATTTTAAGGCCGACAAATACGGTCCGTACGCTCCGACATTAGGGCATCTGCTAAATAGCTTGGATGGTAGTTACCTTCACTGCGAGAAGAGAGTAGCAGATGCGAGCATCCTTGATACAATTTGGTTTGAGGGGACGAAGAAGGATGTTGTGGGTACCTACCTCAGGGCAACAGAAGCTAAGCAATTCATCGGTGCTCTCGATCGAACTACGGCTCTTATTGATGGGTTTGAGTATCCGTTAGGGATGGAGTTGTTGGCCACTGTCGATTGGTTGTTAAGTCACGATAAGGTGGAACCTAACTTGGAAGCCGTAAAGTTGGGGCTAAAGAAGTGGCTTGGGGGTGGTGAAGCGTCTCAACGTAAGTTGCGGCTGTTTGAGGATTCAATGATCGAGCTGGCCCTCGCTCGATTTAAGAACTGACCTCTGTACTCTGATCGGCTCGGGTTTCTCATCGAGCTTTTGGATGACGGAGTTCAGGGAGGACAGTGTCTCATATTGAAGGCGAAGGGCCCGGCGTTTCCGCCGAGCCCCTCATGAAGAAGTATCAGCCGGCCTGTAAGCCGGGTTCTGGAGGGCAGCGCTCGCGTTGAAGCGAGGTGCTGCGCGACGGCCATTCCTCTGGGACGCTGTTTGCACAGCGCCTCGAGCAACCTACCCGGACGGCGGGTTTGACATCACCCTGCGGAGTTATCGCTCCGAAGAGCGAACTATCCGCGATGCCGTCCCTATTCGGTTTTGCTCCCGGTGGGGTTTACCATGCCGTCTCCGTTGCCGGCGACGCGGTGCGCTCTTACCGCACCTTTTCACCCTTACTCGCCCCCACCCTGACCCTTCCCCGCAAGCGGGGGAGGGAAGAATGAGAGAAGCGGTTCGTTCTCTGTGGCACTTTCCCTGGGGTTGCCCCCGCCGGACGTTATCCGGCACCGTATGTCGATGGAGCCCGGACTTTCCTCCCCGGCGGCCTTTCGGCGCTTGCCGGAGCGGCCGTCCGGCCGACTGACGCGGCAAGCCATGCGGGCTCCGCGCCGCTGCGTCAAGGCGAAAGGGCGCGGCGTGGGCCCCCCTCAGCCCGCCGCGGCGAGCGGGTGCGCGTCGGCGGGCAGGATGCCGAGCAGCGCGTGCAGGGTCGCCAGCGTCGAGCTGTCGGCGATGCCGTCGACCTTCTCGGGGCGGAAGTGGCGCTGGAAGGCGGTCACCACCTCGGTGGTGGCGTGGTCGTATTTGCCGCTGACGGCGATGCCGTAACCGTAATCGGCCAGCGCCTGCTGCAGGGCGCGCACGTCGTCGCCCTCGGCGCCGTGCTTCAGCGTCTCGCTGTCCGGCTCGATCCGGGCCGGCTCGACGAACAGGCCGACGCCGGAGGCGGCGAGCGAGCGCCACGGGAATTTCTCGCCTGGGTCCTTCTTGCGTGCCGGCGCCACGTCGGAATGGCCGAGCACGCGATGCGGGGCGATGCCGCGGCGAATGATGATGCCGCGGCACAGCGCGATCACCGCCGCGATCTGCCGCAGCGGGTAGTCGGGATAGCCCCAGTCGTGGCCGCGATTGATGATCTCGATGCCGATCGAGCAGGAGTTGATGTCGTCCTCGCCCGCCCATTTGGCGACACCGGCGTGCCAGGCGCGCTTGGCTTCCTGCACGCATTGCAGGATCCGGCCGTCCTCGAGCACGACGTAATGCGCCGAGACCTCGGTGCCGGCCTTGCACAGCCGGGTCAGCGCGCTCTCGACGTCGGGCATGCCGGTATAGTGCAGCACGATCATGTCGGGCTGCCGGCCCTTGTTGCGTTCGCCGAAATTCGGCGAGGGGATCACATCGGAAACGACTGAAGAATCTGGAATGAAAGTCTGCATGGCCACGATGCCCTTGGGCAGTGGGACGATACGTCGTTGTTTCGACTCTGGACCCGCAGACGCGAACGAAGCTGGCATCACACTATCCAAACCCGGCAGGAGAACGGCGAAGGCGTGCGACACGCAGCGCCGTACCCACTATCCCGGGCACGACCACGGGTCGCAACGCGCGGATGTCATGATTTGGTCGTTTTCTGTGGAGTGTGGATGATCGGCATCACCAGATACCGCTGGGGCAAGCGGTTGAAAACGTGAAGATCGCCGGATCGTGACCGGCCGCCGTCAACGTTTTCTTAAGGCTAAGAGACGTTACTGAGGGGTGAAGAGCCGTATTGCCGGGAACCGCCGGCCCCCTCTGAACAGCCCATAAGCCGATGGCAATCCAACAGATTTCCGCCGGAGCGCAGGGTTCGCCAGTGTGGGGGACCGGTGCGCCGGCCGATTTCCGTGTGGAACCGGGAGTTTCGACCCACGATGCGCCGGTTGCCGACAATGTCTCTGCGAAAGCCGATCCGGCCCTGGCGTTCGATCCCGGCCGATGGGCGACGCTGCGCGCCGCGCGGGCAGGGCGCATGAGCGAGGCAGCGCCGCGCCATATTCCGGTCCTGGGGCACGAGGCGGTCGGCCTGCTGGCTCCGCGCGCAGGCGGCATTTACGTGGACGGCACTTTCGGGGCGGGCGGCTATTCGCGACTGATTTTGCAGACGGCGGACACCCGCGTGCTCGCGATCGACCGCGACCGCACGGCGATCGCCGGCGGCTTCGATCTTGTGCAGAGCGCCGGCGGGCGGCTGACGCTGGTCGAGGACCGCTTCTCCAATCTGGCCGAGGTCTGCGCCGCGCAGGGGCACGACCGCGTCGACGGCGTGGTGATGGATATCGGCGTGTCGTCGATGCAGGTCGATCAGGCCGAACGCGGCTTCTCGTTCCGGCTCGACGGCCCGCTCGACATGCGGATGGGCGGTGACGGGCCGAGCGCGGCCGACGTGGTGGCCCACGCATCTGAGACCGATCTTGCCAACATCATCTACATCTTCGGCGAGGAGCGCTATTCGCGGCACGTCGCCAAGGCGATCATCGTCGCCCGCAAGGAGGCGCCGATCACCACGACCAGGGCGCTCGCCGACATCGTCGGCAAGGTGGTGCGCAGCAAGCCCGGCGAGATCCATCCGGCGACGCGGACGTTCCAGGCGCTGCGGATTTTCGTCAACGAGGAGCTCGACGAATTGTATCAGGCGCTCGCCGCGGCGGAGCGCGTGCTGAAGCCGGGCGGCCGGCTCGCGGTGGTGTCGTTTCATTCGCTGGAAGACCGCATCGTCAAGACCTTCCTGACCGAGCGCAGCCGCACCGGCGGCGGCTCGCGGCATCAGCCCGAACTGGCGCTGGCCGCGCCGAGCTTCACCGTGCTGACCAAGCGCCCCGTCGTGGCCGGCGACGCCGAGGTCGCCGCCAATCCGCGCGCGCGCTCGGCCAAGCTGCGCGGCGGCGAGCGCACGGATGCGCCCGCGCACGCACCGGACGACCTGCCGGGCTGGCCGACGCTCGCGGGCGTGATGACGGCCGGCGGGATGAGGGCCGGCCGATGATGCGCATCATTCATGTCGCCGTGATCGCCATGCTGGTGTTCGCCGCGGCCTATGTCTACCGGATCAAGATGGAGTCGACGGTGCGCACCGAGAAGGTGCTGCAGCTCCATGCCGAAGTGCGCAAGGAGCGCGAGGCGATCGCCCAGCTCCGCGCCGAATGGGCCAAGCTCGACGCGCCCGGTCGTCTGCAGGGCCTCGCCGAGCGCCACCTCAAGCTGAAGCCGATCAACGCCCGCCAGTTCGACCAGCTCAAGAACCTGCCGGAGCGGCCGCCGAGCATCGTCAATCCGGGCGATCCAGATCCGATCGCCTCGATGATCGAGAAGATCGACCCCGACATGATCACCGGCTCGCTGCCGGTGTCGGAGGCCGCGCATTGACCGAACCGTCGCTCCCGCTCGTCGGGCATCACGTCAACTGGCGCCGCCGCATGATCCGTAGCCTGATCTACGGCAAGGACGTCGATCGCGACGCCAAGGCGCGCGCCCGCGTCGGCCTGGCGATGATCGCCTTCGCGGCGGTGTACGGCATCATCGCGTTCAAGCTGTCGATGATCGCCGTGCTCGGCGACAGCCACGGCACGCGGCGCGCCGGCGGCTCCGACGCCATCGCCACCGCGCGTCCTGATATCGTCGATCGCAACGGCACCATTCTGGCCACCGACGTGAAGACGCCGTCGCTGTTCGGCGAACCCCGCCGCATCATCGATCAGGACGAGGCGGTCGAGCTGCTCACCGCGACGCTGCCGGATCTCGAGACGCAGGAAGTGCGCGAACGGCTGGCGTCGAAGAAGGGCTTCGTCTGGCTGAAGCGCGAAATCTCGCCGCGGCAGCAGGCCGACATCAAGAACCTCGGCATTCCGGGCATCGGCTTCCTGCGCGAGAACAAGCGCGTGTATCCGACCGGGCCCGAGGTCTCGCATCTGATCGGCCTCGTCAACATCGACAACCAGGGCATCGCCGGTATCGAAAAATGGCTCGATACCAATGGGCTCGCCGACCTGCACCGCGCCGGCTTCGCTTCCGACCGGCTGCAGAAGCCGGTCGAACTCGCCGTCGATATCCGCGTCGAGCACGCGCTGCGCGACGAACTGATCAAGGCCAAGGAGAAGTACAGCGCCAAGGCGGCGTCGGGACTGGTCTCCAACGTCAAGACCGGCGAGATCGTCGCGATGGTGTCGCTGCCGGACTTCGACCCGAACAATCCGAAGGAGGCCAACGATCCCGATCGCATCAACCGGCTGACCACCGGCGTGTACGAGATGGGCTCGACCTTCAAGACGCTGACGCTGGCGATGGCGCTGGATGCCGGCAAGGCGACGCTGCATTCGATGTACGATGCGCGCGGGCCGCTGCACTACGGCAAGTTCAAGATCCACGACACCCACAACATGGGCCGCGCGATCTCGCTCGCCGAAGTCTTCACCTATTCGTCCAACGTCGGCGCAGCCCGCGTGGCGCTGTCGATGGGCGTCGAGGCGCACAAGGCGTTCCTCAAGAAGGTCGGTCAGCTCGACCGGTTGCGCACCGAGCTGCCCGAAAGCGCGTCGCCGATCGTGCCGAAGCGCTGGGGCGATCTCAACACCATCACCATTTCGTTCGGCCACGGCATCGCGGTGGCGCCGCTGCAGGCGGTGATGGGAATCAACGCGATGGTCAATGGCGGCCTTCTGATCCCGCCGACCTTCCTGCGGCGCACCGAGGAAGAAGCCCAAAAGATCGCCAAACGCGTGGTTAAGCCGGAGACCAGCGACAAGATCCGCTATCTGATGCGGCTCAATGCCGAGGTCGGCACTGCCAAGACTGCCGAGCAGATCGCCAAGGGCTATTATCTCGGCGGCAAGACCGGCACGTCGGAGAAGGTCGTCAACGGCCGCTACGCCAAGAAGCAGGTGCTCAACTCCTTCACCGCGGTACTGCCGATGGACAATCCGCGATATCAGGTGCTGGTGATGCTGGACGAGCCGAAGGCGCTGCCGGAGACCCACGGCTTCATCACCTCGGGCTGGAACGCGGTTCCCACCGGTGGCAATGTGATCGCACGAATCGCGCCGTTGCTCGGGCTCGAGCCGCGCTTCGACCTGCCGCCGCCCGACCGCCTCATTCTTGCGTCATCGAGAGCTGGTCAATAGCGCCGCCCGGGGCGCGGCGCGGTGATGCGTCAGTCGTGTTGCGCCGCGGGCCGCTTGCGCTAAAAGCCCGGTCGGCGTGTTGAATTTCACCAAACCGGCCGACCGGACCCGAGGACCATGAAACTCCGCGATCTCTTGAGCGACGATGTCAGGACCGGCGCCCCGCATGCCGATCTGAACGTCGGCGGGCTCGCGGTGGACAGCCGGGCGGTGCGACCGGGCGACCTGTTCTTCGCGCTGGCCGGCGCCAAGACCGACGGTGCCCGCTTCATCGCCGCCGCCGTCGCGGCCGGAGCCGTCGCGGTGGCCGGCGACCACGCGTCGGCCGGCGATCTCGCGGTTCCGTTCGTGCCGGTGCGTAACCCGCGCCGCGCGCTCGCGCTCGCCGCCGCGCGATTTTATCCGCGCCAGCCGGCCGTGATCGCTGCGGTCACCGGCACCAGCGGCAAGACCTCGGTGGCGGCGTTCACGCGACAGATCTGGCAGCGGCTCGGCCATGCCTCGGCCAGTATCGGAACCATCGGCCTGGTGACGCCGACCCGCTCGGTCTACGGATCGCTGACCACGCCAGATCCGATCGCGCTGCATCGCTCGATCGACGAGATCACCGGCGAGGGCGTGACGCATCTGGCGCTGGAGGCCTCGTCGCACGGGCTCGATCAGTTTCGCCTCGACGGCGTGCGGGTCGCGGCCGGTGGTTTCACCAACCTATCGCGCGATCACATGGACTACCACCCGACGGTCGCGCACTATCTCAACGCCAAGCTGCGGCTGTTCCGCGATCTGGTGCAGGACGGCGGCGCCGCGGTGATCTCGGCCGATCACGATTGTTCGGCCGAAGTCATCGAAGCCGCGCGCGCGCGCGGGCTGCGGTTGATTGCGATCGGCCGCAACGGCGATCCGGGCGACGGCATCAAGCTGGTCGAAGCGACGATCGACGGGTTCGGCCAGAAGCTGCTGATCGAACATGCGGGCCAGCGCGTCGCCGTCAAGCTGCCGCTGGTCGGCGAATTCCAGATCGAGAACGCGCTGGTATCGGCGGGGCTGGTGATCGGCACCGGCGGCGATGCGGCGGCGACCTTCGCGGCGCTCGAACATCTCGAAGGTGCGCCGGGCCGGCTCGATCTCGTCGGCGCGCATAACGGCGCGCCGGTGTTCGTGGACTACGCGCACAAGCCGGACGCGCTCGCCAAGGCATTGCAGGCGCTGCGGCCTTACGCCAGGCGCAAGCTCGTCGTGGTGTTCGGCGCCGGCGGCGATCGTGACACCGGAAAGCGGCCGCTGATGGGCGAGATCGCAGCGAACAATGCCGACGTGGTGATCGTCACCGACGACAATCCGCGCAGCGAGGATCCGGCCGCGATCCGCGCCGCGATCCTCGCCGCAGCGCCGGGCGCGCGCGAAATCGGCGACCGCGCCGAAGCCATCCGCGTCGCGATCGGCGATTTGCAGCCGGGCGATGCGCTGCTGATCGCCGGCAAGGGACACGAAGTCGGGCAGATCGTGGGCGACACGGTGCTGCATTTCAGTGATCACGAAGCCGCCGCGGCGGCGCTATCAGCGAGTGCAGCATGACCAAACAGCCGCTGTGGACGTCCGAGGCGATGATCGCGGCGATGCGCGCCGCCACGGCCGGCACACTGCCACGCGACGTGTTCGGCATCTCGATCGACAGCCGCACGCTGGCGCCGGGCGACGCGTACTTCGCCATCAAGGGCGACGTCCACGACGGCCATGCCTTCGTCGAGGCCGCGCTCAAGGCCGGCGCCGCGCTCGCGGTGGTCGAGACCGCGCAGCGCGACAAGTTTCCGGCGGATGCGCCGTTGCTGGTGGTGGATGACGTGCTCGACGGCCTGCGCGATCTCGGCCGAGCGGCGCGGGCGCGGCTCGATGGCCGTGTGATCGCCGTCACAGGGTCGGTCGGCAAGACCTCGACCAAGGAGGCGCTGCGCGGTGTGCTCGGCGCGCAGGGCGAGACCCACGCCTCGGTCGCCTCGTTCAACAACCATTGGGGCGTGCCGCTGACGCTGGCGCGCTGCCCGCAGAGCGTGCACTACGCGGTGTTCGAGATTGGCATGAATCACGCCGGCGAAATCGAACCTCTGGTGAAGATGGTGCGACCCCATGTGGCGATCATCACCACGGTGGAGCCGGTGCATCTGGAGTTCTTCGCGGGTATCGAAGGCATCGCCGACGCCAAGTCGGAAATCTTCGCCGGCCTCGAGCCCGGCGGCACCGCGGTGCTGAACCGCGATAATCCGATGTTTGGGCGGCTGTGCGACAATGCCGCCGAGGCCGGCGTCGCCCGCATCGTCTCGTTCGGCGCCGACGCCAAGGCGGAGGCACGGCTGCTCGACATCGCTCTGCATGCGGATTGCTCGGCGGTCCATGCCAGCATTCTCGGTCACGACGTCACCTACAAGCTCGGCATTCCGGGTCGCCACATCGCCATGAATTCGCTCGCCGTGCTGGCGGCCGCCGATCTGGTCGGCGCCGATCTGGCGCTGGCGGCGCTGGCGCTGTCGCAGGTCCAACCCGCGGCCGGCCGCGGCGTCCGCCGCGCGCTCGAGCTCGGGCAGGGGGCGGCGACACTGATCGACGAGAGCTACAATGCCAACCCGGCCTCGATGGCGGCGGCACTCGGCGTGCTCGGCAGCGCCGAGATCACCGGGCAGGGACGGCGGATCGCCGTGCTCGGCGACATGCTCGAGCTGGGGCCGACCGGGCCCGAGCTGCATCGCGGCCTCGCCGAGGCGGTGAAGAGCCACGGGATCGATCTGGTGTATTGCTGCGGCCCGCTGATGCGTCACCTCTGGGACGCCCTTTCCTCCGGCAAACGGGGGGGCTATGCAGAGACTGCGGCCGAGCTCGAATCTCAGGTTGTCGGCGCGCTCCGCCCCGGCGACGTGCTGATGATCAAGGGCTCGCTCGGTTCGCGCATGAAAACGATTGTCACCGCGCTCGAGAAGCGCTTCCCCGGCAAGGCCGCGCTCGACGACGCTGCGGTGTAAGGCGGCCCCGAATGCTCTATTGGCTGATCGATCTTTCCAGTTCTTTTCCCGCCTTCAACGTTTTCCGCTACATCACCTTCCGCACCGGCGGCGCCGTGGTGACCGGCGCGCTGTTCGTGTTCCTGTTCGGGCCCTGGATCATCGACAATCTGCGGCTGCGTCAGGGCAAGGGGCAGCCGATCCGCGCCGACGGCCCGCAATCGCATCTCGTCTCGAAGCGCGGCACGCCGACCATGGGCGGGCTGATGATCCTGTCCGGGCTGACGGTCGGCACCGTGCTGTGGGCCAACCCGCTCAATCCGTATGTGTGGATCGTGCTGGCGGTCACGCTCGGCTTCGGCTTCGTCGGTTTCTACGACGACTACATGAAGGTCACCAAGCAGACCCACGCCGGCATCTCCGGCCGCACGCGGCTGCTGATCGAATTTGCGATCGCCGGCGCGGCCTGCTTCGCGCTGGTGTGGCTCGGCCGCGGCTCGCTGTCGAGTTCGCTCGTGATCCCGTTCTTCAAGGACGTCGCTCTCAATCTCGGCTGGTACTTCATCATCTTCGGCGCCTTCGTGATCGTCGGCGCCGGCAATGCGGTGAACCTGACCGACGGTCTCGACGGCCTCGCCATCGTGCCGGTGATGATCGCCACCGCCAGCTTCGGCATGATTTCGTATCTCGTCGGCAACGCGGTGTTCGCCGAATATCTGCAGATCAACTACGTGGCCGGCACCGGCGAGCTCGCGGTGCTGTGCGGCGCACTGCTCGGCGCGGGGCTGGGCTTTCTGTGGTTCAACGCGCCGCCTGCCTCGATCTTCATGGGTGACACCGGCTCGCTGGCGCTCGGCGGCATGCTCGGCTCGATCGCGGTCGCGGTGAAGCACGAGATCGTGCTGGCGGTGATCGGCGGCCTGTTCGTGCTCGAAGCGGTGTCGGTGATCGTGCAGGTCGCGTCGTTCAAGCTCACCGGCAAGCGCGTGTTCCGCATGGCGCCGATCCACCACCATTTTGAACAGAAAGGCTGGACCGAACCGCAGATCGTGATCCGCTTCTGGATCATCGCGGTGATCCTCGCGCTCGCCGGCCTGTCGACGCTGAAGCTGCGGTGAGTAGGATTTAATCGACTTTGAGTTCGTCATTGCGAGCGAAGCGAAGCAATCCAGCTCAGTGCACGGAGCTGGATTGCTTCGTCGCTTCGCTCCTCGCAATGACGGGGAGAGGCTTTTAGTGACTGCTGACTTTGCCCCAGAGAACAGCCTCATCCTGAGGAGCGGCCCGCAGGGCCGCGTCTCGAAGGATGTGCCACGCAATCATCCTTCGAGACGCCCGGCGACGCCCTTCGGGCTCTGCCGGGCTCCTCAGGATGAGGCTTCGCGTGTGGCGGGAGCGCGCCGATGATTCCCGTGACGTCTTTCGCCGGCCAATCCGTCGCGGTGTTCGGGCTCGGTGGCTCGGGGCTGGCGAGTTGCCATGCGCTGCGCGCCGGCGGCGCCGAAGTGTTCGCGTGCGACGACAATCTCGATCGCATGGTCGAAGCCGCGCAGGCCAATTTCATCACCGCCGATCTGCGCAACGTGTCGTGGACGAATTTCGCCGCGCTGATCCTGACGCCCGGCGTGCCGCTGACGCATCCGGCGCCGCACTGGACCGTCCTGAAGGCGCGGGAAGCCGGCGTCGAAGTGATCGGCGATATCGAGCTGTTCTGCCGCGAGCGCAAGCTGCACGCGCCGGATGCGCCGTTCGTCGCCATCACCGGCACCAACGGCAAGTCCACCACCACGGCGCTGATCGCGCATCTGATGCGCGAAGCCGGCTTCGACACCCAGATGGGCGGCAATATCGGCACCGCGATCCTGTCGCTGGAGCCGCCGCAGGCCGGCCGCGTCCATGTGATCGAGATGTCGTCCTATCAGATCGACCTGACGCCGTCGCTCGATCCGACCGTCGGCATCATGCTCAACGTCACCGAGGATCACATCGACCGCCACGGCACGATCGAGCACTACGCCGCCGTCAAGGAGCGCCTCGTCGCCGGCGTTGCGGCGGACGGCACCGCGATCATTGGCGTCGATGATGGCTTCGGCCGCGACATGGCGGACCGTATCGCGCGCGCCGGCAAGCGGGTGGTGCGGATTTCGGTGAAGCAGCCGCTCGCCGACGGCATCGTCGCCGATCACGAAACGATCTCGCGGATCAGTGGCGGCGCGTCGCAACAGATTGCGAGACTCGGCGGCATCGGCTCGCTGCGGGGCCTGCACAACGCACAGAACGCCGCCGCCGCATCCGCCGCGGCGCTCGCGCTCGGCGTCGCGCCGGATGTGCTGCAGAAGGGACTGCGTAGCTTCCCCGGCCTCGCACATCGCATGGAGCAGGTTGGCCGTCAGGGCGCGACGCTGTTCGTCAACGACTCCAAGGGCACCAACGCCGACGCCACCGCGAAGGCGCTGTCGTCGTTCGGCGATATCTTCTGGATCGCGGGCGGCAAGCCGAAGACCGGCGGCATCGAGAGTCTTGCCGAGTACTTCCCGCGCATCCGCAAGGCCTATCTGATCGGCGAGGCGGCGGCGGAGTTTTCCAGGACGCTCGAAGGCCGCGTACCCTACGAAATCAGCCGGACACTGGACAACGCCGTGCCGGCAGCGGCGCGCGACGCGGCAGTCTCCGGCGTGGCCGAGCCGGTCGTGCTGTTGTCGCCGGCCTGCGCCTCGTTCGACCAGTTCCGCAATTTCGAAATCCGCGGGAGCAAGTTTCGCGATCTAGTGCTCGCGTTGGACGACGTCAAGCCGATCGGTCCAGGCTGAGGTACACGATGCGTATCGCCGCCGTCGACGGATTGCGCGGCATCGCCATTCTCGGCGTCGTCTGGCATCATATGATCGGCGATGCCTGGCAGACGCCGATCAACCTGGCGGGCGTCGAACTCTCAAACAATCCCATCGCGGCGAACGGCTGGATGGGCGTCAATCTGTTCTTCTTCCTGTCCGGCTTCGTGCTGTATCTGCCTTATGGTTCGGGAAGCCGCAGGATGGAGACGCGCCGTGACGCGCTCGACTTCCTCCGTCACCGCGCGGCGCGGTTGTTGCCGCTGTTCTACCTGTCGCTCATCATCGGCTTCGTCTTCCTCTGCCGGCTCGACGATTTGCAGAACTGGATCAAGCTGGTCGTGAGCTTGGCGCTGGTCTTCCCGTTCTACATCCCCGCCTTCATGCCGCCGGGCAACCCCGTCCTGTGGTCGCTCGGCACCGAGATCTATTTCGCGTTGGCGATGCCGCTGCTGCTCGATCTGATCGCGCGAGCGGGGCTGGCGCGCGTCGCTGTCGGCGCGGTGATGCTCGCATTCCCGGTTCGTATCATCGCCTTCACGCTGATGCCGGCGGAGAATATCAACGTTAATCCGTTGTGTGACTTGATCTTCGGCCGCATCGACGACTTCGTGCTCGGCATGGTCGCCGCCGCATTGGTGGTGAGGGGAGTGCGTCTGCCGCTCGTTTGCGTTCCGCTGGGCCTTGCTATGCTGGCCGCCGCCCCGCTGCTCTCGGATGCATGGCATGCGTATCGGGTGCCGGGCTGGACGCAGGCGGTGACCTATTCGCTGATCAATGTCGGCTTGCTGCTGACGACCAACCGTCTGCTGCTCGGGCGCAATGTCCTGGCGCGGGGGCTGTCGGTCGGTCTGCTGCGCTGGCCGGGAATCATGTGTTTCTCGATCTACGCCTGGCACGCCATCGTGCTGCGGCTGTTCGTGCGGCAGTTTCCCGACGCCGATGCGGCGTTCCTGGCGGTGCTGTGCCTGCCGACGATCGCGGCGGTGGCATTGGCCAGCTTCTGTCTGATCGAATTTCCAGGCCGGCCGCTGCGGACCCTGCTCGGGACAGGCGAGCCCTTGCCGCGTGCCGCGCCCTGATGCTGAAGCCGCCCGTCGCCGGGCAGGCATGCCGGCTTCGGAAGACGAGCCCGATCTGCTTCAAATCATCCCGCTTCCGTTAACCTCTTGGCAACCACACGGGCGCACCAATGGGGTGGTCTTTGCCCAGGATTGCCGATGATCTCCCGTGAACAACGCACGCCGTTCAGCGAATGGTGGTGGACCGTCGACCGCGTTTTGCTGGCGGCGCTGATCGCGCTGATGCTGGCGGGCGTCATCCTGTCGCTGGCGGCGTCGCCTCCGGTGGCGACCAGGATCGGCCTTGACCCGTTCCACTTCTTCAATCGCCACGTGCTGTTTCTGGCGCCGTCGCTGATCGTGCTGATCGCGGTGTCGTTCCTGTCGCCGCGCCAGATCCGGCGGACCGCGCTGATCGTCTTCGCGCTGGCGATCGCACTGATCGTGGTGACGCTGTTGTTCGGGCCGGAAGTGAAGGGCTCGCGGCGCTGGATCACGCTGCTCGGCGTCAACATTCAGGCCTCCGAAATCGCCAAGCCATCCTTCGTGATCCTGGCGGCGTGGCTGTTCTCGGAAGCGGCACGGCGGCCGGAAATGCCGGCGACCTCGATGGCGATGGTGCTGCTGCTGACGCTGGTTTCGCTGCTGGTGATGATGCCGGACTTCGGCCAGACCATGCTGATCACCATGGTCTGGGGCGCGCTGTTCTTCATCGCCGGCATGCGGGTGATCTGGGTATTCGGGCTGACGGGCGCGGCTGCCGGAGGGCTGTTTGCCGCTTATCTGCTGGTTCCGCATGTCGCCGGCCGTATCAAGCGCTTCATGAATCCGGCCTCGGGCGACACCTTCCAGGTGGACATGGCGAGCGAGGCATTCAGCAACGGCAGCTGGTTCGGCCTCGGGCCGGGCGAGGGCATCGCCAAGCGCAGCCTGCCGGACAGCCACACCGACTTCGTGTTCGCCGTCGCGGCCGAGGAGTTCGGCATCGTGCTGTGCCTGGCCCTGCTGGCGCTGTTCAGTTTCATCGTGCTGCGCACGCTGTCGCGCGCCTACAAGTCCGACGATCTGTTCGCGCGGTTCGCGGCCTCGGGGCTTGCGATCCTGTTCGGCGTGCAGGCCGCGATCAACATGTCGGTGAACCTGCAACTGATCCCCGCCAAGGGCATGACGCTGCCGTTCATTTCCTACGGCGGCTCGTCGATGGTGTCGCTGGCTTACGGCGTCGGCATGATGCTGGCGCTGACCCGGCAGCGGCCGCAGACCGAAGTCAGCGCGATCGAAGCCGCTGGCAGCTACGCCTAGGCCATGAGCGACGCGCCCCTCATTCTTCTCGCCGCCGGCGGCACCGGCGGGCATCTGTTCCCAGCCGAGGCGCTGGGCGTCGTGCTGATGAAGCGTGGCCTGCGCGTTCGGCTCGTCACCGACAGTCGGGCGATGCGTTACAGCGGGCTGTTTTCGGCCGACATGATCGACGTGGTGCCGAGCGAAACGGTGCGCGGCAGGACTCCCTGGGCGCTGGCCCGCACCGGGCTGATGCTGGGCGCCGGCACCGCCAAGGCGCTGGCGCTGATGCTGCGACGCCGGCCCGCCGCCGTGATCGGCTTCGGCGGCTACCCGACCTTGCCGCCGCTGTTCGCCGCGAGCGCGCTCCGTATTCCAACGCTGATCCACGACGCTAATGCGGTGATGGGCCGTGCCAACCGGCTGCTGTCGCGGCGCGTGAGCGCGATCGCCACCTCGCTGCCCGGCGTCCTCGACCGCGATCCGGCGCTCGCCGCGAAAACGACGACGACCGGCACGCCGATGCGGCCCGCGATCCTCGCCGCCGCGGCCGTGCCCTTCGCGCCGCTCGACCCGGCCGGTCCGCTGCGTCTCCTCGTGGTCGGCGGCAGCCAGGGCGCCCGGGTGATGGCCGACATCGTGCCCGGCGCGATCGAGCAGCTCGACCCGGCGCTGCAGGCGCGACTGGTGCTGACCCAGCAGGTCCGCGACGAGGATAGGGCGCGCGTACGGGCGGTCTACGATCGGCTGAAGCTGACCTGCGAGCTGGCGCCGTTCTTCACCGACCTGCCGGCTCGACTTGCCGCCAGTCAGCTTGTGGTATCCCGTTCAGGCGCCGGCACCGTTGCCGAGCTGGCCGCGATTGGTCGCCCCTCCATTTTAGTACCTCTGCCCGGTGCCATCGATCAGGATCAGTTCGCCAATGCTGGCGTACTGGCCGACGCCGGCGGCGCCATCCGGATCGCGCAGGCTGATTTTACCCCTGCGCGGCTTGCGGCCGAAATCACCGCTTTGGCCGCGGATCCGGCCCGGCTGACCGCCATGGCCACCGCCGCCCGCACGGTAGGCCGGCTGGACGCGGCCGACCGATTGGCGGATCTGGTCATGCAGGTGGCGCAGGTCTGAACCGGGCCAGGTCGCCTGCTTTTGTCCGCGGCGGGCTTGTCCCGGCCATCCTCGTCTTGCATGAAGTGCCCTGAATTGTCGCGGGCCTGGACCCGGGCGAGCCGACCGACCTTGAGAGACTTTGCACATGAGACTGCCGCGCGAAATCGGACCCATTCACTTCGTCGGGATCGGCGGCATCGGCATGAGCGGCATCGCCGAGGTGCTGTGCAATCTCGGCTACACTGTGCAGGGCTCCGACGCCTCGGAGAGCGCCAACGTCAACCGGCTGCGGGAAAAAGGCATCGAGATCCACGTCGGCCACCAGGCCGACAACATCAAGGGCGCCGACGTGTTGGTGGTGTCGACTGCCATCAAGCGCGACAATCCGGAACTGCTGGCGGCGCGCGCGCAGCGCATTCCGGTGGTGCGGCGCGCCGAGATGCTGGCCGAGCTGATGCGGCTGAAGAGCTGCGTCGCCATCGCCGGCACCCACGGCAAGACCACCACGACGTCGATGGTCGCCGCCTTGCTCGACGCCGGCGAGCTCGACCCGACGGTGATCAACGGCGGCATCATCAACGCCTACGGGACCAATGCGCGGCTCGGAGCCGGCGACTGGATGGTGGTCGAGGCCGACGAGAGCGACGGCACCTTCCTGAAGCTGCCGGCCGACGTGGCGATCGTCACCAATGTCGATCCTGAGCATCTCGATCACTTCAAGACCTTCGACGCGGTGCAGGACGCCTTCCGCAATTTCGTCGAGAACGTGCCGTTCTACGGCTTCGCGGTGATGTGCATCGATCATCCTGTGGTGCAGGCGCTCGTCGGCAAGATCGAGGATCGCCGCATCATCACGTACGGCGAGAATCCGCAGGCCGACGCGCGGCTGCTCGACCTCAAGCCGTCCGGCGCCGGCTCGACCTTCAAGGTCGCGTTCCGCGACCGCAAGGCCGGCACCGCGCACGAGATTACTGATCTGCTGGTGCCGATGCCCGGCCGGCACAATGCGCTCAACGCGACTGCGGCGATTGCGGTGGCGCACGAACTTGGCCTGTCCGACGACACCATTCGCAAGGCGCTGGCCGGCTTCGGCGGCGTGCGCCGCCGCTTCACCAAGACCGGCGAGTGGAACGGCGTTACCGTCATCGACGATTACGGCCATCACCCGGTCGAGATCGCCGCGGTGCTGAAGGCGGCGCGGCAGTCGACCAGCGGCAAGGTCATCGCCGTGGTGCAGCCGCATCGCTTCACCCGGCTGCAGTCGCTGTTCGAAGAATTCTGCACCTGCTTCAACGACGCCGACACCGTGATCGTCGCCGACGTCTATCCGGCCGGCGAGGCGCCGATCGAGGGGATCGATCGCGATCACTTTGTGCTCGGCCTGCGCGCCCACGGCCACCGCGAAGTGATCCCTCTGCAGGACTCCGCGTCGCTCGCCGGCGTGGTCGCTGGCGTCGCCAACAGCGGCGACTACGTCGTCTGCCTCGGCGCCGGCAACATCACCCAATGGGCTTACGCGTTGCCGGGCGAATTGAAGGCGCTGGGGGGCTGATCGATGAACTGCGTCGCGCTGCGTCACGTCGCGTTCGAACACGCCGGCCTCGTCGCCGACAGCCTTGCGGCGCGCGGACACACGCTGCGCTACGTCGAAGTCGGCAGCGAACCGCTCCACGCAGAGGCGATCGTCGGCGCGGACCTGCTGGTCGTGCTCGGCGGTCCGATCGGCGTCTATGAGACCGAAGACTATCCGTTTCTGGTGCCCGAACTCGACGCTATCCGCGCCCGGCTCGCGACGAAGCGGCCGACGCTGGGTATCTGCCTCGGCGCGCAACTGATCGCCGCCGCGCTCGGCGCCCGCGTCGCGCCCGCACCGGCGAAGGAAATCGGCTACGCCCCCCTCACGCTGACCGATGCGGGGATGCGTTCGGTGCTGGCGTCGCTCGCCGGCGTCGACGTCCTGCATTGGCACGGCGACAATCTCGATCTGCCAGCGGGCGCTGAACGCTTGGCCTCGACCGCGGTGTGCCCCAATCAGGGATTCTCGATCGGCAGTCACACGCTCGGTCTGCAATTCCATATCGAGACGCCGCCGTCGGCGCTCGAAGCATGGCTGATCGGCCACACTGCGGAGCTCGGCAAGGTTGGTATCAAGCCGGGCACGCTCCGTGCCCAGGCGGCACGTTCCGGCGCCGCGACGGTCGAGGCCGGACGACGCGTCATCGACGCCTGGCTGGACTCCGTGCTCCGATGAGTTTCCCCGATCTCGTTCCCGCGCTGAAGTCCGCGATGCCCGACCTGCGCGGCCGGATTCTCGGCAACGAGACGCTGGCGCCCGTCACCTGGTTTCGCGTCGGTGGGGCGGCGCAGGTGCTTTTCACGCCGGCGGACGCTGACGATCTTTGTTACTTCCTGTCGCGACTTCCCGCCGACATCCCGGTGATGTGCATCGGCGTCGGCTCCAATCTGATCGTGCGTGACGGCGGCGTCCCGGGCGTCGTGATCCGGCTGACACCGAAGAGCTTCGGCGAGACACGCGTCGAGGGCGAAATGGTGCATGCCGGCGCTGCGGCGCTCGACAAGCGCCTCGCCGAAACGGCCGCGGCGGCGCAGCTCGGCGGGCTGGAATTCTACTACGGCATCCCCGGCACGATCGGCGGCGCGCTCCGCATGAACGCCGGCGCCAACGGCCGCGAGACTCGCGAGGTGCTAATCGACGCCACTGCGGTCGATCGAAGCGGGCGCGTCCACTTGCTGGACAATGCGGCGATGCAGTTTTCGTATCGGCACAGCGGCGCCGATACCGGGCTGATCTTCACCGCCGCGCGGTTTCGCGGGACGCCAGCGTCGGCGGATGCGATCCGCGCCAAAATGAACGAAGTGCAGGCGCACCGCGAGATGGCGCAGCCGATCCGCGAGAAGACCGGCGGCTCGACCTTCAAGAATCCGCCGGGGCACAGCGCCTGGAAGCTGATCGACGCCGCCGGTTGCCGCGGCCTCAAGGTCGGCGGCGCGCAGGTTTCGGAGATGCACTGCAACTTCCTGATCAACACCGGCGACGCCACTGCCGCGGACATCGAGACGCTCGGCGAAACCGTGCGCACGCGCGTCAAGGCGCAGTCCGGCGTCGAGCTGCAGTGGGAGATCAAGCGGATCGGCGTCGCGGCCGACGCCGCGCGCTGACCGATTACTTCGCGGCCGGCGGCGGCGAGGGGGCGACCGGCGGCAGTGCGGAGGGTGGCAAGGCCGGATTGTCCGGCAGAGTCAGCACCCGTTCAAGCGGCGCCGCGGACACCCGGAACACTCCGCTGAACGGATCTTCCTGCAGCGCGATCAGTCCGAGGGCCACGACCGCGCCGGTGGCGAACACGGTGAGCGCTGCCGTCATCGCGCGCGGCTTCTCCAGATGGACCAGGGTCAGCGCCACCTGGGTGATAATGCCGAGCAGCAGCACCGAAATCCATTTCAGCTCGCTGGTTCGGTCTGTCGACAGGCTGAGCCGCGAGTTGCGCGCGGTGCCGACGCGGACCGCGGCACTGAGCATAGCTACATGCACGGCGGCGCTGGCGTCGCGGCTGATGCCGGGATCGCTGAGCTGGGTCAGCAATTCGTCGTAAGCCTCGGTAGTGCTCGGCGAGCTTTCGCCGCGCGCCGCGGGCCATTCCTCCCGCACCACCGACCTGGCGTAGTCCTTCAGCGCGATGCGGATCTTGTGCATGTCGGTGACCGAGGCGACGCTGAGCGTATACAGGTTCTGCAGTTCGCCGGCCTCGCTCTGCACCGCGCTGGTGGCGCGGCGGTTGCGTTCGGTGACCTCGTAGCCGAGAAAGCCGGTGAGCAGGCTGAACAGCACCGCAACCGACGAGAAGAACGGGGCGACAACGCCGTTGAGTCGGCCGATCGGTCCACGCGCCGGCGATACGCAGGCCACTACGACGAGCGTCAGCGCGACGCCGTAGTACAGTAGCGCCAGCGTCACGAAGGTGCCGGTGGTGGAGAGGTCGAGCCAGGCCCTGATCATCGTGGTTCCCGTCAATCGATGGTTCGGATGCGGCGTTCGTCGGCGCAGTCGAATCGGAGACTGCCGCGGTGGTCCGAAGCGTGGACTTTGGCCGCTTCTGCGGTTCGCGTCCACCGCGGGCCGTCCACCGCCGCGTCGGCGTGGTGGAGATGCAGGTCTCGATTGCGGAATGAGCGGCCATCGCAGGTTGTGCAGCCTTGCCGGCTTCACATAAACTGAAACATTGAGGCCATGCTTCTGCCGGGCCGGCGTGGCATTCCCCGGACCGACGGACTGGAGCGCTCTCGTTGCAACGACAATTCGCGCCGCGCCTTCGGCACTTGCACTGGTACGAGATCGCACTGATCTGCGTGGTGGCGCTGGCGCTGTGCATCTATCTGCCGATCGTCGTGAAACGATCGGCCGTGCAGGGCTTCGGCGACGTGCAGGTGTTCTTCCGTGCCGGGTGGGCGGTGTGGACAGGCTATCCGCTGTACGAAGTCGCCGATCATCACGGCTGGACCTACCACTATCCGCCGTTCTTCGCGCTATTGATGGGGCCGTTCGGCCATCCGCTCGAAGGCTATCCGAGGCCGTCCTGGGCGCTGCCGCTGCCGGCATCGGTCGCTGTGTGGTACGCGCTCAGCGCCGCCGTGCTGCTGATCGCGGTGGACTGGTGGGCGCGGGCACTCGAACGCGACGCCCCGCCGCTCCGCCAACGCGACTGGAACGCGTGGTGGATGCTGCGGGTCGCGCCTGTTGCGATCCTGATGCCGTATATCGGCGACGGTTTCGGTCGCGGGCAGCCGACCGCGCTGGTGCTGCTGACGATGGTCGGATTCCTGGTGCTGTACGCCAGGGGGCAGGTCTATGCCGCCGCCTGTGCGCTGGCGCTCGGCTTCACCATCAAGCTGTTTCCGCTGGTGCTGCTGCTGTTCCCGGTGTTGCGGCGCGACGTCCGGACGGTGCTGGCGGTGGCCGGTTTCAGCTCGGTGTTTCTGTTCGTCGTGCCGACCCTGTGCCTGGGGCCCGCCGAGGTGATCAAGCTGTACACGGCGATGTGGACCGAGCATCTCAGCGGCATCTTCACAGGCGCGCCGAACGACAAGATCGCGGCCGAGATCACCTTCACCTCCTACGACATGCTCAGTATCGGCGCGATGCTGGCGCGGATTGCGGCCGGTGGCCTGCCGGCGGAGGACAAGCTGCCGTTGTTCGCAACGCTCGGCCAGCTCGCATTCGATGCCGTCTTCATCGGCGCGCTGGTGTGGATCGGTCATGGCCGGTTCTGGCGGCTGAATGGGCCGCAGCCGCGGATGTCCGAAGCGGTGCTGATCGGCGGGGCGGTGCTCTGCGCTTCGTTGCCGCTGGTGCTGTCGGTCTCGCAGCCGAACTACGTCGCCTTCGTCGCGCCGCTGGTCGCCGTGGTGCTGTTCGACGCTTGGCGACGGAGCGGCGAGACGAAGCTGGTGACTTTCCTGGTGCTGTGGGGCTGCGTCATGTGGATCGGCATGTTCGGCACCGAGGGGGGAGTGTGGGAACCGCTGCGGACCATCGGCCTGGCGACCCCGGCCATCGCGGTCCTGCTGGGCTGGGGCCTGCTTTGCTTGCGCCGCTCGCCGTAGACAGTGGCGCGTCGCTTGCTGCATCCTGCAACAAGCGCCAAAACGGTTCCCCGCAGCTTCTCCGAATCAGCCAAATCAGGGACATTGCGCTCGCGCCGGCCTGCGAGACGCGCGGACCATTCTGACCCAACAGGGACCGCCCGGCGGACCAATCGATGCGACAGACGATCCTCTTCGGTGGCACCAGCAAGGAACGGCTGGTGTCGGTCGCTTCGGCGCAAGCGCTGCACGCGGCGCTGCCGGATGCCGATCTGTGGTTCTGGAACGACGACGACACCGTGCATCGCGCCACGCCGGAAGCGCTGCTGGCCCATGACCGGCCGTTCGAGGAGCCGTTTCGGCCGGCGGGCGAGGGCATCGGCGCGCTCGGCGCAGCGCTCGATCGGGCGGCGGCCGAACAACGCTTATTGGTACTCGGCCTGCACGGCGGCGTCGCCGAGAACGGCGAGTTGCAGGCGATGTGCGGAATGCGCGGCGTGCCGTTCACCGGCTCCGGCGCCGCGGCGTCGCATCTCGCCTTCGACAAGATTTCCGCCAAGCGCTTCGCCGCGATCGCCGGCGTGCGTACGCTGAGCGGCATCGCCTTGGCGGACGCCGAAGCCGCGCTCGAGACTTACGGCCGGCTGATCGCCAAGCCGACCCGCGACGGGTCGAGCTACGGGCTGTTCTTCATCAACGCCAAGCAGGACCTGGTCGCGGTCCGCAACGCCGCCAAGACGGAAGACTATCTGATCGAGCCGTTCGTCGCCGGCATCGAGGCGACCTGCGGCGTGCTCGAGCAGCCGGACGGATCGCTGTTGGCGCTGCCGACGATCGAGATCGTGCCGGCCGATGGCGGCTTCGACTACACGGCGAAATATCTCGCCAAGTCGACGCAGGAGATCTGTCCCGGCCGGTTCGCCCCGGAGGTCGCGTCGGCGATCATGGATTATGCGATCCGGGCGCATCGGGTGATCGGGTGCCGCGGCTATTCGCGGTCCGACTTCATCGTCGCCGCCGATGGTCCTGTTTTCCTCGAGACCAACACGCTGCCCGGCCTGACGAAGGCGTCGCTTTATCCCAAGGCGCTCAAGGCTCAGGGCATCGACTTCGTCGATTTCCTGCTCGGGCAGATCGCACTCGCCGAACGCAGCCCGCGGCGTTAACGAGATCTGAACCAGGTTCCGCCGGAACCCCTGCAAATCTACCGATTCACCCGCCAAATCCCTCATGAATCGCAACAAATCCGGCCCTGATTCGGCAGCCTTTACTTTTTGTTTACCAGTTGGGCCGAAGGTTAACGCTGGCTGCGCATGTTGGCGCTCGGCTGGCGAGGCATGACCGGGCGGACGTTCTGCCTCGTCATTGCGCGTTCGCGCAGCACCGAGACGCCGCTTGCGCCTTAGCCCGGTTGGTTGCGGGCATAACGAGTACGAGCTCTAGCAATGCATGGTGGAGGGCGCCTCGCCCGGTCGTCGCGACTGTCGGGGTTTCAATCTGACCTAAAAGCGGTCGCAGTGGCGGTCGTTGCATTGTTGCGCCACCGCTGGGCGCGTCGCAAGCGGCCCGAGCCGCGCCCGACCCGGCTGGTCCGTCCCGAGCAGCCCGGTGGGCTGATCGCGACGCTCGAGAAATACACCCCGCGCCGCATCGGCGTCGTCGCCACTGTGCTGATCCTGATGGGCAGCGCCGGGCTCGGCATCGTCAAGGGCGGTCACGTCGATGAATTCGTGCAGGGGCTGGATGACGCCCGCAATGCCATCGCCAACATCGCCGGCTTCCGCATCCAGCAGGTCGCGATCAGCGGCCGCAAGCAGCTGACGCAGGACGAAGTGCTGGCGATCGGCGGCGTCACCGGCCGCTCGTCACTGCTGTTCCTCGATGCCGCCGCGGTGCGCGACAAGCTGAAGGCCAACCCGTGGATCGCGGACGCCACGGTGCTGAAATTCTATCCGGGCGAGCTGCAGATCGACATCGTCGAGCGCACCGCCTTCGCGCGGTGGCAACTCGATGGCCGCACCGCGGTGATCGCCGACGATGGCGCCGTGCTCGAGCCTTATGTGGCGCGGCGCTTCATGTCGCTGCCGCTGGTGGTCGGCAAAGGGGCGGGAACCCGTGCCAAGGATTTCCTCGCACTGCTGGCGCGCTACCCGCAGATCCAGGCGCAGGCCCGGGCCGTCGCCCTGGTCGGCGAGCGGCGTTGGAATGTCTGGCTGAGCAGCGGACTTGTCATCCGGCTGCCGGAGCAGGACGTGGGCAATTCGCTGGCGACGCTGAGCAAGCTCGATCAGGAGGGCAAGTTGTTCTCGCGCGATATCACGGCGATCGACATGCGGCTGCCGGACCGGCTGACGGTGCGGCTGTCGGACGATGCGGCGAAGGCGCGCGAAGAGCTGTTCAAGGACAAGAAGTCCAAAAAGAAGGCTGGTGACGCGTGACCGGCTTCGATCGCACTCAGACTCCGAAGACCCGCCCGATGCCGCCGCATCGGACCGCGATGGCGGCGTCGCTCGACATCGGCACCAGCAAGATCGCCTGCATGATCGCGCGGCTGAGGCCGTCGCCGCCGAAGGACGCGCTGCGCGGTCGCACGCACGCCGTCGAACTGGTCGGCTACAGCCAGATCCAGTCGCGCGGCGTCAAGGCCGGCGCCGTCGTCGACATGGTCGAGTGCGAGAAGGCGATCCGCCACGCCGTTGCGCTCGCCGAGCGCATGGCCAAAGTGCGGGTCGAGTCGGTGTTGTTGTCGGTCTCCGCCGGCCGCCTGCAGGGCCAGCTGATTGAAGCGGCCGCCGACATCAAGGGTGGCGCGGTCAACTCCGACGACGTCAGCCGCGTGACGTCGACCGGCATGCATCACGCCACCGCGCCCGGCCGTGCCGTGCTGCACGCGCTGCCGGTCGGCTACACGCTCGACGGCGTCAAGGGCATCCGCGATCCGCGCGGCATGGTGGCGCGCCAGTTCGGCGTCGACATGAACGTCGTTACCACCGACGCCACGGTCGCCAAGAATATCATGCTGGCGGTCGAGCGCTGCCACCTCAACGTCGAGGCGATGGCGGCGAGTCCCTACGTGGCCGGACTGTCGGTGCTGACCGACGACGAGGCCGATCTCGGCGCCGCGCTGATCGAGATGGGTGCCGGCACCACCACGATGGCGATCTATTCGGGCGGCCGCTTCGTACATTCGAGCGGGTTCGCGCTCGGCGGCCACCACATCACGATGGATCTCGCGCGCGGACTCGGCGCGTGCATTGCGGATGCCGAGCGAATCAAGACGTTATATGGCACGGTGCTAATCGGCGGCTCTGATGCGCGCGAACTGATGTCGATTCCGGCCGCCGGAGACAATGAGCGGGACACCCCGCAGGTGATCTCCCGCGCGACGATCGCGAACATCATCCGGCATCGCGCCGAGGAGATTTTTGAGATGGTCAGGGACCGGCTGGCGGATTCGCCGTTTGCTGCTGAGCCGCGCGCCCGCGTGGTTCTGAGCGGCGGCGCGTCGCAACTGACCGGCATCCCCGAACTCGCCACTCGCATTCTCGGCCGTCCGGTACGCGTCGGCCGTCCGCTCGGCTTCGGCCGGCTTCCGCAGGAAGCCAAGAGCGCATCTTTCGCGGTTCCCACGGGCCTGCTGGTCTATCCGCAATACGCCCATCTGGAGCACATCGAGCCGCGGCATTCCCGCCAGGTCCGCAGCGCCGATCAGGCCGGTTACTTCGGCAAGGTCGGCCGCTGGCTGCGCGAGGGCTTTTGATGACTCTTTTCCGCCCCCTTCCGCCATCACAGATTGTCCAGGCGACTTGCCGGGGACTTCACGAACCAACGCGCGCGTAATCGAGAGGCAACCATGACCATCAATCTCAACGTTCCTGACATTCGCGAGCTGCGGCCCCGGATCACCGTGTTCGGCGTCGGCGGCGCCGGCGGTAATGCGGTCAACAACATGATCACCGCCGGTCTCGACGGCGTTGATTTCGTGGTCGCCAACACCGACGCGCAGGCGTTGACGATGTCGAAGGCGCAGCGGCTGATCCAGATGGGCACGCAGGTGACCCAGGGGCTCGGCGCCGGCTCGCAGCCCGATGTCGGCTCTGCTGCAGCGCAGGAAGTGATTGACGAGATTCGCGATCATCTCAACGGCGCCAACATGGTGTTCGTTACCGCCGGCATGGGCGGCGGCACCGGCACCGGCGCCGCGCCGGTGATCGCCAAGGCCGCGCGCGAGATGGGCATCCTCACCGTCGGCGTCGTCACCAAGCCGTTCCACTTCGAAGGCGCGCGCCGGATGCGGACCGCTGAGTCCGGCATCACCGAGCTGCACAAAGTCGTCGACACGCTGCTGATCATCCCGAACCAGAATCTGTTCCGGGTCGCCAACGAGAAGACCACCTTCGCCGACGCCTTCGCGATGGCCGACCAGGTGCTGTACTCGGGCGTCGCCTGCATCACCGACCTGATGGTCAAGGAAGGCCTGATCAACCTCGACTTCGCCGACGTCCGCGCCGTGATGCGCGAAATGGGCAAGGCGATGATGGGCACCGGCGAAGCCTCCGGCGAGAAGCGCGCGCTGACCGCTGCCGAGGCCGCGATCGCCAATCCGCTGATCGACGATTCCTCGATGAAGGGCGCCCGCGGCCTGTTGATCTCGATCACCGGCGGCAAGGATCTGACGCTGTTCGAAGTGGATGAGGCCGCAACCCGCATCCGTGAGGAAGTCGATCAGGACGCCAACATCATCGTCGGCGCCACCTTCGACGAGAGCCTCGATGGCATCATCCGCGTGTCGGTCGTGGCGACCGGCATCGAGCAGGCTCAGTTGTCGCGGAACGCAGCCGCGGCCGGCGCGGCTGCCCAGGCTGCTGCGCCGGCGGACAGCCGTCTGGCTGAACTGACTGCCAAGCTCCGCGCCGACAACCAGCGCATCGCCGAAGCCGCCGCCGCCCGTGCGGCGCAGGCTGCTCCCGCTCCGACTGCGGTCGCGATGGCGCCGGCTCAGCGCAATCCGAACGTCGAGCGCGCGGCGCTGGCCGCGATCGCCGCGGCCGTCAGCACCGAGCAGATGCCGGCCCCGCAGGTCGCGCAGGCCCCGGTTGGTCCGGCCTCCTATGGCGACGTGACCGTCCGCCCGATTCCGCAGAAGCCGTCGCTGTTCCCCGACCTGGAGCAGACCCGTGCGGTGTCCGAGGAGCCGGAAACTCCGGATTCGTTCATTCCGCAGCAGCCCGATCGGGCGGCTCTGCGGTCGCCGCGCATGCCGCGGTTCGACGAGCTGCCGGTGCCGGCACAGAACGAGATCCGTCAGGCTGCCCGCGGCGAGACCGATGACGAGCCGCAGAAGACCCGGCTGTCGCTGCTGCAGCGGCTCGCCAACGGCCTCAGCCGCCGCGACGACGAAGCGGAAGCGGCTCCGCCGGTCCGTGTCGCTGCCGCACCCGCGGTGCCGCAGATGCCGCCGCTGCCGGAACGCCGGCCGCAGCGCAGCGTCGCGGAGCAGATGGGGCATGACCCGGTTTCGGAATATGCCAAGCGTCCGGCGCCGCAGGGGCTCGACCTTCACGGCCGCCCGGCACCTGTATCCCAAGCGCCACAGGGGGATGACCATCTGGATATCCCCGCCTTCCTGCGGCGGCAGGCAAACTGATCCAGTGCCTCATTTCAAACAATGACAAGACCCCGGAGGGCCGCCTCCGGGGTCTTGTTTTTTGTGCGATGCGAAGGCGAGGGAATGAGTTAGATGGTTGATATAAAAGGTAAATTTGAAATTTCGACGGTCGGGAAGGGAACGATCGCTGCCATCTTTGCGTCTGAATTCAAGGCAGGGGCGGCGGTAATGCGGCGGAGTTGGGGTAACAATCCGTAAAAAAGCGTGAGTTGGCGCTCTTTGGGGCGGTGCTATGGTTTTCCGGACTTGGGGACACACGGTCGAGTCGCCGGACAAGATCTTGAGAAGAGATCAGAAAGACGTTCGGGCCGGACTGGCTGGTGGTCAATGGTGGGCGGTTTACGCATGAAATTCAGCCGGCAGACAACGCTGCGTTCGCAAGCCACGGTGACGGGCGTAGGTGTGCATTCCGGTCTGCCAGTCAATCTTACCATCGGGCCCGCATCCATCGACGCGGGTTATGTTTTTGTCCGGACCGGCCTCGAAGGTGCGGACCGCGAGATCGCCGCCACCGCTAAATCGGTTGTCGCCACCGAACTTGCCACCGTGCTCGGCGACAGTGAAGGCCCGCTGGTCTCCACTGCCGAGCATGTTCTGGCCGCGCTGCGCGGCATGGGCATCGACAACGCCACCATCGAAGTCGACGGCCCCGAAGTTCCGATCATGGACGGCAGCGCCGCCCCGTTCGTCGCCGCGATCGATCAAGCCGGCGTCCGGGAACAGTCCGCTCCCCGTCGTTTCATCCAGGTTCTCAAGCCGATCCGCGTCACCCAGGGCAAGTCGGTCGGCGAGCTTCGTCCTCATGCCGGCGGCTTTCGTGTCGAGGTCGAGATCGACTTCTCCAATCCGGTGATCGGCCAGCAGAGCTACACCCTCGGCGTCGAGCCTGAAGCGTTCCGCCGTGAAGTCGCCCGCGCCCGCACCTTCGGCTGCATGAGCGATGTCGCGCGGCTTTGGGAAATGGGCTACGCCCGCGGCGCCTCGTTCGAGAACTCGGTGGTGTTCGACGACGAGCGCCTGCTGAATGTCGAAGGTCTGCGCTACGCCGATGAATGCGCCCGCCACAAGCTGCTCGACGCGATCGGCGACCTTGCGCTGGCCGGCCTGCCGATCCTCGGCGCCTATCGCTCGGTCCGGGGTGGCCACAAGCTCAACCATTCGGTGCTGACCGCGCTGCTGGCCGATCGTACGGCCTACCGGGTGGTCGAATCCGAGCCGGCGCGTCGCGCGGTCCGAGGGCCTGCCGAAGCCGTCACCGGTCTGGTCGGCGGCATGGTTGCGCCGGCCTACGGTCCGGACATGTCCTGATCTCGCGATCGGACGTTTCTCTCCTGCCGGAAGTCACACCGCGCCTCGTTTGCCCGCCTCTCGCACGCCGCCGTGCGATCGCCTTATTCCCGGCGGAATGCCTGCTTACCCGGTTGGTCCCATAACCTTTTTCGGCTAAATAGCCGGGTGGTTGGCTCGATGCTTCGGGGGCAGGCCGGTGATGCGAGCCTTAATGGCTCGTCCCAGCGCCGAAGCGCAACGTTCTCCAGTTGGTCAGGTTGGAATTGATGTCGGCACAGCGGCTTGCACTGCGAAACAGGCTGGTCTCGCGCGGAAGCCACCGCTTCTGGCGCAGTCTTCCCCTGATGGCCAGTCTGGCGATGCTGGCGCTGCCGCTCGGCGGCTGCGGCACCGGCGCGCTGTGGGACAAATTCCTGGCGAAGGACGAGGACAAGTTCAACGACGAGCCGGCCGACAAGCTCTACAATGAGGGCTTGTACCTGATGAACAAGGACAAGGACCTCAAGGCCGCGTCCAAGAAGTTCGAGGAAGTCGACCGGCAGCACCCGTATTCGGATTGGGCGCGCAAATCCCTGCTAATGTCGGCCTATTCGTATTATCAGGCCGGCGACTACGACAATTGCATCGGCTCGGCGACCCGCTACGTCACGCTGCATCCGGGCAGCCCGGACGCCGCCTATGCGCAGTACCTGATCGCCGCGTCGCATTACGACCAGATCCCCGACATCTCCCGCGACCAGGGCCGCACCGAGAAGGCGATCGCCGCGCTGGAAGAGGTGATTCGCAAGTATCCGACCTCCGAATATGCCAACCAGGCCAAGCAGAAGCTGGAAGGCGCCCGCGACCAGCTCGCCGGCAAGGAAATGGACGTCGGCCGCTTCTACATGGAGAAGCGCGACTATGCGGCGGCGATCAATCGCTTCAAGACCGTCGTAACGCGCTATCAGACCACCCGCCACGTCGAGGAAGCGCTGGCCCGCCTGACCGAGGCCTATATGGCGATCGGCATCGTCGGCGAGGCGCAGACTGCGGCCGCCGTGCTTGGCCACAATTTTCCTGACAGCCGCTGGTACAAAGACGCTTATAATCTTGTAAAGTCGGGGGGACTCGAACCCACCGAGAACAAGGGCTCCTGGATCAGCAAGTCCTTCAAAAAGCTCGGTCTCGGATAGGACTGACCGCACATGCTCGCCCGCCTGTCGATCCGCGATATCGTGTTGATCGAGCGGCTCGACATCGAGTTTTCCCGCGGCCTCGCGGTGCTGACCGGCGAAACCGGGGCGGGCAAATCGATTCTGCTGGATGCGTTTGCGCTGGCGCTGGGCGGCCGCGGCGAGGCCGCGCTGGTCCGCCACGGCGCCGAGCACGGCCAGGTCACCGCCACCTTCGATCTCGCCAAGGGCCATCCGGCTTTCGCGATCCTGGCAGCCAACGGCCTCGATGATCGCGACGAGGAGGATGCCGGCGAGATGATTTTGCGCCGCGTTCAGCTCGCCGACGGCCGCACCCGCGCCTTCATCAACGACCAGTCGGTCAGCGTGCAGACCCTCAAGGCGGTCGGCGCCGCGCTGGTCGAAATCCACGGCCAGCACGACGAGCGCGCGTTGGTCGATGCCGCCACCCACCGCCGCCTGCTCGATGCCTTCGCCGGGCTGGAGAAGGACGTCGCCGCGCTGGAGACGCTGTGGGAAGGCCGCCGCACCGCGCGCGCTGCGCTCGACGAGCATCGCGCCGGCATGGCGCGCGCCGCCCGCGAGGCCGACTATCTGCGCCACGCCTCTGATGAACTGAAGCAACTCGCGCCCAAGGACGGCGAGGAAACGTCGCTGGCCGAGCGCCGCACCGCCATGATGCAGGGCGAGAAGATCGCCGCCGATTTGCGCGAGGCGCAGGAAGTCGTCGGCGGCCATCATTCGCCGGTCGCCGCATTGGCCTCCGCGGTGCGCCGGCTGGAGCGCCGCGCCGGCTCTGCGCCGCAGCTGATCGAGCCGGCCGTCAAGGCGATCGACACCGCGCTCAACGCGCTGGAAGAGGCCGACCAGCATCTCAACGCCGCGCTCGCCGCCACCGATTTCGACCCGCTCGAGCTGGAGCGGATCGAGGAGCGGCTGTTTGCGCTACGCGCCGCGGCACGCAAGTATTCGACGCCGGTCGACGGGCTCGCCGCGCTGGCCGCCAAATACGCCGCCGACGTCGCGCTGATCGACGCCGGCGCCGACCGGCTGGTCGCGCTGGAGAAGGCGGCCGGCGAGGCGGACGGCCGCTACAGCGCCGCCGCGTCCAAGCTCTCCGCAGCCCGCAGCAAGGCGGCCGAGAAGCTCAACAAGGCGGTGAACGGCGAGCTCGCGCCGCTGAAGCTGGAACGCGCCAAGTTCATGACCCAGGTCGAGGCCGACGCCGCGGCCGCCGGCCCGCAGGGCATCGACCGCGTCGAGTTCTGGGTCCAGACCAATCCGGGCACGCGGCCGGGTCCGATGATGAAGGTCGCCTCGGGCGGCGAGCTGTCGCGCTTCCTGCTGGCGCTGAAGGTGGTGCTGTCCGACAAAGGCTCGGCGCCGACCCTGGTGTTCGACGAAATCGACACCGGCGTCGGCGGCGCCGTCGCGGACGCGATCGGCGGCCGCTTGGCGCGGCTGGCCTCCAAGGTCCAGGTCATGGCCGTGACCCACGCGCCGCAGGTCGCCGCCCGCGCTGACCAGCATCTGCTGATCTCCAAAGCTGCCCTCGACAAAGGCAAACGCGTCGCCACCCGCGTCGCCGCCCTGGAACAGGACCACCGCCGCGAAGAGATCGCCCGCATGCTGGCCGGCGCGGAGATTACCGCAGAAGCGAGAGCGGCGGCGGATCGTCTGATCAAGGCGGCGGGGTAGGCCGCTCACCAGAGGAGCGGGTGGCGCTTCCGAAGCCGCCATTGTATCGATCGGTCATGACCAAGCCGCCGAAACCCGCCCCGACCGACATCGCCAAGCTCACCAAGGCCAAGGCCAAGATCGAGCTGACGCGGCTGCGGCTGGAGATCGAGGGGCACAACGCCGCTTACTATCAGCACGACGCGCCGAAGATTTCCGACGCGGAGTACGACGCGTTGCGGCGGCGGCTCGAGGCGATCGAAGCGAAATTTCCCGATCTCGTCAGCGCCTCGTCGCCGACCCAGACCGTCGGCGCGGCGCCGGCGCGCGGTTTTGCCAAGGTGCAGCACGCGGTGCCGATGCTGTCGCTCGGAAATGCCTTCAGTGATGAGGAGGTCACCGAGTTCGTGGAGCGCGTGCGACGCTTCCTCAAGCTCGATGCGGTGCCGGCGATCGTCGCTGAACCGAAGATCGACGGCCTGTCGCTGTCGTTGCGTTACGAGAACGGCGAGCTGGTCCGCGCCGCCACACGCGGCGACGGCTTCACCGGCGAGGACGTCACCGCCAATGTCCGCACCATCCAGGACATTCCGAATACGCTGAAGGGCAAAGCCATTCCCGCCGCCTGCGAGTTGCGCGGCGAGGTCTACATGCTGAAGCAGGACTTCCTCGCGCTCAACAAGCGCCAGGAAGAAGCCGGCGACACCGTATTCGCCAATCCGCGCAACTCCGCCGCGGGCTCCTTGCGGCAGAAGGACGTCGCGATCACCGCATCGCGGCCGCTAAAGTTTTTCGCCTATGCGTGGGGCGAGATGAGCGACTATCCGATGCCGGAGCCGACCCAGCACAAGATGCTGCAGTGGCTGGATCACGCCGGCTTTGTGGTCAATCCCGAGATCACGCAGTGCCACAGCGTCGAGGACGCGCTGAAATTCTATCGCCGGATCGGCGAGCAGCGCGCGTCGCTGCCCTACGACATCGACGGCGTCGTCTACAAGGTCGACCGGCTCGATTATCAGGAGCGGCTCGGCTTCGTGTCGCGCAGCCCGCGCTGGGCGATCGCGCACAAGTTTGCTGCCGAGCAGGCGACCACGGTGCTGGAGAAAATCGACATCCAGGTCGGCCGCACCGGCGCGATGACGCCAGTGGCGCGGCTGCAGCCGGTGACGGTCGGCGGCGTCGTGGTGCAGAACGCGACGCTGCACAACGAGGACTACATCAAGGGCCTCGGCAACGACGGCTCGCCACTACGCGACGGCGTCGATATCCGCGAAGGCGACACCGTGGTGGTACAGCGCGCCGGCGACGTCATTCCGCAGATCGTCAATGTGGTGATGGAGAAGCGGCCGGCGTCGGCCAAGCCTTACAGCTTCCCCCACAAGTGCCCGATCTGCCATAGCCACGCCGTGCGCGAAGAGGGCGAGGCGGTGTGGCGCTGCACCGGGGCGCTGATCTGTCCGGCGCAGGCAGTGGAGCGGCTGAAACATTTCGTCTCAAGGCTCGCGTTCGATATCGATGGTCTCGGCGAGAAGCAAATCGAGCTGTTCCACGAGCGCGGCTGGGTGACGGAGCCGGCCGACATCTTCACGCTGAAGGCGCGTAATGCCGAATTGAAGATCGAGGAGCTGGAAGGCTACGGCGAAACCTCGGTGCGCAATCTGTTCGCCGCGATCGACGCGCGGCGGACGATCGAACTGCACCGGCTGATCTTCGCGCTCGGCATCCGCCATGTCGGCGAGGGCAACGCCAAGCTGCTGGCGCGGCACTATGGCACGCTCGACGCTTTCCTTGAGGCGATGCGTGCCGCCGCCGATGCGCAGACGGAGGAAGGCAACACCTCGGAGGCGTATCAGGATCTCGACAACATCGCCGGCATCGGCGACGTCGTCGCCGAGGCCGTTGTCGAGTTCTTCGCCGAAACTCGCAACCGTGCGGCGCTGGATGCGCTTCTCGCCGAACTCGCCGAGGTGCTTCCCGCCGAGAAGGTCAAGCGCGACACCGCCGTCGCCGGCAAGACCGTGGTGTTCACCGGCTCGCTGTCGAAATTCACCCGCGACGAAGCCAAGGCCGCAGCCGAGCGGCTGGGCGCCAAGGTTGCCGGCTCCGTGTCGAAGAAGACCGACTACGTGGTGGCCGGCGAAGACGCCGGCTCGAAACTGACCAAGGCCCGCGACCTCGGCGTCGCGGTGCTGACCGAAGACGAGTGGCTGGCGCTGATCGGGGGATAGCCTCTCGTCGCAGTTGCTGCGGGATGGCCGCCGCGGATGAACTCATCGAGATTCCGGGTTCGTCCGCCGCTGCGCGGCGGCCGCCCCGGAATGACTTGGGGAGGGGTGGGGCGGTCGACGAGAGCCGCGCCTCACATCACCGGTGGCTCTTCGCTTTCCGCGCGTTCGATCAGCTCTTCGCTCGGCACCAGGTTGCTGCGCGGCACCAGGAAGATCATCGAGGCGGCGCAGGCCAGTGCGAGACCAAATATTGCGATGTTGAGCGGCAGCGGCGTGGCGAAGTGGCCGCCCAGATAGGCGCCGAATTGCGAGCACAGCGAGCCGATGCCGAATTGGGTGAAGCCTATCAGGCCGGACGCGGTTCCGGCGGCCTGCGGGCGGATGCTGATCGCGCCGGCGGTGGCGTTGGCCATGACGCTGGCGATGCCGAACATGATGATCATGTGGGTCAGGAATAACCAGCTCGGCACCTGATTCCAGCCCAGCACGCCCCAGATCAGATTGAGCGCCGCGCCGCCGATCTGCATCGCGAGGCCGAACCAGATCAGCTTGTCGAGCGAGTAGCGCGGCGAGAACCGCACGCAGAACAAGTTGCCGAGCAGATAGGCGAAGCCGGAGCTGGCGAACCATGCGCCGTATTCGGCGCTGGTCCGGCCCATCTGCGTCACCACGACGTAAGGCCCGCCGCCCGCGAAGGTGAAGATGATCGCCGACGCCAGCACCTGGCACAGCACGTAACCGATGAAGGCGCGGCTGGTGAACAACGCGCCGACGTCGCCGCGAAAACTGCCGGGCGCGGTGGCCCCGCCGCGGCGCCGCGTTTCCGGCAGCGCCAGCGCGATCGCGGCCGCGACGATCACGGCGCCGGCGGTGACGACGTAGAATATCGCGCGCCAGCCGAGCGCGGTCTCGATCAGACCGCCGAACAGCGGCGACAGCATCTGCGCGATCATCATCACGGCGATGACCAGGCTGAGCATGCCGCCGACGCGCTCGCGGCTGTAGAGATCGCGGATCACCGCGCGGCTGATCACCATGCCGGACGCGCCGCCGAGCGCCTGGAAGAACCGCGCGGCGATCAGTTGCGGCAGCGTCTGGGCGAAGATGCAGCCGATGCTGGCGATCACCATCAAGGTCAGCCCGCCGAGCAGCACCGGGCGTCGGCCGAAGCGGTCCGACAGCGGCCCCATGATCAGCTGCGAGCAGCCCAGCCCGACCATGTAGAGCGATACGGTCATCTGCGCGACCGAGATGTCGCTGGCGAAATCCTGCGCGAGGATCGGCAGCGCCGGCACGAAGATATACAGCGCGATCGGCGCCGCGCCGTTCATCAGCACCAGGAGCAGCAGCAGCAATTTCGACGGCGGCCGGTCACGCAAGCTGGCGTCGATCCTGCCGTATCTGCCGACGATGCCGTGCATGAAGGGGCGGTTCCTGACGCGTGCTGCTGGGTGAAGTGTCGGTGAGCAAACGACTGTACCGTGCCGGATGAGCCCTAACAGGCCGTTTTCGGCATACGGCTATGCGGGGAGGGGGCGAGACCCATTGCGCCGCTCGCGCGGGAAGACCACCCCGTGTCCCGCACAAGGCGCATCGCGCCAGCGGTGCGCCGCAGATGCGGGACCCCGGTTTTGTCGCAAGCATGCCGCGCGATAACCGGGGCCCCGGATCAGCGCAGCAGCACTGCGTGCTGCAGCGCGTCCGGGGCACGGAGGGGTAGTACTGGAGCGGCGCCGCCGCTGAGTCGAGCTCAGCGAAAGGTCTAGCGTGCCGGGTCAGCACATCCCCGCTGTGGGATCAGGTCATGCGGGACGGCGGCGGATCCCCCGTGTCCCGCACAAAGCGCAGCGCGCCAGCGCTGCGCTGCAGATGCGGGACCCCGGTTCTTTCGACATTGCCTCCAAGAAACCGGGGCCCCGGATATGCGCAGCAGCACTGCGTGCTGCAGCGCGTCCGGGGCACGAGGGGGAGCACTGCGTCTTGCGGCGCGTCCGGGGCACGGGGAGAATTAGTGCTGCAGCGGCGCCGTCGCTTGGTCCAGCCAGAGTTGCGTCGGGCCGTCGAGATGCGGGCGCACCAGCTCGCGGACGCGGGCGTGGTAGGCGTTGAGCCAGGCGAGTTCCTTCTGGCTCAGCATCGCGAGGTCGATCAGCCGGCGGTCGATCGGTGCGAAGGTCAGGGTCTCGAAAGCGTTCATCGGCTTCTCGGCGCCTTCGACCTGTTTCTCGACGACCAGTTCGAGGTTCTCGATGCGGATGCCGAAGGCGTCGGTCTTGTAGTAGCCGGGCTCGTTGGACAGGATCATGCCGCGCTTCAGCGGCGTGGTGCCGAGCTTGGAGATCCGCGCCGGGCCTTCGTGCACCGACAGATAGGAGCCGACGCCGTGGCCGGTGCCGTGCTCGAAGTCGATGCCGGCCTGCCAGAGGAATTGCCGTGCCAGCGTGTCGAGCTGCGCGCCGGTGGTGCCGTCGGGGAAGACCGCGCGGGCGATCGCGATGTGGCCGCGCAGCACCCGGGTGAAGCGGTCGCGCATCTCGGCGGTCGGATCGCCCACCGCGATGGTGCGGGTGACGTCGGTGGTGCCGTCCTGATATTGCGCGCCGGAATCGATCAGCAACAGATCGCCGGGCTGGATGCGGCGGTTGGTCTTGCGGGTGACGCGATAATGCACGATCGCGCCGTTCGGCCCGGTGCCGGAGATGGTCGGAAACGAGACGTCCTTGAGCGCGCCGGTGTCGCGGCGAAAGCTCTCCAGCGCCTCGACCGCATCGATCTCCGTCAGCGTGCCCTTCGGCGCTTCGGCATCGATGAAGGCGAGGAAGCGCGCCAGCGCCACCGCGTCGCGCTGATGCGCCGTGCGGGTGCCGGCGATCTCGACCTCGTTCTTCACTGCCTTGAGTAGCGCCACCGGATCGGCGCCGCGCAGCGGCTTGCCGCCGGCCTCCTTGATCAGCCGGGTCAGCGCATCGGCCGCGGTGGCGCTGTCGAGTGCGATCGACGCGCCGCTCTGCGCCAACGCCTGCAGCGCCGGGGCGAGCGCCGACGGCTCGGCGACGTCGGCGGTCTGTTCGAGATGATCGCGGGCGCTGTTCGATAGTTTGCGCGCGTCGATGAACACGGTCGGGCGGCCGTCCTTCGGCACCAGCGCGTAAGAGAGGGGCAGCGGCGTATGCGAGACGTCGGCGCCGCGGATGTTGAAGGTCCAGGCCACCGCGTGCGAATCCGACAGCACCAGCGCGTCGGCCTTCAGCCGGCCGAGCTCGTCATGGATGCGGCCAAGCTTGGCGGCTTCGCTCTCGCCGGAGAATTCCGCGCCGTGAATGCTGACCGCGCCGAGCGGCGGGGCGGGGCGCTCGTGCCACACCGCGTCGATCGGATTGCTGTCGACCGCGATCAACTCCGCGCCGGCCTTGGCGCAGGCGGCCTGCAGTCGTTCGACTGCCGAAGAAGTGTGCAGCCACGGATCAAATCCGAGGCGGTCGCCTGCCTGCAGATGCGCTTCCAGCCAGCGCTCCGGCGGCGGTTCGACCAGCGACTCGATCGCCCACGCCGTGGTGTCGACCTGCTTGGCGGCCTGCAGCGTGTAGCGGCCATCGACGAACACGGCGGCTTGGCGCACCAGCACGACCGCGAGTCCTGCCGATCCTGTGAAGCCGGTGAGCCACGCGAGCCGCTCTTCGGATGGCGCAACATATTCATTCTGTTGCTGATCTGCGCGCGGCACGACGAAGCCGGTGAGCTTGCGGCGGGCCAGCTCCTCACGCAGCGCGGACAGCCGCGCGCCGAGCGCGACGCCGGCTTCGGGATCCTCGAAGGTCTGGAAGTGCGCTTCGAACATCGCTCTCTGTTTCCCTTGCTGCGTGAAACAACATGCCTGCGAAAAGCTTTGCTTATGGCATGAGTTATGCTTGATTTATCGGGCCTGCAAGCAACAGGCGCGAGTGCGCCCGCACTCAGATAACGCGTCCGGGATCAACCCGGGAGTGTCTCAACTCAACGATGAGGGGATACACATGCCAGCTTTTTCATTCGAGAAGATCGCACCGCCCGTTCGTCCGAACTCCGTCGCCCGGCCCGAGACCGACGACAAGAAGCCCCGCGGTATGATCAGCCAGATGTTGGACCGCTTGTCCGACTCGCGTGTGAAAAAGGCTCCCCCGAACCAAGGCGTCCACGTGCGGTTCCCGACCAAGCCGGCCGATTAGGCCTGCCACAGGTTTGCCTCAGAAGGTTTTCGCCAGCAGCAGGCTGCTCCAGCCTTCGATCACGATCTGCCGCAGCAGCACACAGCCGCGCGCCCGATAGGCCGCGATCACGCTCTGCGCCTGCGGCTGCAGCAGCCCCGACAGGATCACCAGCGCCGACGGCGCCAGATGCTCCGACATCGGCTGAGCCAGCGCGCGCAACGGATTGGCCAGGATGTTGGCCAGCACCAGATCGAACGGCGCATGCGCGGCGAACACCGGCGACGCGAAGCCAGTGGCCCATTCGGCGATCACCAGATTGCCGACGCCGTTGAGCCGCGCATTTTCCTTGGCCACCGCAACTGATTGACGATCGATATCGGTGGCCAACACCGGCTGGCGCAGCGCCTTGGCGGCAGCGATCGCCAGCACGCCGGTGCCGGTGCCGAGATCGAGCACGCTGCGCGGCGGCCCGGCGCGCAGCACCAGATCGAGCAGCGTCAGGCAGCCGCGCGTGGTGCCGTGATGGCCGGTGCCGAATGCGAGCGCGGCCTCGATCTCGATGCCGAGCTTGTTGGGCGGAATGCGCTCGCGGTCGTGGCTGCCGTGAACGACGAAGCGACCGGCCGGCACCGGCACGAGTCCTTCGAGGCTCGCCGCCACCCAATCCTTGGCCGCGATGGTCTCCATGGTGATTGCCTTGGCGGCATCCGCGCCGGCGGCCTGCGCCACCAGATCGCGGATCGCATCGAGATTCGGCTGCTCGCCGAAATGCAGCGCGATCTCCCAACTGCGGTCCGGCCGCTCGAACGCCGCGATCGCCATCTCCGCCTCGTCGAAGCATTCGCCGAGCAGGTCGGATACGCGCCGGGCGGTGGCCTCGTCGCCGAGGACAAAGCTGGCGCGAACGGTGGGAGCAGGATCGGGCATCGGAGTTCCGGCAGGTTCGAGGGCGCGCGTTCGAGCGCTTTATCAACACGGGATCCACAGCTTGTGCGCCGGAAAGACAGGTTTTGTCCATGACTTACGCACAGGCTTGAAGGCGTGGATTCAGCTCGCTGCGGAGCCGTTCGCGTGGTTTGCGCAGGAGTTCAAGTGATCCCTGAGTGTCCTGCGGGCTCCACTGGGCGGCCTTTTCCTGGCGGTGCGATGTGTCCCGTGAGGCACACGGTCATGTTGTGGCCTTGATCTCACGCCATTTCGTGCGCGCCGCTGCCCGTCTCCGTGAGCGACCGCAGCCATCCCCCAACCAGATCAGCCCATTGAGGTGTGATGATCAACGCCAACGACGTTCTGTTTTCGCGCGCCATCCGGCGCAAGGGTCTGGCCGCATTGACCGCGATGTCCGCCCTGCTGGCTCCGACCAGCATGCCGGCTGCCTTCGCGGCCGATCAGGCCGCTGCGCCGATCCCGGTCGATTGCGCCACCATCCGTTACCACGTGGCTGAGCACGGCAAGGCCAAGTCGATCGCCTGGGCCATCAAGAACGGCTACAGCTGGGCCCAAATCGCCGAAGCCAAACGCTGTTTGCGCGGCTGAACTCACAAGCTTTCCGCAACATATCCACAGGCTTGCGCACAGTTCTATCCACGCGCTGTGAACAGGCTGCGGTGATCGCTGAGGATGGCGGCCGCCGCGTTGTGGCCCGGGGCGCCGGTGACGCCGCCGCCGGGATGGGCACCGCTGCCACAGTGATAGAGGCCCTTCAGCGGGCCGCGATAGTCGGCATGGCCGAGCATCGGGCGCGCCGAGAACAATTGGTTCAGGCTGAGCGCGCCGTGGAAGATGTCGCCGCCGAGTAGCCCGAAGTCGCGCTCGAGATCGAGCGGCGACAGGATCTGGCGGCCGAGCACACTGGCGGCGAAGCCCGGGGCATAGCGGTCGACCGTCGCGATCATCAGGTCGGCGACCTCGTCGCGGTGCGCGTCCCAGGACGCGCCGCCCGGCAGCTGCGGGGCGACGTGCTGGCAGAACAGGCTGGCAACGTGTCGGCCGTCCGGAGCCAGCGAATCGTCCAACGTCGAGGGGATCAGCATCTCAACCACCGGCTCGCGGCTCCAGCCGTGCTGCCTGGCGTCGCTCCAGGCGCGGTCCATGTAGCCGAGGCTGGGCGCGATGATGATGCCGGCGGTGAGGTGATCGCCGGTCCCGGGCAGGGCCTTGAACGAGGGGAGGCCCGACAGCGCGACGTTCATCCGGAAAGTGCCGGAGCCGTTCTTCCAGGCCTTCATGCGCCGGCGAAAGTCATTCGGGAGCGCGTCCTTCGGCAGCAGACGCGTGTACAGCAGCTTCGGATTGAGGTTCGACGCGACGTATTTGGCCCGGATGCTGCGCCCGTCGTCGAGCGTCACCCCGACGACGCGGTCCTTTTCCACCAGCACCTCGCGGACGCCGATTGCGGTCTCGATCTCGGCGCCGGCCCCGTGGGCGGCGGCGGCCATCGCCTGGGTGATGGCGCCCATGCCGCCGATGGCGTGACCCCAGACGCCCTTTTTGCCGTTCACCTCGCCAAAGGCGTGGTGCAGCATCACGTAGGCGGATCCCGCCGCGTAGGGGCTGGCGTAATTGCCCACGATGGCGTCGAAGCCGAACAGCGCCTTGACCAGATCATGTTCGAACCGCGCGTCGAGCATCTCGCCGGCCGAGCAGGTGAACAGGTCGAGCAGCAGCCGCTGCTGCTCCAGCGTCAGCGTTCGCAGGCGGTTGGCGACGCCAAAGGCTGCCAGGCCTTCCCGGATCGCCCCGACGCCGAAGTGCTCGACCAGATTGGGCGGCGCGCGCAGAACGAATTGCCGCAGCACGTCGGCGATCTGCTCCAACTCCGCTGCGAAGCCGTCGATGCGGGCAGCGTCGCGCTTGCTGAGATGCGCCACCGATCTGGCTGTGTATCTGGCGCCGGTGAGGAAATATTGGCCGCTCGGCGTCGGCAAAAAGTTCTGCGCCCGGCGCTCGACGATGCGGAGCCCATGGTCGTGCAGCCGCAGGTCGGCGATCACCTTGGGGTTGAGCAGGCTGACGGTGTAACTGGCGACCGAGTTCCGAAAACCCGGGTGAAACTCCTGGGTGACGGCTGCCCCACCGATGACGCTGCGGCGCTCGACCACCTTCACCTTCAGCCCGGCCTGCGCCAGATAGGCGGCGCAGGTGAGCCCGTTGTGGCCGGCACCGATGATCAGCACGTCATAATCGGACATCGATGTCACCAAGGGCCAAGCATCAGCGTTCCGGACGATCGAGACGGGCGTTGCCGCGCCGGGACCGCGGACCCTCTGTCTGTCATCAAAGATTTGCCTATCGACGGCTTGTCTATCAGAGACTTGGTGGTTGCGCACCCGGGGGAGTCGGCCGGCAAGGCACAACGTCGCGGCAGCGTGATCCGAGTGGATGGCGGGGCGCGGTTCTGCAATGGTCGAGCGGAAGATCCGCCCGGCCGGAGCAGGCGAACGGAACGTTGCTTCCGCGGCGGCTACGCGTTTGAGAATGTCTGCACCGGCTTCGCCGGATCGTCCACGTTGGAGACCGCATGACCGAGCCGTTGCTCCCCGCCGCCCGCCACAATTCGGAGGCGCGCGACCGGGTGATTCTGATCGTCTACACCGCCGCGATCTTCACCAGCGCACTGCTGCTGTTCTCAGTGCAGCCTTTGTTCACCAAAATGGTGCTGCCGCGGCTCGGCGGCTCGCCGGCGGTGTGGTCGGTGGCGATGGTGTTTTTCCAGTCGCTGCTGCTCGGCGGTTACGCCTATGCGCATTACATCAGCCAGTTCCGCAACCGGGTGATCCCGATCGCGATCCACCTGCTGCTGCTGATGGCGGCCATGCTGACCCTGCCGCTGGCGATCGCCACCGGCTGGGGCACGCCGCCCGCCAGCGGCTACGCGTTCTGGCTGCTCGGCCTGTTCGCGGTGTCGATCGGCCTGCCGTTCTTCGCGTTGGCCGCCAACAATCCGCTGCTCCAGGCCTGGTTCGTCCGCACCGGTCATCCCAACGGGCCGGACCCGTATTTCCTCTATGCCTCGTCCAACATCGGCAGCTTCCTGGCTCTGCTGTCTTATCCGGTGCTGCTCGAGCCCACCTTGACGCTCCGCTCGCAGAACCTGGTGTGGACCGGCGGCTACGGCCTGCTGATCCTGCTGATCGCCGCCTGCGGCTATCTGCTGCTGCGCTCGCCGAAGATGGACATTGCTGCCGGCGCCGCCGACGACAGTGCTGCCGCGGTCGCGCCGTCCTGGATGCTCCGGTTGCGTTGGGTGTTCCTGGCCGCAGTGCCGTCCGGCCTGCTGATCGCCGTCACGGCGCATATCTCGACCGATGTCGCGGCAGCCCCGCTGCTGTGGGTGCTGCCGCTGTCACTGTATTTGCTGACGTGGGTGCTGGTGTTCCAGTCGCGGCCACTGCTGCCGCACAAATGGATGCTGGCGCTGCAGCCGCTGGCAATCGCCGTGATTGCGATCCTGCTGGCCTATACGGGCACGGCCAATCTGCTGGTGATGCTGGCCGGGCACCTGATCTCGTTCTTTGTCATCGCCATGGCGTGCCACGGCGAATTGGCGCGGACCCGGCCGGACGCGCGTCATCTCACCGGCTTCTACGTGGCGCTGTCGTTCGGCGGTATGGTCGGCGGCCTGTTCGCCGGACTGGTCGCGCCTTACAGCTTCTCCTGGATCGCCGAGTATCCGATCCTGCTGGCGCTCGCTGTTTTGTGCCGGCCGCTGGTGGTCGAGCGCGTGCCGCAATGGACGCGCTGGTACTGGGCCTTCCTGGCGGCGCTGGCGGCGGCCCTGGTCGCTCCAGCGTTTGCGTCCGGCAAGATCTACGACTGGATCAGCATCAACCGCATGCTGATCGTCGGCGACGTTGCGGCGGTGGCAGTGTTCGCCGCGCTGGTGCTGCGAGCCAGCCGGTGGAAGGTGTTCGCCACCGTGGTGCTGGCGCTGGCGTTGATCCGGCTGTACCCGTCCGACGACGGCCGGGTCGATACGGTGCGCAGCTTCTTCGGGGTGCACAAGATCCAGGTGACGTCGAACGGCCAGTATCACGTGCTGCTGCACGGCACCACCATCCACGGCGCCGAGAAGATGCAGAACGACGACGGCACACCGATCACTGACCGGCCGGAGCCGATCACCTATTACTACAAGGACGGCGGCATCGGGCAGGGGATTGCGGCAATCCGCGCCCGGAAGGGCGAGCCGCTGCGCGTTGCAGTGATCGGGCTCGGCTCGGGCTCGCTGGCCTGCGCGTCGCAGCCCGGCGAAACGTGGAAGTTCTTCGAGATCGACCAGTCGATGGTCGACACCGCACGCGACCCGAAATACTTCACCTATGTGAGCAAGTGCGCGCCGGACCTGCAGCCGGTGATGGGCGATGCGCGGCTGACTTTCGCCAACGAGCCGAACGGCACCTACGATCTGATT
Source organism: Rhodopseudomonas sp. AAP120 (assembly GCF_001295845.1). Taxonomy (GTDB): domain Bacteria; phylum Pseudomonadota; class Alphaproteobacteria; order Rhizobiales; family Xanthobacteraceae; genus Rhodopseudomonas. The sequence continues at coordinate 2,310 of NZ_LJIC01000043.1, read as the reverse complement.
ATTGTCGACGCCTATTCGTCGGACGCGATCCCGATTCATCTCGCCACCCGTGAGGCGATGGCGATCTACAAGTCCAAGCTGACCCCGCAGGGCGCGGTGCTGATGCATGTCTCCAACCGGCACCTCGAACTGACCAGCGTTGTGGTCGGCATTGCGACCGCCAACGGGCTGAAGAGCTGGAGCTATTCGGAGGATTCCGACCGCGACGCGGAGTATATTTTTTCGACGTCGGTGGTGATCTCCGCGCGCGAACCGGAGGATGTCGGCAGCATCGCCTCATCGCAGTTCTGGACCCTGACCGAGCCCCGTCCGCACCAGCGGGTATGGACCGACGACTATTCCAATGTGCTCGGCGCGGTGTGGCGCCGGCTGCGCGAGGGCGAGGAATAGGGAGGGGAGAAACGCGCGAGCGGTTGCACTATCGCGCGTTTCATTCGCCGGGATCGGACCGTCAGTAAGCCGAGTAGCCACCGAAGTAACCGCGCGGCTGGTAGCCTCGCGGAGCGTAGGCCGGGCGGCCGTAGCTGTCGTCATCGGAATATTGATACTGGTACTGCGGCTGATATTGCGGCTGGCCGTAGGCGCGTCGATAACCGGGCGGGGCCGGATAACGACGTCCGTCATCGCCGTCGGCGGGGTAGATGTAGCCGTCGTCGGCGACTTGCGGCCCTGCGACCCGCGGCTGCGCGGACGGAGCCAGTTCGACCGGCTCGCCCGTGCCGTCGTAAGTCGGTGCCGGTCCGCGTCGGGCCACGGCGGTGCCAGGCTTGCTCTGCAGCTTCGCCAGCGCGACACGCGACGAACCGGTCAGGGTCACGGTGGTATTGAGAACGCCGTCTTTCTCCACCAAAGCGTAGAGCGTCGCCGCATTGTCCCGCGACAGGCGCACGCAGCCGTGTGACACCGGCACGCCCAGCTTTCCGGCCGCGTCGGTGCCGTGGATGGCGTGGCCGCGCTTGGTGAAGAAGATCGCGTGCGGCATCGGCGCGTCGTCGAATTCCTTGGAGTAGTGATCCGGCTCCATTCGGAAGGTCTGGAATGATCCGTTCGGAGTCTCGTGCGACGGATTGCCAGTCGAGACCGGCCATCGGTAGCGTTCGACGCCGTCGACCGCGACTGTCATCTCCTGATTGTCTTTGTCGACGGTGATGGCGATCTTGGCCTGCGCGGAGCCGGCGGCCGCCAGCAGGATCAGAGCGGTGAGGGAAGCGAGAAACGTACGCATGAATTCCGGCCTCCTCGGCCCGGTCCTTCCAACTTGTGAGCCGTCCCCGGCGGTAATATGCGCAGCGACCATCGTCGTTTCCAGTGGCGGCTGCGTCGCGGCGAGAAAACCGCGAGCATTGTTAATTCGCTCAGGCGGCGGGCGCGGCGAAGACGACGGTGAGGCGGAAACACGGCCGAATGGAACCGAAGTTGCGACAGCGGGTTGACGCTCCGCATATCGACTCCGACGATCGCTCGGGGACAATCCGAAGGATGGATTCCAATGAAGACGACAACGAAGGCGCTTGCCCTTGATCATCGGCCGCTGAAGGCGACGCTGGCTGCGGCCGCGCTGGCGCTGGGCCTGCTTGCCATTCCTACCGCGGGTCATTCCCAGGGCATCGTTCGGGGTGCCGAGGAGGGGGCCTATCGGGGTAATCGCGCCGCCGGCCCGATTGGTGGCGCTGTGGGTGGCGCCATCGGAGCCGGCGTCGGCGGTGCTGTAGGCGCCGTGAATGGCGTGCTCGGTATCCCGAACCAGGGCCCACGCTATCGCTATCACCGGGGCCATCGTTGCCACGGTTACTATCGCCACGGCCGGTTCCGCTGCAGGTAAGAGGCGTCAGGGCGGCGTGCGGTGTGGACCGCCGTCGCCCATTGCGCATGAGGCGACCGGCTGATGATCGTGGTCCGCCGGTTGGTCCTGCGCCGCTATCCGAGGCGCGCATTGTCCGCGAGCTGAGGCCGAACCATGGTCGCAGTGGGGAGGCAATGCAGCGCCTCTGATGCGTTCGCGGCCCGGACCCGAGAAATTCGTGAAACTTTCATTTTTCCGCTTGCAGCCCCGAAAGTGAGGGGCTATACACACATCTACGCGCTGCCCGCGGGTCGGGCTTCCTCTCTTGGCTCTTCGGCCAAGGGAGAGATTGGCGCCTTTGATGCATCCTCACTTCGATGAGTGACGCAACAGCCGAGAGTTATCGGTTGGCGTTGATCATTGTCGGTGTAGGGTAGGCACCCTCCTTAGGGTGTGAGGCCTTCGTGGTCTCGGGCTGTTTGACAAGTTGAGAAGAAGAAAGAGAAACGTGGACGGCGGAGTCCTTG
>NZ_LJIC01000042.1 GCF_001295845.1 Rhodopseudomonas sp. AAP120 | reverse complement strand
CCCCGCCGATGTCCGCCCAGTCGGAACTCGGCCCGCGGAAGAACACGCGAACGACGGCTCGCGCGCTCTTCCGGCCGGCGACCTTGCGTCAGCTCGTATAGACGAAGGCGGGATCGTTGAGGTCGATCTTCGGCAGTTCGTCCTTCTCGGTCCAGTAGTCCTGGCTGTGCTGCCATTCCGGCTTTGAGCCGCGCTTCGGCAGCAGATGCATGCCGCGCATCAGATAGCCCGGATTGAAATTCTCCGGATCGATCCAGGGCAGCAGCTCCATGCCGGCATCCTCCGGCCGCAGCCTCGGCACGACGCTGCGATAGCCGTGCTGCTGCATGTGGCCGAGCAGCCGGCAGACAAAGTCCGCGACGAGATCGGCGCGCAGCGTCCAGCTGGCCCGGAAGTAGCCGAACACCCAGGCCATGTTCGGCACGCCGGTGAACATCATGCCGCGATAGGTCACCGTGCTGGCGAAGTCGAGCGGCTCGCCATCGATGCTGAAGCCGATGTCGCCGAGCACGTTGAGATTGAAGCCGGTCGCTGTGACGACGATGTCGGCTTCGAGCGTTTGGCCCGATTTCAGCTGGATGCCGGTCTCGGTGAAGCGCTCGATCTCGTCGGTAACCACCGAAGCCTTGCCGGAGGCGATGCCCTTGAACAGGTCGCCATCGGGCACGAAGGCGATGCGCTGCCGCCACGGCCGATAGCTCGGCATGAAATGCGGATCGAGATTGTAGTCCGGGCCGAGATGCGCGCGGACGCCGGCGAGCAGTTCCTCCTTCACGACCTCCGGCTCGCTCATCGAGCGCCGCGTGAAGGTCGCCTGGTCGAACAAAATCTTGCGGCGGACGATCTCGTGGATCCAGTCCTCGGAGATGCCGAGTTCGCGGAGCGTGTCGGCGATCTCGATCTTGTTGCGGCCGGGGATGAAATAGGTCGGCGAGCGCTGCAGCACGGTGACGTGCGCGCAGCTCGGCGCCAACGCCGGCACCACGGTGGCGGCCGTCGCGCCGGAGCCGATCACCACCACCTTCTTGCCGGCGCAGTCGAGATCGTCCGGCCAAGTCTGCGGATGGATGATGCGGCCCTTGAACTCGGCCATGCCGTCCCAGTCCGGCGTGTAGCCCTCGCTGTGACGATAATAGCCCTGGCACATCCAGAGGAAATTCGCGGTGAGGCGAACCTCCTCGCCGGTGTCGGTGCGCTCGGCGACGATCGTCCAGCACTGCTCGGTGCTCGACCAGTTCGCCGAGACGATGCGGTGGCCGTAGCGAATGTGCTGCGCCAGATCGTTTTCCTCGATCACCTCGCTCATATAGGCGCGAATCTCGGCCGCGGTCGCGATCGGCTTGCCGGTCCACGGCTTGAAGCGATAGCCGAATGTGTAGAGATCGCTGTCGGAGCGGATGCCGGGATAGCGGTGCGTCAGCCAGGTGCCGCCGAAACTGTCCTGCGCTTCCAGCACGATGAAGCTGGTGCCGGCGCACTGCTTGGTCAAATGATAGGCGCCGCCGATACCGGAAATACCGGCGCCGACGATCAACACGTCGACATGGTCGGGACAGGAAGCGGCGTCAGCGGATGGGCCGGCGCGCATGGCGACGGCTTCGGCAAGCTGGGTCATGTTTCCTCGACTTTTTTTCTGTCGTTGCCCGACAGATTGCCGTCTGCGCCGAGGTTTGCCCAGCATTTTCTTGCAGGCACGTGCCCGATCGCAGGCGCGGTCGATGACGTCTCGCTGCACCGCGATTTTTCACCGAACGAAACCGCGAGCAGCCGCCCGCGCGCGTCACGGCTCGCACCTGAGACAGCAAAACGCCGCGGGCATCGCTGCCCGCGGCGCATCGAGGCCTTGCGACCGCGAACCGGCTCAGAAGTTGAGCAGCAGCGGATAGCCCGAGAACGACTTGTACTCGCCTTCCTGCTTCAGGATCAGCGGCGTGCCGGAGAACGACTGGTACTCGCCCTCCTGCTTCAGCAGCAGCGGCGTACCCGAGAAGCTCTGGTACTCGCCCTTCTGCTCGAGCAGCAGCGGCGTGCCGGAGAAGCTCTTGTATTCCCCCTCCTGCTTCAGCAGCAGCGGGGTGCCCGAATAGCCTTCGTACTCGCCCTTCTGCTCGAGAATCAGCGGAGTACCGGAGTGTCCTTTGTATTCGCTCATGATCAATTCCTTTACTTAGAGAGCACTGGCAGGCCCAGCCAGGAGGAGAAGATGGTCGGGTTGTTGATCAGCAGCGGTTCGCCCGAATAGGATTTGTACGGACCGCTGCTGTCCAGCAACAGGGGAGTCCCGGAAAAGGACTTGTAGGGACCGTTGCTGGCGAGCAGCAGCGGCGTTCCGGAGAACGACTGGTATGGGCCCTTGCTGCTGATGACGAGCGGCGTACCCGAAAAGGTCTTGTCGCTGTCGACGAGCAGCCAGTCGCCGGAATAGGATTTGTACTTCCCCGACGTGTCGAGCAGCGTCTTGAGGTGCAGCAGGTTCGAGAACGGCGTCGCTTCGCTCTGTTCAGCGCTCGCCGACGACGACTTCTGCAGGCTGATCTTGTTCGGCTGATAGCCGTCGAGGATCTCCGCCGCCTTGGCGGCGAAGCCGAATTCGGCCTTCACGGCGACCACGACCGCGCCCTTCTTGACGTAGTCGGCATAGGTCCGCGCCTCACCGCTCGACACATAGGCCCTGCCGAGCGCGGCGATGATATCGTCGGTGGAGCTCGCCTTGCCCGCCTGATAGGCGGTGACGACGGAATACTGATAATTGCTCTTCTTCAGGTCGGTTTCCAGCGCAGCGAGCTTGCTGCTGGAATCGTACAACCGGGTGATGATTTGCGTCATGTTGACTCCGTTTCACTCTCAGGGCCGCGAGGGTTGGCCCTGCATCAGAAGGGTGTCCCGTCGCCTGATCAGCGGGACCATCGTCACCAGCGTTGCGAACAGCAGCAGCAGTTCGAGGCAGTAGACGAAATTGTAACCGGCCGCCGGTCCGAGATGCGGCGCCAGCGCCGTCACCGCGTCGCGCAGGATGCCGCCAAGCGCGATCGCCACGCCGGCCGCGGAGGCCTGCACCGCGCCCCAGGCGCCGAGCGCCAGCCCGGCCTGATCCTTCGGCGCGGCGTTCATGGTCGCCGTCAGCGTACCGTGGCCGAATAGCCCAGCGCCGAAACCGATCAGCAGCGTACCGAAGCCGAACACCAGCGCGGAGGCTGCGCCTTGCAGCTCGGCCGCGAAGATCACCAGCAGGAACGCCGGGATGCCGACCAGCGCGCCTGCGCTCGCCATCCGGAACGGATCGGCACCGCGGCTGAGCACGCGCGAGGCAAGGCCGAAGCCGAACAGGCCGCCGACCGCCAGCGCCGCCGTGAGCTTGGTGGTGTCGCCGACCGACAGATGCAGGATCTGGCCGCCATAGGGCTCGAGCAGCACGTCTTCCATACTGAACGCCATGGTGCCGAAGCCGACCGCGATCAGCCGGCGCATCGCGTTGTCGCCGGAGATGAACGCGTCCCACGACTGGCGGAAGCCACCGGCCGGCGCACCGGGATGCGCGGTGGCGACCTCACCGCCGGTGCGGCGGCGCGCTTCCATCTTCCAGGAAGCGACGGCATTCAGCACAATGGTGACGACGGCCGAGCCCTGAATGACCTGGATGAGGCGGCCGGGCGAGAAATCAGCCAGCAGCATGCCGAAGATAATCGCGCTCGCGATCATGCCGAACATCAGCATGGTGTACATCAGGCCGACCACCTTCGGCCGCGTCTCGGGGGCGGCGAGATCGGTGGCGAGCGCGAGCCCGACCGTCTGGGTGGTATGCACGCCGGCGCCGATCAGCAGGAACGCCAGCGCGGCGCCGAACTGACCGATCCACACCGGCGCATGACCGGCCTCGCCGCCGCCGGACAACACCAGCAGCGCGAACGGCAGAATCGCCAGACCGCCGAACTGCACCAGCGTCCCCTTGTAGAGGAACGGCACGCGGCGCCAGCCCAGCACGGATTTATGGACATCGGATTTGAAGCCGATCAGCGCCCTGAACGGCGCGAAGATCAGCGGCAGCGAAACCATCACGCCGACGATCGAGGCCGGCACGTTGAGTTCGACGATCATCACCCGGTTCAAGGTGCCGACCAGCAGTACCAGCGACATGCCGACCGCGACTTGAAACAGCGACAGGCGCAACAACCGGGATAGAGGCAGATCCGGCGTCGCCGCATCCGCGAATGGCAGAAAGCGAGGCCCCAGCGAGGCCCAGACCTTCATCATCTTTTGGCTGACTGTGTTCATCGTCCAGCAAATCCAGCTTGCGAGAGGCCGGCGACGTTGGTCAGCGTGACCGAACGAACGGCGACCCGAACGAACAGCACCACTTTGCGGCCGGAGACGAACTGCGGCAGATCAAACCGCCGCCGCGATTCACCCCGGCTACAAAGCAAGCGACCGGGACCCTTGGATCCCGGTCCAGCCACACAGCTTCGAGAGAAGCTGCAATTAGCCGATGGTGACCGAGCTCTCGATCGCCGCAGTCTTACCGTTCCAGTACTTCGGGAACCAGGTGGTGTGCGACAGCACGGCGTAGTGAACGAGGATGGCGATCACGGTGACGCTGCCGAGCAGGAGCGGCAGGCCGACGGTCGGCTTCACGACAGTCCAAATGCGACCTTGATTCATCTTAGATACTCCTTAGTGCAGCCAGGGCGAGTAAACATACGCCAGGAAGTGCGCGACGATCGCGATCGCGCCGAAAATGCGCGTACCGTCGATGACGTGCTTGTGGAGCTCTTCCGATTCCGCGATCGTCAGGCCAGTCGGCCAGACCTTGTTGGGATCGTCTGCCATAGTAAAAACCTCCTAAGAGACTTTCGATCAGTTTCGTGCTGAACCCGCACGTAGGTAGTTTTCGCTGCTACGCCGAACGGAGTTCGTTGGTCTCAGCATCTTTCCTTTGGTGGCCTCGTCACCCGTCCGCGCCGTCAACTTCAAGAGGACTTGGCGCTGGGACGCGGAACCGATGCGGGGCTCGCCCAGACCCGGGTGATCTGGGCTCATCACCCTTTTCGATCACATCCGAGTGATTGTAAGATGATCCTGACACACATCTTTGTCAATTTAACATGACACTGAGGGGTGTCCGTGTCATACCGGACATCCTCAAACCGGTCCGACGACTCCCGGACACGGAAAATTGAGTAAAATGTGATGCAGTCCGGCATTGACAACGTCGCCGAAATGATAGTCGCAAATTTCGACGCGCCCGGCCAGGCCGGATGTGAGCGTGAGGCGATTCATCTTCCCGGCTCGATCCAGCCTCACGGCGCATTGCTGGCGCTGGCGCCCGAAGATCTGCAGGTGATCCACGCCGCCGGTGACACGACGCCACTATTCGGCGTCCCGGCCGAGCGCCTGCCCGGCACCTCCGTGGCGACGCTGCTGTCGGCCGATCAGATCGGCAAGATCCGCGCGCTGCTCGGCCCGGATCGCAAACTCGAACGGCCGCTGCATGCGTTCACACTCAACCCGCCCGACGCGGCGATGGTGGACGTCGTCGTGCATCAGGCGTCCGGCCTGCTGGTGCTGGAGTTCGACCCACGACGGGAAGCTGCGCCCGATAACTCCCTGGCGCTGGTGCAGTCGATGATCCGCCACGTGCAGCGTGCGGACGGCACGCAGGCGTTCTGTCAGGCGGTGGTCGACGAAGTGCGCGCCGTCACCGGCTTCGAACGGGTGATGGTGTATCGCTTCGGCACCGACGGCAGCGGCGAAGTGATCGCCGAATCCCGCGCCGCCGGCGTCGAGAGCTTTCTCGGCCTGCGCTATCCGGAGTCCGATATCCCCAAGCAGGCCCGCGCGCTGTATCTCAGCAACTGGATCCGCGCGATTCCCGACGCCCGCTACGCGCCGGCGCCGATCGTCCCCACGGTCGATCCGCGGACGGGGCAGCCGCTCGACCTCAGCCAGAGCGTGATCCGCAGCATCTCCCCGGTGCACCGGCTGTATCTCGCCCATATGGGCGTCGTGGCGTCGATGTCGCTGTCGCTGATTCAGCACGGCAGGCTGTGGGGACTGATCGCCTGCCATCACGGCTCGCCGCGCTACCTGCCGTACCGCATGCGCGAGTCGTGCGAGATGTTCGCCGAGATGGCGTCGTCGCAGCTCGAAGCCAAGATCGCCGCCGAACAGCTCGAGGCGCGGCTGCGCAGCACGCGCATCCACGAAGAGCTGGTGACGCGGATGAGCCAGGAATCCGACCTCGCTGAAGGGCTGATCCGGTTTCATCCGAACCTGCTCGACTTCATTCCCGCGACTGGCGTCGGCCTGTGGATCGATGGCCAGTTCACCGGCCTCGGCGTCACGCCGGATGCGGCCGAAACCGAAGCGCTGATAGCCTGGCTCGGCGCCAATTCGAGCGACGGCATCTTCCACACCGATAGCCTGCCGCTGATCTACGAGCCGGCGACAGCTTACGCCGATCGCGCCAGCGGCCTGCTCGCGCTGTCGCTGTCGAAAACGCCGCGCGACTACGTACTGTGGTTCCGGCCGGAGGTGATCCGCACCGTCACCTGGGCCGGCAATCCGCACAAGCCGGTGGGCGTCGGCCCGAGCGGCGAACTGCTGACACCGCGGCGCAGCTTCGCGGCGTGGCAGGAATCGGTGCGCCTGCATGCCGAGCCGTGGCTCGGATCGGAGATCGAGGCGGCGCACCGGCTGCGGCTGTCGTTGCTCGAAGTCGTGCTGCGCCGGATCGACGGCATCGCCCGCGAGCGTAGATCGGCGCGGCTGCTGCAGGAGCAGCTGATGCGGCAGGTCGAGTTCGGCTTGCGCCGCTCGCAGGACGTCGCCCAGACGCTGCAAGAAGAAACCAGACGGCGAGTGTCGGTGGAAGCCGATCTGTCGCAGGTGCTGCGGCGAACCGTCGAGGATCAGGAAGCCGAACGGCTGCGGATCGCGCGCGAACTGCACGACACGCTCGGCCAGTCGCTGACGCTGCTGCAACTCGGCTTCGAGAATTTGGGACAGGCCGCGCCCGACAACGCGCAACTGCAGGACCGCGTCGCCGGAATGAAGACGCTGACCGCCGATATCGGCCGCCAGGTCAACCGGCTCGCCTGGGAAATCCGCCCGACCGCGCTCGACGATCTCGGCATCCAGACCGCGATCCAGCATCTGCTCGACGCCTGGAGCGAGAAAGCGCAGGTGCAGTTCGACCTGCACATGACGCTCGGCGACCGCCGGCTGCCGCCGGCGATCGAGACCACGCTGTATCGCGTGCTGCAGGAAGCGCTCACCAACATCGTCCGCCACGCGGCCGCGACGCATGTCAGCGTCATCCTGCGCCTGACCGATCAGCAGGTGACGATGGTGGTCGAAGACGACGGTCGCGGCTTCGTCAATCCCGACGCCGACCGCCCGCCCCAGCGACTCGGCCTGCTCGGCATCCGCGAGCGGCTGACGCTGGTCGGCGGCTCGCTCGAAATCGAATCCGCGCCCGGCAAGGGCACCGCTCTGTTCGCACGAATTCCGTTGTAACCATGGAAGCAGCTCCGATGGACCAGCAAGCCCCTTCCAGACTGCGCGTCTTCCTCGCCGACGATCATCCGGTCGTGCTCAGCGGCATGAAGGCGCTCGTCGCCGGCGACCCGGCGATCGAGATCGTCGGCGAAGCCAGCGACGGCCCGAACGCGCTGCGCCGCGCGATCGAACTGAGACCCGACGTCGCCGTGCTCGATCTGTCGATGCCCGGCCTCAACGGCATCGAGGTGGCGCGGAAATTTCTCGCCGCCTGCCCGGAATGCCGCGTGCTGGTGCTGACCGTGCACGAAGACGGCGCTTACTTGCGGCAGTTGCTCGATCTCGGCGTCTCCGGCTACGTGCTGAAGCGCTCGGCCACCGACGAATTGATCCGCGGCATTCACGCGGTCGGCACCGGCGGCATCTATCTCGATCCGGCGATCGCCGGGCGCGCCATCGGCCGCACCGCGCCGCACATCCAGAACGGCGACGAGCACAGCGCGGTCTCCGACCTCTCCACCCGGGAGATCGAGGTGCTGCGCCTCGCCGCCGTCGGCCACAGCAACAAGACCATCGCGGCCAAGCTGCAGATCGGCGCCAAGAGCGTCGAGACCTACAAGGCCCGCGGCATGGCCAAGCTGGGCTTCCACAACCGCGTCGAAGTGGTGCGCTTCGCGCTCAGCATGGGCTGGCTGTCGGACCCATAGGGCGGCCGCGATCGCGAATTTGCCCGCGTCGGCGCGAGCCGCTAGCCTCTCCCTGTCGAACCAACGTCTCGCCGTGACGCCGTCGCGGATGAACGAGACGACAGCGGGAGGAACTGAATGACTGCCGACCAGCAGACCGCAACGCCGCGCGCGAGCGCTTTCGCGGGGCTCCGCGTTCTGGATTTCTCGACCACCATCGCCGGCCCGCACTGCACCCGGATGCTCGCCGACATGGGCGCCGAGGTGATCAAGATCGAATCCAGCGACGGCGACACCATGCGGAACCGGCCGCCGGTGCGCGACGGCTACAGCACTGCGTTCGGCCAGCTCAATGTCGGCAAGAAGAGCGTGGTGCTCGACCTCAAATCCGCCGAGGGCCGCGCTGCGGTGCAGCGGCTGGTGGCGACCGCCGACGTGCTGGTGGAGAATTTCCGCCCCGGCGTGATGCAGCGGCTGAAGCTGGACGACGCGTCGCTGCGCGCGATCAATCCCAAACTGATCTACTGCTCGATCTCAGGCTACGGCCAGACCGGTCCCTCGGCCGAACTGCCCGCCTATGCGCCGGCGATCCACGCGGCGTCCGGTTACGATCTCGCCCACCTCGCCTATCAACCGAACCGCGACCAACCGGACTATTGCGGCATCTATCTCGCCGACGTCGTGTCCGGCGTCTATGCGTATGGGGCGATCGCGTCGGCGCTGTATCAGCGCATGTCCACCGGCGAGGGCCAGCATATCGACGTGTCGATGCTGGAGTCGATGCTGAGCCTGACGCTGAACGAGATGCAGAGCGCGCAATTCCCGATCAAGAAACAATCGCGCCCGCAATTCGGCCCGGTCGAGACTGCCGACGGCTATGTGATGATCGCAATCGCCAGCGAGAAATCGTTCCGCAGCTTCATGCAGGCCGGCGGCCATCCCGAACTGATCACCGACCCCCGCTTCGCCGAATATCACCACCGCCGCGAACACTGGGCCGAGCTGATGGACATCATGGAGACATGGTCGCGAACGCTGACCTCGCAGCAATGCCTCGCCGCGCTCGACAAATACGGCGTGCCCTGCTCCGCCTATCGTACCGTGGCCGAAGCGATGGCCGACCCGCAAACCGCGCATCGCCAGGCGTTTGCGGAAGTCGAAGACGGCGCCGGCGCGTTCAAGGTGCTCAACCAGCCGTTCCGGCTGTCGCAAGGCAATCCGGCGCCGACGCCACAAGTCGCCACGCTTGGGCAACATACCCGCGCGGTGCTCACCGAAGCCGGTTATTCGGAGGAGGAACTGGCGGGGCTTGGTGTGAGCTAAGCTCTCTGGAAGTTAGCGAAGCCCGTGGTGAGGCTTGTGCCACAACCACAACCTCATGGTGAGGAGGCGCGTAGCGCCGTCTCGAACCATGAGCCGCAGGCACTGCGTGGCCACATGCTTCGAGATGCGGGGGCTCCTCAGAGCCTGGCTGGAAGCTAGTGCAGCAAAATCAGCTGCGTTCTCCGTCATTGCGAGCGGAGCGAAGCAATCCAGAGGCCACGAATTGGGCCTTCCTGGATTGCTTCTTCGCTTCGCTCCTCGCAATGACGAATTCAAGGCCGCGTTTCTCGGACAGAGTTTCCGGCCGGTCTCTAAGGATGAGGGTCAGTGCCTGTGGAAACCCCACATCCCCTCAATCCACCGATGGATGCCGCTCGCTACGCCGCCCGGCGCAGCTGCACCCGCCACAAGTCGGGGCCTTCTTCCAGATAGGTCCACTGGCAATCGTCGCCGTGCACCGCCTCGAAGAAGTGTTTCAGCGGCCGCGGGTCGTGGTCGACCACGATCTGCATGCTTTGGCCCGACTGCAGATTGTCGAACAGCCGCGGGATGATTTCGTGGCGCTGCTGATGCGGGATCTGGCGGACGTCGAGAACACGCTCGGCGGCGGTCGCGGCTTCGGTCATGGCAAGTCATCCTTTGCTTTTGGAAAGAAGTCGAACTCAGTGAAGCTTGCCGCGCGCGAGCAGCGTCGGGCCGTAGCTGAGGGCGAAGCCGAGGAAGGCGACGGACCAGCCGAGCGCCGCGACATGCAGCAGCGGATCGCTCCAGGCCGGCGCCAGCGCTGCGCCGATCCGCGCCGCCACCGCGACCAGCGCGGCCAGGTACACCGCCTGCGTCGCCGGCGAGGCTTGCAGCTTCTGCCCGGTGTGGCCGAGCGACGCGCGGGTCATCACCGCCAGCGTCATGATGCCGGCACCGCCGACCATCCAGGCATGAATGCCGGCGCTGGCGGGCGCCAGTCCGAACGCCGCGCAGGCACCGAGCAGGAAGCCGAGCGGCACGAACAAGTAACCGACATGCAGCACCAGCAGCAGCCGGTCGCGCAGCGTGCGATCACCGGCCCAGCGCGCCAGCCGCACCAGATGCAGCACACCGGCCATCGCCAGCGCCGATCCGGTAAGCGCGCCTTCCGGCCACGCGATCCACAGCAGCAGCGTCGCGGCGCTGAAGCCGAGGATCACCATGTCGACCTTGTTGAACGGCACCGGCAGCCGGCCGGGATTCTCGCGCACCAGCCAGTTGCGGGTGAAGCTCGGCGTGATGCGGCCGCCGATCAGCGCGATCAGCATGATCACCACCGCGATGCCGGCGCGGATGCCGTAATCGGCTGCTCCGTTGAAATGCGCCTCAAGGTGGAACGCGACGTTGCCGATCAGCAGAAGCGACAGCAGTGCGACGACGTTGAGGTTGCGCCAATTCTTGCCGGCCGCGATCTCGCGCGCCGCGGCGAGCGCGACCGCCAGCAGGAAACTCGCATCGACCAGCAGCGTGACCAGCCAGCCGGTGTCGGCCGAGAATATCACGCACAGCCGGCCGGCGAACCAGATCAGCACCAGGGTCAGCAGCGGCTTTCCCTGCAGCGGCAGGCGTCCGGTCCAGTTCGGGATCGCCGTGAGCAGGAAGCCGGTGATCACCGCCGGCAGATAGCCGTACAGCATCTCATGGACGTGCCAGTCACGCGGCGCGAACGCAGTCTGCAGCGTCAGCTCGCCATGATACACCGGCAGCCACAGCAGCACCGCGACGGCCGCGAACAGAGCGCCGAGCATGAAGAACGGACGAAAGCCGGCGGACAGCACGGTCCAGCCGATGTGCGAGCGCGTACGCGGCACCGGCTTGCGCTTCGGCGCGGCGGATTGGGCTGTCGTGCTGCTCATGGCGTTCACCGGATTAACCGGCGACCTTCCGCCGGCCCCTCCTGTGTAAGCCGCCGGACCGCAGCCTATTTGTGCCAGCACAAACTCGCGAACGATTGGCGGGTAACACCGCCTCAGCGTCATTGCGAGCCAACGGGTCGGCGCAAAGCGCCGCCCGATGACAGGCTCCGCGAAGCAATCCAGCTCAGTGCACTGAGCTGGATTGCTTCGTCGCTCCGCTCCTCGCAATGACGGAGGTTACGGCAGCGGCGAGACGCCGATCACGTACGGATGCAGCAGCAGCAGCGACAGCCAGGCGACGATGCCGATGCCGACGCGGAGCGGGCTGATCCTGCGAAGGTCCGGGCGGAAGCGGCCGGTGATTAGCGCGGCGAACGGCCAGAACGAAGTGCGGGCGGCGAGGCGCGCCCAGGTGTCGGCGCCGAGTTGCCGACGCTTGCGTCGATCGATGATCGTCATGCCGATGACCGCGATCAGCGCGAAGAAGCCAAACAGCACGACGTGTGCGAGGTCGCCATTCGGCACGACGTGCGCGGCGGCCCAGAGGCCGATCGCCCACAACAGTGGGTGCCGCACGACGCCGACAATGCCGGGATGCTCGGGATCGAAGTGCTTGCGCGGATCGCCGCCGAACGACAGCGGATTGGCGGCACCGACGCCGAACGCGGCGAGTTGGCAGGCCAGCGGCAGCGCTAAGTTTGGTGCCCACATCTGCCAGCGTTCGAACGGCCACAGCTCGACGAACGGCGCCCGTCCGGCCGCAACGATCAGCCACGTCAGCACGAGCAGGGACTCGATGCTGTAGGCGGCGAGGAAGCCGCCCTCGCCCAGCGCGCCGACCAGCCTCGCCCGCACCGCCGGCCGCGCCGGCAGCGCGTGGCTGAGCAGGAACAGCGCGAAGGCGGCGATGAATTCGGTCCAGCCGGTCAAGAGAGATGCCCACGTATTGCCTCACCGCGTCATTGCGAGGAGCGAAGCGACGAAGCAATCCAGCTCAGTGCATAGAGCTGGATTGCTTCGCTTCGCTCGCAATGACGGAGAGACGCGGAGACGTTTTGCTCGCCGACGATCGGCTACCGTCCCGGTTCCGACGTTGTCGCAGATCAACCTGCGGCGAACATTGCGCTCAGGGCGGACTGGGCTTCGTCTTGAATGCGCTTGAGGTGGTCGGCGCTGACGAAGCTCTCGGCGTAGATCTTGTAGACGTCCTCGGTTCCGGACGGGCGCGCGGCGAACCAGCCGTTGGCCGTGGTCACCTTGACGCCGCCGATCGACTGATTGTTGCCAGGCGCCTTGGTCAGCGTCGCGGTGACCGGTTCGCCGGCGAGTTGCTTGATACCGAGTTTCTCGGCCGTCAGCGTCTTGAACAGCGCCTTCTGCGCAGCGTTGGCGGGCGCATCGATCCGCGCGTAGAACGGCGCGCCGAGTTCGGCGGTGAGGCGCTGATAGATCTCACCCGGATCGGCCTTCATCACCGCGGTGATCTCCGCCGCGAGCAGGCCAAGGATGACGCCGTCCTTGTCGGTGGTCCACACCGTGCCGTCGCGCCGCAGGAACGAGGCGCCTGCGCTCTCCTCGCCGGCGAAGCCGAAACTGCCGCCGATCAGGCCGTCGACGAACCATTTGAAGCCGACCGGCGTTTCGACCACCTTGCGGCCGATCTTGGCGGCGACGCGATCGATCATCGCGCTCGACACCGCGGTCTTGCCGATCGCAGCGGCGGCGCCCCATTCCGGCCGATGCGCGAACAGATAGGAGATCGCCACCGACAGATAATGATTGGGATTCATCAGCCCGCTGGAGCGGGTGACGATGCCGTGGCGGTCGGCGTCGGTGTCGTTGGCGAAGGCGACGTCGAAGTCGCCGCGCATCCCGATCAGCCGTGCCATCGCATAAGGCGACGAGCAGTCCATCCGGATCTTGCCGTCCCAATCCGCCGTCATGAAGCGGAAGGTCGGGTCGACCGCGTCGCTGACGATGGTGGCGTCGATCTTGTAGCGCTCGATGATCGGCTGCCAGTAATGCACCGCCGCGCCGCCGAGCGGATCGATGCCGACCTTCACGCCGGAGGCGCGGATCGCCTCCATGTCGACGACGTTGGCGAGGTCTTCCACATAGGGCGTGACGTAGTCGCGGCGATGAACGTTGTCGGCCTTGAGCGCCCGCGCATAGGGGATGCGCTTGACGCCCTTCAGCCCGTCGGCAAGCAGCGCATTGGCCGCCTTCTCGACCACCGCGGTGATGTCGGTGTCGGCCGGGCCGCCGTTCGGCGGATTGTATTTGAAGCCGCCGTCCTCCGGCGGATTGTGCGAGGGCGTCACCACCACGCCGTCGGCGAGGCCGCTGCTGCGGCCGCGGTTGTGGGTGAGGATGGCGTGCGAGATCACCGGGGTCGGCGTGTAGCCGCCGTTCGCATCGATCATCACCTCGACGCCGTTGGCGGCGAACACTTCCAGCGCGCTCGCCAGCGCCGGCTCGGCCAGCGCGTGGGTGTCGATGCCAATGAACAACGGCCCCGTGGTGCCGGCACCGCGACGATAGTCGCACACCGCCTGGCTCACCGCGACGATGTGGTCCTCGTTGAAGGCGTTGTTGAAGGCGGAGCCGCGATGCCCGGAGGTTCCGAAAGCGACGCGCTCGCCGGGCACGCTCGGGTCCGGCTTTCCGGCGAAATAGGCGGTCACCAGCCGCGGCACGTTGACCAGTCTGTTCGGATCGATGGTCTTGCCCGCAAGCGGGCTCACGTCCCCAGCCATTTCGCACTCCATCACTCGGACCAGACGCGATCCCTCGCCTGCCCGGCCGCGGTCGTCAAGGCCGCAGCGGTTCGGTCCGACGAATACCTCGAGAAAGGCGCAACGAGGCCGCTATGGGCCCATCGCGCGTGGATCGTTGTGCAGGATCCTCGGGTCGATCGGGCTGACCTTGCTGTTGGCCGGCTCCGAGAGGAACTGGTCCAGCGTCGCCTGGATGCGCGACTTGACGCTCTCCGGCCCGCGATCGCTGAGTTCGTTATGCTGCGCCCCGGTGTCGACGATCTCGATCCCGGCCTGCTTGGCGACCTTGGAGTCCGGCAGCACGCCGGGGTCGGTCTTGAAGTGCGGGTCCTCGGATCTGAACGACAGGATCTTGGCGGCGCCCGAAGTGACGAACGGCACCCGCAGATTGTCGAGCGTCACCACCCGCCGAACCATTTCCGGATGCTGCTGGGCGAAGAACATCGAGATGTCACCGCCGTTGGAATGGCCGACCAGCGTCAGATGATCGTAGTCGGCGCCCGGCACCAGCTTCTTCAACTCGTGGATCGCGAAGAAGATGTTCTTCTCGCCGCGCTCATAGACCTTGAGCCGGCCGACATAGAGCGATCCCTGCGTTGTCATCAGCGGCGCGTCGGTCGGCAGATCGTGCTGGATGCTGGCGACCAGATAGCCGCGCGCGGCAAGCACGTTCGCAAGGAACGAGTATTCCGAGTTCTTCACGGTGTTGCCGTGGCTGACGATCGCAACCGGCAGCGTCGACAGGCCGGCTTCCGCCTTCATCTCCGCATCGCGCCGCACCGCCAGGTCGACCGCGACCGGACGGCGTCGCGCCTCGTCGTAGAAGGTCAGATTCTCATGCCGAATGGCCCAATGGCTGAAGGTAAAGTACGCCGCGGTAGCGACGGCGCTCAGTCCCAAAAGCACGGTCAAAGGTCGTTTCATCGACAATCCCTGCGGGCCCCTTTCACAGACTCCATTTGGGTCGTGACTGTAGCGCGGAAAGATCATCGTTTAGAATGAGATGGATTAAATTTTCGACAGCAGACGATCGCTGCAGTGCAAAATAACAGCCCGCCTGGCTGCGGTCTCGAGAGCTATGGCCTCAAGAGGTGAGTTCGAGTAGCAGCCGGGTGACCTGATGGGTGGTGTAGGGCTTGGGCAGGAAACGACCACCGTCCGGCAACTCGTCTCCTGACACGCGCACCCGTCCAGAGGTCGCGATGATCTGGATCGGCGGCCAGCGCCCGCGAACCGCGCGCGCGAGCTTCAACCCGTCCATCGACCCGGGAATCTGGATGTCGGTGAAGACCACGCAGATATCATCGCGCGTCTCCAGGATATGGATCGCCTCGTCTGCGGTGCTGGCTTCGAGCACGGCAAACCCAGCTTCCTGCACGATGTCGACGGCGTTCATTCGTAGAAGCGCTTCGTCTTCGACGACCAGCACGACCGGTCTGCTGCTCACCAAATCCGGCATCCTTTGACCTCTTGTTCAAGATCAATCAAAGGTTCAGCTGAGACTTCGTTCCGGGATATTCTCGCTTTCGTGGAAGTCTCGATCGCGTTCGCCGTGCCC
The DNA here is from genome assembly GCF_001295845.1 of Rhodopseudomonas sp. AAP120. GTDB lineage: Bacteria > Pseudomonadota > Alphaproteobacteria > Rhizobiales > Xanthobacteraceae > Rhodopseudomonas. Next base: position 20,602 of record NZ_LJIC01000042.1, on the reverse strand, counting down.
GTCGATGCGCGCGCCGATCGACGAAGGCGGAACTCACAACAGCTTGCCGTCGGGACCGAAGAAGGGATGCGGACCTTCGAAGTCACCGATCGGGACCTGATGGCTGACGAGATCTCCGAAGCCGTCCGCCGCGAACCACGCATGCAGATGGAAGGCCGGCGGCTCGACTCGGAACGAGGGCTCGATGAGTTCGCCGAGATCGAGCGCCACGGCATGATTGGGCGCCGGGCAGATCGTCGCCGGCACGCCGGCGAACTGCGTCAGCGTGGCACGATGGACATGACCGGCTGCGATCAGCCTGACCCACGGATAGCGCTCGACGATCGTGGCGAACTCCGCCGCATTGCGCAGGTTCTGCCTGTCCATATGCCAGATGCCGGTGCGGAACGGCGGATGGTGCAGGAACAACAACGCCGGTCGCTGATCGGAGCACGACAGGATGGCGTCGAGCCATTGCAGCGTCGCCGCGTCGAGTTCGCCGTGCGGCTGCCCGGGTACGCTCGAGTCGAGCAGCACGACGTCGAGAGCGCCGACCGGCTGTAACTGATTGAGCGCACCCTCGGCCGGGAACAGCGGCTGCGCGAAGCAGCGTCGCATCAGGTCGCGAGAATCGTGATTGCCGGGGATGGCGACGAAGGGAATCGCGAGCGGCGCCAGCAATCGCGCCAGATGCGCATACTCGTCCTCGGTCGGCGTATCGGCGAGGTCGCCGGAAATCACCACGAGATCAGGCCGAGGCGCCAGTGCATTGAGCGCTGCGACGCACCGCTCCAACGCCCGTGCGGTGTCGACCTTGCCGTAAGCGAGGCTGCCGGGCGCCTTGATATGCAGGTCGGAGATCTGCGCAATCAGGATGGGCCTCTCAGTCATTGTCTTTCCCTGTCGTTTACACTGCGTCCGGCAACAGCCGGATCGCCTCCGGCGCGACCGCGAGCCCGACCATGTCGCCGGCGCGGATCGTCGTCCCGTTCGGGGCTTCGATCGTCAGCGGCTTATCGGCTGCGCCCGACACCACGACCCGCTGGCGATCGCCGATGAAGCTGACGCTGTCGACCCGGCCGGCAAGCGTCGCCGCGTCGGGCGCGACGAGGCCGATCGTCTCGGGCCGGATCATCGCGACCGCGCGAGGTCGTGTCACGCCGTCGGCCACTGCCAGAGTACCGCCCGGCAGGCGAAGCTGGCCGTCGGCGATCTCGGTTTCGAGGATATTGGCGGCGCCGACGAACTCGGCCACAAAGCGGCTGACCGGCCGAAAATAGATCTCGCGCGGCGCGCCGATCTGCGCGATCGCGCCCTTGCTCATCACCACGATGCGGTCGCCGAGCGCCATCGCTTCGGCCTGATCATGGGTGACGTAGATGGTGGTGATCCCGAGCGAGCGCAGCAGCCGGTCGAGTTCGCCGCGCAGCCGGTCGCGCAGCGCGGCGTCGAGCGCGGTCAACGGTTCGTCGAGCAGCAGCACCGCGGGCCGGATCGCCACCGCACGGGCGAGCGCGACACGCTGGCGCTGACCGCCGGAGAGCTGATCGATGCGGCGGTCTTCCAATCCAGTGATGTTGGTCAGCGCCACCAGCTCGGCGACCCGGGCGGCGCGATCCCGCTTCGCCGTGCCGCGGATCTTCAGCCCGTAGCCGATGTTCTCGGCCACCGTCATGTTGGGGAACAGTGCGTAGGATTGAAACACCATGCCGACATTGCGCTTCTCGATCGGCACCGCGGTGACGTCGGCGTTGTCGAACAGCACCCGGCCGCCGCGGTCCGGCTGTTCCAGCCCGGCGATGATCCTCAGCATCGTGGTCTTGCCGCAGCCGGACGGACCGAGCAGCACCAGCGTCTCGCCGCGCGCGATGTCCAGCGTCGCCGGTTCGAGCGCCCGCGTGCCGTCCGCAAAGGTCTTGCCACAGGCCTCGATCCGCACCGAGACGCCGTGCCCGGCATCAGCCTTCATGATTTCGGCTCCCGTTCGGCCAGCAGTTGCATCGCCACCAGCAACGGCACGATCATGATGAAGAAGATCAGCGTGTAGGCGGACGCGACTTCAAGTCGCATCGACGCGTAGCTGTCGGCGAGACCGACCGGCAGCGTCTTGGTCAGCGGCGTATGCAGCATCCAGGTGAGATTGAATTCGCCGAGCGACAGCGTCACCACCATCAGCGCGCCTGCCAGAATGCCCGGCATCGCATTCGGCACGATCACTTCGACGAAGCGCCGCAGCGGCGAGGCGCCGAGCGAGGCCGCGCCTTCGTCGAGCGTGCGGATGTCGATGGTGGCGAAAACCGCCATCACCGAGCGCACCATGAACGGCATGGTGAAGACCACATGGCCGGCGAGAATGAACAGCCAGGAGCGACGGAATGCGCCGAAGCCGCCATAGGCCAGCAGCAGCGCCAGCGCAATCGCCAGCCCCGGAATCGCCAGCGGCAGAGTGATCACTTCCTCGACCAGCCGCGACAGCCGGCCGCCGCGGACATGCAACGCGTAGGCCGCGGGCACGCCGACCACCAGCGTCACCGCGAGCGTCGCGAGCGCGATCACGAACGACAACCCGATCGTGTCGGCATAAAGCTCCCAGACCTGCGCGACCCATTGCAGCGTCAGCCCCGACGAGATGCCGCGAAAGTAATTCACCGTGACGCCGGCGGAAATCGACAGCAGCGCCGGCACAACCAGGAACGCCGCGACCAGCAGCGTGAACAGCAATTGAGCCGTGAAGATCAGGCGATCACGCATCGGCTAGCCGGTCGCCGCGACGGTGCCGCCGCTGAGCGAGCGCGCCAGCGCCAGCATCGCCCAGGAGATCAGGCCGAGCCCGACCGACAGCGACGCGGCGGTGGCGAAGTTCGCCGCCAGGGTGAACTCGGTGTAGATCAGCATAGGCAACACATCGATATTCGTCGCCAACGTGAAAGCCGTGCCGAACGCACCCATGGCGGTCGCAAACGCGATCGCGCCGGAGGCGATGAAGGCCGGCACCAGCGCCGGCAGCACGACGTCGCGCTGCACTGCCCAAGGGCTGGCGCCGAGCGAGCGCGCCGCCTCCTCGAGGCCGCGATCGAGCTTCTGCACCGCCGCCATGATGGTGAGGATCACCCGCGGGATCGAGAAGTATAGATAGCCGAGGAACAGGCCCCAGATCGAATAGGCGAACACCAGCTTGGTGCCGGTGACGAGGCGCGTCAGATCGCCGATCACGCCCTGCCGCCCTGCGAGCAGGATGATCAGGAAGCCGATCACCACCCCGGGAAACGCCAGCGGAAAGGTCAGCATCGCCACCAGCACGGCGCGGCCGGGGAATCGATGCCGCTGCAGGAAGATGGCCGCAATGGTGGCGATCACCAACGTCGCCAGCGTGGTCGCGGTGGCGAGCAACACGGTGTTGATCAGCGTCGCGCGATAGCGCGGCTCCAGCACGATCGCCAGATAGCCGGCCACGCCCTGCGGTCCTTCGGCGCCGACCACGATCAGCTTGGCCATCGGCAGGAGGAAGAACGCTGCAGTCAGGACCAGCAGAGGCGACAGGCAGGCCAGCGAGAAAGATCGCTGCGACATCAGACGCGGACGCCCCGGCCGGCAGTCTCCGGAGCAATCTTCATCGTCAACGGACCTCCGCCAGATAGCGGTCGGTGAACGCCTTCTGCGCCGCTTCCATCTTGGCCCAATCGACACTCTTGGCGCGCGCGTAATCGCTGTCCGGCAGGAACTTCGCCTTGACCTCGGCCGGCAGTTCGATCGGCCGTGCCGGGCGCAGATAAGCGTTGGTCCAAATCGCCTGCCCCTTGTCCGACAGCAGATAGTCCATCACCTTCTTGGCCTTGTCGGCGTCGGGCGCATCCTTCACCAGCGACACCACATAGGGAAACACCACCGAGCCCTCGCACGGGATCACGAAGGCGAAATTGCCCTTCTCGGTGTACTTCGCCCGATAGGCGTTGAAGTCGTAGTCGAGCAGGATCGGAATTTCGCCCGACACCACGCGCGCATAGGACGTCTGCTTCGGCACGATCGCCTCGTTGCCGTGCAGGCCTTTGAAGAAGGTGATCGCCGGCGAGAAGTCGGCATCGCTGCCGCCGAGCGCGAGATTGACGGCGACGGCGCCGACGAATCCGACCGCGGCAGACGGCGGATCGAGATAACCGACCATGCCCTTGTAGTCGGACTTCAGCAGGTCCTTCCAGCAGGCGGGCACCGGCTTGCCGCCGAGCGCGTCGACGTTGACGAACAGGCCGAGCGTGCCGGAGTGGATCGCCGTCCAGTCGCCGTCGGGATCCTTCAGGCCGGCGGGAACTTCGTCCCAGTGCTCCGGCTTGTACGGCTGCGTCACACCCTGCGATTTCGCCTTGATACCGAAATTGACGCCGAAATAGCCGATGTCGGCGACCGGATTGGCCTTCTCGGCGAGCAGTTGCGACAACGCCTGGCCGGAATTCTTGTTGTCGAACGGGATGTCGTAGCCGAGATCGACCTTGACCGCCTTCAGCATCGACGCCCAGTCGGCCCATTGCGGCGGACAGTTGTAGCAGATCACGTCGGCGGCCTTCGCCGGCGCCGCAACGGTGATCAGCGACAGCGCGAACAACGCCGAAGCGAGACGAACAAGCCTCATGATGGTCCCCGAATGAGCAGGTCGAAGAAGGTCGCCCGTGGCGGCATGCGCTTCACCTATCGGCGGTAGATGACAGGTTTGCGACGAGAGCAGGCAGGCTCCGGACCGATTACCGCGCGGGCATCCGGCTGGCTCTAACGGAACTTTCGAACGAACACGAAATTGGTTTTCGAACCCGGGGTCGGGATGCCGCGACGATGCGTCGCGTGCGGACGCGACGTCGCGCCCGCCGCCCGGGGATCACGTCACTGCAATCGAAGCCTGTGCGGACATCGTCGCCGGGCGCCCAGCCAGCGAGGGACTGAAGCAATGCCGATGTCAGCGAAGACCAACGCGTGCCGGCCGTGGGACGACGAGCAGGTCGAGCGCCTCAAGGAACTGATCGCCAGCGGAGCTTCGGCCGTCCGTGCCGCCGCGGCCCTGAAGCGAGCGCGATCGTCGGTTCAAGTGAAGGCCCGCAAGCTGGGCATGCCGTTTATGGCGAGTCGAGACGTCAAGCGCCTGCGGGATGCCAAGATCGCGGCGGCAGAGAGCGCGCCGCTCCGGGCAACGTCTCCCCAGCCGAGCGAGCGGTAAAGGCCGCTGAGCAGACGTCACCATCATCGCGCATCCAACGACCGCGCATCGACCTGCATCAGCTATCTGCCCGACACGCACCGAATTAGTCCGACTAACTGCATCCAGTTACCTCTAGCCAAAAGGCTAGTCTCGCCAACGATTAGCATTCAATTTTTTTGCGGCGAATACACAGAATTCAGCACATACTTGAGCCGGCTGATGCCGCCAAAACGAATCAATTGGAAAGGCACCTGCAAAGCAGGTGGAAGGGTAACCCAATGCAATACTGGATCATTGCATTTACTGCCGCGCTGGTCGTGGTGATCGGCTATGCTGCCGGCCCCGTGGGCGCGGTCATTTCGCTGCTCGCCTTCGCGGGCTCCTTGTACTTGATGTGGGCTCGCAGGCTCGGCTTCGTCGGCGCATGGTCGCGGTTCGGGCTGGATCGTTTCACCGCACCGTTCTGGAAGGGCGAGAACTGGGAGCGCTTCAACGGCCTGTTCGCCGACGGTGAGAGCGTCGTGAAGGCGGCTACCATCGCGGTTGCGCTCATCGCGCTGTCGCTGGTGCTGCCGGCGAGTCAGGTCGGACTGATCGCGCTCGCAGTCGCAGCCTGGTACGCCTTCGAAGTCTATCGCAGCCAGCGACCGCTGGTGCGCCCGGCCGGCGCCATCGAGTCGAAGCCGGTTGCCGAGCAGGTGATCTACAGCTCCGCTCCGCGCGAACCGGCCAAGATGAACTGAAGCCATCGCCACGGACAAAGAGTAACGGCGGCGGGTTCCACTCGCCGCCGTTTTGCTTTTTAGCAGGCGGCCTAGCCATGCGGATTGCATATCATTTAGGCAAATGAACAAGCATTGTATGCAACATGCAATTCCGCGCCAGCGGGAGGTCAGCGCTCTCATTCCAATATTTTCCTTTAAGAACAGAAGCTTGCCAGTCAGTTCGCGCCGCTAGCCCGCTCTGGCATGAAGCTTGCGAAACTGGTTCCGAGATCGCCCTCGTGCCTCGGAGCCATTCATGAAGCGTCGCGACTTCCTCAAATCCGCCACTGCCCTCGCCGCCGGTGCCATGGTGCCCGCGCCGGCGATCTGGTCGGCCGCCAAGGCCGATGCCCGGTCGGAGTCCCTGCTGGTGGTCTCGGAAAGCGGACCGAACAATCTCGACATCCACGGCGTCGGCACCAACGTGCCGGGCTACGAGGTGTCGTGGAATTGCTACGACCGGCTGATCACCCACGAGATGAAGGAAGGCCCCGGCGGCGTCCCCTACTACGACAAGGACAAGTTCAAGGGCGAACTCGCCGACGACATGGTGATCGGCGACATGTCGGCGACCTTCAAGCTGAAGAAGAACGCCACCTTCCAGGACGGCACGCCGGTCACCGCCAAGGACGTCAAGTGGTCGCTCGATCGCTCGGTCAGCGTCGGCGGCTTCCCGACCTTCCAGATGAGCGCCGGCTCGCTGACCAAGCCCGAGCAGTTCGTGATCGTCGACGACCACACCGTGCGGGTCGACTTCCTGAAGAAGGACCGGCTGACGATCCCGGATCTCGCGGTGATCGTGCCCTGCGTCGTCAACTCCGAACTGGTGAAGAAGAACGCCAGCGAGAAGGATCCGTGGGGCCTCGAATACACCAAGCAGAACACCGCCGGCTCCGGCGCGTATCGCGTGGTGAAGTGGACCGCCGGCACCGAAGTGATCATGGAGCGCAACGACAAGTGGGTCGGCGGCCCGCTGCCGAAAATCAAGCGCGTGATCTGGCGGATGGTGCCGCAGGCCGGCAACCGCCGCGCGCTGCTGGAGCGTGGCGATGCCGACATCTCCTACGAACTGCCGAACCAGGACTTCGCCGAGATGAAGCGCGACGGCAAGGTCAACGTGGTGTCGCTGCCGATCAGCAACGGCATCCAGTATCTCGGCATGAACGTCACCCAGCCGCCGTTCAACAATCCGAAGGTGCGCGAGGCGGTGGCCTATGCGGTACCGTATCAAAAGATCATCGACGCGGTGATGTTCGGCCTCGCCAACCCGATGTTCGGCGCCGCCGCCGACAAGGCGACCGAAGTGAAATGGCCGCAGCCGACCAAGTACAACACCGACATGGCCAAGGCCAAGGCGCTGATGGCGGAAGCCGGCTACGCGAACGGCTTCGACACCACGCTGTCGTTCGACCTCGGCTTCGCCGGCGTCAACGAGCCGATGTGCATCCTGATCCAGGAGAGCCTGGCGCAGATCGGCATCCGCTGCACCATCAACAAGATCCCGGGCGCCAATTGGCGTACCGAGCTGAACAAGAAGGTGATGCCGCTCTACGTCAACATCTTCTCGGGCTGGCTCGATTATCCGGAATACTTCTTCTACTGGTGCTATCACTCCGGCAAGTCGATCTTCAACACCATGGGCTACGACTCGCCCGAGATGGACAAGCTGATCGACTCGTCCCGCATCGCCGCGGCGACCGGCGACACCGCGACCTACGACCGCGACGTCAAGGGCTTCGTCGACCTCGCTTTCACCGACATCCCGCGCGTGCCGCTGTACCAGCCCTATCTCAACGTCGCGATGCAGAAGAACGTCTCCGGTTTCGCTTACTGGTTCCACCGCCGGCTCGACTACCGGACAATGGTGAAGGGGTGACGCCTCCTCCCTCTCCCGCTTGCGGGAGAGGGTCGGGGTGAGGGCGACGCAGGCACAGTGCCTGGGGACCCCCACCCTCGCCCCCCTCCCCGCAAGGGAGAGGGGAGCCGATCCACTGATACTTTGGCCGTGACTACGTTCGTGAGGCTCTGACCCAATGCTCACCCTGATCGGCAAGCGCCTGATGTTCGCGATCCCGAGCCTGGTCGGCGTCGTGATCGTGACCTTTCTGCTGACCCGCGCCCTGCCCGGCGATCCGGCCGCTTACTTCGCGGGCCCTGCGGCCAGCAAGGAGGCGATCGAACAGATCCGCAGCAAGCTGGGGCTCGACAAATCGCTGCCTGAGCAGTTCGTCCGCTACACCACGGAGCTGGCGCAAGGCGATCTCGGCCAGTCGCTGACCACCGGCCAGCCGGTCGCCACCGAGATCCGCAACCGCCTGCCCGCATCGGCCGAGCTGACGCTGCTCGGCCTTGCGATCGCCATCGTCATCGCCATTCCGCTCGGCATCATGGCGGCGACGCGACCGGGGTCGTGGATCGACCATCTGTGCCGCGTCACCACGACCGCAGGCGTCTCGCTGCCGGTGTTCTTCACCGGCCTGCTGCTGGTCTATGTGTTCTACTTCAAGCTCGGGTGGGCGCCGGCGCCGCTCGGCCGGCTCGACGTGTTCTACAGCGCCCCGACCGCGGTGACGGGCTTCTATCTGATCGACAGCCTGATCGCGCGGGACTTCGAGACCTTCCGCTCGGCGCTGAGCCAGCTGCTGCTGCCGGCGGCGACGCTCGCTGTCTTCTCGCTGGCGCCGATCGCCCGCATGACGCGCGCCTCGATGCTGGCGATCCTGGCGTCCGATTTCGTCCGCACCGCGCGCGCCAGCGGTCTGTCGCCGCGCAAGGTGACGATGACCTACGCGTTCCGCAACGCGATGCTGCCGGTGATCACCACGCTCTCGATGGTGTTCTCGTTCCTGCTCGGCGCCAACGTGCTGGTCGAGAAGGTGTACGCCTGGCCCGGCATCGGCTCCTACGCGGTCGAGGCGCTGATCGCCTCGGACTTCGCGCCGGTGCAGGGCTTCGTGCTGACCATGGCGGTGATGTACGTGCTGCTCAATCTGGTGATCGATATTCTCTACGGCGTCATCGACCCGCGCGTGCGGCTGGAAGGCTAGGAGCATGACCATGACCAGCGTCGCCCCTCCCCTCGGCGAGACCTCGGCCACCCGACCGGCGCGCCGCTCTGCGCTGAGAGATTTGCTGGCGCACACGCGCTACGTGCTCGGCGACAACCGGGTCACCGCTTTCGCCTTCGGGCTCCTGGTCCTGATCGTATTCGCCGCGCTGTTCGGCCCGTACCTCGTGCCGTTTGACCCGCTGGCCAGCAACACCGCACAGGCGCTGAAGCCGCCGTCGGCGACGAACTGGTTCGGCACCGACCAGCTCGGCCGCGACATCTTCAGCCGCGTTGTAGTCGCCACCCGGCTTGACCTCTTCATCGCCGTCGCCTCGGTCGTGCTGGTCTTCCTGATGGGCGGCCTCGCCGGCATCGCAGCCGGTTATTTCGGCGGCTGGACCGACCGCATCGTCGGCCGCATCGCCGACACGATCATGGCATTCCCGCTGTTCGTGCTGGCGATGGGCATCGTCGCCGCGCTCGGCAACACCGTGCAGAACATCATCATCGCCACCGCGATCGTCAACTTCCCGCTCTACGCCCGCGTCGCCCGCGCCGAAGCCAATGTCCGCCGCGACGCCGGCTTCGTGATGGCGGCGCGGCTGTCGGGCAACAGCGAGATGCGGATCCTGCTGGTGCATATCCTGCCGAACATCATGCCGATCATGATCGTGCAGATGTCGCTGACGATGGGCTACGCCATCCTCAACGCCGCCGGCCTGTCCTTCATCGGCCTCGGCGTCCGCCCGCCGACCGCCGAATGGGGCATCATGGTCGCCGAAGGCGCGAGCTTCATGGTCTCCGGCGAATGGTGGATCGCGCTGTTCCCCGGCCTCGCGCTGATGATCGCCGTGTTCTGCTTCAACCTGCTCGGCGACGGCCTGCGCGACATTTTCGATCCGCAGCGGAGGACGTGAGGGATGTTAGTATCAACCGCTTCTATCACCCCGCGCAACCCCGTCATGGCCGGGCTTGACCCGGCCATCCATCCTACTGCGCAAGATCATCTTGCGAAGACGATGGACCGCCGGGTCAAGCCCGGCGGTGACAGCTACCAGGTGGAGATGCCGCGATGACCACCCAACCCCTCCTCGAAGTCCGCGACCTCACCGTCGAGTTCGCCACTCGCCGCGGCATCGTCAAGGCGGTGCAGCATGTCGATATCAGCGTCGGCAAGGGCGAGACGCTGGCGATCGTCGGCGAAAGCGGCTCCGGCAAATCGGTGACGTCCTACGCGGTGATGCGCATCCTCGACCGCGCCGGCCGGATCGCCGAGGGCTCGGTGATGTTCGGCGGCATCGACATCAAGGCGGCCAGCGAGAAGGAGATGCGGGACCTGCGCGGCCGCGAGATCTCGATGATCTTCCAGCATCCGCGCGCCGCGCTCAACCCGATCCGCAAGGTCGGCGACCAGATCGAGGACGTGCTGCGCCAGCACGTGCAATCGACGTCGACCGACCGCGGCGAGAAGGCGATTGCCGCACTGGAGGCGGTGAAGATCGCGCGGCCGCGCGAGCGCTATCACGCTTATCCGTTCCAGCTGTCGGGCGGCATGTGCCAGCGCGTGGTGATTGCCCTGGCGCTGGCCTGCAATCCGCAACTCCTGATCGCCGACGAGCCGACCACCGGCCTCGACGTCACCACCCAGAAGGCGGTGATGGACCTGATCGTCGAACTGACGCGGAGCCGCGGCCTGTCGACCATCCTGATCACCCACGACCTCGGCCTTGCCGCTGCCTACTGCGACCGCGTGGTGGTGATGGAGAAAGGCCGCGTCGTCGAGACCGCCCTCGCCGCCGAGATCTTCGCCAACCCGCAGCACCCTTATACGAAGAAACTGATGCGCGCGACGCCGCGGCTCGGCGTTGGGCTGCGGGATCTGCTGCCGGAGGGCGAGGGATCGACTGTTCTCACCCGGATCGCCGACGTGACCTCTCCCCGCGCGCGGGGAGAGGTCGACGCGCGCAGCGCGTCGGGTGAGGGGGCGCCTCCGCGAGTCGCGGCGCTCGGCCCTGTGGAGACGCCCCCTCACCCCAGCCCTCTCCCCGCAAGCGGGGAGAGGGAGACAGCGACTCCCCTCCTCGTCGTCGAAAAGCTCGTCAAGGAATATCCGCGCCAGGGCGCCACGGCGACGTTGAGCCGGCTGTTCTCACGCGGGCCTGCCGTGGAGCCCGACGCCTTCCGCGCGGTCGACGGCGTCAGCTTCCAGGTCGGCCATGGCGAGAGCGTCGGGCTGGTCGGCGAGTCCGGCTGCGGCAAGTCGACCACCTCGATGATGGTGATGCGGCTGCTGGATCAGACCTCGGGACGGATCACCTTCGACGGCGAGGAGATCGGCGCCATCCTGCCACAACGCTTCGCGCGGCTGCCGCAGCGTAAAGCGATCCAGATGGTGTTTCAGGATCCGACCGACAGCCTCAACCCGCGCTTCACCGCCGCGCGCGCGATCGCCGACCCGATCATGCAGCTCGGCGACATCAAGGGCAGCGTCGCGCTGCGGGCGCGCTGCGAGGAACTGGCCACCCAGGTCGGCCTGCCGCTGGATCTGCTCGACCGCTTCCCGCACCAGCTCTCCGGCGGCCAGAAGGCCCGCGTTGGCATCGCCCGCGCCATCGCGCTGAAGCCCAAGCTGATCATCCTGGACGAGCCGACCGCGGCGCTCGATGTCTCGGTGCAGGCGGTGGTGCTGAATCTGTTGCAGGATCTCAAGCAATCAATGGGGATGAGCTATCTGTTCGTGTCGCACGACCTCAACGTCGTGCGCCTGCTGTGCGACCGCGTCATCGTGATGCGTGCCGGCCGGATCGTCGAACAGGGCACCAGCGAGCAGGTGCTGGGCAATCCGCAGGACGCCTACACCCGCGAACTCCTCACCGCCATCCCGCACCCGCCGCTGCCGGTGACGTGATGGAATTGAGCATTGCATTTCCCCGTCATTCCGGGGCGCGCCCCTTGGCGCGAGCCCGGAATCCATACTCACTGTCAGGGGTTAGGGATTCCGAGCTCGCCGCTCCGCGGCGCCCCGGAATGACGAACTCTCATACTCAGCATGAGGCCTCGCTTTGACTGATCCCCTCGACTCCTACATCGACGCCGTCGGCTCGGCCCTCGGCCTCACGATCGATCCCGCCTGGAAACCCGCGGTGCGCGCTAATCTCGAGGTGTCGCTGAAGCTGGCGCGGCAGGTCGACGAGTTCGCGTTGCCGGACGAGACCGAGCCGGCGAGCGTGTTCAGTGCCTGAGGTGACCGCCGAGATGTCCAGCGACTGGATGACCGCCGCCGAGACCGCCGCTGCGGTCAGGGCCAAGACCATGACCGCCCTGGAAGCCACCGAAGCCGCTCTGGCGCGGATCGGCAAGGCCGACGCCACGCTCAATGCCTTTACCGACGTCGTGGCCGAGCGCGCGCGCAAACGGGCGCTGGAAATCGACGCCGCGCTGGCCCGTGGCGAGAGCGTCGGACCGCTGGCCGGCGTGCCGTTTGCCGTCAAGAACCTGTTCGATGTCGAAGGACTTACCACGCTGGCGGGCTCGAAGATTAATCGCGATCTCCCACCGGCGAAACGAGACGCGACGTTGATCGAGCGCCTCGAAGCCGCCGGCGCGGTGCTGATCGGCGCGCTCAACATGGGCGAATACGCCTACGATTTCACCGGTGAGAACATCCACGACGGCCCGTCGCGCAATCCGCACGATCCGGCGCGGATGACGGGTGGCTCCTCTGGCGGCTCCGGCGCCGCGGTCGGCGGTGGCGAGGTGCCGCTGGCGCTCGGTTCGGATACCAACGGTTCGATCCGGGTCCCGTCGTCGTTCTGCGGCATCTTCGGGCTGAAGCCGACCTATGGCCGGCTGCCGCGCAGCCGCTCGTTTCCGTTCGTCGCCAGCTTCGATCACCTCGGCCCGTTCGCCCGCAGCACCGAGGACCTCGCTTTGGCCTATGACGCGATGCAGGGCCCTGACGCGGGCGATGCCGGCTGCGCGGTGCGGTCCCTCGAACCGGTCCACGCGTTGCTGGCAAAGGGCGTCGACGGGCTGCGCATCGCACGCGCCGGCGGTTACTTCGCGCAGAACCTGTTTCCGGAAGCGCGCGAGGCCGTCGATCGCGTCGCGAAGGCGCTGGCTGTCAGCAAGACCGTCGAGCTGCCCGAGGCCGCGCGGGCCCGCGCCGCGGCTTATGTGATGACCACCGTCGAAGGCGCCTCGCTGCATCTCGACCGGCTGCGGCAGCGGCCGAATGATTTCGACCCGGCGGTGCGCGACCGGCTGATCGCCGGTGCGATGATCCCGGCCCCGCTGGTCGATCGCGCGCAGAAATTCCGACGCTGGTATCGTGCTCGGGTGCTCGAACTGTTCAGGGACGTCGACGTGATCATCGCACCGGCGACGCCGTGCACGGCGCCGAAGCTGGGGCAGCAGACCTTCGTGTTGGACGGCGTCGAACTGCCGGTGCGCGCCAATATCGGCATTCACACCCAGCCGATCTCGTTCATCGGCCTGCCCGTCGTCGCCGTGCCGATCCCGCTCGAGCCGCTGCCGATCGGTATCCAGATCATCGCCGCGCCGTGGCGCGAGGACATCGCGTTGCGCGTCGCTTACGCGCTCGAACAAGCCGGCGTCGCCCGCGCGCCGCGCCCGAAGGAATTCTGAGATGGAACTCGATCTGCCCGACGTGCTGGCCGAAGTCAGCGCAGCCTTCGCCCGCTACGAGACCGCGCTGGTGACCAACGACGTCGCCGTGCTCGGTGAGCTGTTTCGCAACGATCCGCGCACGCTGCGCTATGGCGGCGGCGAAAACCTCTACGGCTACAACGAGATCCAGAATTTCCGCTCGGCGCGCTCGCCGGTCGGGCTGATGCGTAAGACGGCACGTACGGTGATCACCAGCTACGGCCGCGATACCGCCGTCGCATCGACGCTGTTCTATCGCGACAACGCGCCCGGCAAGGTCGGCCGGCAGATGCAGACCTGGATCCGCTTTCCGGAAGGCTGGCGCATCGTTGCCGCCCATGTCAGCGTCATCGACGAGCCGCCGGCGTCGCCATGAGACTTGATCCGCCTGCTCCCGGACTGAGCCCTCCGCCGCAAACGCTGGCGGCCGCGCCGAAGCAGCCGGCAGCGGCGATCGGCAAGACGACGCGTGCCGAGGAGTTGCGCCGCCAGCTCGCGGACGAGATCGTGCGCGGTGTGCTGACGCCCGGCGCGGCGCTCGACGAGACGGAAATCGCCAAGCGATTCAACGTCTCGCGGACGCCAGTGCGGGAGGCGTTGCGCCAGCTGGTCGCGAGCGGCCTCGTGGAATCCCGCCCGCATCATGGTGCGGTGGTGGCGCGGCCGTCGTTTGAGCGGCTCACCGGGATGTTCGAGGCGATGGCCGAGCTCGAGGCGATGTGCGCCGGCTTCGCAGCCGAGCGGATGTCGCCGCTGGAGCGCCGCGACCTCGAAGCGATCCATGCCGAACTGCGGCTCTTGAGCCACCAGGGCAATCCGGAGCGCTTTCACGAAATGAACGAGCGCTTCCACAACGCGATCTATGCCGGTTCGCACAACGACTACATCGCCGAGATCACGCTTGCGACGCGGGTGCGGGTGCAGCCGTTTCGCCGCGCGCAGTTTCGCAATCTCGGGCGGCTGGCGAAGTCGCATGCCGAGCACGACCGCGTCGTCGTCGCGATCATGCGCGGCGATCGCACGGGCGCGGCGGCCGCGATGCGCGGCCACATCGAGCTGGTGCGCGACGAATACGAAATCTACGCCGTCTCGGTCTAAGCGGAGTACCACGTGACTGAAACCATTGCCGAAATCCTCGCCGCCCATCGCGCCGGCACGACCACGCCGGCGCAGACGATCGCGCGCTGTTACCAGCGGATTCGCGCGCATGGCGATCCGGCGATCTTCATCACGCTGCGCGACGAAGCCGATGCGATCGCCGAAGCCGTCGCGCTCGCCGCCAAGGACCCGTCGCTGCCGCTGTATGGCGTGCCGGTGGCGGTAAAGGACAATATCGACGTCGCAGGACTCCCCACGACGGCGGCTTGCCCGGCATTTGCGTACCAGCCAGCGCAGGATTCCACCGCTGTGGCGCGGCTGCGGGCGGCTGGGGCGATTATCATTGGCAAGACCAATCTCGATCAGTTCGCCACCGGGCTGGTCGGCGTGCGTTCGCCTTACGGGATACCGCGCAATGCGATGCGGGCCGATCTGGTACCAGGCGGATCGAGTTCGGGATCGGCGGTAGCCGTCGGCGCCGGCCTGGTGCCGTTGTCGCTGGGGACAGATACCGCCGGCTCCGGCCGCGTGCCGGCGATGTTGAACAATATCATCGGGTTGAAACCGAGCCTCGGTCTGATCTCGAGCACCGGCCTGGTGCCGGCGTGCCGAACGCTCGACTGTATTTCGGTGTTCGCGCTGACCGTCGACGATGCGGTCGCGGCGTTGCGGGTATTGGGCCACCCCGACGCGAGCGATGCGTATTCGCGTGAGCGGCCGGTCGGGGCGCTGACGGCGATCCCGGAGGGGCTGAAACTCGGTGTCCCGCGCCAAAGCCAATTGCAATTCTTTGGCGACAAGCAGGCCGAACAGGCCTTCGACGACGCGCTGAAACGTTGTGGCAAACTTGGGGCAGCGCTGATCGAGGTCGATATCGAGCCGCTTTATGAAACTGCGAGGCTTTTGTACGAAGGCCCCTGGATCGCCGAACGCTATCTGGCGATCCGGGAGCTGATCGACTCCAATCCCGACGCCGTGCACCCGGTCACGCGGCAGATCACGCTCGGCGGCAAGACGGTCAGCGCGGCCGATACCTTCGCGGCGCTGTACCGGCTGCAGGCGCTGCGCAAGATCGCGGACCAGACCTTCGCCGGCTTCGACGCCCTGGTACTGCCGACCGCGCCGACCACCTACACGGTCGAGCAGGTGCTCGCCGATCCGATCACGCTCAACAGCCGGCTCGGGACCTACACCAACTTCGTCAACCTGCTGGACCTGTGCGGACTCGCGGTGCCGGCCTCGATCGGCGCGGACGGGCTGCCGTTCGGCATCACGCTGCTGGCACCGGGCGGCCGCGACGCGGAGCTCGCCAGTATCGGCCGCATCTTCCATGCCGACACCGCGTTGCCGCTCGGCACGACCGGGAAATCGCAGCCGCCTCTCGCTGCGCTGCAGCCCGTGGCGAACACCGACGAGATCAATATCGCAGTGGTCGGCGCGCATCTCTCGGGGATGGCACTGAACGGCGAACTGACCTCGCTCGGCGGCCGGCTCGCTGCCACCACCGCGACGGCTCCGGACTACAAGCTCTATGCGCTCAGCGGCACGGTGCCGCCGAAGCCCGGCATGCTACGCGTCGCGCCCGGCGCGGGTGCGGCGATCGCGCTCGAAGTGTGGGCGCTGTCGGCGTCGGCATTCGGCCGCTTCGTCGCCGCGATCCCGCAGCCACTGTCGATCGGCACGATCACGCTGGCGGACGGGACAAAGGTCAAAGGCTTCCTGGTCGAACCGGCCGCGCTCGACGGCGCGCGCGACATCACCCATTTCGGCGGCTGGCGCGCCTACATGGCCGACCTCGCCAAAGCGGGTTGATGGAGTAGTTAGCAAGCGGAGAGGCAGCGGCTCAGGGGGCATTGCTTACTTGATGCGCTACCGCCCTCTGCGCCTGCACTGAGTCCTCATCCTGAGGAGCCCGGCGAAGCCGGGCGTCTCGAAGGATGAGGCCACGCCGAATTTGTGGCCCATGGTTCCAGACGACGCTTCGCGCCTCCTCACCATGAGGTTGTGTTTGTGGCCTCTTCAGCTCGCGGGTTCTGTTTCTGTTAGCAACAGAACCGCTCCAGCGCGGCCTCGAGATTTGCTCGGCTTACAGTGACCACTTCGCCGGGTCGGCCTCTTTCTGCTTGTAGATCGTGCCGGCGAAGTCGACGTGCAGCTCGGTCCACGGGCCGCGGCCCTGCCGCGCCAGCACTTCGAAATGCTTCGGCTTGCGCTGCGGCTCGCCCTTCGGGCTCCAGCCGGCATCCTTGACGGCCGCAAGCACGCGGTCCGGATTGGCCGGCACGTCGGGATGATGATGACCCGGCGGATGGTGCGGCTTCTTGTGATGGATCAGCACGGCGTCGCGGCCCTGCGCGGCGATCCGCGTCACCTTGATTTCGGAAGGACGGCGTTCGCCCTCGATCATCACGTGCAGGCCGGCGCTGAGCGGAAAGGCATCCGCGCCCTTCGGGCCGAGATCTGCGAGGTGGGTTTCGCCTTGTGCTTCGAGCGTGAAGCGATGAGCGAAGACGTGCTGAATTACGCCCGAGAGGGCGATATTGTCGTGGTGCGGCATCATTTTCTCCGTAGAGCGCCCAACCGCGGGCGCACCCCAGAGCTAGGAAAGCCGTTTGTCACGAACAAGGCGAAGCGACGGAACCGCGTGCACGAAATCGCGAGCACATGACGAAGCTGTTAGTTAGAGCGGTTTCATCGTGTGATTGAGACGATCGGACCTTTCCGAATGCACTGAGTCCTCATCCTGACGAGCCCGGCAAAGCCGGGCGTCTCGAAGGATGGGGCCACGCATTCCCTGCGTCACATGGTTCGAGACGGCGCTACGCGCCTCCTCACCATGAGGTTGTGCGTGTGGCAGGTGGTACTGATCTTCCGCTCTGATTCTATGAAAAGCAGAGGTGCTGCAGAGTGTCAGCGCGTGATCCGATCAGCGGTAGTACAATTCCTGATTGCGTCGCTCGAGCTCGTTCGAATACGTCCGCAGCACGTGCGCTTCGCTGACGGTGCCGACGACGCGGCGGTCCTGCGCGTTGTCGACCACCACAAGCAAATCGACTTCGCTGCGATCGAACGCGGCCAGCATGTCGCGGATGCTGGTGCCCGGAAACAGAAATTGATCGTGCTGCTGCGCGATGCTCGCCAGCGTCGCATCGCCAGGCGCGGCGATATCGTGGAACTCGGGCGATCCGACGACGCCCGCATAGCGGCCTTCGGTGTCGAGCAGCACCAGATGCTTGACGCGCCCCGGCGGAAACAGTTTCTGCGCCTCGCCCAGCGTCAGGTCGGCGCGCGCGGTGTCGAAATCGGTGCGCATCAGCGTGACGGCGCAGATCTGGTCGACCCAGCCGACGTCCTGCGGCCCGCGGATCGCCTCGCCGCGCAGGTGGAAGCGCCAGGTGGCGAAGCTGTAGCCGAACAGTTCGCGCACGATCATCGCGCTGACCGACGCGGCGACAATGCCGCCGACCGTCACCGAAAAATCGCCGGTGAGTTCGAGCGCGAGACAGATCATACTGAACGGCGCGCCGAGCACGCCGGTCGCGACCGCCACCATGCCGGCGACGGCGGCCGTGCCGGGCTGCAGCGCCACCTCGGGAAAGATCGGGCCGAGCACCGTGCTGTAGAGCTGCCCGACCAGCGCGCCGAGCATCAGCGAGGCGAAGAACAGACCGCCGCGATAGCCGGCGCCGAGCGAGATCGCCGACGCCGCCGTCTTCAGCAGCAGCGTGGTGGCCAGCATCAGCCAAGTCGGATTGCTGAGCAGCAGGAGCTGCATGGCGCCGTGGCCGGAGCCGAGCACGGTTGGGGTCAGCATCGCCAGGCCGCTCAGCAGCAACGCCCCGACGACGAAGCGCAGCGCGCCGCGCAACACGCTCAGCCGCTGGAACGCCCGCTCGGAGAACGCCACCGTCAACATCACCACGATGCTGAACAGCGCGCCCAGCACGCCGATCACCATGATCTGGCCGATCATCTCGACCGAGACCGGGGACGGCTCGCCGGGCACCACCAGAAACGACGGATGCACCAGCTGCCGCATCACCAGCCAGGCCGCGACCGAGCTGGCGATCACCGGAACGAGGCCCGCCGCCGTGTAGGCGCCGAGCACGACCTCGAAGGCGAAGAACGCGCCGGCCAGCGGCGCTGTGAACGCCGCGCTGATCGCCCCGGCGGCGCCGCAGGCGACCAGCAGCCGCATGTCGGCGCGCCGCGCCGCCAGGCGCCGGCCGATCTGCGAGCTGAAGGCCGCGCAGATCTGGGTGTAGCCGGCTTCCAGACCGACCGACGCGCCGCAGCCGTTGGACAGCAGCGTCTGCAGCGAAATCAGCAGGCTGCCGCGCATCGACACCCGGCCGCCATACAGCGCGTTGGCCTCGATGGCGTCGGCGAGCTGGCCCTTGAAGCGCTTGACGTAAAACACGCTGATGATCGCCAGCAGGATGCCGCCGCACAGCGGCACCAGCACGACGCGCTGCCACGGGATCACGCCGTTGGCGCTGAGGCGCGTGCCGTAGGGAATGCTGAACAGCACGGCGTGGGCTAATTCGCTGGCGTGCCAGATGATCGCCACCAGAAGCCCCGACAGCAGGCCGATCACCACCGCGACCAGCACCAGCCCGATCTCGCGATTGCGGACGAAATTCCGGATGCCGGCCGGCAGCCGCCAAGGCCCCGGCGCCGCCGAGGCGGAGGCGCTGCCGGAAACCGCGGGGGCCTCCGGGGGCGCGACGACGCTCATCGATCGCCCTCGCCTGTCACGACCCTCATCAACAACATCACGCGTGGCACATCACTGCGGGGAGATCCTGGTGGAGACACGGATGTGGGCCGGCCGCGGCGAACCCGACCGAAGCCAGCTTCTACCCGCTGATCCGAGCGGCCGCCAGCGCAGAGCTGGCAACCGCTTCCAGACCCATCGTTTTGTTCGATTTTCGTGACTTTGGCTGTATGGTCCAAACACATCTTGAGGAGGACCGGAATGCGGCGCAGAGCGGTGGTCGGCGTGATCGGCAACGCCCATCTCGTCGATAATCGATTTGCCGTCCAGCATGTCGGCGAGCGCAATTTGCGCGCGGTGTCCGAGGTGGCCAACGCGCTGCCGCTGATGTTCGCTGCGTGTTCGGAAATCACCGAGATCGAGGAGTTGCTCGACATCGTCGATGGCATCCTGCTGACCGGCGGCCGCGCCAACGTGCATCCGACCCATTTCAACACCGAGCCCAATCCGAAGCACGAGCCCTATGACGAGGCCCGCGACGGCCTCGCGCTGCAGTTGGTGCGGACGTGCGTCGATCGCGGCATCCCGCTGCTCGGCATCTGCCGCGGCCTGCAGGAGATGAACGTCGCGTTCGGCGGCTCGTTGCATCCGGAGATCCGCGAGATTCCCGGCCGGATGAACCACCGTATGCCGCGGCTGGAGAACGGCGAAATCCACCCCGACGCCACCGTGGTGTTCGCCGATCGCCACGACGTTCGGCTCAAGCCGGACGGCGTGTTCTCGAAACTGTTCGGCCGCGACGTCGTCCGGGTGAATTCGCTGCACGGCCAGGGCATTCTCGAACCCGGCGGCCGCGTGGTGATCGAAGGCATCGCCGAGGACGGCACCATCGAGGCGATCCGTATCGAAGGCGCCCCCGGCTTCGCGCTCGGCGTGCAATGGCACGCCGAATACGACCCGCAGCACAACCCGATCAACCGCGCCATCTTCCTCGCCTTCGGCGAAGCGCTCCGCGCCTATCAGCTGAGCCGGCAGCAGCCGGTGAGTTTGCGGAAGTCGGGGTGAGGTCGACGGCCTGGCTCTGAAGGCGCCTCGTTCGCTTTCATTCCGTCATGGCCGGGCTTGTCCCGGCCATCCACGTTTGT
>NZ_LJIC01000041.1 GCF_001295845.1 Rhodopseudomonas sp. AAP120 | reverse complement strand
CCCGCCGGCGAGAAGCCGTCGCAGGTGATCGAGGTCGAGCACGCCTTCACGCGTCACTTCAACAACTTCGATCTGCGCTGGAGCAAACCGCCCGCCGCTCAGCACGGCTGCGTGCTCGACCGCCGAAACCAGAAGCCGCTCAACAGGTTGGGAACCAACCCGGAGTCCTGGCGTAAGCGCCAACGTGATCGCTTCGGTACCTCCTGACGTGAACACCACGTCCCGGGCCGCAGCCCCGACCGCGCCAGCCACCGCCGCCCGCGCCTGCTCCACCAGCCCCCGAGCCGCCCGGCCCTCCGCATGGATCGAGGACGGGTTACCGGCGAGTTCCAGCGCGGCCACCATGGCCGCGCGCGCTTCCGGCCGCAGCGGCGTCGTGGCATTCCAGTCGAGGTAAACTCGCTCCGTCGTCACGCGGCGCGCTTCCTTTGTTCCATTTCCCACACCGGGTGTCGCAATACCCGCATCCGAAATCCTGTTCGTGTTCAATATGCTTGCATTTCGCCCTGCGCCCTATGCTAGAACGCAACTCCCCGTTCATACGGCCATGTGTCAGACCCGCGCGACGGGTTTTGGCGGCCGTCGCAGTTCAGACCGGCGCGCACGACGCGCCAGGCCGAATGCCAAGATGTCTACCAAGGATCGCTGATGCCTGAAGTCATTTTCACCGGTCCGGCGGGCCGCCTCGAAGGCCGCTATCACCCCGCCAAGCAGAAGAATGCCCCGATCGCGATGGTGCTGCACCCGCACCCGCAGTTCCGCGGCAACATGAACCACCCGATCGTTTATCAGGTGTATTACGCCTTCGTGGCCCGTGGTTTCTCGGTGCTGCGCTTCAATTTCCGCGGCGTCGGCCGCAGCCAGGGCTCGTTCGACCACGGCACCGGCGAACTGTCCGACGCCGCCTCGGCGCTCGACTGGGCCCAGACCATCAACCCCGAAGCCCGGGCCTGCTGGGTCGCCGGCTTCTCGTTCGGCGCCTGGATCGGTATGCAGCTGCTGATGCGCCGCCCCGAGGTCGAAGGCTTCATCTCGATCGCGCCGGAACCGAACCGCTACGATTTCTCGTTCCTGGCGCCCTGCCCATCGTCGGGCCTGATCGTCCACGGCGAGAAGGACATCGTGGCGCCCGCCAAGGACGTCAACACCCTGGTCGAAAAGCTGAAGACCCAGAAGGGCATCGTCATCGACCAGCAGACTATCCCCGGCGCCAACCACTTCTTCGAAGACAAGATGGAGCCGCTGATGGAGACGGTGACGTCCTATCTCGACATGCGGCTCGCCAACGTCCGTTAGCCCTTCGCCTGCGTCATTGCGAGGAGCGCAGCGACGAAGCAATCCAGCGCCGTGCACGGCTTCCTGGATTGCTTCGCTTCGCTCGCAATGACGACCTAATTTACGGCCTTGCCACAAGCCCGCCGGTCATCGGGAACGCCACGCCGGTCGTGGCCGGATAGCTCAGCGGCAGGCCCTTGAGACCGCGGGCGGCAAGGAAGCCGAAGGCTTGTGCCTCCATGGCATCCGCCGACCAGCCGAGCGCATCCGCGCTCTCGACCTGCGCCGGCGCCAGCCGCTCCCGGAGCATCCGCATCATTGTCAGATTCCGCGCGCCGCCGCCGGTGATGACGACGCTCTGCGGCGGCTTGGGCAGCAGCGGCACGATTGCCGCGATCGCCCCGGCGGTGAACGCCGTCAGCGTCGCCGCGCCATCGGTGGCCGACCACTTGCCCTGCTCCAGCCCCGCGAAGTCATTGCGGTCCAGCGACTTCGGCGCCGGCTTGGCGAAGAACGGATGCTGCAGCGCCTGAGCCAGCCAGGCCGCGTCCACCTGCCCCTGCGCCGCCAGCCGTCCTTCGCAGTCGAACGCCTGCCCCATCGTCCGGAACACGAAATCGTCCAGCAGCGCATTGCCGGGCCCGGTGTCGCAGGCGATCAGCGTGTCGTGGCCGTCGATATAGGTGACGTTCGACACCCCGCCGATATTCACCACCAGCACCGGCCCGTCGCGCCCGAGCGACTGCGCCAGTGCCCGGTGATAGACCGGCACGAACGGCGCGCCCTGCCCCCCCGACGCCACGTCGGCCGCACGGAAATCGTACACCACGGGAATCCGGATCGCTTTGGCCAGCGCCTGCGCGTCGCCGATCTGGATCGTCAGCTTCGATGCAGGCCGGTGCAGCACGGTCTGGCCATGGAAGCCGACCAGATCGACCGCGTCCTTGGCGATCTTGTGCTGGGCGACGAAGGCCGCCACCGCCTCGGCATGGGCGATCGTCACCACGCGCTCGGCCTCGGCGAGGCTGCCCGGCCGCGCCTCGCGCCGCTCGAGCTGCGTCGCCTCCGCCAGCGCCTGCCGCAGAAGAGCGCGCTCGGCCTCGGTGTAAGGCCGATAGCTGGACGGTCCGAGCGCCGCGACCCGCCGTCCGTCGGTCTTGATCAAGGCGACATCGACCCCGTCCAGCGAGGTCCCGCTCATCAGTCCGATCGCCGTCAACATCATGGCCTTGCGCCTTTCCCAGCGCCGCGGAAGGTCCAACTTGTGTCAAACACCCAGTTCTTATAATGCCACACGGTAACCCGCCTGAAAGACCTTCCTGCACCACGTTCTCGGCGATCTGCGCCGAACGTGAAGGATCAGTGATCAGAGATCGATACAGATGGCCGCCTTTAAGTCAGATTTTATGAATGTGCTCCAACAACGGGGCTTCATTCATCAGATTTCCGACCCGGACTCGCTCGACGCGCTCGCCGCGAAGCGCGAGGTGGTGGCCTATGTGGGTTACGACTGCACCGCGGCATCGCTGCATGTCGGTCACCTGCTGTCGATCATGATGCTGCATTGGCTGCAGGCCACCGGCAACAAGCCGATCGCGCTGATGGGCGGCGGCACGACCCGCGTCGGCGACCCGTCGGGCCGCGACGAAACCCGAAAGATCCTGACCTACGAGCAGATCGACGCCAACAAGGACTCGATCAAGGGCACGTTCTCGAAGTTCATCAAGTTCGGCGACGGCCAGAGCGATGCGGTGATGGCCGACAACGCCGAGTGGCTGACCAAGCTGAACTACATCGAGATGCTGCGCGACGTCGGCCGCCACTTCTCGATCAACCGCATGCTGACGATGGACTCGGTGAAGCTGCGGCTCGAACGCGAGCAGGAGCTGTCGTTCATCGAATTCAACTACATGATCCTGCAGTCCTACGACTTCGTCGAGCTGGCGCGGCGCTACAAATGCAACCTGCAGATGGGCGGCTCCGATCAATGGGGCAACATCGTCAACGGCGTCGACCTCGGCCGCCGCATGGGCACGCATCAGCTCCACGCTTTGACCTGCCCGCTGCTGACGACGTCGTCCGGCGCTAAGATGGGCAAGACCGCCGCCGGCGCCGTCTGGCTGAATGGCGACATGCTGCCGCCTTATGATTACTGGCAGTACTGGCGCAACACCGAGGACGCCGACGTCGGACGTTTCCTCAAGCTGTTCACGCTGCTGCCGATGGACGAGATCGAGCGGCTGTCGAAGCTCCAGGGCGCCGAGATCAACGACGCCAAGAAGGTGCTGGCCACCGAGGCGACTGCGCTGATCCATGGCCGCGAGGCGGCAGAGAAAGCGGAAGCGACCGCGCGCACCACCTTCGAGCAAGGCGGCACCGCGCAGGACCTGCCGAGCGTCGAGATCGCCCGCGCGGACCTCGAGGCTGGCATCGGCGTGCTGGCGGCCTTCGCCGAGAAGGCCGGGCTGGTCGCCTCGAACGGCGAAGCGCGCCGGCAGATCAAGGCTGGCGGCCTCAGGGTCAACGACGTCGCGGTGACCGACGAGAAGATGGCGCTGACGGCCGCGAACCTCACCGCCGACGGCGTCATCAAGCTGTCGATGGGCAAGAAGAAGCACGTGCTGCTGAAGCCCGCATAGGCCCATTCGCTGCAGGCGCTGTTCTTTTCCCGCGGAAGCGCGC
The DNA here is from genome assembly GCF_001295845.1 of Rhodopseudomonas sp. AAP120. Lineage (GTDB taxonomy): Bacteria > Pseudomonadota > Alphaproteobacteria > Rhizobiales > Xanthobacteraceae > Rhodopseudomonas. The sequence goes on along the minus strand of NZ_LJIC01000041.1, from coordinate 52,813 downwards.
TCCATGGCGCAAACGCTTCCCGGGAAGGACCGCTCTTGGACCAATCGTCGCCCTCGCGCGCGTCGCAGCGCACCGGCCTCGCTGTGCTCGGCGTCTGCTTCGTGCTGTCGCTACTCGGCCGCGGGCTTGGCGAAAGCTTCACCGTCTTCCTGCTGCCGATCTCGCAATCGTTCGGCTGGGATCGCGCCGAGGTGGTGTCGATCTATTCGCTGACGGCGCTGTGCAGCGGCCTCGCCTCGCCGTTCGTCGGCCGGTTGTTCGACCGCTCAGGCCCCCGCCTCGTCTACATGCTCGGCCTGTTGCTGCTCGGCGGCGCATTTCTCGGCGCGGCAATCGCGCAGCAGCTCTGGCAGTTGCAGATCGCGGTTGGCTTGTGCGTCGGCCTCGGCATTGCGCTGACCGGCAACGTACCGAACTCGATCCTGCTCGGCCGCTGGTTCGGGGCCCGGCTGCCGACCGCGATGGCTGTCGTGTATTCGGCGACCGGCGCCGGCGTGCTGGTGATACTGCCGGTTGCACAATTGCTGATCGACCGCTCCGGCTGGCGCGGCGCGTACGAGATGCTTGGCGCTGCCATGCTGCTGCTCATCGTGCCGCTGCTGATGCTGCCGTGGCGCCGCTATGCGGCCGGGACCGCCGGCCTATCACCCGCCCCGACGCTGGAAGCGCCGGATGACAAGGGCTGGACGCTGCGCTTGGCGCTTCGCCATCACGCGTTCTGGGCGTTGTTCGCCACGTTCTTTTTCACGGCGATCGGCATGTACGCGATCTCCGCGCAGGTGGTCGCCTATCTGGTCGATGCCGGCTTCCCGCCGCTGCAGGCCGCGACCGCCTGGGGTTTTTCCGGCGTGGTGCTGGTGATCGGCATGCTGAGCGTGAGCTGGCTCGACGGCGTGATCGGGCGGCGGCCGTCGATCCTGTTCAGCTATGCGATCTCGATCACCGGCATCGGCCTGTTGTGGCTGCTGCAATGGTATCCGAACTACATCGTGCTCTCCGGCTTCGTGCTGTGTTTCGGCAGCATGATCGGCTCGCGCGGACCGCTGATCACCGCGACCGCCATGAAGGTGTTTCGCGGCAAGCAGGTCGGCTTGATCTACGGCACCATCTCGATCGGCAGCGGGCTCGGATCGGCATTTGGATCGTGGTGCGGCGGTCTGATCCACGACCTCAGCGCCAGCTACAATCCGGTGATCGCGTTTGCGCTTGTCGCGGTGCTGCTCGGCATGATCCCGTTTCTGGTGGTGCCGGCGCTGCGCGAACGCTAATCCGCAATTCTTGCGAGGCACTCGCAACTACCACGTTGCACTCTGCGGCATCAGGTCGCCGATCAGAAAAATGTGTTCCCGACTTTTGCGCTCGATCACATCGCGGCACCGGTGATGTTGCTCATGATGCTTCCGCGGGTTGCTCGCGCCGCACGATTTTGCGCGCCAAACAGATTCATTTCGGGAGACACCATGACCACGACCACCCTCGATTCCGCCGACAAAAGTCCTCGGGAGTATGGCGCCCTCGCCGTCACCATCCACTGGGCGATCTTCTTTGCGGTGATCGCGCTGTTCGCGTCGATGAATTATGCGCACGGACTCGACAAGGCCGACCCGCTGCGCCGCACGTTGTACGACTGGCACAAGGCGATCGGCACCATTGTGCTCGGCGTCGCCGTGCTACGGATCCTCTGGATCAAGATCCATGGCGCGCCGGAGCTGGTGCCTTCACCGCGCGTCACCGAGGTGCTCGCCCGGATCAGCCACGGCCTGCTGTATCTGTTGCTCATCGCCGTACCCGCCACCGGCCTCGGCATGTCGCTGTTCTCCGGCCGCGGCGTCGATCTGCTCGGCATCCCGCCGCTCGCCAAGAACGAGGCGCTGGCCGGCGCACTGCATGCGGCCCACGAGCCGCTGTTCCTGGCGACCGTCGCGGTTGTGCTGATCCACATCATCGGCGCGCTGTGGCACCAGTATTTCCGTCACGACGCCACGCTCGGCCGCATGGTGCCCTGGCTGCGAGCGAAGTAGCAATCCGCTCCGTCGTTGCGAGCGAAGCGAAGCAATCCGGCTCAGCACACGGGTCTGGATTGCTTCGTCGGCTTCGCCTCCTCGCAATGACGCGCTGAGGCGGCGACTGCTTTATCACCTGATATTTAGTTCGCCGGCGTCGGGAAATCGACGCCGTTGTTCTGCCGGCCGGTATTGAATTCGAAGATCTTGCGCAGCACGCCGGGCGCCATCGCCGAGATCGGGTTGACGCGCAGCACCGGCTGGCCGGGTGTGCCGACCACCTCGTAGGTCACGCCGATCAGGCCCTCATTGCTGCCGCCGCCAAGGAACAGGCCGACGATCGGGATCTGGCCGAACATGTTGTTCAGCCCGTACATCGGCACGAAGGTGCCGCTCATCCGCACCTGATTGGCCGGGTAGTCGATCGACCCCTCGATAGTCGCGCCGACCGTCGGCCCCTTCACCACGCCGTCGCGCACGGTGAGCTGGCCGTTCTGCCTGGTGAATTCAGCGCGCAGCCGCGAGAATGCCAGACCGCCGGAGGTGCCGCCCGGCGCACCGGCGGCGGCGCGTTCGAGTGCGGTTTCCCCCTTCACGGTGAAGTCGCGGACGTTGATCAGGCCTTCCTTCTCGCGCGGCTCCGCCGTGGGCGGCTCCAGCGCCAGCGCCAGCTGGCCGCCGTACATCTTCGAATAAGTGTCGGAGAACCGGAAGAACGCGCCGGCGTCGTTGGTCTCGAGATAGATCACCTCTCGCCCCTTGTTCTTGCCGCGCAGGTCCGCGGTGACGGGGGTGTCGCGGCCGAGCTTACCGCTGAAGGTGAAGGTCCGGAACGCACCGCTCCGGCGCACCATTTTGACGTCGACGCTGCGCAGAGCCTCGCCGGAATAGCCCGCGACCGCACCGAGCTTGAGATCGAGATCGAAATCGAGGCTCTTGGTCTTGCTCTTCGGCTCAGGCTGCGTGCCGGACAGCGCCGACTTGATGAAGCCGCGGCCGTCGAACACATCGCCACGCACCACCACTTTGAGCACGCCGTCCTGCCCGCGCTCCGCCTTCAGCGTCGCCTTGTCGCCTTCCGACGGCGAGTACACCGGGAAGTTCGCGTTGATGATGTCGCCGTCCTCGTCGATTTCGAGCGAGCCCTTGATCAGCGTGCCGCTGCCTTCGATCTGAATGTCCTCGAACCGGGTCGATTGCGGCTTCTTGACGACGTTGAAAGTCGCGCGGGCCGGCTTGCCCGACAGCTTCGTCCAGCCGGGGAGCACGTTGTCGAACTTCATCTGCGTGAGGTCGATGTCGAGGCCGAGCTTGGTGTCCTGCTCGTTGTCACCCATCTTGCCGGCGAGCTTGACCGGCATGGCGCCGCTGATGGCCGGACCGAAATCGAAGCCGAGCTTGGCGCGGCTGGCATCGTCCAAGGTGGACTGCAGCTTGACATCGGCGTCGCCGTCCGCCGGCTTACGATAGTCCAGCGTCGCCGGCTGGCCGTTGATCTTGACGTCGCCTTTGACCTGATACCCTTGGTTGGTGGCAAGCAGCTTCAGCGTATTCGCCTCCAGCTTCTGCCCCATCACCATCTTGTCGGCGGCGAAACCGTTGAGATCGGCGTTGACCGTGTAGGTCGTATCGGCCTTGGTGAGTTCGCGCTGGATCGGCATGCCGAGCATCACCTGGGCAGTGACCGATCCCTTGGTGCTACCGGGATCAATCGGCACGCTGGCGACGTCGCTGAGCCGCCCCGACGACAGCAGCTCGGCAATCGCCGGGACCGGGGCATCGAGCTTGAATTTGACCCGCGACGGCGACGGCTTGGGCGCCATGTCGGGGACCTCGAACAGGATGTCCGACACGGCCACGCGACGACCGCTCGGCGTATCCGCATTGGCCTGCGCGATGGCGACCGAGGCGGTCCGACCGGTGACGCGTACCCGCATATCGGCGTCTCGCACCGAAGGCAGACCGTCGACCGGATGAATCGTGGCGCCGGTGCCGATGATATTGACCAGCAGGCCCTCGTCCGGGATCGGCGGACCGCGCCGCGACAGGTTCTTCATCGGCGAGTTGACGGCGATGTCGATGCTCTGCACCGTCCCCTTTTCAATGCGTTCGTTCACCCATTCGCGCACTTCCGGCACGATCAGGATCGGCCACATCCGCTTCAGTGCCGACACCGACATCGGTGTGCCGGCGAGACCCAGCTTGAGCCGCGGTTCGCCCGAATAGTCCACGCCACCGGAGCCGGCGATACTGATTTCGCCGTTGCTGAAGTCGGCCTGCGTCAGCAGGATCCGGCGGCTGTCGGTATCGAACCGGACCCGCACCGCAATGCGGTTGAAGATCAGGGGTGCCTCCCCCTCGGCGCCGGGCAGGACGATGGTGCCGCCGGAAAGGCCGAGCCGCCAATCCGTTGCGTTGCCGTTCGGCGGTTCGAGCGAGGCCAGCAGCGTGATCCGGTTGGCACCCGCGATGATCTTGAACGGCGCCATCAGCACCCGGCGGTTGGCGTCCCATTCGAAATTGAACTCGGCCTGATCGATCGCCATCGGGTAGTCGGGCGTATCGTAGTCGGTCACGGTGCCGGCGCCGGCCATGAGCTTGCCGCGCAAATAGGTCGGCAGACCATCGCGACCGAGCTCGCCGCGCAAGTCACCGGTGAGTGGAAAATCAGCCCCATAGGTCAGGTTCTTCAGACGCAGCGCCAGCAGGATATTGCGGGTCGGCACCTGGTTGGCGTGCAGTTCCACCGAGCGGACACCATCCTGCGGCGGCCCGACCTGGACCCGCAGCGACCACGCCTTCTTGCCCTCCTCGCCAAGGCTGAGGGCGACGCCGCCGCGGCTCGGCCGGCGCAGGCTCAGGCTGATGTTTTCGAAATTCCACCGGTTGCCGCGCTGCTGATCGTCGACGACGAGGTTGCCGTTCTTGAGACCGATCTCGTCGAGGTTCTGCCCGTCGAGCCCGGTGAGGCTCAGGCTGTCGAGCCAGTCGAGTCCGGCAAGCAGGCTCTTCATGGCGTCGTTGCTGTCGGGGGGAGCCGCTTTGTCCGATGGCATGGCCTGCGGCGAACCGCCGGGCGGCGCGGCCGGTGGCTGGATGGGCAGCGTAAACTCCGGCGCACGACGCGCGGTGGCGACACCGGTGGCGATCGGACGCGCGGTGTCGCCGGTCGACACCGTCACCTGGCCGTCCGGCGTGATCCGGATCGCCAACTCGGCATCGACCAGCCGAAGGCTCTCGGCGCGCAGCCGGCCCATCAGCAGTGCCCAGCCCGACAGTCGGACTTCGGCCTTTGGTGCCGTGGCGACGATGACGTGGTCGCGGTCGCGCACCACGATGTCGCGGATCCGAACCGCTACCCGAATCCTGCCGGCGCGCTCGATCTGAGTGCCCCCGACCTCGACGGTGTTGCCGTGGCCGATGTTCTCCTCGATGGCATCGGCGAGCCAGGGCGTGGCCAGATCGAGATTGATCGGTCCGGCGCCGAGCCGCAGCCACAATCCACCAAACCCAGCCGCCAGCACGAAGCAAACCACGAGCAGCGCGACCAGCGTCCGCTTGATCCAGGGCGCGCCGGCGAGCCGATGTCCCCAGCGGCGCATCGAGTCGTCGACGCGATGCAATCCGAGATTGGGCCGCGACAGCAGCTTGCGGGCGCGGTTGCGGCACGCCTCCTCGTGTTCGTGATCCCAGCCGCCCTCGTGCCAGCGATGGCCGTCATCATCGTCACGGGGAGAATGCGGCCCGGAAGCGTCGGGCGATGGGTAGCTGGCCATAGCCTCTCGATGCACGCGCTCGGTCGCAGCCTGATCGCCGAGGGAGGTTTGCGCGCCGACGCGCAGGATACGCTCCTGTGGCGGCATCTCTGCCTATCCTCGGTTGAACTATTGACTCGCCGCCGGGCCGGAAGGCCTACGCAACAATCGTGTGGCCGGGACGACGAATCCCTGCAACCATATCCTGAGGCTGACGGATTTGCCCAGCAGTGGCAGCGCCGCAGCAAACTCCGCGACGCTTGTTTGACCTGTTGAAAGCGACGAAAGGAAGGCGTATGTCCAAGCAAACGCGCAAGAATCCCTCAAAGTCCGCGCCCCCCGGCCGGGCCACGGCCAAACCGGCGGCACCCCGGAAAAGCTCAGCAACAGCTCCTCAGGCAGCCGTCCCAGCGGCCAAGCCCAAGGCCAGGACGGCCACTTCGGCCAAGCCGGCAGTCGCCGGCAAGGCCAAACCGGCGAAGGCTGCAGTCTCCGGCGGGCTCGCCGAGGGGAGCAAGGCGCCAGCCTTCACCCTGCCCCGCGACGGTGGCGAAACCGTCACCCTGGCAAGCTTTTCAGGCCGGAAGCTGGTGATCTTCTTCTACCCGCGCGCGAACACGCCGGGCTGCACCAAGGAAGCCATCGATTTCACCCGCCTGAAGTCCGCCTTCGCGGATTGCGACACTGACGTGGTCGGCGTTTCGGCCGACTCGGTGAAGGCGCAGGATTCCTTCCGCGACAAGCACAGTCTGGCGACGCCGCTGCTCTCGGACCCGGCCCACGAGATGCTCGCGGCCTATGGCGCCTGGGGCGAGAAATCGTTGTACGGCCGCAAGTTCGAGGGGATCATTCGCACCACGGTTCTGATCGGGCGCGACGGCAAGGTCGCCCGCGTCTGGCGTAATGTGAAGGTCGACGGTCATGCCGACCAGGTCCTCGCTGCCGCACAATTGTTGTGACTCCCTTTTCCGAAAATTAACCATGAGGGGGTCAAATCTGCCCGCGCGTTGAGCCGACGACCTGTTCTGTCGGCGCGGGAGTATCGATGTCCTACCGTCCCGGTCACCAGCCCGACCACCCACAGCACCACGCTCCACATCAAGGTCGCCCGCAGCCGCCGCACCGTGCGCCGCGCCCGCACCCTCCTCACCCCAAGCTGGCTCAGCCGCCGAGGCCAGCGGCGGCCGCAGCCGTCGAAGGCAGCAGCTACACCATCGCCCATGCGGGCAGGCAGGTCCGGATCGGGCCCGTGGTGTTCTGGATCGTGGTCGGGACCATCGTGGCGCTGGGCGTCTGGTCGGCCGCAACCGCGACTTACTTCGCGTTCCGCGACGACGTGCTGACCAGGCTGATCGCCCGCCAGGCCGAGATGCAATACGCCTATGAGGATCGCATCGCCGAGCTGCGCGCCAAGGTCGACCGCACCACCAGCCGGCAATTGCTCGATCAGGAGCAGTTCGACCAGAAGCTCGACCAGATCATGCGCCGCCAGAGCATGCTGGAATCCCGAGCGAACGCTTTGAGCACCCTGCCCGACGTCGCGGTTACTGGCAGCATCAAGGGCGGGCGTTCGCCGTCGGCCGATCAAGCTCCGGCCGGACCACTGAAACCCTCGCCAATCAACGACACCGTGATCTTCGTCGCCCCGCCCGATCGCGAGGCGCGATTGGAGTCGCGAACCCCGGCCACGGCGCCGGCGCTGCCGACGACGCAATATGCCAAGGCGCAAGGCGTCGGCACCGCGCTGTCCAAGCTCGACCAGTCGCTCGACCAGATCGAGCGGCGGCAGATCGCGATGCTCGGCTCAGTCGAAGAGTCGTTTGAATCCCGTGCGCGGCGGATGCGCGGCGTGCTCACCGACCTCGGCCTCAATGCCCGCGGGCTAGAAGCGTCGGCGCCGCGCGGCGGCATCGGCGGCCCGTTCGTGCCGGTCAAGGCGCCCTCGTCCACCGCCAGCGCCTTCGATCGCCAGCTCTACCGGATCAATCTCGGCCGCGCTCAGCTCGATCGTCTCAACCGTGCGCTGTCGCTGGTGCCGTATCGCAAGCCGGTGCTGGGCCAGGTCGAGTTCTCGTCCGGCTTCGGCGTTCGTACCGACCCGTTCCTCGGTCGGCCGGCCATGCACACCGGGCTCGACTTCCGCGCCTCGACCGGCGATCCGGTCCGCGCCACTGCGGTCGGCAAGGTCGTCAACGCCGGCTGGCAGGGCGGCTACGGCCAGATGGTCGAGATCGACCACGGCAACGGCCTGTCGACCCGCTACGGCCACCTGTCGAAGATCATCGCCAAGGTCGGCCAGAGCATTCAGATCGGCCAAATCATCGGCGAAGTCGGCTCAACCGGCCGCTCCACCGGCCCGCATTTGCACTACGAAACCCGCATCGATGGTGAGGCGGTCGATCCGCAGAAGTTTCTGCGCGCGGGCGTGAGGCTGGCGGGGGCGGGTTAGGATCGCTCGCTCCGCCAGCGCCGCGGTTCGAGCCACGCCAAGACGCGGCCGTCGATGATCAGCAGCGCGCTCGCGATCACACCTGCACCGATTAGCTCCCAAGCACCGATGGCTTCGCGAAGCACGACGGTGCCGAGCAAAATTGCCGTGAGCGGAATCAGCAGCGTTACCAGCATGACGTTGGTCGATCCGGACCGCGCGACGATGCGGAAGAACAGCACGTAACCGAGCGCGGTCGACAGCGTGCCGAGTGCGACCACAGCCACGATAACCGGCCAGCTCGGAGCCAGCAGGCGCCAGGGCTGATCGACGCTCGCCGCGATCACACCGGTGATGATCGCGGCTGCAACCATTTGCGAGGTCGCGGTGGTCAGCGGCGTAAATCCCACCAGTTGCCTGCGCGCGAGCAGCGCCGACAAGCCGTATGACAGCGCCGCGAGCAAGCACAGCCCGACGCCGATCCCGGTCTGGGCTTCGCGCAGATCCACGCCGCGCAGAATCGCGACTCCAAAGATGCCGACCGAAACGCCGATGACACGCCGCGCCGTCAGTCGCTCCTCCCCGGCTGCTGCCATCACCACGACGGTGAACAACGGTGTCGTCGCGTTGAGCACCGATGCCAGGCCGGTCGAGATGAAGGTCTGGCCGACGACAAGACAGGAGAACGGCACGACGAAGTTCAGACAGGCCATCCCGACGAACGGCCACCAGCCGACGATGCGACGTGGCATCGGAATTCCGCGCAACAAGACAGCGGGTAGCAGCACGGCTGCGGCGATCGCGGCCCGACAGAATACGATGGTGAAAGGCGGCAGCTCTTTCAGCGCGACGCCGACGCAGAAGAATGATCCACCCCACAAGATCGACAATGCGATCAGCAGAACCCAATCCCGCGGATGAAGAGGATGATTGCCTGACGCCATGATCGCACCTCGCGACGTCAGTCAGCATTCAGCGCGTGCGCGCCGCCACCCGAATTCCGACATGCGCGGGGCTTTGCCGATCACGAGCGGCGCTGCCTGTTAGTCGCGCGGATGCGGCGTCGAAATCACTTCGACGATCCTGCCCTCATCGTCGTCCGGCGCCGCATCGGTCGCGCGCTCGTAACTTGTCACTGCGGCACGCGAGAGCGGCAATTCCAATCGCAGCGTCTCGGCGAGTGCGGCCGCGTAGCGTGCGTCCTTGTGGCGGAGCGCGGCCGTGAAGGTCGGGTTGCTGAAGTCGCGGGCGATCATGCGCGGCGCGTGGCGCAGCACCTGCGGACTTGCGACGACGCTGCTCTCCAGCGCCTCGCGTACCAACGCCATGTCGAGGCCGGCCTGCTCGGCGATCGCGATGCCTTCGGCGATGCCGGCGATCTGGATCGCGCCCATCAGATTGTTGATGAGCTTGTAGACCGTGCCGGCGCCGACCGGGCCGAAGTGGCGGATCGTGTGGCCCAACGGCGCGAGAAACGGCCTCGCCTTGTCGAGATCGCCCGCTTCGGCGCCGACCAGCAGCGTCAATTCTCCAGCCGCTGCGGCTTGTGGCAAACCTGTGACCGGGCAATCGATGTAAATGAGACCACGTGCGCGCAGCGCTTTCGCGAGATCGAGCGCGTGCTGATGCGATACCGTCGAGCACTCGATCGGCAGGGCACCCGCGGTTACCGTCGTGGCCGCACCATCGGCTCCCAGCCAAACGGACTGCGACGCATTGTCATCGGAGACCATGGTGAAGATCGCCTGCGCCTCGCGCGCGGCCTCGGCCGGGGTCGCCGCGTGGCGCGCACCGCGGGCGATTAGTTCTTCGGCCGGAGCGGGATTGCGATTCCACACCGCAACGTCGAAGCCCGCGTCGAGCAGGCGGCCGGCCATGCCGCGGCCCATCTTGCCGAGGCCGAGGAAAGCGACCTTCGCGCGGGCGCCCTCGCCCACGCTTAGTCCACGTCCTCGACCGCTCCCGGCCCGGTCCCGAACGCACGTTGCGCCAGCGTCGCGGCCATGAACTCGTCGAGGTCGCCGTCGAGCACGCCGGCGGTGTCGGAGGTCTGCACGCCGGTGCGCAGGTCTTTGACCATCTGATACGGCTGCAGCACGTAGGAGCGGATCTGGTGACCCCAACCGATCTCGGTCTTGGCGGCCTGATCGGCAGCAGCTTGCTCTTCGCGCTTCTTCAACTCGATCTCGTACAAGCGCGCGCGCAGCATGTCCCATGCCTGGGCGCGGTTCTTGTGCTGCGAGCGTCCGGCCTGACAGACCACCGCGACGCCGGTCGGAATATGCGTCAGGCGCACCGCCGACTCGGTCTTGTTGACGTGCTGACCGCCGGCGCCGCCCGACCGCATGGTGTCGGTGCGCACGTCCGATTCCTTGATGTCGATCTTGATGCTGTCGTCGATCACCGGGAAGATCTGCACCGACGAGAACGACGTATGCCGGCGAGCGTTGGAGTCGAACGGCGAGATCCGAACCAGACGGTGCACCCCTGCCTCGGTCTTCAGCCAGCCATAGGCGTTGTGGCCGGAGATCTGAATCGTCGCCGACTTGATCCCCGCCTCTTCGCCTTCCGACTCTTCGAGATACTCGATCTTGAAGCCGTGCTTCTCCGCCCAGCGCGTGTACATGCGCAGCAGCATCGAGGCCCAGTCCTGGCTCTCGGTGCCGCCGGCGCCGGCGTGGACTTCGAGATAGGTGTCGAACTTGTCGGCTTCGCCGGACAGCAGCGCTTCCAGCTCGCGGCGCGCCACTTCCTTCTTCAGCGCTTTGAGCGCGTCCTCGGCCTCTTTGACGATGCTGTCATCGCCTTCGGCCTCGCCGAGTTCAATCATCTCGACGTTGTCGGCGAGCTCCTGCTCGACCTTGCCGATGCCGGTGAGCGAATCCTCAAGTGAGGTGCGCTCCTGCATCAGCCTCTGGGCCTTCTGCGGGTCGTTCCAGAGGTCGGGATCTTCGGCGAGCTTGTTCAGCTCCGCGAGGCGGACGGTCGACTGATCGACGTCAAAGATGCCTCCTCAGCAGCCCGACTGACTGCTTGATCTCTTCGACGAGGCGTTCGATTTCTGCGCGCATGAAAACTCTGATGGCGACAATGCGGCCTTCGTGGCCGCCAGGATGATGCAGGCGATTTAGCGGGCGCAGCGGCAAAGCGCAATCGCCGCGATCGACCGCGCGGCGATTGATCGCCGATTTAGTACAGCCCGCCTGTGCCGGGCCGGAAGAAGCCGCGGTCGTCCGGGGGTGGTGCCGGCTGCTGCTGGCGGCCGTCGGCGTCGGCGACGCCGATCACCGAGTAATTGTCGGGCGGCGCGGTGCCGGGCTTGAACGCCTCGAGGATGGTGCGGCCGCCGTCGCCCGGGCCGGCGCGCATGCCGGACTTGGCGTCGACGCGGATCAGCTTGATGCCGGCCGGGACGCGGAACGGCACCGCCGGCTTGTCGGCGAGCGCGAGCTTGAAGAAGTCCTTGGCGACCGGCGCCGCGAGATGGCCGCCGGTAGCGCCGCGGCCGAGATTGCGCGGCTTGTCGTAGCCGAAGTAGATGCCGACCACGAGGTCCGGCGAGAAGCCGATGAACCAGGCGTCCTTCTCGTCGTTGGTCGTGCCGGTCTTGCCGGCGATCGGCTTGCCGACTTCGCGCAGCACGGTGGCGGTGCCGGCCTGGACGACGCCTTCCATCATCGACGTGATCTGATAGGCGGTCATCGGATCGAGCACCTGCTCGCGGCGGTCCACCAGTTGCGGCTCGGGCTGGTTCTTCCAGCCCTCGGGGGCGTCGCAGCCACGGCATTCGCGGGCGTCGTGCTTGAAGATGGTGTGGCCGTAACGATCCTGGATACGGTCGATCAGCGTCGCCTTCACCCGCCGCCCGCCGTTGGCGAACATCGAATAAGCGGTCACCATCCGCATCACGGTGGTCTCGCCGGCGCCGAGCGCATAGGACAGATAGTTCGGCAGTTCGTCATAGACGCCGAACCGCTTGGCGTATTCACCGATCAGCGGCATGCCGATGTCCTGCGCCAGCCGCACCGTCACGGTGTTGAGCGAGCGCTGCAGCGCGTTACGCAGCGTCGTCGGGCCGTAGTACTTGCCGGTCGAATAGTTCTCCGGCCGCCAGACGCCGACGCCCTGGCCCTGATCGATTTCGATCGGCGCGTCGATCACCACGGTGGACGGCGTGTAGCCGTTGTCCATCGCGGCCGAATACACCAGCGGCTTGAACGACGAGCCCGGCTGCCGATACGCCTGGGTGGCGCGGTTGAACTGGCTCTGGTCGAACGAGAAGCCGCCGACCATCGCCAGCACGCGGCCGGTGGACGGGTCCATCGCCACCATCGCGCCGGAGACTTCCGGGATCTGCCGCAGCCGGTACTGGCCGTCGACGATCTTGCCTTCCTTGTCGAGCAAGGGATCCGCATAGATCACGTCACCGGGCGACAACACCTGCGACACCGTGCTCGGGGTCCGCCCGCGTTGCGGGCCGGCGGCAGCCTTGGCCCAGCGCACGCCGTCGAGCGTGATCAGTCCGGTCTCGCGCTGCTTGGACACGGCGCCGCCGAGTTCACGTCCCGGCTGGAAGCCGATCCGGGCCGACTGGTCGGACGTTTCGAGCACCACCGCCATCCGCCAGGGCGAGATGTCCGACAGCGACTTGACCTCCGCGAGCTTCACGCCCCAGTCGCCGCTGATATCGAGCTTGGTGTGCGAGCCGCGCCAGCCCTGCGCCTCGTCGAATTTGACCAGCCCGGCGGTCATGGTCCTGCGAGCCTCGACCTGCAGCTTGGGATCGAGCGTGGCACGCACCGACAGACCGCCCTCGTACAGCTTCTTCTCGCCGTAACGCTCGAGCACGTCGCGGCGGACTTCCTCGGCGAAATATTCGCCCGCAAAGGTATGAGCGCCGGTGCCGCGGGTGGCGACGGTCAGCGGCTCCTTGCGGGCCTTGTCGGCGTCGGCCTGCTTGATCCAGCCATTCTCCAGCAGCCGGTCGATCACGTAGTTGCGACGCTCGACGGCGCGATCGTGATTCTTCACCGGGTGCAGAGAAGACGGAGCTTTGGGGAGCGCAGCCAGATACGATGCTTCGGCGACCGTCAGCTCGTTGACCGACTTGTCGAAATACACCAGCGACGCGGCGGCGATGCCGTAGGCGCCGAGGCCGAGATAGATCTCGTTGAGATACAGTTCGAGGATGCGGTCCTTGGAATAGGCCCGCTCGATGCGCATCGCCAGCAGCGCTTCCTTGATCTTACGGGTGAACGACACCTCATTGGTCAGCAGGAAGTTCTTGGCGACCTGCTGGGTGATGGTCGAGGCGCCCTGCGGCCGGCGGTTGGAGCCGATATTCTGCGCGTACAACACCGCGGCCCGGGCCATGCCCGAATAATCGATGCCGCCGTGCTCGTAGAAATTCTTGTCCTCGGCCGCCAGGAAGGCATTGATCACCAGCTTCGGCACCGCCTGGATCGGCAGGTACAACCGGCGCTCCTTGGAGTACTCGCCGACCAGCGAACCGTCCGCGGCGTGGACGCGCGTCATCACCGGCGGCTCGTAATCCTGCAGCTGAGAGTAGTCCGGCAAGTCCTTGGAAAAATGCCAGATCAGCCCGGCTGCGGCGGCGACGCCGACCAGAAACACGATCGTCCCGGCCGCGAATAGAAAGCCGAAGAACCGCAGCAGCAAGCGCATCGATGGAGTTCCGTATCACGAGGACCGCGCGACGCGGCGAAATGTCCCTTGAACGAGATTGGCGCGGTCCGCAACCCTGCGATCACGCTCACCGGGACCGGCCTCGATTCAGGCCGAAATCACGAACAGCACTGCTCGTCTTATAGAACTTACGCTGTGGCCAAACTAGGGCTCTGCCCGGCGGCGCTCAGTCCGGCTTGGCCGAAACCACCCGCTTGGCGAAAAACGAATCGATCGCCTGGGCAACTGCGCCGACGGTCTTGGTCCGCCACTGCTCCGAGACGAGCTGCTGCAGGTCGCCCTTGTTGGAGACGTACCCCAATTCGAGCAGCACCGAAGGCACGTCCGGTGCCTTCAGCACCCGGAAGCCGGCGGACTTCAGCGGATTTTTGTGCAGCCGGGTGGTCCCCTTCATCTCCCGCATCAGCGTGCGGGCGAAGCGGTTGGAGAACGTCTTGGTCTCCCGCTGCGCCAGATCGATCAGGATATCGGCGACCTCGGTCGGCTCTTCGGTCAGATTGACGCCGCCGATCGCGTCGGCCTTGTTTTCGGCATCGGCCAGCCGCTGCGCTTCGGCGTCGGAGGCCTTGTCGGACAGCGTGTAGATGGTGGCGCCCTGGGCGTCACCCTCGCTGCGCGGCAGCGCATCGGCGTGGATCGACACGAACAGCGCCGCGCCTCGGGCACGGGCGATCTTCACCCGATCGTTGAGCGGGATGAAGGTGTCGTCGGCGCGCGTCAGCACCACCCGATATTTGCCGGCCTTCTCCATCTGGTCGCGCAGCGCCAGGGCGAAATCCAGCACCAGGGTCTTTTCGGCGATGCCGCTGGCGGACTGCGTGCCGTTGTCGATCCCGCCATGACCCGGATCGAGCACCACCACCGGCCGCAGGTCGTCCTTCGTCGCCTCCGGCTTGGCGGTTTCGACGCCTCCCGTCACCGAGGCCGTCCCGTCGGCCGCACCGACCGACGGGCGCAATTCGGGGCCCTTTTCGGCGCCGAGCTGCGCTTCAAAAGCGGTTCGATCGACCGAATCGAGCTCGATCACCATCCTGGCCGGCTGGCCGTTGGCGGCGTCCAGCATGTCGGCCTTGGCGATCCTGGCGGGTCCGGCCAGCTCGAGCACGATTCGCGAGCCGCCCGGCATCACCAGGCCATAGCGAAACGCCTTGATCAGGCCGCGCCCCGAAGTGCCGACCGCCGCGGGCAGCCGGAAATTGATCTGCGGCAGATCGATCACGACCCGGTAGGGATCGGCGAGCGTGAACGCCCGCAGCGGCACCTTGGCGTCGAGGTCGACAATGAAGCGGGTCTGCGTGTCGTCGCCGGCGAGGCGGGCGTCGGAGGCGATCGGGAAGCTGTTATTGGGGATGGCGGCCGGCGCCGGCTGGTCGGGCGCGGCGGTGGCAGCGGCTGCCGGCAGGCACACCAATGCTGCAGCGCACGCCAGGAGGGCGCGGAACAAAACAAAATGATTTGCGCGCCCCTGCAAGGATTCGAGCCCCTCTCCGCTGGTCTTCTACCGCAATAGAACTGCGTGGTTAATCGGCTGTTAAGCGGCGCGATCCGATTAAACCGCAGTGTGACCGGCCGGCGACGCTCTCCTTGCAAGCGAGAGCCAATCCACGTATGTATCTAGTGCTGACGGTCTAATCCTTCCGGTTGTGTCGCGTTCAGCCACTTGGTGCAGCGCCCGATCCCTCGAACCTCAACAAGCGGGATTTTGCGTTTTTCCGGCCCCTCCTCGTCAGCGCAGTGCGCGGCCAGGCAGGAACGTCGGTGAGGCCCGAGCGGCGTCCGGTCCCCGGGCTTCTTCGTACCAGGGACGGTTCAGACTCTTCATGACCGATCCGTCCGGCCTCAAGGCCGGATGATCCATGCCGGTGAGCGCTTCGGCGCGAGGCCGGTCCTTCAGCAAGAAGACACGGCGGATGCTTTGCCGCCACTCGTTCAGACGGGCCGACGCTTGATGCGCCAAATTGCGATGCCGAACCGGACCCACGCAAAGGCCGCGCCGCCGCGAAGCAACCGCTTCGCCACGCGCAATGCCTCGGGTCTCACGGCACGGCGCGGTGAGTTGCGTTTCGGCCTTCCCCTCACCCCCGAATCAGGTGGACCGTCGCGCTATCCGGCCGCGCCCCTTGCGCTGGCCGTCTCGCGCGCTTTCCGCCGCCATGAGTTGAAAAATGCCGAACAAGATGCTGATCGACGCCACCCACCCGGAAGAGACCCGGGTGGTCGTGGTCCGCGGCAACCGCGTCGAAGAGTTTGATTTCGAGACCGCCCAGCGCAAACAACTGCGCGGCAACATCTACCTCGCCAAAGTCACCCGGGTCGAACCCTCGCTGCAGGCCGCCTTTATCGAATACGGCGGCAACCGCCACGGCTTCCTCGCTTTCAGCGAAATCCATCCGGACTATTACCAGATCCCGGTCGCCGATCGGCAGGCCCTGATCGAGGCCGACGAACGCGCCCACCGCGAAGCCGAGGAAGAGAGCGAGCAGCGCTCCAGCCGCCGGCGCTCGCGGCATCGCAGCCACCGCCGCCGCGGCAACGGCGAGCGCGTGCAGAGCGAGATCATCGAGGCCGCCGCCGAGCAGCCGCACGAGTTCGTTGCCGAACACGGCGATGGCCACCCGGACGCCGGGCACGATCACCACGACCACGCGGGCCACGACCATAGCGAGCATGATCACGGCGATCACGCGGACCATGATCACCGGGACCATGAACCGCTGATGCACGAACTGGCGGAGCACGAGGCCGGCCCGGCTTCCGCTGTCGACACCGCAGGTCACGAAGCTCAGAACCCCGAGCAGGCGGCGGCCGCCCATCAGGATGCCGGCGACACCCACGCCGAGTCTGAAGCCACGCCGTCGATCGTGGCCACCTCAGAGGTACCCGCCGCGCATGACGCAGCCGCTCCGACCTCCCAGGCGGCTGAAGGCGCCGACAACGATTCGTCGGACGATCACGAACAGCACGCCGCGCACGGCGAGTTTTCCGAGGACCATGCCGGCTACGCCGACGACGCGCCGTTCCCGATCGCCGAGACCGCTGAGGCGGCGCACGACGATGATCACGAGCATGGCGAAGACGACCACGACCACGACCACGAAACCGGCGACGAACTGGTCGAAGGCGAAGTCGAGGCCGACGACGACGAGGACGACGACGCCGAGGAAGACATCGTCGAGTCCGTCGGCGGCGACGACGTGCTCGAGGAAGTGCCGGAGCGCGCTTTCCGTCCGCGCCGCCAGTACAAGATCCAGGAAGTCATCAAGCGCCGGCAGGTGATGCTGGTGCAGGTCGTCAAGGAAGAGCGCGGCAACAAGGGCGCGGCGCTGACCACCTATCTGTCGCTCGCCGGCCGCTACGCCGTGCTGATGCCCAACACCGCGCGCGGCGGCGGCATCAGCCGCAAGATCACCTCGGCGCAGGACCGCTCGCGCCTCAAGGAAGTGGTGCAGGATCTCGACGTGCCGGAAGGCATGGGCATCATCCTGCGCACCGCGGGCGCGACCCGCACCAAGCCGGAGATCAAGCGCGATTTCGAATATCTGATCCGGATGTGGGAGACGGTTCGCGACGTCACCCTGAGGTCGCAGGCGCCGACGCTGGTCTATGAAGAAGGCTCGCTGATCAAGCGCTCGCTGCGCGATCTCTACAACAAGGAGATCGATGAAATTCAGGTGGCCGGCGAAGCCGGCTATCAGGAAGCCCGCGACTTCATGCAGATGCTGATGCCGTCGAACGTCCGCGCGGTGAAGCTGTATCGCGACGGCCAGCCGCTGTTCTCGCGGATGGGTGTCGAGAGCCAGCTCGACGCGATGTTCTCGCCGACGGTGCAGCTCCGCTCCGGCGGCTACATCGTCATCAACCAGACCGAGGCGCTGGTTTCGATCGACGTCAACTCGGGCCGCTCGACCCGCGAGCACCACATCGAGGACACCGCGCTCAAGACCAACATGGAGGCTGCCGAGGAAGTCGCCCGGCAACTCCGGCTGCGCGACCTCGCCGGCCTGATCGTCATCGACTTCATCGACATGGACGAGAAGCGCAACAACCGTGCGGTCGAGCGCAAGCTCAGCGACTGCCTGCGGCAGGATCGCGCCCGCATCCAGGTCGGTCGCATCTCGCATTTCGGCCTCCTGGAAATGTCGCGCCAGCGCATCCGCGCCAGCGTGCTGGAGAGTTCGACCGAGCCCTGCCCGCATTGCGGCGGCTCGGGTCACGTCCGATCGGTCTCCTCGGTGGCGCTGCAGCTGCTGCGCGGACTCGAAGAGATCCTGATGAAGGGCGCGACCCACAATCTGATCGTCCGCACCCGCAACGACGTCGCGCTCTACGTGCTCAACCAGAAGCGCGGCCATCTCCGCGATCTCGAGACCAGCTTCAAGGTGTCGCTGTCGGTGATCGCCGACCGCACGGTGACCGGCCAGCAGTCGTTCGTGATCGATCGCGGCGAGCAGGTGCACACGCTGGAAGCCGCCAAGGCGCTGCTGGCGGCGCAGGTCGCGGCCGTGGTGCCGCAGCCCGAAGAGATTTATGCGGACGACGAAGGCTACGACTTCGAAGCCGAGATCGAGACCGACGAGACCATCGGCCTTGCCGATGAACAGGCCGGCGAAGCGGGTGAAGGCGAAGGCGGCGAGCGCAAGCGCAAGCGCCGCCGGCGGCGCCGGTCGCGCAGTGGCGAAGGCCGCGAAGCCAGCGCACCGCTCGAGGACGGCGAGGCTCCGTTCGCTGCCGAGGCCGGCGAAGCCGCCGCTGAGGACGAGGGCGAAGACTCCGACGAAGCCGCCGAGGCGGATGGCGAAGCCCGGGCCGACCAGGCCAATGGCGAACGCCGCCCGCGTCGCCGCGGTCGCCGCGGTGGTCGCCGCCGGCGTGGCGGTCAGGAAGGCGGCGATGACGCCGCACTCGGCGCGACCGACGAATTCGGCGCCGGTGAGCCGTCCGACGAGACTGCTGCCGACGCGGAGGGCGCCAACGAGGCGGTCGCCGCGGAAAGCTCCGACGAACCCTGGCTCGGCAAGCGCCATGAGCCGGATGCCGAGGACACGCCCCCCGCTCCGCTGGCTCCAGCGGCCCTCGCGGCGGAAGTCGAGAACGCCGAGAAGGCTGCGCCCGAGCCCGCGCCGGTGGCGAGCGAACCAGCTCCGGCCGCCGCCGAGGAAACGCCGGCCGAGCGTACCGCACGGCGCCGTTCGACGGTGCGCGAGAAGGTGAATTTCGGCAGCAGCTCCGAGCCGAAGCCGGAGGTCTCCACGCCGCTGGCGATCGAACCCGCGTCGCTCGAGAGCCCGCCTGCCGAGGCGGCTCCGGTCGAGGCCGCGCCTGCTCCGGCCCCCGAACCGCAAGCCGCCGCGGAGCCCGCGCCGGAAGCCCCGCGCCGCGCCGGCTGGTGGTCCCGCCGCTTCGGCGGCGGCAACTAAGCCGCGGTCACAATCAATCTGCAAAATGCCCGCGCTGGTCGCGGGCATTTTTCATGAGCCCATAGCCGCCAAGCCCGTGCCCCGGACGCTGCGCAGCGCGCCGCTCTGGCGGCGTGGTGCGCAGCAGATCCGGGGCCCCGCTTCTGCTACGCGTGGAGCAACCGAGGTCCCGGATCGGCGGCACCGCGCTACGCGCGGCACCTTGTCCGGGACACGGTGAACGTGAGTGCGAGAATTGATGCAGCCGGTGACTTGCACGGCTCGAAGCCTCGACGGCTCGCCGCTTCGCCGCCCCGACATCCACATAGCCCATCGCGCTACCGCCCGCGCCCCGGACGCTGCGCAGCGCGCCGCCTTGGCGGCGTGGTGCGCTGCAGATCCGGGGCCCCGCTTCTGCTACGCGTGGAGCAACCGGGGTCCCGGATCGGCGGCGCCGCGCTACGCGCGGCACCTTGTCCGGGACACGGTGAAGGTCTTGCGGGGGATGGAAGCAGCAAAGCCGCCCGGCTGCGTCAGCCGGGCGGCTTTGGTAGTTCGGTCGATCGCTGATCAGCCGGTCGTGACGGCGGTCTCGACGTCGGACGGATCGACGGTGCGGTTGAGGTTGGCGTGCAGGCGGTCGTGGTCGAGTTCGCCTTCCCACCACGACACGAACACGGTGGCGACGCCGTTGCCGGTGATGTTGGTGAGCGCGCGGACTTCGCTCATGAACTTGTCGATCGAAAACACGATCGCCATGCCCGGCAGCAGCGCCGGATTGACCGCGGCGAGCGTGCCGGCCAGCGTCACGAAGCCGGCGCCGGTGACACCGCTGGCGCCTTTGCTGGTCAGCATCGCGACCAGCAGGATCGCGACCTGATGGCTGAAGGTCAGCTCGATACCCAGCGCCTGCGCGATGAACAGCGTCGCCAGCGTCATGTAGATGTTGGTGCCGTCGAGGTTGAACGAATAGCCGGTCGGCACCACGAGGCCGACCACCGACTTCGAACAGCCAAGCCGCTCCAGCTTTTCCATCAGCTGCGGCAGCGCGCTTTCCGACGACGAGGTGCCGAGCACGATCAAGAGCTCGTCCTTGATGTAGGCGATGAACTTGAAGATGTTGAAGCCGACGAACTTGGCGATCAGCCCGAGCACCACAAACACGAACAGCGCCGCGGTCGCATAGAACAGCAGCACCAGCCCGATCAGGTTGCTGAGCGCCGCCGGGCCGTATTTGCCGATGGTGAACGCCATCGCGCCGAACGCGCCGATCGGCGCCGCTTTCATGACGATGGCGATGACGCCGAACACCGCGTGCGCGGCGTCGTCGATCACGTCGCGCAGCCGGTGGCCGCGCTCGCCGAGCGCCATCAGCGCGAAGCCGAACAGCACCGCGAACAGCAGAACCTGCAGAATGTCGCCCTGCGCGAAGGCGCCGACCACGCTGTCCGGGATGATGTGCAGGACGAAGTCGACCGCTTTCAGATGGCTGGCCTGATCGACGTATTTCGCCACCGCGGCGGCGTCCGGCTTGGCGGCGAGACCGTGGCCGACCTGGAAGATGTTGCCGACGATCAGGCCGAGCAGCAGCGCGAAGGACGACACCACCTCGAAATACACCAGCGCCTTGACGCCGACGCGGCCGACCTTGCGGGCGTCCTGGATGTGGGCGATGCCCGACACCACGGTGCAGAAGATGATCGGCGCGATCACCATCTTGATCAGCTTGACGAAGCCGTCGCCGAGCGCCTTGATCCATTCGTTGGTCGCGAGCTGCGGTGACAGCCACCCCAGCAGCACGCCGAGCACGATCGCGATCAGCACCTGCACGTAGAGGACTTTGTACCAGGGCTTGCGCGGCTGGGCTTTCGGGCTCGGCACGCTGTGCGCCCCGAGGTCGGTCATCGTCGACATGGCGTCACTCCACTGACCTTGATGTGCCTGTCGTTGAGGACGACGTCGCGGACGACCACAGGCAGACTGGTCGGCCAAGTCGATGGATGGTCCAGATCAGGAGCGTGACGTTCACCCTCGCCGGCCGCCGACGGGGATCGACACCGGATAACGGCCGGCTTGGGCACCGTTGCCCGCAAGCCAGGGTCCCGAAGCCGCCGCGAGCACGACATGCCCCTTGCGGGCACGGTGCGCAGAGGAACGGATCGGCAACGCAATTCTCCCGGAAGGAATTATTCGCGGGTGCCTATAGCGACGAATTGCCGCTCAGATCAAGGGACGATTCGCCCAAGACCGTCATCTTGGCGAGAATTTTCCGCCGAGCCAGGCCGTGATGCGCTGCACGGCTTCGCGCATGTCGTCGGCCGAACGGGCGTAGGAGAACCGCACGAAGTCCTTGCCGCGCAATGGGTCGAAGTCGGTTCCGGGGGTGGCTGCGACATGCGCCTCAGCCAGCATCCGCTTGGTGAAGTCAAAGCTGTCGGAGGTAAATTTCGACACGTCGGCATAGAGGTAAAACGCGCCGTCGGCCGGCAAGAACTCGGTCAGCCCGGCCTGTGGCAAACCTGCGATCAGGATCTGGCGGTTGATTTCGTAGCCGTGCTTCACCGCCTCCATCTCGTCGCGGCCATCAAAGGCCGCCTCGGCGGCGATCTGCGACAGTGTCGGCACCGAGATCGCCAGGTTCTGCTGCAGCCGCTCGACCGGCCGCACCAGCGCCTCCGGCAGCACCATCCAGCCGACGCGCCAGCCGGTCATGCAGAAGTATTTCGAGAACGAGTTGATCACCACCGCATGCGGCGACAACTCGGCTGCGGTGACCGCCGGAAACGCGTAGTCGAGACCGTGATAGATCTCGTCGGAGATGAAGCGGATGCCCGCGCTCTCGGCCACCGCGATCAATTCGCTCAGCGCGGCGCGAGTCATCATGGTGCCTGTCGGATTGGCCGGACTGCCGACCAGCACGCCTTTCAGCGGCGCCTTGCGGTGCTCGGCAAGCAGCGCTTCGCCGGTCAGCGCGTGACGCGTCTCGGCGTGTGTTTCAATCGGCACCGGCACGCAGCCGAGCGCGTTGAGGATATGCCGATACGGCGGATAGCCTGGCACGGTGACGGCGACGCGGTCGCCCGGCTCGAACTGCGCGAGGAATGACAGGATGAAGGCCCCGGACGAGCCGGTGGTGACGACGATTCGCTCCGGCGCGACCTCGCAGCCATAGGTCTCTCGATAGTGCCGGGCGATTCGCGCGCGCAGTGAAGGAATCCCAAGCGCCGAGGTGTAATCGATCCGGCCCTGCTCTAGCGCAGCATGCGCCGCGGCGATCGCGCTGCGCGGCGCCGGCGCCCAGGGCTGGCCGACCTCCATGTGGATGACGTGGCCACCTGCGGCCTCGATCTTGTCGGCCGCCGCCATCACGTCCATCACCATGAAAGGCGGAACGTCGCTGCGCGCCGACGGCATCAGCAATCGACGCACGGCGTCGGTCTTGGTCGCATCGGACATGGAAATCTGCTATCCCCCGCGCGGTTCGGCGAAACCCGGCGGGCGTCGCGCTGCTGCCGCAAAGCTGGGCTGATGCATGGCAATAACCGGTATTCGAACCTCGGCCAATGATCAAAGTGACGGTTGAAGCTCTGCCTGGGCGCATACGCCATATGGCCCGCGCGCAACTCTCGCGGCTCACCGCCGTGCTGTGCGCCGCCGCGCTGGCGTTCGCGCCGATCCCGAGCCATGCCCAGGCGCCGCAGCCAAAGGGGCCGCCGCTGCTGCGCGACACCGAAATCGAGAATCTGCTGCGCGACTACACACGGCCGATCCTGCGCGCCGCCGGGCTGGAGAAGCAGAACATCAGCATCGCGATCATCAATGATCCGACGTTCAACGCTTTCGTCGCCGACGGCCGCCGCATTTTTGTCAATTACGGCGCGCTGATGCAGTCGCAGACTCCGAACCAGTTGATCGGCGTGCTGGCGCACGAAACCGGACATCTCGCGGGCGGACATCTGTCGAAGCTGCGCACCCAGCTGGCCCAAGCGCAGACCCAGATGATTGTCGCCATGCTGCTCGGCGTCGGCGCCATGGTGGCAGGTTCGCGCAGCGGACCGAACAGCGGCGCCAGCAATATCGGCGCGGCGGCGGTGTCAGCGCCGCAGGAGCTGATCCGACGCAATTTGCTGTCCTATCAGCGCCAGCAGGAAGAGAACGCCGACAAGGCCGCGGTGAAATTTCTCGACGCCACCGGGCAGTCGGCGAAGGGCATGTACGAGACCTTTCGCCGCTTCACTGACGAGAGTCTGTTCGCCGCGCGCGGCGCCGATCCGTACGCGCAATCCCACCCGATGCCGGCAGAACGCGTTCGCGCACTGGAAGAGCTGGCGCGCTCCAGCCCGAATTGGGACAAGAAGGACGACGCCGCGCTGCAGTTGCGTCACGAGATGATGCGCGCCAAGACCTCCGGCTTCATGGAGCGGCCGGACACCGTGGCGCGGCGCTATCCGCAATCCAACACCAGCCTGCCCGCCCGCTACGCCCGCGCGATCTCGACCTATTTGCACGGCGATCCACGCTCGGCGCTGGCGCAGATCGACAGCCTGATCCAGGCCGAACCGAACAATCCGTATTTCTACGAGCTGCGCGGCCAGGCCCTGCTCGAAGGCGGCCGGCCGCAGGACGCGATCGCGCCGCTGCGCAAGGCCGTGTCGATGACCCGCGGCGCGCCGCTGATCGAGATGCTGCTCGGCCAGGCGCTGGTCGCGTCGAACAATCCCGGCACCACCGACGAAGCGATCCGCATTCTGAAGGCCGCGCTGGCGCGCGAGGGCGAAGCTCCGATCGGCTACAGCCAGCTCGCGATGGCCTACGGCCGCAAGGGTGACTACGCCGAAGCCGACCTCGCTTCGGCCCAGGCCGCGTATCTACGCGGCGACAACAAGACCGCCCGCGAACTGGCCTCCCGCGCCAAGACCCGTTTCCCGGTGGGCTCGCCCGGCTGGGTCCGGGCCGACGATATCGTCGCGGCCAAGGGCCCGGCGAAATAGTCGACAGCTCCGGCCGAATGGGCGAGATTTGATGCAGATCAAATCCGCAGCGTGGCCGGGATGCCTCGATGCGCCAGTGCCGCACGTCGCCCAGTTCAGCGCGCGGCGAACCCAAGGGAGAGACAGCGATGACCACCCCTACACGGTCACACGGCAGGGCCCGTAAGCTGATTTCGCGGACCCTGGCCAGCAGCGTCCTGCTCGGCATGTACGCGCTCGGGCTGATCACCACCACCGGCATCGCGATCACCGCCTCGACCACACCGGCCCAGGCGTGGCGCGGCCGCGGCCGAGGGCGCGGCTGGGGGCCCGGTCCTGCAATCGGTCTCGGCGTCGGCGCAGCCATCGTCGGGGGTGCGATCGCGGCGAGCGCCGCTGAGCAAGCCCGCCGCGACGACGCGATCAACTACTGCGCCTCGCGCTATCGCTCGTTCAATCCCGAGACCATGACCTACATCGGCAAGGATGGCCGCGCGCGGCCCTGTCCCTGATCGAGGCTCCAGGGCCCGCGCTCGGCCGACCACCGGGAAAAGGCGGCTGCCGTGCATTCGCGCGCAGCAACCCGTCCACGGTCACGCGCGTTTTGCGTGACCGGCCTTGATGCGGCGCAAACCCACTTTGTTCGTCTCTTTTAAACCCCGAGCAGCCCGACGCGACCACGGCGGGCTGCTCGACTGTCTTTGCGACCCAACAGGAGTTCACATGTCTCTGCATATCGGCGACACCGCCCCCGACTTCACGGCCGACACCACCAAGGGCCGGATCTCGCTGCACGAATGGGCCGGCGGCTCCTGGGTGTTCTTCTTCAGCCATCCGGCGGACTTCACCCCCGTCTGCACCACCGAGATGGGCAAGACCTCGAAGCTGTCGGAGCCGTTCGCCGCGCGCAACGTCAAGCCGCTCGGGCTTTCGACCGACCACGTCTCCGAGCATCTGAAGTGGATCGCCGACGTCAACGACACCCAGCAGACCGATCTGCAGTTTCCGATCGTCGCCGACCCTGATCTCACGGTGGCTAAGCTCTACGACATGATCCATCCCAACCAGAGCGACACCGCGGCGGTGCGCTCGGTGTTCATCATCGACCCGAACAAGAAGATCCGGCTGACCATGACCTATCCGATGAATGTCGGCCGGAACTTCGAGGAAATCCTCCGGGTGATCGACGCGCTGCAGCTCGCCGACAAGCACCGCGTCGCCACGCCGGCCGACTGGCGCGCCGGCGACAAGGTCATCATCCCGCTGTCGGTAAAGGGCGAGGATGCGGTGAAGGCGTTCCCGCAGGGCTGGGACGAGCCGCGCCCCTATCTGCGCCTGACGACGGTGAAGTAAAGCTGCGGCGTCGTGACGCTTCGCACCGGCCCAACCCCGCGTTCCCGCGAACGGACGCGGGGCTGCAGAGCGAGCAATCCATCGGCCCTGTCCGGAGCCGGCGGGCGGGGCCTTCCTGACCGAAACGTGTTCACAAATTACGCGTAATTCGGCGGGAAAAGCGCTATGAAATGCCGATTCTGCTGCCTGTCGGCCCATTCTTCCGTCTCGAAGGGATTGTCCATGCCGTCGTTCCGCCCGCTCGCTGCCGCCCTGTTCGCGCTCGCTCTGATCGGCGCGCCCGGAGCCGCTTCGGCGCAGAAATTCTCCGACGAGCAGCGCAGCGAGATCGAGAGCATCATCAAGAACTACCTGGTGACGCATCCGGAGGTGCTGGAAGAGGCATCTGAAGAACTGAGCAAGCGGCAGGCGAACGCCGCGGCCGAGAAGCACCAGGCCGCCATCAAGGACAATGCCGACGCGATCTTCAATTCGCCGCGCAGTGTGGTGCTCGGCAACAAGAGCGGCGACGTCACCTTCGTCGAGTTCTTCGATTACAACTGCGGCTACTGCAAGCGCGCGATGGCCGATATGCTCGAGCTGATGAAGGACGACCCCAAGCTGAAGGTCGTGCTCAAGGAATTTCCCGTGCTCGGACCGGGCTCGGTGGAAGCCGCTCAGGTCGCGATCGCAGTGCGGATGCAGGATCCGAGCGGCAAGAAGTATCTCGACTTCCATCAGAAGCTGATGGGCGGCCGCGGTCAAGCCGACAAGGCGCGCGCGCTCGCCGCCGCGAAGGACGCCGGCCTCGACATGGCCCGGCTCGACAAGGACATGCAGAGCCCGGAAGTGCGCTCGACGATCGAAGAGAGCTTCAAGCTCGCCGAGTCGATGGGCATGAACGGCACGCCGAGCTACGTGATCGGCAAGCAGGTGGTGGTCGGTGCCGTCGGCCTCGACACGCTGCGCCAGAAGGTGGCGCTGGCCCGCTGCGGCAAGGAACAGTGCTGAGCGTGATCGCGAGGCGGCCGGCCGGCGCCGGCGGCTTGTCGCGGGCTGCAGCACACAGACGTTTCAGGCCTTGGCGCGGCCCAGGCGGCTGCACAGCCCATCGATAAAATACTCATTGGCGGCCTCGAATACGGTCTCGGTTTCGAGGCCGCGATAGGATCGCGCCAGTCTCCGCAGCGCTGGAAATTCGGCCGGAGGCAGTTGCTCCATTTCCGCCACTTCGGACTCGCTCGCGGGCCGCACCAGACCGCTGATCTCTGCCGTGCACAAACCGATCACGCTTGCGTACCAGGCGAGACAGACGGCCGGCGCGTCCTCGTCCGACATGCCGGCTTCGGTCAGCGCACGATGAACCATTTCGATGTGGGCGAAGTCCGAAACTCCGGTGTTGAGAAATCGCTGTAGCAGCGGAAACGTCTTGGGATATCGCAGCGCCAGCGCGCGGTGATCGCGCGCGTGGACGCGCAGCCGATCCTGCCAGGGCTGGTCGTCGTGGACGGGAGATAGCTTCGCCACCAACGCGTCCGCCATCGCCCGATACATGCCGTCTTTGTTCTTGAAGTGATACAGGATCGCCATCGGATCGCAGCCGACCCGTTCGCCGAGCTTGCGCACACTGAAGGCCGCCTCCCCCACCTCCTCCATCAGGTTCACGGCGGTGTCGAGGATCTCGCTTTTCGCAAGACCGCGCGGGCCGGCCCCCGCGCGGGTCTTGGTGGTCAATCCGGCTTCTTTCGTCGTCGTCATTCGGCCCATTCAGGGTCCCCCGTGAAAACGATGGTCAACCAGCGATCCGGTCCTTCGTCACCGACCAGTGCTCCGATCTCGTCACGCAATACGTCCCATTCGCCGATGGTCCGCGCCGGGGCATCGGCAGGAACGATGAAGTAGAGCTCGATCATCTTCGATCGGCCGACCCGCGCCGCATAGGCGCGATACGACACGAAGCCATGCTGCGCGACGAAGGCCGCTGCGACCGTGTCCAGACGCGCTTTCAGATCGCTCGGCGTGATCAGAAAGATGTCCGCAAGCGCCTGCCGAACCGTCGAGATCGGCAGCGGAATGATCAGCGCACACACCACCGCCAGGACCGCAGGATCGATATAGGGCGAGATCCATTGCCACGACGTCCCCTGCACGGCCCAGCCGATCAGGAAGGCGATCAGCAACGCGGCGGTGATACCGGTCGACATGATCCAGCCGCGAACGTCGAGCCTGATGAATTCGGACTTGATGGTTCGATTGGCACGCCACTCGACGAGCGCGATGGCCGAACAGACGATCACCGTGACCACCGCGTAGGTCAGCGCCGCGCCGAACTCCAGATCGCGGCCGCCGCGCAGCAGGCTGCCGACGGCGGTGACCAACGCATAGAGCGCCGCGCTGATCAGCAAGGTGCCGTTCAGCCCCAGCACCATGGGCTCCAGGTGCCACAGCCCGAACGAGAAGCGCTCCCGAAGCTTGCGCGACGACTGGCCGGCGAGCGCATAGGAAGTGATCAGATTGACCACGACGAGCGACAGCAGGCTCATGCCGCCGTCGATCAATGCATACACGCCGTCGAAGGCGATCGAGAACGATCCCGAGATCAGCCCGAAACCGATGCCGAGAGAAGAGATGATAAACGTCACGGCGATCGAGGTGCGAAGTACGCCGCGTTCGTCCGACAGATCGAAAAAGGAGAGCAGTCCGCTCATGATGGGCTCGCAGTCATGCTGCGCGTCGCGAGTTGGCCCCGACGCATGTCGGGGCGCTCCGCAGATGCACCCAGGACCGGCCATCCGGCAAAAGAGCTTGATTGAGGGATCGCGCGCACAGGCTGCGATGCCAGCGTCAGAGCTCTCGCAACGCTTGAAGCCCTGACCGCGGAGAATTTCTACACTGTAGAAATGCCATCGTCAAGAACGCAGGGTCGTGTCGCACCGATGGGCCTCGCCCTCACACGCAGCCGTCGCGCCGGCCGGCGGCCAGCGCTCATTATGCATTCTCGATGGTGGCGAAATGTCTGGGACGGCTAAGACGGGAACTCGGATTCGGCGACGTGGACGCGGTCGGCATGCAGCGACCATTCGTGGAGTCGCTCCATCTCGCAGAATTTCCGTTTCGCGATCTCGGTCGCTTCGTGCCGGTCGGCGGCCTCGACTTCCAGCAGGCGCTGGCACACCTCGGCATGTCGCCCATTTTCGCCGAGGATGTCCTTCATAAAACGTACAACGTAATGAGCCATCATGCCTCCCGGTCGAGCCATGGGCGATGCAATCGCCATGCCTGATAACAGGCTAGTGGACCGCGGGTTTCCGCGCGGCGGTCCAGTCTTGCGCGTTCCTGAGGATCGCAGCTCGTCGTTGCAAACTTAGTCCTCCTCCCTGCGCGCAGCAAAACAAAACTGCGAGACCCTTTTTGCCGGAACCGTATTCTCTGCGTCGGGTTGTCGCGCGCGGGCAGGCTCAACGGGAGGAAGACGGAATGACTCATCGCTTCATGATTTCAGTCGCCGCCGCTGCGCTGATCGCCAGCGGCATTGCTGCGCACGCCCAAGGCGTCGGCGGCGCGGCCGGAGGTTCCACCGGCGCGTCCCCGTCGGCTGGATCAACGGCACCGGCGGAGCGCGGATCGACCGCGCCGCAGATGAACCGCTCCGAAGGCACCGGGCCGGGAGCGGCCGATCGGTCGCCCGGCGGAGCCGCGAGCCAGCAGCGGGCGCAAGACGGCGCGCCGAAGGGCTCGATGAGCTCCGACAACGGCCGCGCCGGCAAGGACATGAAGGCCGAGGACCGCAAGGCCGGCGACATGGACCACAAGGCCGGCAACGAACGCGAGCAGATGAACCGCAACGCGGCCGAGAAGGACCGCGACGGCCAGATGAACAAGAATGCCGACAGCCAGCGCGACCGCACCACCACCGGTCAGGCCGGCGCCAGCGCCAAGCTGTCGACCGAGCAGCGCACCAAGATCACCACCGTGATCAAGAACCAGCGGATCGAGCCGCAGACCAACGTCAATTTCTCGATCTCGGTCGGCACCCGCGTGCCGCGCGAGGTCCGCTTCCACCCGCTGCCGACCGAAATCTTCACGATCTATCCGGCGTGGCGGGGCTACGAATTCTTCATGGTCCGGGACGAGATCATCGTAGTCGATCCGCGCACCCTGGAGATCGTCGCGGTGCTTGACGCCTAACGGCGCGGCATGTCCGGAAATTGAGCAAGGGCGGCCTTCGGGTCGCCCTTTCTTGTGCACGGCGCCGCGACCTAACCCGGCACCTTCAAATCTCGACGCGAGAGATTTTCGAGATCAGGCGGTACTTTGGTCGATCATGCTCGTCCAAAGCATCAGCCGATTCATGTGGCCTGGGAACATGTTGAGGCTTCCCCTCAGGCTTGAGGTTACCTATAACGCCCGCAATCAAGCTGAATTTCGCCAGGAAGCCGGCTCCTGCAGAACCGGATTTTGGCCCGATCGGCGCCTTCCGCCGCGGACCCTTCGCTGACATTGCCGGATTTTCGGATGCCTCAACCGATTTACGTGCTCAATGGCCCGAACCTCAATTTGCTCGGGACCCGAGAGCCGGAAATTTATGGCAAGGCCACCCTGGCCGATGTCGAAAAACTGTGCACCGAGACCGCGGCCAGCTTCGGCCTGACCGCGGTGTGCCGGCAGTCCAACCGCGAGGGCGAACTGATCGACTGGATCCACCAGGCGCGCACCGACAAGGCGGTCGGCATCGTGCTCAACGCCGGCGGTTACACCCACACCTCCGTGGCGCTGCATGACGCGCTGGTCGGAGTGCAAATTCCAACGGTGGAAGTTCATGTTTCCAACGTTTTTGCGCGCGACAGCTTCCGCCACCACTCCTTCATCGCGAAGGCCGCCTTTGCCAGCCTGTGTGGTTTCGGCATCGACGGCTATCGGCTGGCCATCATCGGCCTCGCCACCAAAATCGGCGCCGTCGCCAAGGCCTGACCCCGCGCCCCGTTCACCTCAAGCCATCTGGATCGAAACATGGCCCGCCAGCCTGACACCAAGACTGCCAAGCCGACTGACGCCCCGGCGATGCAGGACAGCACGCTGATCCGCGAACTCGCGCTGCTGCTCGACGAGACCAATCTCACCGAGATCGAGATCGAGCGCGCAGGCCTGCGCGTGCGCGTCGCCCGCAACGTCACCGTCGCGGCATCGGTGCCGGCAAGCTATGCTCCGGTTGCGGTCGCGGCGGTGGCGCCGATCGACCCCGCGGCGATCGATTTCGCCAAGCATCCCGGCGTCGTCCCATCGCCGATGGTCGGCACCGTGTACTGGGCCCCCGAGCCCGGCGCGAAGCCGTTCATCGAAGTCGGCCAGCGTGTCTCCGCCGGCGAGACGCTGTTCATCGTCGAGGCGATGAAGACGATGAACCAGATCCCATCGCCGCGCGCCGGCACGGTCACGCAAATCCTGGTCGAAGACGGTCAGCCGGTCGAATTCGGCGAACCGCTGGTCGTGATTGAATAGCGAGTCGCGAATGGCCAGTGGCGAATAGCGGTCGAGTCAGTCCTCGCGTATTTGCCATTTGTCGCTCGCCATCCGCCCCTGTTGGCCCACAACCCGGTGGCCCCATGTTCGATAAGATCCTGATAGCCAATCGCGGCGAGATCGCCCTGCGGGTGCTGCGCGCCTGCAAGGAGCTCGGCATCTCCACGGTCGCGATCCACTCGACCGCTGACGCCGACGCGATGCATGTGCGCCTTGCCGACGAAAGCGTCTGCATCGGTCCGCCGCCGTCGAAGGACAGCTATCTTAATATCCCGGCGCTACTGGCCGCTTGCGAGATCACCGGCGCCGACGCCGTGCATCCCGGCTACGGCTTCCTGTCCGAGAATGCGCGGTTCGCCGAAATTCTGGCCGACCACAATCTGCACTTCATCGGCCCCAAGGCCGAACACATCCGCCTGATGGGCGACAAGATCGAAGCCAAGAAGACCGCGAGGCGCCTCGGCATCCCGGTGGTGCCGGGTTCGGACGGCGCGGTCGGGCCGGACGACGACGCGATGTCGATCGCCAGGGAGATCGGCTTTCCGGTGCTGGTCAAGGCCGCCGCTGGTGGCGGCGGACGCGGCATGAAGGTCGCGCACACCGCCGACGATCTGGCGCTGGCGATCTCGACCGCCGGCAACGAGGCTAAGGCCGCATTCGGCGACGCCTCGGTCTATCTCGAAAAATACCTGCAGAAGCCGCGGCACATCGAAATCCAGGTGCTCGGCGACGGCCGTGGTGGCGCGATCCATCTCGGCGAGCGCGACTGCTCGCTGCAGCGCCGGCATCAGAAGGTGTGGGAGGAAAGCCCCTCGCCGGTCATCAGCCCGGAAGCGCGCGCCCGGATCGGCGGCATCTGCGCCAAGGCGATGCAGGATATGAAGTATCTCGGCGTCGGCACGATCGAATTCCTCTATGAGGACGGCGAGTTCTATTTCATCGAAATGAACACCCGCATCCAGGTCGAGCATCCGGTCACCGAGATGATCACCGGCATCGACCTGGTGCTGGAGCAGATCCGGATCGCCGCCGGTGGCGACCTGCCGGTGACGCAGGACGACATCGTGCTCAACGGCCAC
Organism: Rhodopseudomonas sp. AAP120; assembly: GCF_001295845.1. GTDB lineage: Bacteria > Pseudomonadota > Alphaproteobacteria > Rhizobiales > Xanthobacteraceae > Rhodopseudomonas. The sequence continues at coordinate 20,624 of NZ_LJIC01000041.1, read as the reverse complement.
GCCATCGAGTGCCGCATCAATGCCGAGAACCCGGTGACCTTCCGGCCGTCGCCCGGAAAGATCGCGCGGTATCATCCGCCCGGCGGCCTCGGCATCCGGATCGATTCAGCGGTCTATCAGGGCTACACCATCCCGCCTTATTACGACTCGCTGGTCGGCAAGCTGATCGTCCACGGCAAGACCCGCGGCGAATGCCTGATGCGGCTGCGGCGGGCGCTGGACGAGATGGTGGTGGACGGCATCGAAACCACCTTGCCGCTGTTCCGCGCGCTGGTGCGCGAACCCGCGATCATCGACGGCGATTACCATATCCACTGGCTGGAGCAGTATCTGGCGGGTGCCAAGCTGGAGAGCCGCTGAAAAAATCTCGATCGGGGACGGAACCGGTTCCCCTGTGCGGCGTTAGGGTGGTTCCACATTCGAACGTCTTGCGGGGGATGTTCTTGCTTCGTTTCAGTCTGTTCGAGGGCGCGCGGTGACGCCGGAAGCCACGCGCCGTCGCGCTTTCATTCAAATCACCCTGCTCGCTTCGTCCTTCGCCCTGCTGATCCTGATCAGCGTGGCGTCGGTTTTCCTGCTGCAGCGGGCGCGCGAGGACAGCGCCTGGGTCGCCCACACCCTCGAAGTCGAAAACCAGATCTCGCTGGCCCAGCTCGAAATGCGCCGCGCCGAAAGCGCCGAGCGCGGCTTTCTGCTGACCGGCCAGCCCGAATTCGTCGCCGAGTTCGAGAATTCGGCAGCCCAGGTGCTGCCGATGCTGCAGCGGCTGCGGCAGCTCGTGACCGACAACCCGGTGCAGCGCCCGTTGATCGAACAGGCGGTCCCGCTCGCCGAGGCGCGAATTGCCAAATTCCGGGAGCTGATCACGCTCGGCCAGAACAACCGCGCCGAGGAAGCCCGCGAGTCGCTGCGCGACGCGACCGGCCGCGAGGCGATGAATCAGTTCGCCAGCTACATGGCGGCAATGCGCGCCGAGGAGAACAAGCTGTTCGTGATGCGGACGGCCGCCGCCGACAGCAGTCAGTCTCTGACCTCGATCGTCACCGCCACCGGCTCCGGCCTTGTGCTTGTGCTCGCCGGGCTGTCGATCTTCCTGGTGCGCCGCTCGTCGCGCGCGCGTGACGAGGCCGAGGCGCAGCTGCGCGACAACAACCTCAACCTCGAATCCACCGTCTCGGAGCGCACCGCCGACCTGCGCGAGGCCAATGAAGAGATCCAGCGCTTCGCCTACATCGTCAGTCATGACCTGCGCTCGCCGCTGGTCAACATCATGGGGTTCACCAGCGAGCTGGAAGAACTGCGCGGCGACATCTTCCGACGCATCGCGACGCTGAGCCGCGAGGTCGCCGACAAGCAGATGCCGGAGAAGGCCGACGCGGACGGCGAGCCCGAACTGACACCGCCCGACCAGCAGCTGTCGGAAGATTTCACCGAGGCGCTCGGCTTCATCAAATCCTCGATCGGCAAGATGGACCGGCTGATCAGCGCGATCCTCAATCTGACGCGCGAAGGCCGCCGGCAGTTCCAGCCGGTGCCGATCGACACCCGCGAGCTGATCGAGAACATCGCCTCGACGATGGCGCATCAGGCGGCCGAGGCCAATGCCGAGATCCGGATCGAGCCGTTGCCGGACATCGTCAGCGACCGGCTCGCGCTCGAGCAGATTTTCTCCAATCTGATCGACAACGCGCTCAAATATCTGAAGTCCGGCGTGCCGGGCGACATCCGCATCCGCGGCAAGCAGAAGCTCGGCTTCGCCATCTTCGAGATCACCGACAACGGCCGTGGAATCGATCCGAAGGACCATCAGAGAATCTTTGATCTTTTCCGCCGGGCCGGTACACAGGACAGGCCCGGTCAGGGGATCGGGCTCGCCCACGTCCGTGCGCTCGTCAGGAGGCTCGGCGGAACCATGTCGGTGACCTCGGCGCTTGGCGAGGGCTCGACATTCACCATCACGTTGCCGATGAAATGGACTGCGGCAGCCAACCGGGAACCCCGCTCATGAGCAATCCAGTCACCATCCTCATGATCGAGGACGACGAAGGCCACGCTCGCCTGATCGAGCGCAACATCCGCCGCTCCGGCGTCAACAACGAGATCATCCCGTTCACCTCGGGTACAGCCGCGCTGAACTATCTGTTCGGCCCCGACGGCACGGGATACGAACATCGCGACCGCGCCCTGCTGGTGCTGCTGGACCTCAATCTGCCCGACGCCAGCGGCATCGATATTCTCCGCCGCATCAAGGAGAACGATCACCTGAAGTGCACGCCGGTCGTGGTCCTCACCACCACCGACGATGCCCAGGAGATCAAGCGCTGCTACGAACTCGGCTGCAACGTCTACATCACCAAGCCGGTGAACTACGAAAGCTTCGCCAACGCGATCCGTCAGCTCGGCCTGTTCTTCTCGGTCATCCAGGTCCCCCAGCCCGAAACCACATGACGCCTGCCACGCCGACCCTGCTGTATATCGACGACGACGAGGCGCTCGGCCGGCTGGTGACGCGCGGCCTGCGACGGCAGGGCTTTGCGGTCGAGCATGTGCTCAGCGGCGAAGCCGGGCTGGAGCGGCTGCGGCAGGGCGGCGTCGACGTGGTGGCGCTCGATCAGTACATGCCGGGCCTCGACGGGCTGGAAACGCTCGAGCAGATTCAGAACATTCCCGACGCACCGCCGGTGGTGTTCGTCACCGCGTCGCAGGATTCCAGCATCGCGGTCACCGCGCTGAAGGCCGGCGCGGCGGACTATCTGGTCAAGGACACCCAGGGCGATTTCATCCCGCTGCTGCAGGTCGCGGCCGACCAGGCGCTGCGTCAGGCGATCATCCGCAAGGCGCGCGACGATGCCGAGGCCGAGGTGCGCGCCTCGCGCGACCGCTACGCCGCGCTTGCCGCCGAGCGAGAGATGCTGCTGCGCGAGGTCAACCACCGCGTCGGCAATTCGCTGCAGATCATCGCCTCGCTGCTGCATCTGCAGGCCTCCTCCAGCAAGGAGGGCGAGGTCAAGGCGGCGCTCACCAATGCGATGGGCCGCGTCGCCGCGGTCGCGCAGGTGCACCGCCGGCTCTACACCTCGCACGACCTCAAGAGCGTGATGCTGAACCAGTATCTCGAAGCGCTGCTCGAGGACCTGCGCCGCTCCGCCGAAGGCAACCGGATGTCGCGGCTGACGCTCGCCGCCGAAGCCGTCGAGATCGATCCCGACCGCGCGGTGGCGATCGGCATCGTCGTCAACGAGCTGGTGATGAACGCGGTCAAATACGCCTATCCGGAAGGCCAGGGTCCGATCCATGTGGACCTCAAGGTCGACGGCGACGAGCTCGAACTGGCGATTTCCGACGACGGCGTCGGCTTCGGTGCCAAGTCGCATCCGCAATCCACCGGCATGGGGCAACGGATCGTCAACGCCATGGCGACCAAGCTCGACGCCAGCGTCGCGCGCGACCCGGCCCATGCCGGCACCCGCATGGTGCTGCGCTTCCGCCGCACCAACACCCCTGCGCCCGCCCCGACCCCGGCGGCCGCCTGACGAGCCATTCCGATGCTGCCCTGGATCAAGCTGGCCACCGCGCAGATTCCCGGTGGCGACGAATTGCGGCTGATGCAGCGCGGCGACGAGTTCTCCATCAAGCTCGGCTCCAACGAGCTGATGAACAGCCGCCTCGGCGGCTCTGAAGAAGCGCTCGCCACCCTCGCCTGCAAGAAGCTGGAAGGCCGCATCAAGCCGCGCGTGCTGATCGGCGGGCTCGGCATGGGCTTTACGCTGCGCGCCGCACTCGCCGTGTTCGGCGAGGCTGCCGCCATCGAAGTCGCCGAGCTGGTGCCCGAGGTGATCGACTGGGCGCGCGGCCCGATGGCGGCGCTTTACGGCGACAGTCTGGACGACCCGCGCGTCAGCATCATCGCGCGGGATGTCGGCGAATTGATCCAGAAGGGCAGCGGACGCTACGACGCCATCCTGCTCGACGTCGACAACGGCCCCGAAGGGCTGTCCCGCAAGGCCAACGACCGGCTGTACGACGCCCGTGGCCTTGCCGACACCCGCGCGGCGCTGCGTAGCGGCGGCGTGCTGGCGCTGTGGTCGTCCGGCCCGGACGACAGCTTCACCCGACGGCTGCGGCAGGGCGGGTTCGCCGTCAACGAGGTGCCGGTGCGCGCTGTCGGCAAGCGCGGCGGGTCGCGGCACTGGATCTGGCTTGCCGTGCGGAGCTGACGGCCGAAAGACCTAGGCGCCGCTGTCCCGACGATCTTGCCATTTTGTCGCAGCTCGGGCAGCTTCCGCCGCGCCGGACCGGCGCCTCGGGGGAGCGCGCCGGCGGCTTCTCGCCGGGATGGACGCCTTGAAAATCCGACATCATGCGGCCGCTGTGAGCGGCGCCGTGCAGCTTGCTGACCCGGTGGGGCCGGCGTGACTCCGTTCCTGATCCTCGGCATCCCGGTCGACTTCATCCTGTTCGCGCTGACGCTGCTCGGCGTCGCAATCTTTCATCGCCACACGATGGCGATCGCACTCGGTGGCCTTGCGACGATCACCGGCTACAAGCTGCTGTTCGCCGGCTTCAAGACCGGCGCCGGCGTGCTCGGCCTCGCGCTGCATCTGCAGCACGAATGGGTCACGCTGGCGAACCTGTTTCTATTGCTGATGGGCTTCGCGCTACTGTCGGCGCATTTCGAGAAGAGCGGCATTCCGGACGAGATGCCGGCGCTGTTGCCGGACGACTGGAAAGGCCCGGTCGTGCTGCTGGTGCTGGTGTTCGTGCTGTCGAGCTTCCTCGACAACATCGCCGCGGCGCTGATCGGCGGCATGGTGGCGCGGCACGTGTTCCGCGGCAAAGTTCATATCGGCTATCTCGCCGCGATCGTCGCGGCGTCGAATGCCGGCGGCTCGGGCAGCGTGGTGGGTGATACCACGACGACGATGATGTGGATCGCCGGCGTCAGCCCGCTCAGCGTGGTGGAAGCTTATGTGGCGGCCGGCGTCGCGCTGCTGCTGTTTGCGGTGCCGGCCTCGATCCAGCAGCAAAACTTCTCGCCGATCGTCAAGGATCCGCCGCGCGGCCTGCGTATCGAATGGGTCCGCGTCGGCATCGTCGCGGCGATCCTGATCGCGGCGCTTGCGGCCAACATCGTCGCCAACGTCAAATTCCCGGCGCTGCTCGATCAGCTGCCGCTGCTCGGCCTCACCGTCTGGGCGGTGCTGCTGATCACCGCGCCGATCCGCCGGCCGGATTGGCAGCTGATGCCCTCGACCCTGAAAGGCACCATCTTCCTGCTGGCGCTGGTGACCGCCGCATCGATGATGCCGGTGGAAGAGCTTCCTGTCGCGAGCTGGCAGACCGCGCTCGGGCTCGGCTTCGTCTCGGCGGGCTTCGACAACATTCCGCTCACCGCGCTGGCGCTGAAACAGGGCGGCTACGACTGGGGCTTCCTCGCCTACGCGGTCGGGTTCGGCGGTTCGATGATGTGGTTCGGCTCCTCGGCCGGCGTCGCCCTCACCAACATGTTCCCCGAGGGCAAGTCGGTGTACCTGTGGCTGCGCTTCGGCTGGCACGTCGGTATCGCATATTTCGTCGGGTTCTTCGCGATGCTGGCGCTGCTCGGCTGGATGCCGGATCCGATCCGCTGACGCCGGGCGGGTCGCCTCACCGGCCGCCCCCTGCTATGCTGTGCGGATGGCCTCCCGCGACTCCGCCTCCGCCGAGATCACCCCCGAAGTGCTGCTGCGCGCCTATGCGTGCGGCATTTTCCCGATGGCCGAGAGCGTCGACGATCCGAGCCTGCATTGGGTCGAGCCGGAGCTACGCGGCATCATCCCGCTCGGCGGCTTTCGCGTGCCCTCGCGGCTCGCCCGCACAGTGCGTTCGGACAGCTTCACCGTCACGGTCGACCGCGCCTTCAAGGCGGTGATCGACGGCTGCGCCGAGCCGCAGCCCGGCCGCGAGGATACCTGGATCAATCGCCGCATCCGCGAGCTGTATATCGGCCTGCACGACATCGGCCATTGTCACAGCGTCGAGGTCTGGCAGGACGGCGATCTCGTCGGCGGGCTGTATGGCGTCAGCCTCGGCCGCGCGTTCTTCGGCGAAAGCATGTTTCATCGCGCCCGCGACGCTTCGAAGGTGGCGCTGGTCCATCTCGTCGCCCGGCTGCTGGCCGGCGGCTACGAACTGCTCGACACGCAATTCGTGACCGAGCATCTGCGCAGCCTCGGCGCCATCGAAGTCCCCCGCCAGCGCTACCGCTCGCTGCTCGACGATGCGTTGGGAGGCATCGCCGATTTCAAGGCGTTGACGGTGGATCGGCCGGTGTCCGGAGCTGATGCGCTAGAGGTGATCGCGAAATACTAGAACGCGCTACCTGAACTGCGGGAACGGCGGTGGCGGCGGCGCAGTCGGCCGAGGCTGTTGAGCGGGCTGCGGTTGGCGGCGGCGTTGCTGCGGTTGCTGGGCCGCCGGCTTGGGCGCGTCGGGCTGGGCCGTGGCGACGCTCGGCGTCTCCGGGTTCTTACAGTCGGTCAGCCAGATATCGTAGATCGGGTGCTCGACGGCGTGCAGGCCCGGGCTCGCCGCGAACATCCAGCCGGAGAAGATCCGCTTGACCTCGCCCTGCAGGGTGATCTCGTCGACTTCGACGAAGGCATCGGTGTTGGTGGCTTCGGTCGAGGGCCGCGTGTAGCAGGCGTCCGTCTTCACCCGCAGCGCGCCGAACTGCACGGTCTCGCCGATGTCGGCGTCGAAATTGATGGTGCGGCCGGTGATCTTGTCGAGGCCGGTGAAGCTGGCCTTCTTGTTGACGATCTTCTGCGCGGGCGGCTCGGTGACGATCTCGTCGCCGGGCTGCAGCGTCGCGGGCGACGGCGGCGCGCTGCGCGGCTGACGCTGGCCGGGCGGCAGGCCCGGCAGCGGATTGGCCCCAGCAGGTGCATTGGCGACGCCGTTGTTCGGCTGCGCCGGGGCGCCGGGCTGAGGCGCCGTCCCCGGAGGCACGTTGGCGGTGGCCGGCGGCGTCTGCGGCACGATGCTGGTCCCGGGCGGCGGCGGCAACGGCTGAGACTGCACCGGCCCCGGCAATGCCGAACCCTGCGGCGGCCGGGTCGGCGCCGGCAGCACCCGGCCCTGCGGCGGAAGGTCCGGCACCTCTTCCTCGTCATCCATCGGCGGTCCGCCACGCGGGATCGCGCCCGGCGGCCGCGGCGCAGGGTCCGAGAAGATATTGCCGATCTGCGCGCGCGCGGGCGGCGCGGACGCGATCAACGGTGCGGCGATCAGCGCCGCCAGGCCGACGAGACAGAGGCTTCGGGACATTCCGCGCGGCTTCAAAATGACGAATCAGGCTCGCGACATTCTACAGCTTCGGCCGCTTGCATCGGTCCCGGTTAACACGCCGAATACGGCGGGGGAAGGGCGACCACCCTGCCCGGCCGACTGGCCATTCACCGTTCCACCTGAAATAATCCCGGCCGAGAAGCGGCCCGGCGCGCATCGCCGAGGCGGCTCGCCATTCCGGAGCAAACCGGAAGGAACCGGGGAGAAACCACAACATGACCGATAGAATTCGGCTGGACGGCAAGGTGGCGCTGGTCACCGGCGCGGCGGGCGTGATCGGCCGCGCCACCATCGGCCTGCTCGCCGCACGCGGCGCCCGCATCGTCGCGGTGGACCGTGACGCGGACGCCCTGCAGCAGGCGATCGCCGCCCTGCCCGCCTCGGCGGAGCCGCTGGCCCTGACCGCCGACGTGACGCAGGAAGACCAGGTCGCCGGCTACGTCCGCAGCGCGCTGGACCGCTGCGGACGTATCGACGTGTTCTACAACAATGCCGGTATCGAGGGCGACATCAGGCCGATCGTGCAGACCTCGCTCGACGCCTTCCGCCGCGTGCTCGACGTCAATGTCGTCGGGGTGTTTCTCGGCATGAAGCACGTCCTGCCGGTGATGCTGCAGCAGCGCGCCGGCAGTATCATCAACACCGCCTCGATCGCCGGACTGATCGGCTCCAACGACATCGTGGCCTACACCGCCAGCAAGCACGCGGTGATCGGCATGACCAAGACCGCCGCGCTGGAATGCGGCGACAGCGGCGTGCGCGTCAACTGCGTTTGCCCCGGCATGATCGACAGCCGGATGCTGAGCGCGATCGTCGAAGGCCGCAATCCGGGGCCGACGCCGGTGCCGAACGATCGCGTGGTCGAACGCATTCCGATGCGCCGTCTCGGCCGCGCCGATGAAGTCGCGTCGATCGTCGCCTTTCTTGCGTCGGATGATGCGAGCTATGTATCAGGCTCGGCCTACACGGTCGACGGCGGCCGCGTCGCCAGCTAATTCTTGTTTCCCTAACAGGTAGTATTGCTATGCCAGCCAAGCTCGATCCCGATGCCGCCGCCGTCTACAAGGCGTTCCAGGACGCCGGCCGTCCGGCCTATGAAGATCTCAGCGCCGACGAGGCGCGTGCCTATTATCTGGCGGCGCGCGTCGTCAGCAATCCGGAGCCGCGCGAGCTCGCCTCGGTGCAATCCATCGCAATCCCCGGCCCGGCCGGCGACATCCCGGCACGCAGCTACACGCCGAAGACGCTGCGGCAAGAGAGCGGCCTGTCGCCAGCGTTGGTGTTCTTCCACGGCGGCGGCTGGGTGATCGGCAATCTCGACACCCACGACGTGGTGTGCCGCGCCATCGCCGACGAAGGCCAGCTAATCGTCATATCGGTCGACTACCGGCTCGCGCCCGAGCACAAATTCCCCGCCGCGGTCGACGACGCGATCGCCGCGACGCAGTGGATCGCCGACAACGCACGCAAGCTTGGCATGGACCCGGAGCGGCTCTGCGTCGGCGGCGACAGCGCCGGCGGCAACCTGTCGGCGGTGGTGGCGATCCACGCCCGCGACCATGGCGGGCCGATGCTGGCGGGTCAGGTGCTGATCTATCCGGCCACCGACTTTGCGATGAGCCACCCGTCGCACAGCGAGCCGGAGACCAGCGTGCTGCTGACGCATTCGGTCATCCGCTGGTTTCGCGATCACTATCTCAGCGCCAGCCATGATGCCGAGGACTGGCGCGCCTCCCCGGCCCGCGTCGAAACGCTCGCCGGCCTGCCGCCGGCTTTCGTCATCACCGCCGGCGCCGATCCGCTGCGCGACGAAGGCGACGAATATGCGAGGCGGCTTGCAGACGCCGGGGTGCCGGTGCAGCACCGCACCTATCCGGGCCAATTCCACGGCTTCTTCACCATGGGCAAGCTGCTGCAGCAGGCTAACGTCGCCGTCACCGAAATCGGCGACTGGCTCAAAGCGCTGTAGAGGGACGATACGGCGGACGTTGCCGGCATCTTCGGACCGACCGCGCGCCGCCAGCATGATCAGCAACGGCCGCTTCCACGCGTGATGCCCGGCCTCCCGGGCGTCACGAGCTGGTTTCTCGGAGGCATCGCCATCCGCAATTGACCCGCATCAACGTCGGTCCAGCGGAAAGGCGCAAGTAGCTCTCTCCGCTCGGAGGGAAGCTCGCGCGCGAGCCGATTGCATGACCGACATTCCACGCACCCGCTGGGGCGGCCTCGCCACGCGCAAGGTCCAGGCCACCGGCTTTTTCCGCGTCGCCCAGATCGACGGCGTGTGGTGGTTCATCGATCCGGACGGCGGACGCTTCCTGTCGAAAGGCGTGGTCTCGGTGCAGTTCGACCACGATAACATCAAGGGGACCGAGCGTCGCCCCTACCGCGAGGCCTGCCTGCACAAATACGGCAGCCACGACGCCTGGCGCGGTGCGGCCGCGGACCGCCTGCGCGGCTGGGGATTCAACACGCTCGGCGCGTGGTCCGAGCCGGAGCTCGCTCGCGCCGGGGGCGCACCGCTCGCGTCAGCCGCCGGCGTCGCCTATCTCGCGACCGCCTATGGCGAGGGGCGCGGCTGGCCACAATGCGACCTGTTCGATCCGGCTTTCGAGAGCTTCGCACAGCAGCGCGCCCAGCAGATCTGCGGGCCGTCGCGCGACGACGCCGGCGTGCTGGGCTGGTTCATCGACAACGAGTTGCAATGGGGTCCGGACTGGCGCGGCGAGAACGAGTTGCTGCCGACCATCCTCGGCGGCATTGCGGCGCCCTATTCCCGAGGCGTCGCGGTGGCGCTGCTGCGCGATCGCTACAAGGACATCGCCGCGTTCAACGCGGCCTGGCGCAGCGCGTTGATCTCTTGGGACGAGCTGGCCGGAACGCCGATCGCCGCGCCGCCGTTCAAGCGCAACTTCCTCACCCACGATCACGCGCAGGAGCGCGACCCGTCTCGGGCGCGCTACTTCGCCGATTGCGACGCCTTCGCCGGCGTGCTCGCCGAGCGTTACTTCGCGGTCAGCACCGCGGCGATCCGTGCGGCGGCGCCGCATCATCTGGTGCTCGGCAGCCGCTTCGCCTACGTGCCACCACCACAAGTGATCACCGCCGCCGGCCGGTACTGCGACGTCATCAGCGTCAATTGCTACGAGGCCCTGCCCGGCGCCGTGATCGAGGCCTATGCGGCGACGGGCCGGCCCTGCCTGATCGGTGAGTTCTCGTTCCGCGGGGACGACGCCGGGCTGCCGAACACGCAAGGCGCCGGCCCGCGTGTCGAGACGCAGGCCGACCGCGCCGCCGGCTTCGCCCGCTATGTCGGCGCGGCGCTGCGGCATCCGAACCTGATCGGCTATCACTGGTTCGTTCACGCCGATCAGCCGGCCGAAGGCCGCTGGGACGGCGAGAACTCCAACTACGGCGTCGTCACTATCCACGACGAGATTTACCCCGAGCTGACCGAGGCGATGCGCGTCGTCAACGACGACGCCGAATGGCTGCACGAAGCCGCCGCGGCGGCCGCCAGGCGAGTGGCGACGCCGCCCGCGGCCTGATCACGCGGCCCGCGCCGCTCTACGCACCGCCTGCGGCGGCTGGCCGAACGCCCGGATGAACGCTCGCCGCATCCGCTCCGGATCGCCGAAGCCGGCCGCCTCCGCGACACGCTCGATCGGCTCACTACTCGTCTGCACGCGGGCCCGCGCCAGCTCGATGCGGAGCCGTTCGACGGCCTTCGCCGGTGTCGTGCCGGTCTCGGCAATGAAGGCGCGCGTGAAATGCCGCGCGCTCATCCCGGCCTGCTCGGCCAACCGCTCGACCGGAAGCTGCTCACCGAGATGCTCCCGCACCCAGTCGAGCAACGCGGCGAACCGACCGGACGGCGCCTGCAGCTCCAGCAGCGATGAGAACTGCGACTGTCCGCCGGTGCGGCGCTGCGCCAGCACGAGCTGTCGCGCGGTGGCGCGCGCGATGGGGTCGGAGTAATCCTCGGCGATGATCGCCAGAGCCAGGTCGATGCCGGCGGTGATGCCGGCCGACGTCCAGACGTCGCCGTCGCGCACGAAGATGCGGTCGGGCTCCAGCCGCACCTGCGGATAGCGCTTCAGGAAATCGCGGGTGCGTCCCCAGTGCGTCGTCGCGCGACGACCATCGAGCAGCCCCGCCTCCGCCAGCAGATAGGCGCCCGAACAGACGCTGGCGATGCGGCAGCCGCGGGCTGCGGCCGCACGCAGGAACGCCAGGGTTCGTGAACATCGCGCCGCCGCGCGTACCCCGTCGCCCCCGGCCACGATCAGCGTGCGCATGGTGTGGTCCCGGCGCAGCCCACGCGCCATCATCTCGATGCCCGACGAACTACGCACCGCGCCAGGCGTCGCGCTCAACATCCGGATCGGCTCGGGCCCGGAGACGTGGCGCCCGGCGATCTCGAATGCCGCGATCGGTCCGGCCGCGTCGAGCAGTTGAAAGTCGCGATAGATCAAAACGCCGATCATGCCGTACCGGATGTCTCGAATTGAGGGTTATTGGTCATTTCGGACATCAGCCGATCATGCCAGGATAATCGCGTCAAGGACGACGCATCGGACAATGAGGAGGCTTTCGATGAGCGCACTTCAGATCGGCTTGCTGCTGTTTCCCAAGGTCACACAGCTCGATCTCACCGGCCCGCTTCAGGTGTTCTCACGCGTCCCCGGCGCGACCGTGCATCTTGCCGCCAAGACGATGGAGACGGTGTCGAGCGACACCGTGCTGTCGCTACCGCCGACCGTCAGCTTCGCCGCGTGTCCGCAGCTCGATGTGATCTGCGTCCCCGGCGGATCGGGCGCCGACGATATGATCAATGACGAGGCGACGCTTGCCTTCCTGCGGCAGCAGGCGCCGGGCGCGCGCTACATCACCTCGGTCTGCACCGGCGCGCTCGTGCTGGCCGCGGCCGGCCTGCTGCGCGGCTATCGCGCGACGACGCACTGGTCGGCGGTGGACGACCTCGCGGCCTTCGGGGCCATCCCGGACCGCAGCCGCGTCTGCATCGACCGTAACCGGATCACCGGCGGCGGGGTCACCGCGGGAATCGACTTCGCGCTGACCCTGGCGGCGCTGCTCGCCGACCGTGGCACCGCGCAGGCCATTCAATTGATGCTGGAATACAACCCCGCGCCGCCGTTCAACGCCGGTTCGCCCGACACCGCGCCAAAGGAAGTGGTCGAGCTGCTGCGTTCGCGGATGCAGGGCGCGCGGCAGAGCCGGAGCGAAGCTTTGGCCCGCGCCGCGCGGCGGCTCGAGGCGGAAACAGAAACGGCGGCCTGAGCCGCCGTCCAGTCCGTGATCCGAAGCTGCGGATGCCGCGGCTCAGTTGCCCGGCGTCCAAGCCTGGTAGTCACCGGTCGCCTTGGGACGGCGACCCGCCGCCAGGGTCGAGCCGGACGGCCGGTACGCGTAAGGCGTGCCGGTCAGATTCGGATGGTGCGGCTTTTCCCACTCACGCGCCTGATAGGTCTCTTCGGTCGGCGGCACATCGACGATGTGGTGCATCCAGGCATGCCACGCCGGCGGAATCCGGGTCGCCTCTGCATAGCCGTTGTACAGCACCCAGCGGCGCTCGAAGCCGAGCGTCGGGTCGATCTTGCCGCCCTTGGTTCGGAAATAGCGGTTGCCGGCCTCGTCGGTGCCGACCAGCTCCCCGAACCGCCAGGTCCAAAGCTGGGTGCCGAACGTAAAGCCCGACCACCAGGTGAAAATCCGCAGTAGAAACAGTTTCATGAGCGCATCCATGGGCGGCAACACTTTCCCTGATGCCACCCGCCGGGACGAATGTCCAGCCGTTGCGACTGGTTTCGAACACCAGGGCGCAGTTCCGATGCTGGAACTTCCGTTCAGCATGGCGTCAGGTTGTTCGTGCCAAGGTGGCGACCAGGGAGAACAGACCGGAACGACGCACGCTCCTGCGTGTTGTGGCTTCGAACCTTGTTTCAATCAAAAGATCCCATTGATGGAGCCGATGATGTTGAACTTCAAAACCTTGACTGCCGTGGCCGCGCTGGCGATCGCCATGCCGCTCGCGACCACCGGCCTGAGCCATGCCCAAGGCATCGGCGGGGCCGTCGCTGGTGGCGGAGGCGGCGGCGGTGGTGGTGGTGGCGGCGGTGCCGCGATGGGCGGCGGCGGTGGCGGTGGAGGCATGGGCGCCGCAATGGGCGGCGGACGTGCTGGCGTCGGCGGTGCCGCGATCGGCGCTGCGCGCGGTGGTGGCGGCTTCGGAATCGGCGGCGCGGTCGCTCGCGGCGGCGGCAATGTCGGACCCGGCCCAGCGATGAGAGGCGGACCGCGCTATGGCGGCGGCTATGGTCGCGGCGGTTGGCAGGGCGGCGGCTGGCATGGCGGCCATCGCCATTGGCGTGGCGGCGGATACTGGCCGGGCGCCTATGCGGGCGCGTTCGGCTTCGGATCGTCCTACTACTACAACGACCCCTATGCGTACGATTACGGCTATTACGACGAGCCGACGGTCGCAGTCGTGCCGGGTGGCGGCGATCGCGACGACGCCTACTGCTCGCAGCGCTTCAAGTCCTACGACCCGGCCTCGGGCACGTATCTGGGCTACGACGGCAAGCGGCACCCCTGCCCGTAACAACGGCCTCATCCCAACCGCGAACGGCGCCTCTCGGGGCGCCGTTTTTCTTTGCCACTACGACCGCAGCGCGACCGCGACGCTGCCGAGCGTCACGGCGAGCGCCACGACCTCGCGGAGCCCAAGTGATTCCTGCAGCATGACTGCAGCCGCCAGCACGCCGACCACCGGCACCAGCAGCGTGCCGATCGACGCCGTCGCCGCCGGCAGGCGCTGCAGCGCCGCGAACCAGCACACGTAGCAGACACAGAACTGCACCAGCGTCATATAGATCATCGACGCCCAGCCGCTAACCGACAGCGCCGCGACATGCGCCTCCTCCCATGCGAGCCCCGCGATCGCCACCGGAATGCAGCCGAGGCCGACCTGCCAGGCCGCGAGCGACAGCGGCGGCAGGGACAGCGGAAAATGCTTGGTCAGTACGGTGCCCAAAGCGACGCAGATCGCGCCGGCGATCGCGCAGAGAATGCCGGGCAGCTTGTCGACGCTGGCATCCAGGCCGCCGCCACCGATCAGCACCGCAATGCCGCCGAGCGCGACGAGCAACGCCACAGCGCGGGTCGGTGACAGTCGCTCGCCGAGGACCGGCCACGCGACCAGCGCCACCCACAGCGGAATCGACACGCCCAGCACGGCGGCGTCGCTGGCGCGCAGCCACAGCAGCGCCAGCCCCATGAAGGCGACCCAACCTCCGATGTTGAGCAGCGACACCAGCAACAGTCGCGACCATAGGACGCGCGGCACACGCAATGCCTGCCCGCGCCCCCAGGCGATCGCCGCCAATGCCAAAGCGCCGACAATGCCGGACAGGCCGCGCGACGTCAGCGGCGGCCATTCGGTGAGAAGATGCTTCATGATCGGAAAATTGAGGCCCCAGCCGATCGACGCCACGGCGAGGAAGGCCAGCCCCGCCGGCGACATGCGCCCGCGCGCCGGCGCGGCTTCAAACGTCGTCATCTCGGCGTCGCCCCTTGTTGTTTCTTTTCGAACGACGATGACTGAAAAGCATGGCCGCGGCCACCGCAAAAGCAGCACGGCGCGAACGAGTCATTTCGTCGCGTGCGGCGTCCGCGTCACGCAGCAGTGAGCGATTTGCCGTGTTTTCGCCGCTCTGATCGGCTGCAACCGGAAGCAGCGTACGTTCCGGGACACCCGAACGCCTTCACTTGTTCAGCCGATGCTGACAGAATCCCACGAATCGCCCGCTCACCTGGGACCAGCGAGATTGCCTGATCATCGATCCATCCGACGCGTGACTGCCTTCGCGTCAGCGCTGCGCGTCTCGACGGCGACGCTGGCGCTGAGCGTCGGCCTGAGCGGATGGTCGATCGCGGCCCAAGCGGCGCCGAAGCACGTCCCGCTGCCCAAGCCACGCCCGATTTCGCGCAGCATCGTGCCGAAGACGGCCCCCGGGACGGTCGCCTCCGTGCCGAAACCATCCGGCCAGCTCGCCAATGCCGCGCCTACCGCCCCGATCGCGGTGCCGCGGCCTCAGGGCGGGCCGCCGATCGTCACACGCAAACCAGCGACCCGATCGGCGGTGGCGACCACGAGCCAGACGTCGCAAGCCGATGCGGACGCGCTGGAGAACGTCATCGAGCTGGTCCGCAAGCGCAAGGCCGGTGACGCGACGCCGGTCGCCGACACGATCTCCGATCCGCTCGCCCGCAAGCTTGCCGAGTGGGTCATCCTGCGCGCGGAGTACAACGGCGCGAGCGTCGAGCGCTACCGCGCCTTCGTCCGCGCCAATCCGAGCTGGCCGTCGCAGACCTTCTTCCGCCGCCGCGCCGAGGCCGCACTGTGGGACGACAAGCGCGACGACGCGGCGGTGCTCGCTTATTTCGAGGGCGAGACGCCGCTGTCGGCCAAGGGCAAGCTGGCGTTGGCGCGCGCCGTGCTGGCGCGCGGCGATCGCCGCACCGCCGAGCAGCTGGTGCGCGACGCCTGGCGCAACGACACCATGTCCGCCGCCAACGAGACCACCGCGATCGAGATGTTCGGCGCGTTGCTGACGCCGGCCGACCACAAGGCGCGCATGGACGCGTTTCTCTACGGCAACGACAACGAACCCGGGCTGCGCGCGGCAAAACGGCTCAGCGCCGCTCAGTTCGCGCTCGGCAAGGCCCGGCTCGCCGTCGACAACAAGTCGCCGCAGGGCAAGGCGCTACTCGATGCGGTGCCGTCGGATCTGCACAGCGATCCCGGCTACATGTTCGCGCGGATTCAGCTGCTGCGCCGGGACGAGAAGATCGCCGAGGCCGGCCGGCTGATGCTGACGGTGCCGCGCGATCCGAACCGGCTGTACAATCTCGACGAATGGTGGATCGAGCGGCGGCTGCTGGCGCGCAAGCTGATCGACATCGGTGATTACCGCCTCGCCTATCTGGTGGCGCGCAACGCCGCGACGCCGACGCGCGAGGTCTACAAGACCGAGCACGAATTCACCGCGGGCTGGATCGCGCTGCGCTTCCTCAACGATCCCGCCACCGCCGCGCAGCACTTCGCCCGAATCGGGACCGACACCACCAATCCCACCGCGCTCGCTCGCGCCGGCTACTGGCAGGGTCGCGCCGCCGAGGCGATCGGCCGGACCCAGGACGCCCGCGCCGCCTACTCGGCCGCGGCCGCGCAGTCGACCAGCTATTACGGCCAGCTCGCGCGCGCCAAGCTCGGCCTGCCGCAGCTCGACCTCAACGGCCAGCCGTCGAGCCAGGGACGCGGCGTCGAGCGCCTCGAGGTGGTGCGCGCCGTGCAGCTGCTGTACGCGATCGGCGAAGGTGACGTCGCCATTCCGATCTTCGCCGATGTCGGCGAGAACGGCGATGTCGACGCCCTGCTCGGGCTCTCCGAACTCGCCGCTCGCAACAACGATGGGCGTGCAATGCTGCTGGT
Organism: Rhodopseudomonas sp. AAP120; assembly: GCF_001295845.1. Lineage (GTDB taxonomy): Bacteria > Pseudomonadota > Alphaproteobacteria > Rhizobiales > Xanthobacteraceae > Rhodopseudomonas. Next base: position 3,781 of record NZ_LJIC01000041.1, on the reverse strand, counting down.
CGGCAAGGCGGCGCTGAACCGCGGTCTGCCGTTCGATCACTACGCCTACCCGATGGCGGGGATTCCGCAATTCCGGCAAATCGGTCCCGAGGTCGAACGCGCCATTGTGTATGCGATCGCCCGGCAGGAGAGCGGCTTCAATCCCGCCGTCGTTTCGCCGGCTCAGGCCTACGGCCTGATGCAGGTAACGCCCGACGCGGCGAAGTATGTCTGCCGTCGCCATGGTTGCAGCTACGACCTGCAGCGCCTGAAGACCGATTCGGTCTACAATGCCGCGCTCGGCGCCGCCGAACTCGGCGGTCTGCTCGACGATTATCGCGGCTCCTACATCATGACCTTCGCCGCCTACAATGCCGGTCGCGGCAGCGTGCGGAAATGGGTGGAGCGCTACGGCGACCCGCGCGATCCGAAGGTCGACGCGGTCGATTGGGTCGAACTGATTCCGTTCTCCGAAACGCGCAACTACGTACAGCGGATCATGGAGAACCTTCAGGTGTATCGGGCGCGATTCGGCGGTGGCAGCCGGCTGCAGATCGACGCCGACCTGCGCCGCGGCGCCGCCAAGGTCGAATAAGAGCCGCCCGACCAGCACCGTTCCCGTCGACGCGGCCGATTGCGGCGGACGCTCGGGACACGTGGCCCCCGCCCGGTCGGCTGCCGCGCGCGGCCTCTTTTCATCACTATAAGTCGGTTCAAGCTCGGGCGGGTCATCTCGCGCGGCGCCGTCAGCGCGCCATCATCACCGTCTGCTCACAACGAAAAACCCCGGCGGTTGCCCGCCGGGGTTTCGCAGAACGTTCCTTGCGGAACGATCAGATCAGAACACGCGCTGAACGCGGAGGTTGCCGCTCCAGACGCCCTGGTCCTTGAACTCGTACACAGCGCCCGGCTTCGCAACCGCAGCCACCGCCGGAAGGGCGAGCGTGCCGCTGTAGCTCTGGTCGAGGTAGGTGTACATCACTTCGCCCGACAGGGTCAGGTTCTTGACCGGGGTCCAGCGGGTGACGGTACCGATCTGAGCGATCTTGAAGTCCGGGTTGCACGAGAAGCCAGCAACCGGGGCGCCGCAGATCAGAGCAGTCGCAGTGCCGTTGTAGTCGATGGCGGAGTACGAACCGAACACCGAAGTCGACCAGTAGGGGTTCCAGTTGTGGTTGAACGCACCACGGACGCCCCAAGCGTTCGTCTTCTGGATCGCGCTGCCGTTGGTGATGTCGGTGCCGGCGAAGATGCCGTCAGCCGCAGCCGCAACCGCAAGGCTCTGGTAGCCGATGTTCGAGCTGCCATAGATCGAGAACGAGTTGCCGGTCACGCCGCCGATGACGTAACGGGTCGCGCCGTTCGAGTAGGTCGCCGTGATGTTGAAGCTGTCGCCGGGACCGGTCGGCAGGTTCTTGATCGACAGAGCGCCCTGCACCGCGTAGCCCCACGTGTCGCTCGGGTGGCCCGAGGTCTCGAGAGCGGTGTTGTAGTAGCTGGCGCGAACCTGGTGCGCAGCAGCCGACACCTGGAAGAGGCCCCAGGCCTGGTCGACGCGAACCTGACCGACGATGTCGGGGATCTGCGTGCCGGCGTAGGAGTTGGTGCCGTACTGGCCCTGAGCGAAGCCCGCGAGGGTCAGGCCCGAGGTGTTGTACAGCGCCGACTGCAGGTAGCCGGATTGATCTTCGAGCGAGATCGCGGCCGACACGCCGTTGCCGAACTGCGCGGTGTACGACACCTGGTTGATGCCGGTGACGTCGTCGTAGCCGCCGATCAGGAACGAAGTGTTGTTGCCCGGATAACCGGTCCAGGGCGTATCGAACTGCGACACGGCCTTACCGAAGGTGAACCCGGCGAACTGGATGAAGGCGTAGTACACGCCGAGGCCGCCGTTGGCGATACCGGTCGAACCGCCCGAAGCACCGCCCGAACCCCAGTTGAAGTTCGCATCGAAGTAGGTGCGGACCACGCCGTACTCGGTCGCGGTGCGCGTATCGATGTTGATATCCTGGCGCATGTACATGATGGTGTTGTTCGCCAGGCGGCTCTTCGCACCCGCCGCGCCGTTCCAGGCCGGGGCGTTATAGTTCGACGAACCGTAGAGAGTCGCGTCAGCGCGCAGGTAGCCGCCGAGCTTGATGCAGGTGTCGGTGCCCGGGATGTAGTAGAAGCCGGCGCCGTAGATCGAGCAGACCTTCACGTATTCGACCGCCTTGGCCTTCAACGGGAGATCAGCCGCCTGCGCCCCGCTCATGGCAACGAGAGCCGCCGCCGAGCCGAGGAAAAGGCCCTTAACCATCTTCATGTAAACCTCCAAGTTTGCTCTCTGGGAAGGTTACTTCCGCAGATGCACGCGGCACCCGCAGGGTGGTCCCCTTGTCCCAATCAAACCCGCCTAGCCGCTTCGCGCCTTCGGACACACCCGCTGAACGCGAGGGACTTAAGCGAACCACCTAATACGGGACGACCTCGGGATGCCCCCCTCCGTCGCAGTCACGAGAATTACCTAAGCGTGATGCACACGCAACAAAGGAACGCCTCAGAAGGGTCGGAGTGCGGCCGTTTTTAGGGGGGTGTTGCACAAATAACACTGCTTGGCCGATCTGGAACTCGCGCAAGACCATGAAACTGTTGGACTTTTTAGGCCCTTCGGGAAGCGCGATGCCGCTATGCACAAAATCGCCACGGTCGCGATCAGCCGTCGAGCGGCTCGCCGGCATGGCCGAAAACTGTCTCTTTTAAGATTCGAATCCTCGCAGCCGGCCCGAATCTGCCGCAGGGAACTCGTCCCGGAGCGGAGGAGTCACTCTGCCGCTGGGCGCGAAGTTCCCACGTTGTGCGACGATGCCGGACCGGTCAGCCACCCGAGGCGCAAGAAGATTGGGCAGAACAACGCCCGATCCGGAAGTCTCGGTTATCAAGCGAGGAATCCCGCTTGCGGCCCGCCACCGTGTCGGGCATATCGGGCCAGCCGGAGACGTGGCCGAGTGGCTGAAGGCGGCGGTTTGCTAAACCGTTATAGGGTTGTAAAGCCCTATCGAGGGTTCGAATCCCTCCGTCTCCGCCAGTTTGCAGCCGAATCATCCACGTCCGACCGGCGAACTCCCCGCCTCGATTCGGCCGTTCGAATCTCATCCCATCAGCGCAGCTCGATCGACTCTTCTATAAGGCGACGGCGCGTTGCGGATCGCGACACGGGCGGCGCTCAGGCGCGGTGGTCGATGATGCGGTCCGGCCAGGGATTGGCGCCATCGCGCAGCCATCGCAGGGAATCGATCCAGAAGCCGGACGCGTGGCTGTCGTGGAACAGGCTGAAATGGCCAATGCTCTGCCGGCTGTAATCCGCCGGCCGCAACATCACCGCGGTCCGGTCGGCATTGCCATAATATCGCAGCGTGCGGCGGATCGCCGGCGCGGTTCCGAATTCGTCGTCCGCTACGGCGACCGCCAGGATCGGTGCCGCGACCGCTGCCATTCGGGCGAGCGCGCTTTGCCGTTCCGCTCGCGGATGGCTGCGTTCGAAGCGCGGGCCGCGGAAACTCCACTCATGCGCGACACCCGCCGGCAGATCCTCGAGCCAGCCGAGTCGGCGGCCCGGAAAATAGCCGCACGCCAACGTCAGAGCCGGCATGGCCACGTGCCATTTGAGGAACAGGCCAAGCCGGCGATGCGCGACGTAATCTAGCCACCAGGCATACTGCGCGCCGACGGTGAGCATGCGGTCGATATCGCGCGCATTGTCGGCCAGCCCCGGCAAAAACCCGCCGATGCTGTGACCAACGACGATCACCGGCTTGCC
>NZ_LJIC01000040.1 GCF_001295845.1 Rhodopseudomonas sp. AAP120 | reverse complement strand
CCATCCACGTCTTTGCCGCGCCGCAAGGCGTGGATGCCCGCGACAAGCGCGGGCATGACGGAGAGGAGGGGCGAGAGATCATCGGACCGCTTCTCTTGGTGGAAGCGAGACAGCCCTTCCAGCGGCACTGTGTCCTCATCCTGAGGAGCCCGGCGCAGCCGGGCGTCTCGAAGGATGGCCACGGGTGCGCGCGGCACATGGTTCGAGACGGCGCTCCGCGCCTCCTCACCATGAGGCTGTGCTTGGTGAGATCGCCAGGTCTGCTCGATAGGCCCGCAGCTGATCGAAAAGGCGGCTAGCAACGAAAACGGGGCCCGTGAGGGCCCCGCGATAAACCGTCAGTGAGCCGTAGTCGGCTTACTTGATCTTGGCTTCCTTGAACTCGACGTGCTTGCGCGCGACCGGGTCGTACTTCTTCTTGGTCATCTTGTCGGTCATGGTGCGCGAATTCTTCTTCGTCACGTAATAGAAGCCGGTGTCGGCAGTCGAGACGAGCTTGATCTTGATGGTGACCGCTTTGGCCATGGTCGGAACCTCGTATGTCGGGAATCGATAGCGAGGTCGAACGTCAGGACCCGCGTTTGGCGCGCAAACTAGCCGCGAATGCTCGAAAGTCAAGCTTCGCGCGTCAGCCCGCCCGGGAGATTTGACCGGATTCTGCGGCGAAAAACCGGTTTTCGGGCCGGGGAAGACCGAGATTCTCCCGTAAAGTGGTCCCTTCATACTCGGTTCGGAAGATTCCGCGGCGCTGCAGTTCCGGGACGACCTTGTCGACGAAGTCGTCGAGACCCGCCGGCAGGAACGGGAACATCACGTTGAACCCGTCGCTGGCCTCGGTGACCAGCCATTCCTCCATCTCGTCGGCGATGCTGGCCGGGGTGCCGACGAAGGAGAGGCCGCCATAGCCGCCGACCCGCTGGGCGAGCTGCCGCACCGTCAGCTTTTCCCGTTCGGCGAGCGCGACCAGGCGCTGCTGGCCGCTCTTGCTGGCATTGGTCTCCGGCAGAGGCGGCAATGGACCATCGGGGTCGAAGCCGGACGCGTCGACGCCGAGGCCGACCGACAGCGACGCGATGGCGCTCGCGTAATGCACCTTGCTGTCGAGCAGCGCGCGCTTGTCGCGGGCCTCGTCCAGCGTATCGCCGACCACCACGAAGGCGCCGGGCAGGATCTTGAGGTGGTCGCGGTCGCGGCCGAGCTTGTCCATCCGGCCCTTGATGTCGGCATAGAGCGCCTGCGCGTCCTTCAGGCTGCCGCCGCCGGTGAATACCGCCTCGGCGGTCTCGGCGGCGAGCTGCTTGCCCGGCTCGGACGCGCCGGCCTGGACGATCACCGGCCAGCCCTGCACCGGGCGGGCGATGTTGAGCGGGCCGCGCACTTTCAAATATTGGCCCTTGTGATCCAGCACGTGCATCTTGTCCGGATCGACATAGATGCCGCTGTCGACGTCGCGCACGAACGCATCGTCGGCGAACGAATCCCACAGGCCGGTGACGACGTCGAAGAACTCGCGCGCGCGCTTGTAGCGCTCGTCATGAGCCATGTGATCGTCGAGGCCGAAATTCAGCGCGGCATCGGGGTTGGACGTGGTGACGATGTTCCAGCCGGCGCGACCGCCACTGATGTGATCGAGCGAGGCGAAGCGGCGGGCGATATGATAGGGCTCGTCGAATGTCGTCGAGCCGGTGGCGATCAGTCCGATATGCGAGGTGGAGGCGGCGAGCGCCGACAGCAGCGTGAACGGCTCGAACGAGGTCACGGTGTGGCTGCGCTTCAGCGCTTCGACCGGCATGTTCAACACGGCGAGATGATCCGCCATGAAGAACGCGTCGAACTTGCCGGCCTCGAGCTTCTGGATCAGCCGCTTCAGCAGCGGATAATTGAAGTTGGCGTCGGGCACCGCGCCGGGATAGCGCCAGGCGCCGGTGTGGATGCTGATCGGCCGCATGAATGCACCGAGCTTCAACTGACGCTGCGCCATTGTTTGCTTCCTACCATCGCGATGTTGGTAAAAAGATATGGGATCAGGGCCGCAGCGGCATCCCGTTCCTGCAAGAATAATCTTGCGTTGTTTCGGCGGGGTTTAGGACGAAGCCATTGTTCGTCTGCGGATTGGCCCGGCTGAACGGATAAGTGTTTTGCAGGCACAGCGTTACCGCATCGCTGCTCCCGGCGGATCGCGCTTTGCGATCGCCTCGCGCTGCACCATGTTCGATCCGACCCGAACCATACGAAAGTCGAGCCATGACAGTCATTGAACCGGCGCAGCGCGTGGCAGAGCCACCACGACAGGAGCCGCCACCGCGCAAACCGCGTCCGCAGGACGGCAGCGGAGGGGTGGCCCCTGCGCTCGGCAGCGGTCTGACGCTGGCGATGGCGGCTGCGGCCGGCATTGCGGTCGCCAATATCTATTACAACCAGCCGATGCTCGGCATCATCGAGCGCGATTTCGGCGCCTCGACGCTGACCGGGATGATTCCGACCGCGACCCAGCTCGGCTACGCGCTCGGTCTGTTTCTGCTGGTGCCAATCGGCGATCTCACCGACCGCCGCCGGCTGATTGCCGGACAGTTCGTGCTGCTGGCGCTGGCGCTGATCGCCGTGGCGGTGGCCCCGACTGCCGGGCTGGTCGTGATCGCATCGCTGGCGCTCGGCGCCTGCGCCACCGTCGCCCAGCAGATCGTGCCGTTTGCTGCGGCGCTCGCCGAGCCGGCGCGGCGCGGCAAGGTGATCGGGCTGGTGATGGCCGGGCTGCTGTGCGGCATCCTGCTCAGCCGGACCGTCGCCGGCTTCGTTGCCAGCCATTCGGGTTGGCGCGAGATGTTCTGGGTGTCGGCGCCGTTCGCGCTTGCCGCTGCGGTCGTGATGGCCTGGCTGCTGCCGCGCAATACGCCGCATCTGCCGATCAGCTACGGCCAGGCGCTGGCCTCGCTGCTGTCGCTGTGGCGTGCGCAGCCGCAGCTTCGCCGCGCCACGCTGGTGCAGGCGGCGCTGTTCGGATCGTTCAGCGTGTTCTGGACGGTGCTGGCGCTGCATCTGCAGGAGCCGCGCTTCGGGCTCGGCGCCGGCGCGGCCGGGCTGTTCGGTCTGGTCGGCGTCGTCGGCGTGCTCGCCGCGCCGATCGCCGGACGCATCGCCGATCGCAGCGGGCCGGAACCGGTGATCGCGATCGGCGCCGCGCTGGCGCTGGCGTCATGGGCGCTGTTCGGGCTGTGGGGCAGCATTCCCGGCATGGTGCTCGGCGTGATCGTGCTCGACTTCGGTCTGCAGGCCGCGCTGATTTCCAACCAGCACATCGTCTACGCCCTGGTGCCGGAGGCACGCAGCCGGCTCAACACCGTGTTCATGACCGGGATGTTCATCGGCGGCTCGCTCGGCTCCGCCGGCGCTGCGTTCGCCTGGTCGCACGGCGGCTGGGTCGCCGTCAGCAGCTACGGCGCGGCGCTGGCCGCACTCGCGCTGCTGCTCGAAGTCACGGCGCGGGCGGCGCGCCGTTAGTTCGCCAACAAGCTTGCCGGGCGGCTCAGCCCGGCAGCATGTCCTTCTGCATCCGCCCACCGTAGAAATGGAAGAACGGCACCGGCGCGTCGTGGCGCAGCGGTCCGGTGGCGAGGCGGCGGTCGAGTTCGCCCAGCACGTTCTTGGTCATCGCGTGCAGATCGGCGAGTGGGCTGGAGCCGAGTTCGACCCACACCAATTCGACCAGCTCGGCATCGGCATGCACGACGCCTTCGACGCGGTGCGCGATCGCGGACGCATCGGCAGTGAAGAAGCGGGTGTCGAAGCGGCGGACGCGGCCAGGCGGCGTGATTGCGCGCGCGATCAGGAACAGGCCGGACGGGTCGGGCAGCAGACCGGCCTCGGCGAACGGCTGCCACGGACCTTCGAGGCCCGACAGCGCGCCGCCGGCCTTGCGGCCGAGACACAGGCCGGTTTCTTCGCAGGCTTCACGGATCGCCGCGATGGTGAGCGCGCGGGCGCGGGCAGGGGTGATCTTGGGACTGCCCTTCAGCAGGTTGGCTTCGAGTTCGGGCGGGATCGGCGCCGCCACCGGCACGCGGTTGTCGAACTTGTCGACGCGCCCCCCGGGGAACACGAACTTGCCCGGCATGAACACCACCTTGTCGTGCCGCCGGCCGACCAGCACCTTCGGGATCGATCCGCTGCGATCCACCAGGATCAGCGTCGCGGCATCCTTCGGCCGGAAATACGGGTGGTGATCGGCTTCCTTTTCGCCCTGTTCGACGACGTTCGCTGCCTGGGTCGCAGTCTCGCTCATATCCGCCCCTGTGTTCGTTTCTTGTTTGGTTTCTTGTGCGGCGGCGTTGGCGCCGTCGTCGTTGTTCGTCAGATCTTTTCCGGATGGGCCTCGTCGAAGCCGTGCATCCGGAATGCCCATTGCAGGCCGACCACCGCGCCCTTGACGGGTTGCAGCAGCAGCAACGAGGACAGCAACGTGATAGGCAGATAAATCGCCAGCTGCAATGCCACTGCCGGGGCGAAATTGGTCTCGACCGACAGCGCGATCGGCACCACGATGTGGCCGACGATCACGATCACCAGATAAGCGGGCAGGTCGTCGGCGCGGTGGCCGGTGAAGTCCTGGCCGCAATGGGTGCAGTGATCGGCGGTCTTGAGGAAGGCGCGGAACAGCTTGCCTTCGCCGCAGCGCGGGCAGCGGCCGCGCAGGCCACGCCCCATTGCCTGCCAGACATTGCGCTGCTCTGCAGGCGTCTGTTCCGGCGGCCACACCACCGGCTGCTGCGTCGCGACGTCCTTCATCGCTTTCCCTTCCCTGGTTTGGTCTTCTTCGGTTTCGCGGGCTTGCCGCCCTTGTTGTTGCGACCCTTCGTTTTCGAACTCTTGGCGGGCGCAGCCGGTCCACCGCCTTTACCGGTCTTCGCCGTCTTGGCGCGGCCGATCGCCTTGCCCTTCGGTCCCTTGTGCGGTCCCTTGCGGTGCTGGCGTTCCGCGATGCTGCCGCCGGCGATCAGCTCGAACCGCAGCGCGCCGGCCACCGGTGCAGCTTCCACCAAACGGACGTCGACCACATCCCCTAATCGATGCATGACGCCGCTGCGCGTTCCAATCAGCGCGTGGCGGGTCTCATCATAATTGTAGTACTCGGCGCCCAGCGTACGCACCGGGATCAGCCCGTCGGCGCCGGTGTCGGCCAGCTTGACGAACAGCCCGGCCTTGGTGACCCCGGAGATCCGGCCCTGGAACGTCGCGCCGATGCGGTCGGCGAGGTGATGGGCGATCAGCCGGTCGACGGTCTCGCGCTCCGCCTTCATGGCGCGGCGCTCGGTCAGCGAGATCTGCGCCGCCACTTCCGCCAGCGTCTCGACCGTCTCGGTCTGCGGCAGCGCACCGTCGCCGAGGTCGAGCGCGCGGATCAGTGCGCGGTGCACCACGAGATCGGCGTAGCGCCGGATCGGCGAGGTGAAGTGCGCGTAGCGACGCAAATTCAGGCCGAAATGGCCGTAGTTCTCGGAGCTGTATTCGGCCTGCGCCTGCGAGCGCAGCACCACTTCGTTGACCAGCGGCTCGGCGTCTTCGCCTTTGACCATGGCCAGGATGCGGTTGAACTGCGCCGGACGCAGCGCGCCGCCTTTGGCGAAGGACAGATCGAGCGTCTTGAGGAAGTCGATCAGGTTGTGGACCTTCTCCACCGTCGGTTCGTCGTGGACGCGGTAGATCAAAGGCAGCGCCTTCTTCTCCAGCATCTCGGCGGCGGCGACGTTGGCGAGGATCATGAACTCCTCGATCAGCCGATGCGCGTCGAGCCGCTCCGGCACGATGACGCGGTCGACGGTGCCGTCCGGCTTCAGCAGGATCTTGCGCTCGGGCAGGTCGAGATCGAGCGGATCGCGCTCGTCGCGGCCGCGCTTGACGATCGCGTAAGCGGCGTACAGCGGCTTCAGAATGGTCTCGAGCAGCGGGCCGGTGATGTCGTCGGGATGGCCGTCGATCGCCGCCTGCGCTTGCGCGTAGTTCAGCTTCGCGGCCGAGCGCATCAGCACGCGGTGAAACATATGCGAGCGCTTGCGGCCGTCTGCGCCGATCACCATCCGGACGGCGAGGGCGCCGCGTGGCTCGTTCGGCTTCAGCGAACACAAATCGTTGGAGATGCGCTCCGGCAGCATCGGCACGACGCGGTCGGGGAAGTACACCGAGTTGCCGCGGCGCAGCGCGTCGCGGTCGAGCGCCGAGTCCGGCCGCACGTAGTAGGCGACGTCGGCGATCGCGACATAAACGATCACGCCGCCTTTGTTGTCGGGATCCTCGTCCGGTTCGGCATAGACCGCGTCGTCGTGATCCTTGGCGTCCGGCGGATCGATCGTCACCAGCGGCAGCTCGCGCCAGTCCTCGCGGCCCTTCAGCGTCGCCGGCTCTGCCGCCTCGGCCTCGCGAAGCGCTGCCGGCGAGAACTCCTGCGGAATGTCGTGAGTATGGATCGCGATCAGGCTGACGGCCTTCTCGGTCGCCAGCGACCCGAGCCGTTCTTTGACGCGTCCGGAGCCGAGCCCATAGGCGCGGGTGCGGATCAGTTCGACGCTGACGAGGTCGCCGTCCTGCGCGCCGCCGGCATCGTGCGCCGAGATGTTGAGTTCGCGGCCGGCCTGTTTCTTGTCGACCGGCACCAGCCGCCCGCCACCATCCGGCAGCGCGCGAAAGATGCCGAGCAGCCTGGCGCGGCCGCGGTCGAGCACGCGGATGACACGGCCGACATAGGCCGGGCCTTCGTCGCGGTTCTCGGAGGGCTCGACATGCAGCAGCGCCCGGTCGCCGAGGCCGGCGGCGGCGCCGGGCTTGATGCGGCGCGGCGTGTGGATGCGGATCTTCGGCGCGTCGCCGTCCTGCTCGTCCCATTCGGACGGCACCGCGATCAGTTCGCCGTCGGCGTCACGCGAGGTGATATCGGCCAGCAGCGTCGGCGGCAGCGCGGCCGGCTCGGCGACCTTGCGGCGGCCGCTCTTGCGGATGGTGCCGGCGTCGGAGAGTTCGCGCAGCATCCGCTTCAGTTCGGCGCGGTCGGCGTTCTTCAGGCCGTATTCACGCGCGATTTCCCGGGTGCCGACCTTGCCGGGATGGGCGCGGATGAAGGCGAGCAGGGTGGCCTTGTCCGGAAACTTCGCGTCGCGCGGCTTGCTCACATCTATCCGTTCTTGGCGGCGCTACTCTTGGCCGCGGCTTTGGGCTTGGCGGCCTTCTTGGCCGCGGTCTTGGCCGTGGTTTTGGCGGTCACCGGCGCGCGCGCCTTGCTGGCGGCGGCGCTCTCGGCCTTCGGCTTGGCCTTTTTGGCCGCGGCCTTCTTGGCCGGCTTGGCCTCGCCGTCGGCCGTCTTGGCCGCCTTCTTGGCGGGCGCCTTCTTCTTGGCCTTGGCGCCGCCGCCCTTGGCGGCGCGCTCGTCGAGCAGCGCGATCGCCTCCGGCAGCGTGATGGTCTCGTCGGTCTTGTCGTTCGGAATCGTGGCGTTGACGCCGCCTGCGGTGACATAGGCGCCGTAGCGGCCCTTCTTCACCGCAACCGCGCCGAGCGTCGGATGGTCGCCGAGCGCCTTGCCGGGATCGGAGCCGAACCGGCCCTTGCTCGGGCCCTTGGCAACCTTCTCGGCGATCAGCGTCACCGCGCGATTGAGCCCGATCGTATGCACGTCGTCGCCGGCTTCGAGGCTGGCATAGGTCTTCTCGTGCTGCACATACGGGCCGAATCGGCCGATGCCGGCCTTGATCGGCTGGCCGCTCTCCGGATGCTTGCCGACTTCGCGCGGCAGCGCCAGCAGCTTCAGCGCGACGTCGAGTTCGACGTCGGACGGCGAGGTGCCCTTCGGGATGCCGGCGCGCTTCGGCTTCTCGCCCTCGCCATAATCCTTGGCTTCGCCGAGCTGGATGTACGGCCCGAACCGGCCGGACTTCACCGCCACTTCGAGCCCGGTGTCCGGATCGGTGCCGAGCACGCGATCGGCATCGGCGCCGCCATCGGCGGCGAGCGGGCGGGTGTAGCGGCATTCCGGATAGTTGGTGCAGCCGACGAAAGCGCCGAACTTGCCGGCCTTGAGATTCAGCCGGCCGCTGCCGCAACTCGGGCACTGCCGCGGATCGCCGCCGTCTTCGCGGGCCGGGTAGATGTGCGGGCCGAGCATCTCGTCGAGCACGTCCAGCACCTGCGCGACGCGCAGCTCCTTGATCTCGTCGACCGCGCCGATGAAGCCGCGCCAGAACTCGGCGAGCACCTCTTTCCAAGACACTTCATTGTTGGAGATGCGGTCGAGGTCTTCTTCCAGCGACGCGGTGAAATCGTATTCGACGTAGCGGGCGAAGAAGTTCTCGAGGAAGGCGACAACGACGCGGCCCTTGTCCTCGCCGTACAGCCGCTTCTTTTCCAAGCGGACGTAGCCGCGATCCTTCAGCACCTGCAGGATCGACGCGTAGGTCGACGGCCGGCCGATGCCGAGTTCTTCCATGCGCTTGACCAGCGAGGCTTCGGAGAAGCGCGGCGGCGGCTCGGTGAAGTGCTGCGTCACCGCCAGCGCCTCGCGCTTCAGCGCCTCGTTCTGGCTCATCGCGGGCAGGCGGCGGGAGTCTTCATCCTCGGAATCGTCGTCGCGGCCTTCCTGATAGGCGGCGAGGAAGCCGTCGAACTTCACCACCTGGCCGGTGGCGCGCAGCTCCAGCGTCCGGGCGCCGGCCTTGGCTTCGATGTCGACGGTGGTGCGTTCGAGCTCGGCCGATTCCATCTGGCTGGCGACGGTGCGGATCCAGATCAGTTCGTACAGCTTGGCCTGATCCGGATCGAGCCGGCGGCCGACGTCGGACGGGCGGCGCGACAAATCGGTCGGGCGGATCGCCTCGTGCGCCTCCTGGGCATTCTTGGCCTTGGTCTGATACTGCCGCGGCGTCTCCGGCACATAGGCCTTGCCGTAATCCTCGCCGATCACCGTACGCGCCTGGGTGATGGCGGAGGCATCGATCTGCACGCCGTCGGTTCGCATATAAGTAATGAGACCCGCGACTTCGCCGCCGATGTCGACGCCTTCATACAGCCGCTGCGCCACCCGCATGGTGTGAGCCGGCGCGAAGCCGAGCTTGCGGCTGGCTTCCTGCTGCAGCGTCGAGGTGGTGAACGGCGCGTAGGGGTTGCGGCGCGCCGGCTTGGCCTCGACCGACGCGACGCGGAAGTTCGCGGCTTCGATTGCCTTCTTGAAGTCCTCGGCCTCGGCGCCGGTGCCGATATCGAGCCGGGCGATCTTCTTGCCGTCGGCGCCGACCAGGCGGGCCTCGAAGGTGTCACCGCGCGGCGTCGCCAGCGTGGCGATCAGCGACCAGTATTCGCGCGGCACGAACTTTTCGATTTCGGTCTCGCGATCGCACACCAGCCGCAGCGCCACCGACTGCACGCGGCCGGCCGAGCGGGCGCCGGGCAGCTTGCGCCACAGCACCGGGGAGAGGGTGAAGCCGACCAGATAATCGAGCGCGCGGCGCGCCATATAGGCGTCGACCAGCGCGCCGTCGATCTCGCGCGGATGCTTCATCGCGTCGGTGACCGACTGCTTGGTGATGGCGTTGAACACCACGCGCTCGACCTTCTGGTCCTTCAGCGCGCGCTTCTGCTTCATCACCTCCAGCACGTGCCAGGAGATCGCCTCACCCTCGCGATCAGGGTCGGTGGCGAGGATCAGCTTGTCGGCATCCTTCAGCGCCTTGGCGATGTCGTTCAGCCGGCTCGCGGCCTTGGGATCGACCTCCCAGATCATCTGGAAATTGGCGTCGGGATCGACCGACCCGTTCTTGGCCGGCAGGTCGCGCACATGGCCGAACGAGGCCAGGACCTCGTAGGAGGAGCCCAGATATTTGTTGATCGTCTTGGCCTTGGCGGGCGACTCGACAATGACGAGATTCATCGGAATCCAATGACTTGGCTGAAGAAATGGGCCCGTTTCGCGAGACTCGCGGCGGCCACATGGGCCGGAACATGGGTTGTGAGGCCCTCGCTGTCAAATCGGGGCTGCGTTGCAGGCGGACGGTCGCAGCCCTCAAACAGACAAGTCGACATAAAAATGAAACCCAAAGATGCACAACCTAGAGTAGTATTTCGGATCGAATCCGCGTCTAAGGAGATGCGGTCACCGCTGGAAAGGATCACTCGCTATGCCACGACAGGGGAGCCGCGGCTCCGTACATCGCGACGGCGGTCCGGTCGAGGCCGCCGGCTACGTTGCCGACGTGATCGGGGATCTGATCCAGATCGCGCATGTTCACCGGCTGGAGATGCTCTGTTACCTGCTCGACATGGCGCGAATGGAAGCCATGGAGCTCGGCCGGCCGCATCGCCGGCACCGCTCCGGTCGCGACTGAGCCGTTCACAGCGGGCAGCCGCTCATCGTTCCAAGATCTTGGAAAAGATGGACTTTCCGTTCCGGTGAAAGCGCCGGATGAAGGTCCGGCGATGGCTGCGCCAGATAGCGTACGCCGCAGAGGGCGCGATGGGAGACAGAGCGGCCGGAGACGGCCCCCGGCCTCTCTCGCCCGACATCCGCGGCTCCGTCCTCGCCTCGCATTCTCTTCGATGGCCGAAGCCCGGTGGAATGCGCTCGAACGGAAATCGTCAAAGGTCGCTGCAACCTGCGGGCGGTTTACGCATTGTTAATGCAGCTAGTCCACGATTCTAGTTAAGCGGGAAGCGGGCCGGATGTACGTCCGCTTCCGAGATGGCTCGAAGTGTCACCACTTCGAGCCGTTGCTTTTTTGGGGCCAGCTTCTCCCCGATCAGGCTGCGCGGAGGCTCGCCGCGGCCGAGAGCGCCGACTCAAGCGCTTTTTCGCGGTGCTCCGGGCCGAGCTGGATGCCATCGGCTGGGACGATCTCCGGATCGGTGATCCCGATAAAGCCGAATACGAAGCGCAGATAGCTTTCCAGATGCTCGCCTGCGGCCATCGGCGTGTCGGCGCCGTAAAATCCGCCGCGCGACACCGCCACGATCACCCGCTTGCCGCCCGCCAACCCTCGCACGCCGTTCGGCCCGTAACTGAACGTCTTGCCGGCAACCAGGATACGGTCGATCCAGGCCTTGAGCTGGCTCGGAACGGTGAAATTGTACATCGGCGCGCCGATCACCACGATGTCGGCAGCGAGAAACTCCTCCAGCACCTTCTGGCCGGCGGCGAGGTCGGGCTGCACCGACGGCTCCGGCGCGGCGCCGTGAGCAGCGGCGACATGCGAGGCGGACAAGTGATGCAGCGGCTCTGCCGTGACATCGCGGTAGGTGACGTCCAGGCCCGGATGCGCCTGACGCAGTCGTTCGACGATGGCGGCCGTCACCTGGCGGCTGACCGAGTTGGAGCCGAGCACGCTGGAGTCGATGTGAAGCAGTTTCATTGGCGTTTTCCTTGGTATAGATTTGTAACTGACGCACTATGAGTGACTGCCGAAACCGCACAAGAAGGCACTATTTTGAAACTCGAGCACAGCCATTTGCCTGCGCACAGCGATGATCCCGGGCACAACGATGTGCCTGTGCCGCCGGACGCGAGTACCCATGCCGACTGCCGCGGCGTCAATTCGGTGTTGTCGCGGGTCGGCGACAAATGGACCGTGCTGGTGATCATGCTGCTGCGCGAGCGGCCGCGCCGCTTCAACGAGTTGAAGCGGATGGTCGGCGGGATCTCGCAGCGGATGCTGACCCTGACGCTGCGCGGGCTCGAGCGCGACGGCCTGGTGACGCGCACCGTGTTTCCGACCGTGCCGCCGCGCGTCGACTACGAGCTGACGCCGCTGGGCCACGGCCTCAGCCAGCCGGTGCAGGCGCTCGGCACCTGGGCGCTCGAACATCTGCCCGAGATCGAGACCGCGCGGCGGGCGTTCGACGAGCGCGACGCGCGCTGAGGCTCAGCTCAGCGACACCAGCCCGCCGCCATGGCGCTCCAGCCGGCCGGCGAGTTCGAGCTCGAGCAGCACGGTACGCACCACTGCGGCGCTGATACCGCTCAGCCGGATCAGGTCGTCGATGCCGATCGGCGACGGACCGAGCAGCCGCAGCACATGGGCGCGGTCGCTGGCGTCCGGCTCGCCGGCGGGCGGCGGATGCTCCGGCTCGCGGCCCGGCAGTTCGATCGGCCGCTCCAGGATCGACGCGACGGCCTGGACGATATCGTCCGCGCAGGTGATCAGCGTCGCGCCTTGCTTGATCAGGTCGTTGGTGCCGGCGGCGCGCGGGTCGAGCGGCGAGCCGGGAACGGCGAACACCTCGCGGCCCTGGTCGGCGGCACGCCGCGCGGTGATCAGCGAGCCGGAGCGAAATGCCGCCTCGATGATGGCGACGCCAACGGAGGCGCCGGAGATCAGCCGGTTGCGGCGGGGAAAATCCTTGCCGCGCGGCACATGGCCGAGCGGCATCTCCGAGATCGCCGCGCCGCGCGCCTGAATGATGTCGAGCAGCAGGTCCTCATGCTCAGCCGGATAGATCTTGTCGTGGCCGCCGGCCAGCACCGCGACGGTACCGCTGGTCAGACTGGCACGATGCGCCGCCTGGTCGATGCCGCGCGCCAGCCCCGAGATCACCACGAAGCCGGCACTGCCGAGATCGGCGGCGAGCTGCGCGGCGAACTTCAATCCGGCGCCCGAGGCGTTGCGCGAGCCGACGATCGCGATCATCGGCCGCGCCATCAGCGCGAGCGCATCGGCGAGCGCGTGGACGCCGAGCAGCGGCGGCGCATCGTCGATCAGCGCGAGGCGAGGGGGATAGCCGGCTTCGCCGGGCGCCACCAGCTCGACACCGATCCGCCGCGAGCCTTCGATCTCACGCCGCGCATCGTCCTCCGACGGAATGCGCCCAACCCGTGCCGCGCCACCGCGCCGCGCAAGTTCGGGCAACCGCTCCAGCGCCACGCGCGCCGAGCCGAAATGATTGATCAGCGATCGAAACGTCCGCGGCCCGACATTGTCACTGCGGATCAGTCGCAGCCAGTCGATGCGCTGGGCGTCGGTGAGAAGCGTCGCACTCTGATCGCTGGTACTTCCGGCCACGGACCACCCCCACGCAGCGAAGTGTTGCTTAGCTGTCGGAAGGGGACAAGTTCGACGAAAGCGGGAGGACGTAATAGTACTCGGAGCGCCTCACGCAGCCGTCATTGCGAGCGAAGCGAAGCAATCCAGTGCCGGGCACTGCGTCTGGATTGCTTCGCGGAGCCTGTCATCGGGCGGCGCTTTGCGCCGACCCGTTGGCTCGCAATGACGGAGAGGCGAGTGAGGCCGCTTACTTCTTCTCCCCGATCCGGCTTTCCTTGCCGGCCTGCAGCCGCTTGATGTTTTCACGGTGCATCCAGAACAAGAGCAGCGTCAGCACGGCGAACAGCGACGCCAGCGCCGGGTGGCCGAACCACCACAGGAAGATCGGGGTGATGAAGGCGGCGACCAGAGCGGAGAGCGAGGAGTAGCGGGTGGTGTAGGCGGTGGCGAGCCACAGCACGCAAAACACCACGGCGCCCGGCCAGAACAACCCGAGCAGCACGCCGATATAGACGGCGACACCCTTGCCGCCCTTGAACTTCAGCCAGACCGGAAACAGATGGCCGAGAAACGCGCCGAGCGCCGCCAGCATTGCCGCATTGGCGGAGACGGCGTCGGTGCCGCGCGCGAGGTACGCGGCCAGCATCACCGCGGCGGTGCCCTTCAGCGCGTCGAGCAGCAGCGTCGCGGCGGCGAGGCCCTTGCGTCCGGTGCGCAGCACGTTGGTGGCGCCGATATTGCCGGAGCCGATCGAACGCAGATCCTGCGTGCCGGCGAGCCTGGTGAGGATCAGGCCGAACGGGATCGAGCCGAGCAGATAGCCGATCACGACGGCGGCGATGTAGATCCCGATCATCCCAACTCTCCAAACACACTAGCGCGTCGGCGATCCAACCAAACTCTCCGCGTCATTGCGAGGAGGCGAAGCCGACGAAGCAATCCAGAAGCCCCGAGCTCGGCGCCTCTGGATTGCTTCGCTGCGCTCGCAATGACGGGGAGAGGCTTTGCCCGTTCTCCGACTCCGTTAGTTCCTCAAATCTCACACATGCTCATACACGGTCCGTCCGCCGACGATGGTGCGGGCGACGCGGCCGGAGAAGCGGGCCTCGTCGAACGGCGTGTTCTTGCATTTCGACTTCAGCTCGTTGGGATCGACGATCCACGGCGTGTCGGTGTCGATCACGATCAGGTCCGCCGGCGCGCCGGCGCGCAGCGTGCCGCCGGGCAGGCCGAGCAGTTCGGCCGGGCGGGTCGACATCGCGCGGATCAGCGAGAGCAGGTCGAGTTCGCCGCTGTGCACCAGCCGCAGCCCGGCCGGCAGCATCGTCTCCAGCCCGATCGCGCCGGCTTCGGCCTCGGCGAAGGGCAGGCGCTTGACCTCGACGTCCTGCGGATTGTGGTCCGACATCACCACGTCGATCAGGCCCGACGACACCGCGGCGATCAGCGCCTTGCGATCGTCCTCGGTGCGCAGCGGCGGCGACAGCTTGAGGAAGGTGCGGTATGGGCCGATGTCGTTCTCGTTGAGCGAGATGTGGTTGATCGACACCGAGGCCGAGACGTTGATGCCGGCGTCGCGCGCGCGCTGCAGGATCTCGAGCGACTCGATGCAGGTCAGCGAGGCGGCGTGGTAGCGGCCGCCGGTCAGCGCCGCGAGGCGGATGTCGCGCTCCAGCACCACGGCTTCGGCGGCCGCCGGAACGCCGGACAGGCCGAGCCGCGTGGCGAATTCGCCCTCGTTCATCACGCCTTCGCCGACCAGGTCGGGGTCCTCGGTGTGATGCACGATCAGCGCGTCGAAGTCGCGCGCGTAGGTGAGGGCGCGGCGCATCACCTGCGCGTTCATCACGCTGCGGTCGCCGTCGCTGAACGCCACCGCGCCGGCGGCTTTCAGCAGGCCGATCTCGGTCATCTCGGCGCCCGCCAGCCCCTTGGTCAGCGCCGCCATCGGATGGATGTTGACGATCGCGGTGTCGCGCGCGCGGCGCATGACGAAGTCGACCGTCGCCGAATTGTCGATCACCGGATTGGTGTTGGGCTGGCAAACGATGGTGGTGATGCCACCGGCCGCGGCGGCCTGGCTGGCGGACGCAAACGTTTCGCGATGGCTGGCGCCGGGCTCGCCGACGAAGGCGCGCATGTCGACCAGGCCGGGCGCCACCACCATGCCGTTGCAATTGATGATGTCGGTGCCTTCCGGCACGCCGGCGGCACCGATGCCGCGGCGGGCATCGCGGATCACGCCGTCTGCGATCAGCACGTCGCCGACACCGTCGAAGTCGCGGCCGGGGTCGATCAGGCGGGCGTTGGCGAGCAGGATCGGGCGGCGGTCGGTCAGCATTGTTCGGTCCCGTTCCAGCTTCAGGCGTTGGGCAGGTTGCGGGCGAGCGCTTCGAGCACCGCCATGCGCACCGCCACGCCCATTTCCACCTGTTCGCGGATCAGCGATTGCGCGCCGTCGGCGACGATGGAGTCGATTTCGACGCCGCGATTCATTGGCCCCGGATGCATCACCAGCGCGTCCGGCTTGGCGTAGGCGAGCTTCTTCTGGTCGAGGCCGAAATACTGGAAGTATTCCTGCGACGACGGCACGAAGGAGCCGTTCATGCGCTCGCGCTGCAGCCGCAGCATCATCACGATATCGGCGCCGTCGAGCCCCTCGCGCATGTCGCGCGCCACTTCGACGCCGAGCCGCTCGATGCCGCGCGGCAGCAGCGTGGACGGCGCCACCACGCGGACGCGGGCCCCCATGGTGTTGAGCAAGAGGATGTTGGAGCGGGCGACGCGCGAATGCATTACGTCACCGCAGATCGCCACCACCAGTCCTTCGAGCCGGCCCTTGTTGCGGCGGATCGTCAGCGCGTCGAGCAGCGCCTGGGTCGGATGCTCGTGGGCGCCGTCGCCGGCGTTGATCACCGAGCCGTCGACCTTGCGGGCGAGCAGTTCCACCGCGCCGGAGGCGTGATGGCGGACCACCAGGATGTCCGGGTGCATCGCGTTCAGCGTCACCGCGGTGTCCATCAGCGTCTCGCCCTTGCGCATCGAGGACGAGGACACGCTCATGTTCATCACGTCGGCGCCGAGCCGCTTGCCGGCGATCTCGAACGACGATTGCGTCCGCGTCGACGCTTCGAAGAACAGATTGACCTGGGTGCGGCCGCGCAGCGAGGTGCGCTTCTTGTCGACCTGCCGGTTGAGCTCGACATATTCTTCCGAGAGGTCGAGCAGGCCGGTGATGTCGGCGGCGGAAAGCCCTTCGATTCCCAGCAGATGCCGGTGACCGAGGACGAAACTCGATTTCGATGCTGGGGTCATTAAAGCAAGAGCTATAGGCAGACTCCCCGGGGCGGGCAAGCGCCAACGGGACAGGGCGCGGAATAATCCCCCGGTGGTGCTGGAGCTTGCACCTTTTCAACGAGAGCCTGTGCCCCGGACGCTGCGCATGGCGCCGCGCAAGCGGCGTCGTGCGCTGCAGATCCGGGGCCCCGGTTAAGCGCGTAAGCAAGCAAAGTCCGTTCGACGAACAAGAAACCGGGGTCCCGGATCGCGCAGCGGCATGAGATGCCGCAGCGCGTCCGAGACACGGCGTCGCGAAACACCGGGGCGAGTTGGTCGAAAGTCGCGGCTCTGGTAAAGCGGTCGGGCCCTCGTGCGATGCTCAGGAGTTCTCATGCCGACGCTTGCGACCGCTCTGCTCGACGCGCTCAAGGATCACGGCGCGCGGGAGATTTTCGGCATCCCCGGCGATTTCGTGCTGCCGTTCTTCAAGGTGATCGAGGAGAGCGGCACGCTGCCGTATTTTACGCTGAGCCACGAGCCGGCGGTCGGCTTCGCGGCGGATGCGGCGTCGCGCTATCGCGGCAGCATCGGCGTCGCGGTGGTGACCTACGGCGCGGGCGCGTTCAATCTCGTCAATTCGATCGCCGGTGCTTATGCGGAGCGTTCGCCGGTAGTGGTGATCGCCGGCGCGCCGGGGATGCGCGAGCGCAGCAGCGGCTACCTGCTGCATCATCAGGTCCGCACCGTCGACTCGCAACTCGCGGTATTCAAAGAAGTCACCTGCGCGCAGGCGGTGCTGAACGATCCGGCCACCGCGCCGGCCGAGATCGCCCGCGTGCTGCGCACCGCGCTGGAACTGTCGCTGCCGGTCTACATCGAATTTCCGCGCGACATGGTCGACGCCAAGGTCGAGCCGGTGGCGAAGCTGCCGCAGCGCGCCGCCGATCCCGGCGCGCGCGACGAGTGCGCGCAGGAAATTCTCGACCGCGTCGCCAAAGCGAAATCGCCGGTGGTGGTGGTCGACGTCGAGATCCGCCGCTACGGCGTCGAGAAGGAAGTCGCCGCGCTGGCCCGCAAGCTCGGCCTGCCGGTGGTGACGACCTTCATGGGCCGCGGCCTGCTCGAAGGCGAGGACGACGTCGTCGCCGGCACCTATATGGGCGCGGCCGGCGATGCCGGCCTGTCGGCGCTGGTCGAAGAAGCCGACCTGGTGCTGATGTTCGGCGTCATCCTGTCCGACACTAATTTTGCGCTCTCCACCAACATGCTTGATCCGCGCCGCACCGTGCTGGCCAGCGGCCGCGAGGTGCAGATCGGTCATCACGTCTATCGCGACCTGCCGCTCGCCGATCTGATCGCCGGCCTCGACGCCCATGCCGCGCAGCATCCGCCGCGGCCGCGCAACGCCGGCAAGGGCATGGCCTATCCGCGCAAGCTCGCCGCAGACGGCGAGGCGATCGCGCCGTCGGATATCGCCACCGCGATCAACGATCTGTTCGACAAGCACGGCAAGATGCCGATGACCGCCGATATCGGGGACTGCCTGTTCACCGCGATGGAGATCGACAACACCCAGCTCGCCGCTCCCGGTTACTACGCCGGCATGGGCTTCGGCGTGCCGGCCGGCATCGGCGTTGCGGCGACCGGGCTGCGGCCGCTGGTGCTGGTCGGCGACGGTGCGTTCCAGATGACCGGCTGGGAGCTCGGCAATTGCAAGCGCTACGGGCTCGATCCGATCGTGGTGCTGTTCAACAATTGCAGCTGGGAAATGCTGCGGGTGTTCCAGCCGGAGTCGAAATTCAACGATCTCGACGACTGGCACTTCGCCGACATTGCCAAGTCGATCGGCGGTCACGGCGAGCGCGTCACCACGCGCGCCGAACTCGCTACCGCGCTCGATGCCGCCGCGACGCGGCGCGGCCAGTTCTCGCTGATCGAAGTGATGCTGCCGCGCGGCGCCACCTCGCACACGCTGGCCCGCTTCGTCACCGGCTTCAAGGCTGCCCGCGAGCGGATGAAGTAATGGTGTGGCGAAGCGTAGCCGCGCTGGCCGTAGGCGTTCTCATCGCTGGCGCCGCGCATGCACAGCCGCTGCCCGACGATTTCGTCTATCTGCGCGATCTCGATCCAACCATCCGGCAGGACATCCGCTACGCCGGTGCGAACAATTTCGTCGGGCGCAAGCTCGCCGGCTATGACGCGAACGAATGCATCGTGAAGCGCGCGGTCGGTGAGGCGCTGGTGCGCGTGCAGCGCGAGCTGGCGCCGCAGCAGCTGTCGCTGAAGATGCTCGATTGCTATCGGCCGGCGCGGGCGTCGCGCGACATGGTGGCGTGGGCGCAGGACGGCAATGAGACCCCGGCGCAGCGGCGTTACAATCCGGGCTTCAGCAAGAGTGAGCTGTTCCGGCTCGGCTACATCGCGGAGAACTCCGGCCATTCGACCGGCGCGGCGGTCGATCTGACGCTGGTCGATCTGCGCGCGCCGAAAGGCCCGCCGTTCGATCCGACCCGCGCCTATGCGAACTGTACCGCGCCGGAAGCACAGCGCGCGCCGGAAGGCAGCGTCGACATGGGCACCAGCTACGATTGCTCGGACGCCAAAGCCTACACAGCGGCCAAATCGATCAGCCCGGCGCAGCGGCGCTTTCGCCGCATCCTGCTCGGCGCGATGATGCGCCAGGGTTTCGTCAACTTCTCCAAGGAGTGGTGGCACTTCTCGCTGCCCGGCATGGGCCGCGTGGCGTATGATTTTCCGATCAGCCGCCGACCGCAGTAATCAGCTTTACCTCTCGTTGGTTTGACCGCTATTGGACATGGATATCGGGGCATTGCCGAGGTCCCGGCCGATCCGGCGTGATCTGGCGCGGGTTTCTGCGTAACATGCGCGCGAATCTCTTTGCCTCCCGCCGGGAACACTCATGACGCAGCCGTCTTTCGCGACCCACGAGGTCTTCAATCAGTCGCCGGCGTTCGAAGACGTCGATCTGTTCGGCGCCGACCGGCCGCTGGTCGAGGCGGTGACGTTCAACAATGCCGGCCACGCGCATGTCGAGCTCGAAGCCTTCGGCCGGACCTGGGGCTCGGCCCATATGGCCGAGCGCGGCCGGCTCGCCAACGAGCATTCGCCACGGCTGAAGACGTTCGACGCGAAGGGCGTCCGCCGCGATCAGGTCGAGTTTCATCCGACGTATCACGAGCTGATGCAGGAGAGCTTTCACGCCGGCATCCACAATTCGACCTGGGACGCGCACGGCCATTCCGCCGGCGGCTCGTCCGAAGTGGCGCGCGCCGCCAAGTTCTACATGGCTGCGCAGGTCGAGACCGGGCATCTGTGCCCGGTGACGATGACGCGCGCCTCGGTGGCGGCGCTCGCCGCGCAGCCGGATCTGCTGGCGCAGGTGATGCCGGTGCTGAGCACCAAGCGCTACGACTCGTCGTTCGTGCCGTGGCCGGAGAAGCGCGGCATGAGCATCGGCATGGGCATGACCGAGAAGCAGGGCGGCACCGACGTGCGGACCAACGCCACCCGCGCGATCCGCGATGGCGACGCCTATCGCATCATCGGCCACAAATGGTTCATGTCGGCGCCGATGTGCGACGCCTTCCTGGTGCTGGCGCAGGCCGAGGAGGGGCTCACCTGCTTCTTCATGCCGCGCTTCAAGCCGGACGGCTCGATCAACGAGATCCATTTCCAGCGCCTGAAAGACAAGCTCGGCAATCGCTCCAACGCGTCGTCCGAGGTCGAATTCACCGGCGCCTATGCGCTGCCGGTCGGCGAGCCGGGCCGCGGCATCCGCACCATCATCCAGATGGTGCAACTGACGCGGCAAGATTGCGCGATCGCCTCCGCCGGGCTGATGCGATCCGGCCTCGCGCATGCGCTGCATCACGCGCGGCATCGCAGCGTGTTCCAGAAGCACCTGGTCGATCACTCGCTGATGCAGTCGGTGCTGGCCGACATGGCGCTGCAGGTCGAGGCGTCCGTGGCGCTGGTGATGCGGCTGTGCCGCGCCTTCGATCAGGCGCCGCACGATCATCACGAAGCCGCCTACATGCGGCTGATGACGCCGGCGGTGAAGTACTGGATCTGCAAATCCGCGCCGCCGTTCCTGTACGAAGCGATGGAGTGCCTCGGCGGCAATGGTTACGTCGAGGAAGGCATTCTGGCGCGGCACTATCGGGAAGCTCCCGTCAATGCGATCTGGGAAGGCTCCGGCAACGTGATGTGCCTCGACGTGCTGCGCGCGATGTCGAGCGAGACCAATGCCGGCACCGAAGTGCTGCAGATCTTGATTCAGGACACCGCCGCGCTGACCGGCGGTCCGGCGGCCGCGAGCCTGGTCGCCCGCGCGTTGCTGCAGGTCGACAACGAGCGTACCGCGCGGCTCGCGGTCGAAACCCTCGCCAAACTCGCCGCCGCCTCCGCCCTCAACGAAATCCACCCCCCGCACGCCGAACTGTTCGCCCGAACGCGGCTGACGCCGGAGCCGGCGATGATGTACGGGGCCGCCGACCTCACCGCCGAACAGGCGCGGAGTTTGCTGGCACGGGCGCTGCCGGAGTAGTTCGAAGCCGGCCCGCTTTCGGGCTCGAACTATCCCCGTCATGCCCGCGCTTGTCGCGGGCATCGACGCCTTACGGGCGAGACATTATGCCAAGACGTGGGTGGCCGGGACAAGCCCGGCCATGACGAGTCATTAGCACGAACTCTCCCCGTCATTGCGAGCGCAGCGAAGCAATCCAGCTCCATGCACGGCGCTGGATTGCTTCGTCGCTGCGCTCCTCGCAATGACGGCGAGGTGAGGGCGGGGGCTTAGTCGACCGCCTCGCGTTCCGAGAAGTACCACTTGCCGCGATGCTTGCGGAATTGCGAACGTTCGTGGTGCATTTGCTCCGGCCCGTTGCCGCGTTGATAGCGGGCGATGAATTCGACGGTGCCGCGGCTGCCTTTTTCCGAGCTGCTCAGCACCTGCAGGCCGAGGAACGACGACTGCTCGAGCCAGGCGCGGTTGGCGTCGTGGTCGAACAAATCGGTCGTGTCGGGATCGGTGGTTTCGACGATGTAGTCGAAGTCCTTCAGAACGTAGGCGGCGTAGCGCGAGCGCATCAGCGCTTCCGGCCCCAGCGCCGGCCGCGTTCGCGCGAGCAGGGGGCCGCAGCAGTCGTCGTAGGCTTTGCCCGATCCACAGACGCAGTTCATTGCAAAGACACCATCATCGCCTTTGTCGACGCGGCGGCGCGATCAGCCGGCGCGGCCGAGCGCGGCGAGCCGGTCGAGCGCGCCCTGCAGAATATAGATCGCGGCGTGTTCGTCGATCACCTTAGCGCGCTTGGCGCGGCTGACGTCGTTGGCGATCAGTTCGCGCTCGACCGCGGCGGTCGACAGCCGCTCGTCCCACAGTCCGATCGGCAGTTCGGTCAGGCGGGAGAAATTGCGCGCGAAGGCGCGGGTCGATTGCGCGCGCGGGCCTTCGCTGCCGTCCATGTTGAGCGGCAGGCCGAGCACGAAGCCACAGGCCGCGCGCTCGGCGGCGAGCACCAGCAGCCGCTGCGCGTCGGCCGTGAACGCCTTGCGGGCCACGGTTTCGATACCGGTCGCGACCTTGCGGTCCGGATCGCAGCCGGCGACGCCGATCGTCTTGGTGCCGAGGTCGAGGCCGAGCAGGGTGCCGCGTGCCGGCCAATGCGCGGCGGCTTCGATCAGCGGGAGAATGAGAGCAGGCATGCCGCCGCATAGCACGCGGGGGCGATCGCGCAAAGGCGCGGGCCGGGGCGGCTTTGGTCGAAGCGGGGCGGCGCGCTCGGATCGATCCGAAGCAGGTCACAACACGCTTGCGCGCAGGGGGCGATCGTTGCGAGATAGCACCCGGACTGGACGGCTCGGACAGGTTGGAGAGATGGACGCGCTCGGTTGGATCGGATTGGCCGCGGTCGCCGTGATGGTGCTGAGCTACGCGCTGGAGGATCACAGCGTTTGGTTCGTCCTGGTGTTCGCGATCGCCTGCGGGCTCGGGGCGATTTCCTGCTTCCTGCACGGCGTCTGGCCGCTCGGCCTGATCACCGCGGTATGGGCCGGGATCGCGCTGCGCCGGTTCCTGCTGAAGTTGCGTCCGGCTGCGTCCGACGCGGCATAGCGGGCCGCCCCGCCGCTGTGCTACAGCGGCGCAGGCCCGCAACGGCGCGCGCCGTCTCCTCATCCTTTCATCGTGAGTGTCGATCATGTGGCCGGACCGCCGTCTCCTCGATCTGTTCGCTATCGAGTTTCCGTTCCTGCTGGCGCCGATGGCCGGCGCGATGGATTCCGAGCTCGCGGTCGCGGCTGCGCGCGGCGGCGCGCTGGCGTCGCTGCCCTGCGCGATGCTGAGCCCCGACAAGGCGCGCGAACAGGTCGGCATCTTCCGCCAGCAGATCTCCGCGCCGCTCAATCTCAACTTCTTCTGCCACACGCCGGTCGCCGCCGATCCGGCGCAGGAGGCGGTGTGGAAGCAGCGGCTCGGCGCCTATTATCAGGAGCACGGGATCGATCCGGCCGCGCCGGTGCCGGCCGCCAGCCGCGCGCCGTTCGATGCGGCGATGTGCGAGCTGGTCGAGGAGCTGAAGCCCGAAGTGGTGAGCTTCCATTTCGGTCTGCCGGAGGCTTCATTGCTTGATCGGGTCAAGGCGAGCGGCGCCAAGGTGATCGCCTCGGCGACGATCGTGCGCGAGGCGATCTGGCTCGAGGAGCACGGCGTCGACGCGATCATCGCGCAAGGCGCGGAGGCCGGCGGCCATCGCGGCATGTTCCTCACGAGTTCGGTTGCGCAGCAGCCGGGGCTGTTCGCGCTGCTGCCGCAAGTGGTCGACGCCGTGCATGTGCCGGTGATCGCGGCCGGTGGCATCGCCGACGGCCGTGCCATCGCGGCGGCATTCGCGCTGGGGGCCACCGGCGTGCAGATCGGCACGGCCTATCTGCGCTGCCCGGAAGCGCGGACCAGCGAGCTGGTGCGCGCGGCGCTGGCCCACGGCACAGACGAGGCGACGGTGATGACCAATGTGATGACCGGGCGCCCGGCGCGCGGCATCGCCAACCGGGTGATGCGCGAGGTCGGCCCGCTGTCGGCCGACGCGCCGGCGTTCCCGCATGCCGCCGCCGCGCTCGGCCCGTTGAAGGCTGCGGCCGAGAAGCAGGGCAAGGTCGACTTCACCAATCTGTGGGCGGGGCAGGCGGTGCGGCTCGGCCGCGACATGCCGGCGGCGGAACTGACGCGGGCGCTGGCGGGCTCGGCGCTGGCGCGGCTGAGCCGGCTCGCCGGCTGATCCGGCTTGGCCGGCAAGGTTGCGGCGCCAAAGCCCGCTCTGCTATACGGCGCGGATCGTCATCTCGGGAAAGGCCATATATAATGTCGGTCGATGCCGCCACCGTCCGCCGCATCGCGCATCTGGCGCGGATCGCCGTGACTGATGACGAGGTGCCGCATCTGCAGGGCGAACTCAACGCCATGCTGGCCTTCGTCGAGCAGCTCTCGGAAGTCGATGTCGACGGCATCGAGCCGATGACCTCGGTGACGCCGATGCAGATGAAGAAGCGCGCCGACGTGGTCAATGACGGCGAGATCGCCGATCAGGTGACGGCCAACGCGCCGGCGACCGAACAGCATTTCTTCGTCGTGCCGAAAGTGGTCGAGTAACAGGAACGCGCCGATGTGCCTGCTGTGCGACGACGAGAAGGCCTATCAGGCCTATATGGACTACCTCGACGCCATGGAGCGCAAGGGCAAGGTCGTCGATCAGGACAGCGCGATCAACGCGGTGCTCGACGGCTTGCAGGCCGCCGACAAGAAGAGCCGCGACGCGCCCGAGAACGACAAGACGCTGTCGCCGTTCTTCTGCAGCCCGATCAACAAATAGGCCTCAGGCCTTCTTCAACTTGCGCACCTTGCGCAGGTCGGCATTGATCTGCGACTGCCAGCCGCGCCCCAGCGCCCGATATGCGTCCAGCACGTCTGCGTCGAGCCGCAGTGTCACCGAACTCTTCGGCTGCGCGCCAAGCGGCGGCCGGCCGCGACGGACGACCTGGTCGCCGACCCGAACCTCTCCGCTGCGGAAGAATTCATCGAGCAGTTCGGGCGCATCGTCCGGATCGTCAGTCAAAGGCTTCCCGAAGGAGGGCGGTCCAGCGGACTTCTTCCTTGGCATGACAGTACCTCATCGAAATCACGTGGCGGTCGCTGCCTCGAGGCGTCCACACTATCACGACCATCCTTGACCCGACGTAGCCGGCGGTGATGTAGCGGCTCTCGCCGTAGTCGAAGCGATCGTCGAGCTTGGTCACGGTGCGCTTGGCAAACGCCGCTGCGGCATCGGTCGCAAAGTCGAGACCGCGATGCCGCCGTGTCCAATCCCGCTTTGCCGGATCGAAGGTGATCGCCATGGAATTATGTAACTACAATAATATTGTGGTCAATGGCTGAATCTAGTCGCGCCGGCCGGACCGCCACAATCGCTTCAATTGTCGAAGGCCCTGTGCTAGCCAGCGCTACAACCGAGCCGCACGATCCGCGGCGCCCGTGACGGCCTGGCGCCGGCTTTGACTCCAGGCGTGCTTCGAACCCGTGACCGATCCGACATGACCGACCTGACATCGCTGACGCTCGCCGAGGCCCGTGAAGGGCTCGCCGCCAAGTCTTTTACCGCGGTCGAACTGACCGACGCGCATCTGAACGCGATCGAGGCGGCGCGCGTGCTCAACGCCTATGTGGTCGAGACGCCGGACGAGGCGCGCCAGATGGCGCAGGCGGCGGATGCGCAGATCGCCAAGGGCGAGGGCGGGCCGCTGGCCGGCATCCCGCTCGGCATCAAGGATCTGTTCGCCACCAAAGGCACCCGGACCACGGCGTGCTCGAAAATCCTCGGCGACTTCAAGCCGACCTACGAGTCGACGGTGACGACGCAGCTGTGGCGCGACGGCGCGGTGTTGCTCGGCAAGCTCAACAACGACGAATTCGCGATGGGCTCGTCGAACGAGACTTCGTGCTTCGGCCCGGTGGTCAATCCGTGGCGCCGCGCCGGCTCGGATGCGCAACTGGTGCCGGGCGGCTCGTCGGGCGGTTCAGCTGCGGCGGTTGCCGCCGGCCTGTGCCTCGGCGCCACCGCGACCGACACCGGCGGTTCGATCCGCCAGCCTGCGGCGTTCACCGGCACGGTCGGCATCAAGCCGACCTACGGCCGCTGCTCGCGCTGGGGCATCGTGGCGTTCGCCTCGTCGCTCGACCAGGCCGGCCCGATCGCCCGCACGGTGCGTGACAGCGCGATCCTGCTGCGCTCGATGGCCGGCCATGATCCGAAGGACACCACCTCGGTCGATCGCCCGGTGCCGAACTACGAAGCCGCGGTCGGCGGCTCGGTCAAGGGCATGAAGATCGGCATCCCGAAGGAGTATCGGCTCGACGGCATGCCGGCCGAGATCGAGAAGCTGTGGTCGCAGGGCGCCGAGTGGCTGAAGGCCGCGGGCGCCGAGCTCGTCGAGGTGTCGCTGCCGCACACCAAATACGCGCTGCCGGCCTATTACATCGTCGCGCCGGCCGAAGCCTCGTCGAACCTCGCCCGCTACGACGGCGTTCGCTATGGCGCGCGCGTCAATGGCCGCAACATCGTCGAGATGTATGAGGCGACCCGCGCCGCCGGCTTCGGCGCCGAGGTCAAGCGCCGAATCATGATCGGCACCTACGTGCTGTCGGCCGGCTATTACGACGCCTATTATCTGCGCGCCCAGAAGGTCCGCACCCTGATCAAGCGCGACTTCGAGCAGTGCTTTGCGCAGGGCGTCTCGGCGATCCTGACCCCGGCGACGCCGTCGGCAGCGTTCGGCATCGGCGAGAAGGGCGGCGCCGATCCGGTCGAGATGTATCTGAACGACATCTTCACCGTCACGGTGAACATGGCCGGTCTTCCCGGCATCGCGGTTCCGGCCGGCAGCGACGCGCAGGGTCTGCCGCTCGGCCTGCAACTGATCGGCCGGCCGTTCGACGAGGAGACGCTGTTCTCGCTCGGCGAGGTGATCGAACAATCCGCCGGACGCTTCACGCCGCAGAAGTGGTGGGCGTGAGCGTCTGCCCGCGCACCGCTTTTGCGTTGCGTTTCTTCCGCGCTGCGGCCATGCTGACCGTGGGCAGGATTTGTTGAATGAGCGCTGACGAAGGGGTGCCGTCGTCGCAGGGCGTCGACGGAATTTTAGGCTCGTCGGAGATTGCGGTCGCGATCGAAAACGACCGCTACAAGCATCTGCTCGACAATGTCCCGGTCGCCGTCGCGGTGTCGCGCGGCAGCGCCGACGCGCAGCGCATCGCCTATATCAACAAGGCTTTCGAAGCGCTGCTCGAACTGTCGCCCGCCGATGTCGAAGGCCAGAGCTGGACCTGCCTCGATACGCTGGTCAGCGAAGACGATCCCGCCAGGACGCTCGGCGCCGCGATCCGCGTCGGCGAGGATTTTCTCGGCGTGTTCCGGCCGCTGGCGCCATCGGACCGCGTGCTGATCGTCCAGGCCTATGCTTCGGTGATCGAGAGCGAGGACGGTCTCGAGAGTTTCCGGATCGCCGCGCTGGTCGATGTCGGCGGCCGCGAGCGCGCCCAGATCGAACGGTTCGAGACCCAGATCCGCGAGCGCGACACGCTGATGCGTGAGCTGCAGCACCGCGTGAAGAACAACCTTCAACTCGTCACCGCGCTGGTGCGGCTCGAGGCGCGCTCCGCCGCCGAGGGCGAGACCGTGGCGCTGGCGCGGCTCGCCAGCCGGATCGATGCGCTGACCGCGCTGTACCGGATCCTCTCGGCCGAGAATGCCGGCGGCAACGACATCGATCTCGGGCAGTATCTGTCTGACGTCACCGAGGCGGTGATGCAGGCCAACGGCCGCGACGAAGTCGCCTATGAGGTGTCTACGGTGTACTGCCCGCTGTCGGTCAACATCGCGATGCCGGCCGGGCTGCTGGTCAACGAGATGCTCACCAACGCGCTGAAATACGCTTTCGTCGGCCGCAGCGGCGGCCGCATCAAGGTGATCTGCAGCGTCGAGGCGGGCCGCGTCTCGGTGGTGGTGTCGGACGACGGCGTTGGCCTGCCGGAAGGGCTGGAGTGGCCGTCGCCGCGCAAGCTCGGCGCGCTGATCCTGCAGACGCTGAAAGAGAACGCCCGCAACGTCGCCTTCAATGCGAAGACGATCCGCGGCCAGGGCACCTGGTTCACGCTCTCCTTCGACGCCGCGCCAACGCCCGCGCCGAATTAGCTTCAGTCCAGCCGCTGCCGCGCCAGCCATTGCCGCGGTGTGACCCCCAGCTCGGTGCGGAATGCCGTGCGTAGCGCGGCCGCATCCGGAAAGCCGCAACGCGCCGCGACATCCTCGAGCCCGCGCGCGCCGCCGGCGAGCAGGTCCTGCGCCCGCGCGAGCCGGACGCGGCGCAGCCAGTCGCCGAGATTGCCGCCGGTTCGCGCACGGATGTGCCGGGTGAGGCTGCGGCGGCTCATGCCGGCACGCAGCGCTAACTCATCGAGCGACGGCGCGGACGCCGGATCGGCGCGCAGCTGTTCCAGAACATCGGTGATCCTGCGATCGGCGGACGAGCCGATCGCGGGGCGTGCGATCAGTTGCGGCTGTTCACCCGCGCGCTGCGGCGCGACGACAAGATGGCGTGCGACGCGGTTGGCTTCGGCCGTGCCCGAGATCCGGCCGAGCAGATGCAGGCAGCAATCGAGACCCGAGGCGATGCCGGCCGACGTGAGAACCTGTCCTTCGTCGACGAACAGCGCGCCCGGATCGACCGAGACTTGCGGATAGCGCGCCGCGAAGCTCTCGACACGCGCCCAATGCGTCGTAGCACGGCGACCGTCGAGCAGGCCGGCTTCCGCGAGGCCGAACGCGCCGAGGCAGAGTCCGACCACCATCGCGCCGCGCGCCTCCGCGGCGCGGAGCTCGGAAATGATTGCGGCGGGCATGGGTTCATCGGCGTCACGCCAGCCCGGCAGAATGACGACGTCGGCCTCACGCGCTGCCGCGAGCGGCAATGGCGCTTCGATGGTGAGACCTCCGGTTGCGGAAAACCTCTGCTGAGCCGCGCAGACGTCGACGCGATGTCCGCCCGCGAGAAACGGCTCGCCGAAAACCGCGAGCGGTGTCGACAGCATGAAAGGACTGATCTGATCGTAAGCGAGAATGGCGAGCCGCATTGGCCCAATTTAGCCGAATAATGTCTATCAGGCCACTGATCCGTGGCGATGCGGCGGCCTAGAGGGAGAGGGTGTTTCGGCCGAGGAGCCAAAGGAGAGACCAATGGCACGCGCACTTCTCGTCATCGACATTCAGAACGACTACTTCGCCGGCGGCGCCTTGCCGCTGTGGCAGGCCGAGGAGACGGAAGCGCGTCTCGTCGCGGCGATCGGCAAGGCACGCGCCGCCGGCGATCGCGTCATTCTGGTTCAGCACGTCTCCACCGCGCCTGCCGGGCCGTTCGTCGCCGGCAGCGCCGGCGTCGCGATCCGCCCCGCTATTCTCGCCGCGGCCGGCGGTGCGCCGATCGTCACCAAGCATGTCGCCGATGCGTTTCAGGACACCGACCTCGCGACCCATCTGAATGGGATCGACGAACTGCTGATCGCCGGCATGATGACGCAGAACTGCGTGGTGTTCACCGCGCTATCGCGCGCCGCCGATCGCTTGCGCGTCAAGGTGGTCGGCGATCTGTGCACCGCGCCGACCGGCGTCGTGCATCAGGTAGCGCTGAATGCGCTGGCGTCGAAGCTCGACCTCGCGACTGCCGGGGAGGTTTGGGCGTAGCAGACGGACGGCGGCTGCGGCGGTAAGGCCTGCCGCTGCAAGCGGCCATCCGCCGCCGCAGCCTGCCAAATCTGGACTTTCAGGGCCCAAATAGCTACTTTGGAACGGTCGTGACGGCGGAGGTCCTGATGGGCAAGTATGAACCGCTGACCGAGTTTCTCAAGCAGCAGACCGGCAGCGAAGTGCGGATGAGCTTTGCGCAGATCGAGCGCGTGATCGGCAGCAAGCTGCCGCCGGTCGCGCAGCGCCATCGCGCCTGGTGGAGCAACTCGCCGACCAACAACGTGATGACCAAGGCCTGGCTCGACGCCGGTTTCCGGAGCGAACAGGTCGACGTCGACAGCGGCGAACTGGTGTTCCGCCGCGACGAACAGGACAAAGCGCGGCCTGCGGCAGTCTCAGCCAAGACCGGACGCCATCCGTTGTTCGGATGCATGAAGCGCACCGTTCACATTCCCGACGGGGTTGATTTGACGGCACCCGCTGATCCCGAATGGGGCGATCTTGCCTATGGCGACGATTTGCCGGAGCGGCTGCGATAAGGTGGCAACGCTTCTGCTGGACACCTGTGCGCTGATCTTCTTCGCGACAAGCGACGAGGATTCGGGTGAGGCACGGGCGCACGTGCAGCAGGCTCACGAGACCGGGCAGGCCGTGGTGGTGTCGCCGATCTCGGCGTGGGAAATCGGCCTACTGGTTTCGCGCGGCCGCCTCGATCTGCTGATGTCGCCGCTGCGCTGGTTTGAGCAGGTGATGCAGCGGTCCGGTTTGTCGCTGGCGGCGCTGACGCCTGACGTGCTGGTCGCATCGTCGTTCCTGCCGGGCTTTCCGCATCGCGATCCGGCGGATCGGATCATCGCCGCCACCGCCCGCGAATACGGCTATCGGCTGATCACGCGCGATCGGTCGTTGTTGGCATATGCCCGGGAAGGGCATATTCAGGCGCTTGCTTGCTGAACCTGCGCTGCTCGAAGGACCTGCCATGAACGCACCCGTCAAACCGTCCCAGCTCCTCAAGGGCGCCACCGGCGATTGGGAAGTCGTGATCGGGCTCGAGATTCACGCCCAGGTGTCGTCCGACGCCAAGCTGTTCTCCGGCGCGGCGACGGAATTCGGCGGGGCGCCGAACAGCCACGTCTCGCTGGTCGACGCCGCGATGCCCGGCATGCTGCCGGTGATCAACGAAGAGTGCGTTCGTCAGGCGATCCGTTCAGGATTGGGACTGAACGCGCAGATCAACCTGCGCTCGGTGTTCGATCGGAAGAATTATTTCTATCCCGACCTGCCGCAGGGCTATCAGATCAGCCAGTACAAATCGCCGATCGTCGGCGAGGGCGTCGTCGTGGTCGATCTGCCGACCGGCGACAGCGTCAGCGTCGGCATCGAGCGGCTGCATCTCGAACAGGACGCCGGCAAGCTGCTGCACGATCAGGATCCGACATCGACCTTCGTCGATCTCAACCGTTCCGGCGTCGCGCTGATGGAGATCGTCTCCAAGCCCGACCTGCGTTCGTCCGAGCAGGCCAAGGCCTACGTCTCCAAGCTGCGCACCATCCTGCGCTATCTCGGCACGTGCGACGGCGACATGGAGAAAGGCAGCCTGCGCGCCGACGTCAACGTCTCGGTGCGTCGACCGGGCGAGCCGTTCGGCACACGTTGCGAAATCAAGAACGTCAACTCGATCCGCTTCATCGGTCAGGCGATCGAATATGAAGCGCGCCGGCAGATCGGAATCCTCGAAGACGGCGGCGCGATCGATCAGGAGACGCGGCTGTTCGATGCGACCAAAGGCGAGACGCGGTCGATGCGCTCGAAGGAAGAGGCGCACGACTATCGCTACTTCCCGGATCCGGATCTGCTGCCGCTGGAGTTCTCGCAGGCTTATGTTGACGATCTGAAGGCCGGTCTGCCCGAACTGCCCGATGCGAAAAAGGCCCGTTTCATCGGTGATTTCGGGCTGTCGGCCGACGACGCCGGGGTGCTGGTGAGCGAGCGGGAGAGCGCCGAGTTCTACGAGGCGGTGCTCGGCGGGCTCGCCGACAAGGCGCGCGACGGCAAGCTCGCCGCCAACTGGGTGATCAACGAGTTGTTCGGCCGCCTCAACAAAGATGGTCAGAGCATCGACAGCTCGCCGATCTCGGCCGCTCAGCTCGCCGCGATCATCGATCTGATCGGCGAGGGCACCATCTCGGGCAAGATCGCCAAGGAACTGTTCGAGATCGTCTGGGTTGAAGGCGGTGATCCGCGCGTGCTCGTCGAGCAGCGCGGCTTGAAGCAGGTCACCGATCTGTCCGCGATCGAGAAGGTCGTCGACGAGATCGTCGCGAACAATCCCGACAAGGTCGCGCAGGTCGCGGCCAAGCCGGCGATGCTCGGCTGGTTCGTCGGACAGGTGATGAAATCCTCCGGCGGCAAGGCCAATCCGCAGGCCGTCAACGATCTCCTGAAGCGCAAGCTCGGTCTGTAACGACGCCGCGCGCGTCGCTCGCGATCCGTCGCGGCGACGGCGCGCGCCGCCGTGCGCGCTCGAATCATCGCGCACGATTTCGTCCCGAAACCCCTCTGCGCCGGGCGTTTCCGGCGCCCGGCAGGGGGTGTGGACGAAAATATTTTCGTTGCCAAAATTCCCGACTCAGACTCCGCGCGGCGCTTCCGGCGCCCGACTCGGCCCGGCGCGAGGGTTCGCGGAATTGTTAGTTAGCGTACTAATCAGATTTCAGAAACCGTTGGCCTGCGCGGGCTTCCGCTGATCTTGACAAACGCCGACGTAGATTTTTCGCGGCTTAACGCGATCGCGCGGCGAATTGCGGGACGCGCCGATTTCAAAGACGCCGACGCGACGCGGCAAACAGCCATCAACACTTCCTTAAGCGGGACACTGTTTTTTTCGATGTGTTGGTGTATTCGGGAAGTAGTGCATCTCGATTCCCGAGTGCACGCAGCAGCAATCAGCCATCTCATTCTTATCGGAGGGCAACATGGCCAAGAAAGCGACGAAGAAAGCGGCGACGAAGAAAGCGGCGCCGAAGAAGGCGAAGACCGCGAAGACCGCGAAGAGCGCCGTGAAGAAGACGGCGAAGAAGACCACCAAGAAGGTCGCCAAGAAGGCCGCCAAGAAGAAGTAAGCTCGCTCACGAGCGAGTGCGCCGGCGGGGAGACCGTCGGCAGCGTCTTAGGCCCTCGACGATGTCCCGCAGCAGCGGCTTCGGCGAAGGTCCGATCGACGAGAGGGTGTCGGCGAGACATCAGGTCAAACGGCCGGTTCGATTTCGACGAGGGTTCGCCGTCGTCGGGCGTCCGGCAGAAGAAGCGGTTCTTCTTCGTACGGTGCGGATGCTGGGTCCGCAGTTTCACCGCGGTTTCCGTGGGTGAGATTTGATCCTGACGTGTTCGCCGACGCCCTCGTTCTTTTTTGCGCAGGTGTATGACGCCGCGCATCGCCCCGGTCTCTCACTTCCGGGCGCCGCGATCTCCCGCCGTTCCGTTCATCTTCGATCGCCCGATCCGCCGCCGGTTGTCGCCCGCGGCGCGATGCCGGCTGGCGCGATGGTTATCGGTTCGCCAAGCCGCACGGTAAACCGACCGTCAAGCGATCACGGAAGTCCCTGTCTCCCAGTGATTTTTGCAATTCGCCGCGGCGCGGCGCCCGGCGGCGTTCAGAATCCGTTCATCGCAACGCTTAAACTGCTCTTCAAATTTGAATGGTCAGATCGCCTTACACAAACACGCCGGGCCACGGCGGTGGGGAACGACAGATCAGAGGACAGGAGCCGCCCTCGGGCCGGCCGGATGGAGAGACAGATGCTGCAGGGATTTCTGAACACCGAGACTGCGCTGCCGATCGAAGCTGGTGAAAATCCGGATGTGTTGTTCGACCTCGGCCTGCTGTTCGCGTCGGGCCGCGGCGCGCCGGTGGATCTCGTGGCGGCGCACAAATGGTTCAACCTCGCCGCCCTGAAGGGCCGCGCCGATGCCATCGAGCTGCGCCGGGAAGTCGCCGCGCAGATGTCCGCCGAGGACATTGCCGCGGCGCAGCGCGAAGCCCGCGCCTGGATCACCTCGCACTAACTCGTCCGATATCCGCACGCGTGTAGCGGCGCCCGGTATCGACTTATGGTTCGTCCTAAGTCGCGCTGACCGCCGCTCGAACGCCCGGCTATCCTTCCCGCACGCTCCACCAAGGGAGCCTAACAGGAGGGAAGCCATGAAACTCACGTCACTCGTTTATCTCGTCGCCAGCGCGAGCCTGCTCGCGGGCTCCGCCGCGTTCGCCGGCGAGTTCGGCACCGCCGACGAAGCCAAGGCGATGCTCACCAAGGCCGCGGTCGCCGTGAAGGCCGACAAGGCCAAGGCGCTGTCCGAATTCGCCAAGGGCGAGGGCGGCTTCAAGGATCGCGACCTGTATCCGTTCTGCGGCGGGCCCGACGGCCTGTTCACCGCGCACCCGACGCTGACCGGCAAGAGCCTCAAGGACCTCAAGGACAAGACCGGCAAGGCGCTCGGCGAAGAGATCTACGCCACCGCCAAGGAAGGCGAGGTCAAGGAAGTCAGCTACATGTGGCCGCGCCCCGGCCAGACCGATCCGGTCCAGAAGGTCAGCTACGTCACCAAGGTCGGCGACCAGACCTGCGCGGTCGGCTATTACAAGTAATCCCACTCACCGTCATTCCGGGGCGTTCGCGTAGCGAGCGAACCCGGAATCCCGCGGTTGTGGAAACGTGCGGCGGTACGTCGTCGAGTTCCGGGTTCGCGAGCAGCGCTCGCGCCCCGGGATGACGCACGGAGAGAGGCTGCTGTCAGTCTTGCGGGCGGTGATAGCGATGCTGCGCGCCGCGCTCGTCTGCGTAGTTGCATCTCACTCGCGTCAATACGCCTGATGCAGAGATGCAACGCTTGTTGCCAATCTTTGCTTGGACGCAATCGTTAATGCGGTGTCACGAACTCGATAATTCCCCCGCGTAAAAACGTCGCAGCTGAGGCGCTTTTACAGTGGGGTGTACGAAATGCGTGCGGCGTATTGCGGTCGATTCAAGTCACGTTTGTTTCACACGACGGCCTTGGTGGCTGTCGCATGGGCCAGTTCGGCTCAGGCGCAGACGGCCAACGTCACCATTCAGAACGTCAACGCCTACAATCTTCTGGCGCCGTTCCTGGCGCTCAATTCGACGGCGATCGGGCAGGCGACCCTGCAGGCCAATCTGCAGCAATCGATCCTGATCAACAACACCGCCACCGCTGCCCAGCAGGCGATGGCGATCAGCGACAAGGCGCTGCCCGGCAGCGGCAGTTTCGCCACCAATATCACGCTGTCCGACGGCACCGTGGTCAGGCTCGGGCTCGGCGACAATCTCGCGGGCGGACTGCCGCTGCAGGCGATCCAGAGCAGCGGTTCCGGCACCGGCACGATCAATCCGATCCAGCCGGTCGGCGGCTATGGCCAGGTTCTCGGATCGATCTATCAGACCGGCATTCGCGCCAGCAACGCCAGCTCGGGGCCGCTCACCGCGACCTATAATTTGCTGAACAGCGGCTACAATTTCACCAGCTCGGACGTCTCGGCGAAGAACTACTTCGCCAACGGCACCACCAACGGCACCATCAAGGCGGTGGCGCCTGCGGGTTACACGCTGCCGACCTTCAACGGTCTGCCGAACACCACCGACAGCGTCTACGATCTGGCTTATGGCGTGACCAACAAGCAGGCCGGGCAGGGCATCTATGGCGACTCCCGCCCGGTGCAGGTGGCGCGCAGCTCGTTCAACGCCTTCGACCCGACCGCACTGGACGGCCTGACCACCAACCCGGCGTTCCCGAGCGGCCACACCAACTATGCCTATACGGACTCCATCCTGCTCGGCATGCTGGTTCCGCAGCTCTATCAGAGCATGCTGGTGCGCGCCTCGGAGTATGCCAACAGCCGCATCGCGCTCGGCGTGCATTATCCGCTGGACATCATCGCCAGCCGGGCGATGGCCAGCTACGATCTGGCGCAGGCGTTCAGCAATCCGGCCTACATCAACAACGCGGCGGTGACCGGCACGGCGGTCAATCTGCCGGCGCTGTTCACGGCGGCGCAAAGCGAACTGACCGGCTACCTGTCGACCGGCGCTGCTTCGCAGAGCTGCGGCACCATCACGGTGTGCGCCACCACCAACAATCCCTATGCGGCGTCGTCGAACCAGGCCGTGTATCAGCAGCGGCTGACCTACGGCCTGCCGACGCTGAGCTATGCCCAGGCGCCGCGTGAAGCCGCGCCGAGCGGCGGGCCGGACGCCTCGATCCTGCTCGCGCCGATCTTCGGCGGCAGCACGTCAGCGGCCAAGACGCTGGCGCCGAGCGGCGGCCTCTATGGCAGCCTGCAGACCGACACCATCAACCAGATCATCGTCAACACCGAAGGCGTCGCGCTGGCGGCGTTCTACGGCACGCCGCTGAGCTACTGGACCCGGCTCGATCTGTATTCGGCAATCGGCTACTTCCAGAACGTCACCGGCACCATCTCACTGGCCTCGAGCGACGTGGTGACCACCAATGTGATCGTCGCCAACACCGGCGTGCTTGCCGGCACCGGTACGGTCGGCGCCACCACCGTGCTGGCGGGCGGCGCGCTGCAGCCCGGCAACGGCGTCGCCGGGTCCTCGCTGAAGATCAGCGGCAATCTGGCGATGCAGGCGGGCGCTCTTTATCTGGTGCAGGCGTCGTCGGCCGGCACGCCGTTCACCAGCGTCAGCGGTTCGGCCTCGCTCGCCGGCACCGTGCAGGTGTCGTCGGCGACCGGCACCTATCGGTTCAACACGCCGACCACGATCCTCACCGCCGCGTCGCTCGGCGGCACCACCTTCGGCGCGGTGACGGCGCCCGCCGGTGTGACCGGCGTGCTGAGCTACTCGGGGACCACGGTGTCGTTGAGCCTGCAATCCGGCCTCGGCCAGATCGCCGGCCTGAACGACAACCAGCGCGCGGTCGGCGCCGGTCTCGACGCCGCCTTCAATGCCAATGGTGGCCCCGGTCCGCTGGGCGCGATCTTCACCGGCAATGTCGGGCAGAACCTCGCGCAGGCGGGCGGGCAGGGCACCAGCGGCGCGCAGCAGACCAGCTTCAATATGATGAACCAGTTCGTCGGCGTGCTGCTCGATCCCTCGATCGGCGGCCGCGGTCCGATGGGCCCGGGTACGGGGCCGTCCTCGGCTTTCGCCGAAGAAGGCGACGCGCTGTCCTACGCATCGAACGGTCGCAAGCGCTCCGGCGCGGAGCGCGACGCCTACGCGATGGCCACCAAGGCGGTGCCGCTGGCGGTGTATCAGCCGCGCTGGGGCGTGTGGGCGGCCGGCTTCGGCGGATCGCAGACCACCAACGGCGATGCCGGAGCCGGCACCGCCGACACCACCAGCCGGATCTACGGCGTCGCGGTCGGTGCCGACTATTACTTCTCGCCCGACACCGTGGCCGGCTTCGCGCTGGCCGGCGGCGCCACCAAATACGATCTCGGCAATGGGCTCGGCAGCGGCAAGTCCGACGTGTTCCAGGCCGGCGCCTTCGTCCGCCACGCTATCGGACCGAGCTATCTGTCGGCGGCGCTGGCCTACGGCTGGCAGGACGTCACCACCAACCGCACCCTGACGATCGCCGGGATCGATCAGTTGCAGGGCCGCTTCAACGCCAACGCGCTGACCGGCCGGGTGGAAAGCGGCTATCGCTTCGTCGCTCCCGAGGCGATCGGCCTGACGCCCTACGCGGCCGCGCAGGTCACCACCTTCATGCTGCCGTCCTACGCCGAAACCGGCACCGGCGCGTTCGGCCTCGCTTACGCCTCCAAGGACGTCACCGCGGCGCGGACCGAACTCGGTCTGCGCAGCGACAAGTCGTTCATCGTCGAGGACGCGCTGCTGACGCTGCGCGGCCGCGCCGCCTGGGCCCACGACTTCAACGCCGACCGCACCGTGACGGCCACCTTCCAGGCGCTGCCGGCCGCCAGCTTCACGGTGAACGGCGCCGCCCAGCCGCACGACCTGGCGCTGACCAGCGCCAGCGCCGAGCTGAAATGGCGGAACGGCATCTCCGTCGCCGCCACCTTCGAAGGCGAGTT
The DNA here is from genome assembly GCF_001295845.1 of Rhodopseudomonas sp. AAP120. Lineage (GTDB taxonomy): Bacteria > Pseudomonadota > Alphaproteobacteria > Rhizobiales > Xanthobacteraceae > Rhodopseudomonas. Next base: position 154 of record NZ_LJIC01000040.1, on the reverse strand, counting down.
CTCCAACGTCTCGCAGTCCTACACCGGCAAGGGCACGCTGCGTTACAACTGGTGAGCAGCTAGCAGCCTGTAAAAAGCAGAAGGGCTTGACCGCAAGCAACACCAGCGCGGTCAAGCACCCACCTCACACCACGTCATGGCCGGGCTCGTCCCG
>NZ_LJIC01000004.1 GCF_001295845.1 Rhodopseudomonas sp. AAP120 | reverse complement strand
ATGGCCGGGTCAAGCCCGGCCATGACGGTGTTTATGGGGATGCGCTGCGACTCAAAGAGGGCGCGGCGAACACGCGCCGAGACGTCCCGATCGCGCACACTACGGCAGCTTGTCGTATCCCTCGCCGAGGCCGTTGAGGCTGAGTGGGAAGCCGATGCCTTCTTCGGGGGTCTCGAAGATGATGAAGGTCGCGGTCTTGGCGGTACGGAGCTGGCCGAGCAGCTTGTCGTCCATCACCACTTCGGCGACGCACCCGTTGGGCAGGCAGCGCACGAAACCGGCGCGGCCGACATCGGCGTTGTCGAGCTTCAGCCCGAGGCCGGACGGCAGCAGCACGCCGAGCGGCGCCACCACGCGCATCAGCTTGCTCTTCTGGTCAGCGGTCTTGAGGATGATGACGGTGAGGCCGGCATTGGAGCGGTCTTCCGCCACCACGCTCTGAATCAACGCGCATTGCTCGGCCTTGGCGCCCGGCGGGGTGTCGCAGCGGATCTGCCAGTCGCCATGCACGGAACGCACGGCGCCCTGCGCATCGGCGCGGGCGCTGGTGCCGAGCATCGCCGCGAGCATCAGCGCGGCGGCGATCCCCAGCCGGACGCTGCTCCCGCGCACCAGGCGGCAGGAGGCGAGCAACGGCAAACGTTCGGCAAGGCCCATCGGGGTCGCTTTCAAGTCAGAGGCAAGTCTTCAAGTCAGAGGCAAGTCAAAGACATGACATGGTGTGGATCAGGGCCCCGACTGATCCGGAATGACGGCACCATCAAGGCGACACCGCCCGCCGGCGAATCAGGCTCCCGTGAATTCTGGCTGCTGTGCCTACATCGGCGTGTGCCGCTGTCAAGCATGGTTCACATTACCTGAACACCGCAAAATACCGAAGCGTAACCGCACGCTGCGCAGCCCGGCACAAACCTCCGCGAGCCTTCGCCGAAAGTCCAATAGTGCATTGCGGGTACTGGCAAATTGTGGTTTGAAAGAGAGAATAAGAAGCATTCTTAAGGGAGGCGAACAATCGCCCTCGAAGAATGACAAGGGCACTCCGCGGAAGTGGGTCAGCCCGCAAAATACGTAGGGGAGCGAAGGCGGCATGACGATGTCGAAGAGCCGATTCGATCGGCGTTTGCTTAGCGTTGCGGGTCTCGGAGTTGCGATGATCGGAGGCATGTTCGGCCTCGCCGGATCGGCGCTCGCGGGTGAAGGCCAACCGTCGCCGTGGGAGATGCAGCTGCAGAATCCCGCCAGTCCGGTGATGGAGAACATCGTCTGGTTTCACAGCTTCCTGCTCTGGCTGATCACCGCGATCACGCTGTTCGTGCTGGCGCTGCTGGTGATCGTGGTGGTGAAGTTCAACGCCAAGAGCAATCCGATCCCCTCCAAGACCACGCACAACACGCTGATCGAAGTGGCGTGGACCATCATTCCGGTGATGATCCTGGTGGCGGTCGCGGTGCCGTCGTTCCGTCTGCTGTTCTTCCAGCTCGACGTGCCGAAAGCCGACCTGACCATCAAGGCCACCGGCAACCAGTGGAACTGGACCTATCAGTATCCCGACGACAAGATCGAGTTCACCTCGATCATGCTGAGCGACGAAGAGCGCGCCAAGATGAATCCGGTCCCGCCGCGCCTGCTCGGCGTCGACAACGAGATGGTGGTGCCGGTCAACAAGGTGGTGCGGATCCAGACCACCGCTGCCGATGTGATCCACTCCTGGGCGATCCCGTCCTTCGGCGTGAAGATCGACGCGATTCCGGGCCGGCTCAACGAGAGCTGGTTCAGGGCCAATCGCGAAGGGCGTTACTACGGGCAGTGCTCGGAACTTTGCGGCAAGGACCATGCTTTCATGCCGATCGTCGTGCGGGTCGTGAACGATCAGGACTACGACGCCTGGAAGAAGCAGCAGATCGCGTCGGCGTCGCGCACGTCCGTCGCATCGGCCGGCGCCGCCGCGCGGTAATCACATCGCCGCGCGCGGCGGGTTCGAACAGGGACCGCAGGGTCCGAAGGTTTCAAGTCAGGATCTGAAAATGGCCATGGAAGCTGCACGGGTTGCTCATTCCGATCATGCGCATGACGATCATGCCCACGCGCATCCGACCGGATGGCGGCGCTACGTCTATTCGACCAACCACAAGGACATCGGCACGATGTATCTGGTCTTCGCGATCATCGCGGGGATCATCGGCGGCGCGCTGTCGATCGCGATCCGCATCGAGCTGATGTATCCGGGCGTCCAGATCTTCCACGAAAGCCACACCTACAACGTGTTCGTGACCTCGCACGGCCTGATCATGATCTTCTTCATGGTGATGCCGGCGATGATCGGCGGGTTCGGCAACTGGTTCGTGCCGCTGATGATCGGCGCGCCCGACATGGCGTTCCCGCGCATGAACAACATCTCGTTCTGGCTGCTGCCGGCGGCATTCGCGCTGCTGATCATCTCGACCTTCGTCGAGGGCGAGCCGTCGTCGAACGGCGTCGGCGCCGGCTGGACGATGTATGCGCCATTATCGACCTCGGGGCATCCTGGGCCGGCGGTCGACTTCGCCATCCTGGCGCTGCATCTCGCCGGTGCGTCGTCGATCATGGGAGCGATCAACTTCATCACCACGATCTTCAATATGCGTGCGCCGGGCATGACGCTGCACAAGATGCCGCTGTTCGTGTGGTCGATCCTGGTCACCGTGTTCCTGCTGCTGCTGTCGCTGCCGGTGCTCGCCGGCGCCATCACCATGCTGCTGACCGACCGCAACTTCGGCACCACTTTCTTCTCGGCCGAAGGCGGCGGCGATCCGCTGCTGTTCCAGCACCTGTTCTGGTTCTTCGGCCACCCCGAAGTCTACATCCTGATCCTGCCGGGCTTCGGCATGATCAGCCAGATCGTCTCGACCTTCTCGAAGAAGCCGGTGTTCGGCTATCTCGGCATGGCCTACGCGATGGTGGCGATCGGCGTGATCGGCTTCGTGGTCTGGGCCCACCACATGTACACGGTGGGCATGTCGAGCGCGACGCAGGCCTATTTCGTCGCCGCCACGATGGTGATCGCGGTGCCGACCGGCGTGAAGATCTTCTCGTGGATCGCCACGATGTGGGGCGGCTCGATCGAGTTCAAGACGCCGATGCTGTGGGCCGTCGGCTTCATCTTCCTGTTCACGGTCGGCGGCGTCACCGGCGTGGTGCTGGCCAATGCCGGCGTCGATCGGGTGCTGCAGGATACGTATTACGTCGTCGCGCACTTCCATTACGTGCTGTCGCTGGGCGCCGTGTTTGCCATCTTCGCGGGCTGGTACTATTGGTTTCCGAAGATGTTCGGCTACATGTACAGCGAGACGATCGGCAAGCTGCACTTCTGGGTGACGTTCATCGGCGTCAACATGGTGTTCTTCCCGCAGCACTTCCTCGGCCTGTCCGGCATGCCGCGCCGCTATGTCGATTATCCGGACGCCTTCGCGGGCTGGAACCTGGTGTCGTCGATCGGTTCCTATGTGTCGGGCTTCGCGGTGCTGATCTTCCTGTATGGCGTCGCGCTGGCTTTCATCAAAAAGGAAAAGGCGGCGGACAATCCGTGGGGCGTCGGCGCCACGACGCTGGAATGGACGCTGTCGTCGCCGCCGCCGTTCCATCAGTTCGAGGTGCTGCCGCAGGTTCGCTGAGGCACCGATATCAACGAGCATCCGCCGCGGCTGTGCCGATGGCGGATGCGGTCTGAAGCCTAAGAGGTCACGAATTGTCGGTCATCGACACCAACCAGCTCGAACTCACTGCTCCCCGCATCTCCGAAGCGGGCGTCCGCGACTACATTGCGCTGCTCAAGCCGCGGGTGATGTCGCTGGTCGTGTTCACGGCGCTGGTCGGCCTGTTGATGGCGCCGGGAAGCTTTCACCCGGTGCTGGCGATCACCGCCATCCTGTGCATCGCGGTCGGCGGTGGCGCCTCCGGCGCGCTGAACATGTGGTACGAGGACGACATCGACGCCAAGATGACGCGCACCGCCAACCGGCCGATCCCGCGCGGCCGCGTGACCAAAGGCGAGGCGCTGGCGTTCGGTCTGATCCTGGCGTTCTTTTCGGTGCTGACGCTCGGCATCCTGGTGAACTGGGTGTCGGCCGCGCTGCTCGCCTTCACGATCTTCTTCTACGTCGTGATCTACACGATGTGGCTGAAGCGCTCGACGGCGCAGAACATCGTGATCGGCGGCGCCGCCGGTGCACTGCCGCCGGTGGTGGCGTGGGCTGCGGTCACCGGATCGCTGGCCGTCGAGCCGCTGCTGCTGTTCGCCATCATCTTCTTCTGGACGCCGCCGCATTTCTGGGCGCTGGCGCTGTTCCGCAACGACGATTACGCCCGCGCCGGCGTGCCGATGCTGCCGGTCGTCGCCGGCCCGGATCATACCCGGCTGCAGATCCTGCTCTACACCATCGTGCTGGTGGCGGTGGCGGCCGCGCCGTGGCCGCTCGGTTACTTCGACGCGGTGTACGGCATCGCCTCGCTGGCGCTCGGCGCCTGGATGCTGGTTCTCGCCGTGCGGGTGTATCGCCATCGCACCGGCAGCGCCGCGCTGCGCGCCTCGCGCAACCTGTTCAAGGTGTCGATCCTGTATCTGTTCGCGCTGTTCTCGATCCTGCTGGTCGAGGTCGCCGCGAAGGCCGTGTGGTCGTTGTTCGCCTGAGGAGACCGCCGGATGGAGCCGCAGAGGAGGCCGGGCGTGGTGCTCACCGAAGCGCAGAAGAAGCGCCAGCGTGAACGCTCGATCGCCATCGCCCTCGCGCTTACCGTGCTGGTGGTGCTGTTCTTCGCCGTGACCATGGTCAAGGGTCCGATCGTGCTGCAGCGGCCGATGTAGGGAGCGATCAACGATGCCGCAGGTCCCGCCCAGTCCCGCGCCGCAGCCGGCTCCCCGCCGCGGCCTCGGCCGTGACACGATGGTGGCGTCGATCTGCGGGCTGGTGGTGGCGCTGATGGTCGGCGCGTCGTTCGCCGCTGTGCCGTTCTACAACTGGTTCTGCCGCACCACCGGCTTCAACGGCACCACCCAGGTCGGCGCCGCGCCGACCTCGGAGCCGCTGGCCCGCAAGGTGACGGTGCGGTTCGACTCCAACATCAACGGCCTGCCGTGGAAGTTCGAGCCCGAGCAGCGCGAGATCGAGGTGTCGATCGGCAAGGTGGTGACCGTGTACTACACCGTCACCAGCACCGCGAAACACGAGACCACCGGCCAGGCGGCCTACAACGTCACGCCGCTGACGGTCGGCTCCTACTTCACCAAGATCAACTGCTTCTGCTTCACCGAGCAGACGCTGGCGGCGGGCGAAACCCGCGAGATGCCGGTGGTGTTCTATGTCGATCCGGCGTTTGCCACCGACAGCGAGAACGACACCGTCAACAACATCACGCTGTCCTACACGTTCTATCCGATGCGCGATCCGGCGCCGAAGCCGGTGGCTTCGAGCGAAACCGGAGCGCGCAAAGGCAATCTATAAAAAACGGAAACGCTGACGAGACGACGGCCGGCGGATGGGGGCACCACCGTTCCGGCTTTGGCAACGGAGAGCACGAACATGGCCACGGCGCACGCGAAACATCACGATTATCATCTCGTCGATCCGAGCCCCTGGCCGTTCGTCGGCTCGGTTGCCGCCTTCATCATGGCGTTCGGTGCGGTGTCGTGGATGCACCACATGTACCAGGGCGCACCGATCGTGTTCGGCATCGGCGTCATCGGCGTGCTCTACACCATGGCGAGCTGGTGGAGCGACGTGATCAAGGAAGCCGAGTTCAAGGGCGACCACACCCGCGTGGTGCAGATCAGCCACCGCTACGGCATGATCCTGTTCATCGCCTCGGAGGTGATGTTCTTCGTCGCCTGGTTCTGGGCCTACTTTAACTCGGCGCTGTTTCCGGCCGATCCGGTGCACGCCACCCGTGAGGCGCTGTTCGGTGGTGTGTGGCCGCCGAAGGGTATCGAGACCTTCGATCCCTGGCACCTGCCGCTGCTCAACACGCTGATCCTGCTGACCTCGGGCACCACCGTAACCTGGGCGCACCACGCGCTGCTGCACAACGACCGCGCCGGCGTGAAGAAGGCGCTGATCCTGACCGTGCTGCTCGGCGCCGCCTTCAGCTTCGTGCAGGCCTACGAATACAGCCACGCCGCGTTCTCGTTCGCCGGCAACATCTACGGCGCGACCTTCTTCATGGCGACCGGCTTCCACGGCTTCCACGTGCTGGTCGGCACCATCTTCCTGCTGGTCTGCCTGATCCGCGTCTACAAGGGCCACTTCACCCCCACCCAGCACCTCGGCTTCGAATTCGCCGCCTGGTACTGGCACTTCGTCGACGTGGTCTGGCTGTTCCTGTTCGTCTGCATCTACGTCTGGGGCCACGGCGCCTCGACCATGGCCGGCGCGCACTAAGGCCGCCGCAGACTGTGCTACAAAGGGCGGCCATCGGGCCGCTCTTTCTCGTTTTCGTGCCCCGGACGCTGCGCAGCGCGCCGCTCTTCGCGGCGTGATGCGCTGCAGATCCGGGGCCCCGGTTGACGGCACTAACCGGGGTCCCGGATCTGCGCAGCAGCACGTCGTGCTGCGGCTTGTCCGGGACACGGGCTTGGGTGTCGGGAGAGGATGAGATTCGCATGTCTGCCGATGTGTCAGCGCCCACCGTCCTGCAATCCGCGCTGCGCGGCATTGCCTGTCGCTGTCCGCGCTGTGGCAAAGGCAAGTTGTATGCGGGGTTCCTGACGCTTGCGCCGCGCTGCGAATCTTGCGGGTTGGACTATGCGTTCATCGATGTCGGTGACGGCGCGGCGGTGTTCATGATCCTGATTGGCGGCGCCATCGTGGTCGGCTGCGCGCTGGTGGTGGAAGTGAAGTATCAGCCACCGTTCTGGGTGCATGCGGCGTTGTGGATTCCGCTGGTGATCGCCACCACGCTATTGCCGCTCCGGTCGATGAAGGCGCTGCTGATCGCGCTGCAATTTCACCACAAGGCCCAGGAAGGCCGCCTGGTCGGGCGCGAACCGCAATGAGCGCATCTCCGCAGCGCCGGCGAGGCATCGCCGGGATGAGCCTGATCGCGCTCTTGATCGTCGCGGTGCTGCTGTCGCTCGGCTTCTGGCAGCTGCAGCGCCGCACCGCCAAGCACGCGCTGATCGCGGCGCTGGAAACGCGCCTCGCCGCTGCACCGACCGCGCTGCCGCCGCCGGCCGAGTGGGCGGCGCTGACGCCCGCCGCCGACGAATTCCGCCGCGTCAGCTTCACGGCGACCTACGCCGAGCTGCCGGACGCCATGGTGTATTCGTCGGGCTCGGCGATCCGCGAGGACGTTTCCGGCCCCGGCACCTGGGCGTTCCTGCCGGCGCAACTGCCGGATGGCGCCATGGTGGTGATCAACGCCGGTTTCGTCCCCAACACCATGCAGGACCGCGCCTATCAGGACCGCATCGTCAGGCCGCTGCGCGCCGGCCTGCCGGTCGCGCTCACCGGCTACCTGCGCTTCCCGGAAGCGGGCGGCATGCTGACGCCGGACCCGGATGCGGCGAAGCGGCTGTGGTTCAGCCGTGACGTGCCGGCGATGGCGGCGCAGCTCGGTTGGGGCGGGCGGGTGGCGCCGTTCTACATCGATCTGGAAACGCCGGTGCCGGCCAGCGGCCTGCCCAAGCCCGGTCCGCTCGGCGTCCATTTGCGCGACCAGCATCTGCAATACGCCGTCACCTGGTTCGGTCTGGCGGCGGCCGTCGGTATCGCTTTCCTGGTCTGGCTGTGGGGCCAGCGCGGGGCCGACGTGCCGCAACCCCGTGCATCGCGGCGCATGGCCTAGCCGCGCCGGCGCTCGGCCGGCCCTCCGGCTGATTCCGAAGCTGCGGTCTTTTCGTCGAGAGCGGTTTCCCCTGCGCGGCAAAACCCTCTATGGTGCCGGTGATTTCGCCCGCGCGTGAGTAATCCCAATCGATATCAAAGGCTTGGTCGCGCCCAGGTCTTTGGAGGACACCTTGACCACCTATGTTTCGACCCGGGGCGAGGCCCCGCGCCTCGGCTTCTGCGATGTGATGCTGACCGGCCTGGCCCGCGACGGCGGCCTGTATGTGCCGGAAGTCTGGCCGCAGCTGGCGCCGGACACCATCACCAGCCTGTTCGGCCGGCCGTATTGGGAAGTCGCCGTCGAAGTGATCCGGCCGTTCGTGGCCGGCGAGATTTCGGACGCCGAACTCGGCCGCATGGCCAACGAGGCCTACGCCACCTTCCGGCATCCCGCGGTGGTTCCGCTGCGCCAGAGCGGCCCGAGCCAGTTCGTGCTCGAGCTGTTCCACGGCCCGACCCTGGCGTTCAAGGACGTCGCGATGCAGCTCATCTCGCGACTGATGGATCACGCGCTGCAGAAGCGCGGCCAGCGCACAACCATCGTGGTCGCGACCTCGGGCGACACCGGCGGCGCGGCGGTCGATGCGTTTGCCAATCGCGAAGCGGTTGATCTCGTGGTGCTATTCCCGCACGGTCGCGTCTCCGACGTGCAGCGGATGATGATGACGACCTCGGGCGCGGCCAACGTTCATGCGCTGGCGATCGAGGGTCATTTCGACGATTGCCAGGCGATCGTGAAGGGGCTGTTCAACCACCACAAGTTCCGCGATCAGGTGGCGCTGTCGGGCGTCAATTCGATCAACTGGGCCCGTATCGTCGCGCAGGTGGTGTACTACTTCACCAGCGCGGTCGCGCTCGGCGCGCCGAACAGGCTGGTCGATTTCACCGTGCCGACCGGCAATTTCGGCGACATCTTCGCCGGCTACGTCGCCAAGAAGATGGGCCTGCCGGTGCGCCGGCTGAAGATCGCCGCCAACATCAACGACATCCTGGCCCGCACCCTGAAGACCGGGATCTACGAGGTCCGCGAGGTCCACGCCACCACCTCGCCGTCGATGGACATCCAGGTGTCGTCGAATTTCGAGCGGCTGCTGTTCGAGGCCTCCGGCCGGGATGCGCCGCTGATCCGGGCGTTGATGGGTTCGCTCGGCCAGTCCGGCCGCTTTGTGCTTCCCGACGCGCTGCTGGCTGCGGTGCGCGAGGAATTCGACGCCGGCCGCGCCGACGAGGCCGAGACCGAATCGGCGATCCGCGCCGCCTGGCGCGAGGCCGGCGATCTGGTCGATCCGCACACCGCGGTGGCGCTCGCGGTCGCCGATCGCGACACCACGGACCCAAGCGTGCCGAACATCGTTCTCTCCACGGCGCATGCGGCCAAATTCCCGGATGCGGTGGAAGCCGCCTGCGGGATGCGGCCGGAGCTGCCGGCCTGGCTCGACGGACTGATGAGCCGGACCGAAACTTTCAAAATCATGCCCCGCGATCAGGCGGCGATCGAACGCCACGTGCTGTCGGTCAGCCGCGCGGCGCAGCAAGGAGCTGTCGGATGAGCGTCGAAGTCAGCAAGCTTCCCTCGGGCCTGACCGTCGTCACCGACACCATGCCGCATCTCGAGACCGCCGCGCTCGGCGTCTGGACCGGCGTCGGCGGGCGCGACGAGAAGCCGGATGAGCACGGCATCTCGCATCTGCTCGAACACATGGCCTTCAAAGGCACGACGCGGCGGACCTCGCGCGAGATCGCCGAGGAGATCGAGGCGGTCGGCGGCGACCTCAACGCTGCCACCTCGACCGAGACCACCGCCTACTACGCGCGGGTGATGAAGGCCGACGTGCCGCTGGCGCTCGACGTATTGTCCGACATCCTGGCCAATCCGTCGTTCGAGGCCGAGGAGCTGGAGCGCGAGAAGAGCGTGATCGTGCAGGAGATCGGCGCCTCGCAGGATACGCCCGACGACGTCGTGTTCGAGTATCTCAACGAGCTCTGCTACCCGGAGCAGCCGATTGGCCGCTCGCTGCTCGGCACCGCCAAGACGCTGAAGGGCTTCAACCGCGACAAGCTGCGGTCGTATCTGGCGACGCATTATCGCGGCCCCGACATGGTGGTTTCTGCGGCCGGCGCGGTCGATCACCAGCGCGTCGTCGAGGAGGTGCAGCACCGCTTCGCCAGCTTCGATGCCGCCCCGGCGCCGAAGCCGCAGCCGGCGATGTTCGGCGCCGGCGGCTCGCGCGTGGTGCGGCGCGATCTCGAGCAGGCGCATCTGACGCTGGCGCTGGAAGGCCTGCCGCAGCGCGACGAAGCGCTGTTCAGCCTGCAGGTATTCACCAACATTCTCGGCGGCGGAATGTCGTCGCGGCTGTTCCAGGAAGTGCGCGAGAAGCGCGGCCTGTGCTACTCGATCTACACCTTCCACGCGCCCTATGCGGACACCGGGTTCTTCGGCCTCTATACCGGCACCGATCCGGACGACGCGCCGGAGATGATGGAAGTGATCGTCGACGTCATCAACGACGCGGTCGAGACCCTGACCGACGCCGAGATCGCCCGCGCCAAGGCGCAGATGAAAGCCGGCCTGCTGATGGCGCTGGAAAGCTGTTCGTCGCGCGCCGAGCAGCTCGCCCGCCACATCCTGGCCTATGGCCGGCCGCTGCCGGTCGACGAATTGGTGGCGCGGATCGATGGCGTCAGCATCGAGACCACCCGCTCGGCCGCCCGGCAGTTGATGTCGCGCGGCCAGCCCGCCGTGGTTGCGCTCGGTACCGGCCGTGGCCTCGACAGCGCAGTGGGCTATGCGGAAGGATTGACACAATCCAAGGCGAAAACATCATATCATTGACGCCGCGCGCCGTGCGCGGAGGCTGAGCGCCCCGCCAGCGCGGATCGGAGTGTCGTCATGGCGCTGTTTCGAATGCCGTCCGCAGCCCCTGCTGCCCTGGCGCCGCGGGGCTACGGGCTGCTGCTGCGGGCCCCTCAGATGGCGGACTACGTGCAATGGGCCGAGCTGCGCGACCGCAGCCGGTCCTATCTGACGCCGTGGGAGCCGATCTGGCCGTCGGACGATCTCACCCGCTCCGGGTTTCGGCGTCGGCTGCGACGCTACGCCGAGGACATCGCCGCCGACCGGTCCTATCCGTTCCTGATCTTCCGCGAGAGCACCGGCGAGATGCTCGGCGGCGTGACGCTCGCCAATGTGCGCCGCGGCATCGTCCAGGCGGGTACCATCGGGTACTGGATGGGCGAGCCTCACGCGGGGCGCGGCTTCATGACGGCGGCGCTGCGGGTGTTGCTGCCGACGCTGTTCGGCGAGCTCAATCTGCACCGCGTCGAGGCGGCCTGCATCCCGACCAATACGCCGTCGATCCGCGTGCTGGAAAAATGCGGATTTACCCGCGAGGGGTTGGCGCGCCGCTACCTCTGCATCAACGGCGTCTGGCAGGACCATCTGCTGTTCGGCCTGCTGCACGAGGACTTCCGCGGCTGAGGTGCCTTGCGGGAGTGTGCGGTCGGCGAGATCGTCGCCTTTGGTTCGCCGGCTTTGCTTTGCTATAACGCCGCGCGCGAAAGCGTTTCGCAGCGACGATCGCTGCGCGGTGGGGAGCCGCGCGGCGGCGGTCAGGACCTTCACAGCCGGGTAGAGTGATGAGACACGATGGGAAACGAGCGCCGGCAGGGCGCGGGGTGCGACGCACCGTTCTGCTGGCGGCCGGGGCTGCGGTCTGCGGCGCCATGCTGGCGACGCCCGCCTGGTCGCAATCCTTCACCGATCGCTTCAAGAGCCTATTCGGCGGTGGTTCGTCCGAGCCGGCACCGACCGTCTCCAATGGTCCGGCGCCGGACAGCGACCTGACCTGTCCGCCGGTCACCATCCGGGCCGGCGCCGCCACCTACGCGGTCGGGCTGCCGGGCAAGGAAGCTGCCGGCAACGATCTGCGCTACCAGGTGGTGATCGGCCGCACCGCGCGCGAATGCAATCTCAACAGCGGCACCATCACGGCGCATATCGGCATCCAGGGCCGGGTGATTGCCGGCCCCGCCGGCACGCCGGGGACGGTCGAAGTGCCGATTCGCGTCGCCGTGGTGCAGGACGGCGTTTCGCCGAAGACGGTGTTCACCAAGGCCTACCGGACGGTCGTCAACATGGGCAGCGACGGCAGCGTGCCGTTCAGCCTGGTGACCGAAGACGTCGTCTACCCGGCACCGTCCGCAGCCGCCAACGACGCCTACGTCTTCTACATCGGCTTCGACCCGCAAGCGCTGAAGCCCGAGCCAAAGAGCCGCCGGAAGAAATAGCCGCCTCCCAGGGCCGCGCTACAGCGGTGCCGCCGCGAATTTCTGACTTTTAGCTATCGACCTTCACCACACGGCACTGCGCGCTCCCTCTCCCGCTTGCGGGAGAGGGGTGGGGTGAGGGCGCCCCAGGCAGTGACTCAACGACTCGGGGAGAGGAGAGCCCTCACCCGGATCGCTGCGCGATCCGACCTCCCCCGCAAGCGGCGGAGGTTGCGCCGGGCGCGGGGAGGGGATGGCCACCAGACGAGAGGCGGGCAACAAAAAAGCCGGCGCGATTGCTCGCGCCGGCTTTGATTGTTCGGAGACCGTGCAGCTCAGTTGAGCTTGCTGCGGACGTCCTGGATGCCCTTGCTGAGGAGGTCGTCGGCGACCGGGCCCTTGACCGAGTGCGACAGGATCGACGCGGCGGCGGACACGGCGGCTTCGGCCGCGGCGGCCCGCACGTCGGCGAGGGCCTGGGCCTCCGCCAGCGCGATCTTGCCTTCCGCGGTCTTGGTGCGGCGGGCGACGAAGTCTTCCAGCTTGGCCTTGGATTCGGTCGCGATGCGTTCGGCGTCGGCCTTGGCGCTGGCGACGATCGCTTCGGCTTCCCGCTCGGCCTGGGCGCGGCGGGCGCGATAGTCGGCGAGCAGCTTGGCAGCTTCGTCCTTCAGCTTGCGGGCCTCGTCGAGCTCGGCCTTGATGCGGTCGCGACGATTGTCGAGGGCTTTGATCGCCGTGCGGTGCACGCCCAGATAGGCGAACAGGCCCATCAGGATGATGAACGCGATGGCGACCCAGGTCTCTGCTTCAGCGAAGATTTCCATCAGCCTCAACCTTTGAGCGACGCGTCGACCGCGCTGTTCAGCGCATTGCTGTCCGGCTGCACGCCGGCCAACTGCTGCACGATCGCGGAGGCGGCGTCGGCGGCGATGCCGCGGACGTTGCCCATCGCGGCCGCGCGGGTCGCAGCGATGGTCTTCTCGGCGTCGGCGAGCTTGCCCGCCAGCCGTTCTTCCAGCGTCTTGCGCTCGGCTTCCGCCTGCGCATTGAGCTTTTCACGGGTTTCCGCGCCGATCGCCTGCGCCCGGGCGCGGGCCTCGGCGAGCTCGGCCTCGTACGCCTTCAGCGCCTCGTCCGATTCGACCTTCAGCTTCTGCGCAGCTGCCAGATCGCCCTCGATCGTCTTCTGCCGCTCTTCGATCACACCGCCGACGCGCGGCAGTGCGATCTTGGAAACGAGCAGGTAGAGCGCGACGAACGCGATCGCCAGCGACACGAGTTGCGAAGCGAAGGTCTCCTGCTGAAACGGCGGAAACGGGGCTTTGTGGCCATCCGCCGCCGTGTGAGCAGTGGTTCCCTTGGCGTCGCCATGACCTGTAGCCACGGGCTTCTCCTGTTCGGGGGCCGGTCACACGCTCGGCAGAGCTGCGACCGGATTGGATCTTAGAGGGCGAACAGCAGCAGCAGCGCGATCAGCAGCGAGAAGATGCCGAGCGCTTCCGTCACCGCGAAGCCGAAAATCAGGTTGCCGAACTGGCCCTGGGCAGCCGAGGGATTACGCACCGCAGCGGCGAGATAGTTGCCGAAGATGATGCCCACGCCAGCGCCGGCGCCGCCCATGCCAATGCAGGCAATACCAGCGCCAATGTACTTCGCGGCAATCGGATCCATGTAACGAACTCCTGTTGGGGTTTTGGTTTGACGTCGAGGAATGGGCCGTTAGTGACCCGGATGAATTGCATCGTTGAGGTAGATGCAAGTCAGGATGGCGAACACATAAGCCTGCAGGAACGCGACCAGCAGTTCGAGTGCGGTCAGCGCGATGGTCAGGCCGAGCGGCAGCACCGCGCCGAACCAGCCGATGACGCCGAGCGCGCCGAGCATCGCGATGAAGCTCGCGAACACCTTCAGCGCGATGTGGCCCGCCAGCATGTTGGCGAACAGACGCACCGAATGCGAAACCGGCTTCAGGAAGAACGAGATCACTTCGATGAACACGACCAGCGGCAGGATGTAGATCGGCACGCCGGAGGGCACGAACAGCTTGAAGAACTTCAGGCCGTTCTTGGATAGGCCGTAGATCAGCACCGTGAGGAACACCAGCATCGCCAGCGCGACGGTGACGATCAGGTGGCTGGAGACCGTGAAGGTATAGGGAATGATGCCGATCAGGTTCGACACCGCGATGAACATGAACAGCGAGAACACCAGCGGGAAGAACTTGAGGCCTTCCTTGCCGGCGGTCGAACGGATCATGTTGGCGACGAATTCGTAGGACAGCTCGGCGAGCGACTGGAAGCGCCCGGGGACCAGCTGACGGCTCGGCGCCAGCATCAGCAGTCCGATCACCGCTACGGTGCCGAACATGTAGGCGGACGAATTGGTGAACGCGATTTCCTGTCCGCCAATGTGACCGAGGGTGAAGAGCTTGGTGATCTGGAACTGATGGATCGGATCGGCGGCCATTCGTTTCTCAGTCTGTCGGTGTCGCGAGCTTGCGCGGGATTCGAACGATTGCGTGCACTTCGGTCCCGTTCAGAGCCGCTCGGACTGCTTCGCCATCACACCCGCTGCCCTCATCACGTTGATCACGCCGGCGGTGAAGCCGAGCAGCGAAAACACGATGAGGCCCCAGGGAGAGGTCGACAACAAACGATCGAAACCCCAGCCGAGAGCCGCCCCGCCGAGAACGCCCGCGACCAATTCGGAGGACAGGCGAAAACCGAGCGCCATCGCCGAAGCTTTGGCAGGTCCGTCTTCACTTGAACCGGATTGATCCGTCTGGAGTTTCCGATTCTCCCGAGAATGGGCGAGCCGTTGTTCCAGGCTTCCGAGCCTAGCGGAAAGCGCAGCTTCCTCAGGCGACCCGGTGCTGCTCCCGTCACTCCGTCGGCTGTCCTTGTGCGTGTCGTCCGCCATGTCGTGGAGACCCGAAAAAGGTGCCGTAGATAGTGAGATAACGCCCCGTGACCCTTGAAAAGCCGGGCGGACCATACTGACCGCCTGTTGGCAAGTCAAGATTCGGTCGCAGCCTATTACATTGTTGTTTTGGCTGATTTTATTGAGGATTCGCGACTCTCTGCGATAACTTGTCCGCAGCGTTTGCGACGGCATTTGCGGACGATCCGGCTTGCGTGGCGCGAGCGGCTCTGATCCGATGCCGATATCACGGCGACCGCTTCGCAATCCCTTCCGGCCGCCTGCAGCCGGAGAGCGCATGGCGCGTCAGATCGACTACTATTTCTCGTTCCAGTCGCCCTGGGCCTATATCGGCCACGCGTCGTTCCGGCAGCTCGTCGAAGCGCACGGGCTTAGCGTCCAGTACAAGCCGGTGCTGCTGACCGGGCTGTTTTCCGAGACCGGCGGCCTGCCGCTCGCCAAGCGGCATCCGGCGCGGCAACGCTACCGTCTGGTCGAACTGCAGCGCTGGCGCGACAAGCATGGGCTCGACTTCAAATTGTGGCCGAAGCACTGGCCATTCGATGCCCGCCTTGCCGACGGCGTGGTGCTGGCGGCGCTCGCCGCCGGGCTCGATCCCGAGCCGTACATTCAGCGCGCCTATTCGGCGGTGTGGCAGACCGAGCGGGATCTCGCCGATCCCATGGTGCTGACCGAGCTCGCCGATGCGGCCGGCCTGCCGGGAGAAAAGCTGGTGGCGCACGCCGCCTCCGACCAGATCCGTGCCGTCTACGAGCAAAATCGCCGGGACGCGATCGCCGCGGGAGTGTTTGGCTCGCCGGCCTATGTGCTGGACGGCGAAGTGTTCTGGGGTCAGGACCGGATCGAACTGCTGGGCGATGCGTTGAATTCCGGCCGCGCGCCGTATCGCGCGCCGGTCTGAGACCCCATATCCGCCGGGTCTCTTTCTGCCAGCGGAGCTTACGATGACGATGGTGCTTCCAGATGCGATCCGCTCCGGCCCGGCGCGGCGCTTGCTGTGGATCGCTGCGCTCGGCGCGGCCCTTGGATTTGGCGGCGGGATCGCATCGGCCGATCCGCTGCCGGACAGCGAGAACGGCCGCTACACCTTCACGCCGAACGCCGACGGCGTCACCCGGCTCGACACCCGCACCGGCAAGGTGTCGACCTGCACCGACAAGGGCAATGGCTGGGCCTGCTATGAGGTCGCCGACGAGCGCGCCGCGTTCGATGCCGAGATCGGTCGGCTGCAGACCGACAACGACCGGCTGAAGAAAGAGGCCGAGGCGCTACGGGTCGAGAACGACAGCCTCAAGGCGCAGCTCGCGCAGCGCGGCCCGACCGTCTCCGGCAAGACCGACGAGGCGATGCCGAAGACCGACAAGCTGCCGGCGCCCGAAGTCACCACCAAGGACGGCCAGCGCAAGCTGGAGATCCCGCTGCCGAGCGACCAGGATGTCGACCGGGTGATGGGGTTCCTCGAGCGCGCCTGGCGACGGCTGATCGACATGGCCCAGCGCATCCAGCGCGACACGACCGGCGACGGCAAGATCTGAGCCGGGGCGCCCGGGCTCGGCCGCGGCGGAGGGCGGGCTTGGCTCTAACTCGGCGCCGGCGTGAGAGACGCTAATCGGATGCATGCACGAGGTTCGGATGAGTTCACCACGTACGATGACCCGTACGCCGGTTGCGGCAGCCGCCGTGACGCATGTCGCCTCGTCGCTGCTGACGGTGCAGACCGGTGGCGCGGGCTTTGTGGATATCAGTAGCGACGTCGCCAAATTCGTCGCCGAGGCCGGGGCGCGCGAGGGCGCGCTGACGCTGTTCGTGCGTCACACCTCGGCGTCGCTGACGATCCAGGAAAACGCCGATCCGACGGTGCTGGTCGATCTCACCACGGTGCTGAACAAACTCGCCCCGGAGAACGCCGGCTGGGCGCACGATACCGAAGGCCCGGACGACATGCCGGCGCACGTCAAATCGATGCTGACGTCGACCTCGCTGCAGATCCCGGTGCTGCAGGGGCGCCTCGCGCTCGGCACCTGGCAGGGCATCTACCTGATCGAACACCGCCGCCGCCCCCACCGCCGCGAGGTGGTGCTGCAGTTCTTGGGGGCGACCGGCTGAAGCGGCATGGACCTCCCCCCCCCGTCATTGCGAGGAGCGAAGCGACGAAGCAATCCAGCAATGTGCACTGGGCCGCTGGATTGCTTCGCTGCGCTCGCAATGACGCCGTGGCGAGTTTCGGCGCGGTCTCGCAACGGCCGCAGCGCGCTCCCTCTCCCGCTTGCGGGAGAGGGGTGGGGTGAGGGAGCCCCAGGCAACGACTTAGCGACTCGCAGAGAGGAGTGCCCTCACCCGGATCGCTCCGCGATCCGACCTCTCCCGCAAGCGGGAGAGGTTGCCCGGTGCCGGTCGCGAGTCTCTGCCTGAAAAGAGCGGACGTAGGATGGGTTGAGCGAAGCGAAACCCATCACGCGTCGTGCACGGGGCGATGGGTTTCGCTTGCGCTCAACCCATCCTACGAGGCAGCGCTGTTACTTCGCCAGCCGGTAGCGCCCGCCGATCAGCGGATCGCCGTCGGTCGCGACCACGCCGCGGGTGACGAGGTCTTCGAGATGCGCCAGAACCGAGTAACCGGCGGCGCTCATCAGGCGGGGGTCGATGCCGATGTAGATGGCGCGGACCATGGTGGGGATGTCGGTCTCGCCCTTGCCGAGGCGGTGCAGGATCGAGGCTTCGCGGGCGACGCGGTGGCGCTTGAGGAAGCGCGAGTAGCGCGGGCCCTCCAGGATCTCGGCGCCGTGGCCGGACAGATACAGCTGCTCGTCGCGGGCAATCAGGCGATCGAGCGAGTTCATGTAGTCGACCATCGAGCCGTCCGGCGGCGCGACGATCGAGGTCGACCAGCCCATCACGTGATCGCCGACGAAGATCGCGTCGCGCTCTTTCCAGGCGAACGCCATGTGGTTGGCGGTGTGGCCCGGCGTCGCCACCGCTTCGACCGCCCAGCCGTCGCCCTCGATCACGTCGCCGTCGCTGATCGTGACATCCGGCCGGAACGCGCGGTCGGCGCCGGACTCGGTCGACACCGTCTCGCTCTCGAAATACGGCCGCGAGGCGCGGTGCGGGCCTTCGGCATAGACGGTGGCGCCGGTCGCGGCCTTGAGGCGCGGCGTTCCGGGCGAATGGTCCTTGTGGGTATGCGTGACGAGGATGTGGGTGACGGTCTCGCCCTTCACCGCATCGATCAGCGCCTGCGCGTGCGCTTCGTTGTCGGGACCGGGATCGATGATCGCCACCTTGCCGGTGCCGACGATGTAGCTGACGGTGCCGGTGAAGGTGAACGGCGACGGGTTGTTGCAGAGGACGCGGCGCAGGCCCGGCCGGATTTCCTCGACCACCCCGGCTTGCAGCGGGAAGTCGCGATTGAACGGAACGTCGTCGGAACTGTCGCTGGCGTCGCTCATGCGTTTCCCGGTGATGTGTGTTGTTATTATTAGAGAAGGAGGGCTCTCCGCCTCGTCGACCTCATGCTGAGGAGGCCCGAAGGGCCGTCTCGAAGCATGGGCCGCGGGTGCTTGGAGCCCATCCTTCGAGACGCCTGCCTGACGGCAGGCTCCTCAGGATGAGGAGTGCGCGCGGTGATGCCGCGCGCGATCTTACGCGAATGCCTGCAGCCCCGTGATCGCGCGGCCCAGGATCAGGGCGTGGACGTCGTGGGTGCCCTCGTAGGTGTTGACCGTCTCGAGGTTCTGGGCGTGGCGCATCACGTGGTACTCGATCTGGATGCCGTTGCCGCCGTGCATGTCGCGGGCGACGCGGGCGATATCGAGGGCCTTGCCGCAATTGTTGCGCTTGACCAGCGAGATCATCTCGGGCGCGAACCGGCCCTCGTCCATCAGCCGGCCGACGCGCAGCGACGCCTGCAGGCCGAGCGAGATCTCGGTCTCCATGTCGGCGAGTTTCTTCTGCACCAATTGCGTGGCGGCCAGCGGGCGATTGAACTGCTTGCGGTCCAGCGTGTACTGCCGGGCACGATGCATGCAGTCCTCGGCGGCGCCCATCACGCCCCAGGAGATGCCGTAGCGGGCGCGGTTGAGACAGCCGAACGGGCCCTTGAGGCCCGAGACGTTGGGCAGCAGCGCGTCTTCGCCGACCACCACGCCGTCCATCACGATCTCGCCGGTGATCGACGCGCGCAAGGACAGCTTACCGCCGATCTTCGGCGCGCTGAGGCCCTTCATGCCCTTCTCGAGGATGAAGCCGCGGATCTGGTTGTCGTGCGCGGCGGACTTCGCCCACACCACGAACACGTCGGCGATCGGCGCGTTGGAGATCCACATCTTCGAGCCGGTGAGCCGGTAACCGTCGGCGACCTTCTCGGCCTTGGTCTTCATCCCGCCCGGATCGGAACCGGCGTCCGGCTCGGTGAGGCCGAAGCAGCCGACCCACTCGCCGGAGGCGAGCTTCGGCAGATATTTCTTGCGCTGGGTCTCGTCGCCATAGGCGTAGATCGGATACATCACCAGCGACGACTGCACCGAGTTCATCGAGCGATAACCACTGTCGACGCGCTCGATCTCGCGCGCCACCAGGCCGTAGGCGACGTAGCTGGCGTTGGCGCAGCCGTAGTCTTCCGGCAGCGTGATGCCGATCAGGCCGAGCGACCCCATCTCGTTGAAGATCTCGCGATCGGTCTTCTCTTCGAGATAGGCCTGCGACACGCGCGGCAGCAGCTTGTCCTGCGCGTAGGCGCGCGCGGTGTCGCGGATCATCCGCTCGTCTTCGGTGAGCTGATCTTCCAGGAGCAGCGGGTCGTCCCACTTGAAGCTCGCCGGAACCGGCTTGTCCTTGGTTTGCGCGCGCACGCTCATGGAGTGTCCTTTCAGACGTTTCCGCCGTCTCGGGAGATGTGACTTTTGAGGGTAAGACCTGGATCAGGAGCCTTCAAGGTGCTCGTTGCCAACGATCTCGATGCCGAACCCCGACAGCCCCTTGTAGTCGAGCTGCGACGAGGTGAGATGCCGGATCGAACTGACGCCGAGATCGCGCAGGATCTGGGCGCCGACGCCGATCTCGCGCCACTGCCGGTGACGATCGGCCTCGGCCGATTTCGGCTCGTCGATCGGCGCGACCGGAACGCCTGCGGCACCGTCGCGCAGATAGATCAGCACGCCGGAACCGTTGGCCTTGAAGTGATTGAGCACCGCCTCCATCCGGCGCGAGCCGGTGAAGATGTCCTTGATGATGTTCGGCTTGTGGAACCGCGTCAGCACGTTCTTGCCGTCGCCGATGCCGTTGTAGACGCAGGCCAGATGCGCGATCTCGTCGAACGGCGAGCGATAGGCATAGCCCTGCATCGGGCCGATCGGGCTTTCCATCGGGAACGTCGCGACGCGCTCGATCAGCTTCTCGCGCGCCTGGCGATGCGAGATCAGGTCGGCGATGGTGACGAGCTTGAGGTTGTGCTTGCGGGCGAATTCAACGACCTGGGCGCCCTTGGTGACGCTGCCGTCGTCGTTCATCAGCTCGCTGATGACGCCGACCGGCGGCAGGCCGGCGAGCCGGCACAGATCGACCGCGGCCTCGGTGTGGCCGGATCGCAGCAGCACGCCGCCGTCGCGCGCGATCAGCGGAAAGATATGGCCCGGACGGGCGAAATCGTTGGCGCCGGCGTTCGGATTGGCGAGCGCGCGGCAGCACGAGGCGCGCTCGTCGGCCGAGATGCCGGTGCCGTTGTCGGGCTTGTAGTCGATCGAGACCGTGAAGGCGGTGGTGTGGTTGCTGTCGTTGTGCGCCACCATCGGGTCGAGCCGGAGCCGGCGCGCATCGTCCGACGTGATCGGCGCGCAGACGATGCCGGAGGTGTGGCGGATGATGAACGCCATCTTCTCGGCCGTACACAGCGAGGCGGCGACGACGAGATCGCCCTCGCCCTCGCGGTCGTCATCGTCGGTGACGACGACGATTTCGCCGGCGGCAAAGGCTTGCAGAACGTCCTGGATCGAATGCGCCATCGGTCATCTCTCGGAAAACAGAGCAGACCATATGACGCAGCCCGCGCGGCGACGCAACCCGCGCCGCTGCGGGGCCGGCTGCGAGTGTCGCACAGCGGAATACGCGGGGCGAGGAGCGGCTGAGGGGCAGCACGTCAAGCCAGGGGAGCACTCCCCCTCCCCGCAACGCAGCCGGCTCCCTCTCCCGCTTGCGGGAGAGGGG
>NZ_LJIC01000039.1 GCF_001295845.1 Rhodopseudomonas sp. AAP120 | reverse complement strand
GGGAGCCGGTTCATAGCGCGGCGAAGCCTCGCCATCGGCGGGCTCATAGCGCGGCGGAGCGGAACGGGCTGCGTAGTCCCGGCGGTCCGGATCGCGGCGCTCGAAGCTTCGCCGATCGTAGTCCCGCTCGAACTCGTGACGCGTGGCCGGCCGGCGATCCTGATAGACGTGCCGCTGGCCGCGGCCGGCATCGCGTCGCTCGTCGTCCCAGCGCGTGTACGTCTCGTGGTTTTGGCGCTCGTTGAAGCGCGGATCATATCCGCCGCCGCGCGCATCTCCATGCCAGGCTTCGTCATAGCCGTAACGTTCGTCTGGCGCGCGCGAAGGGCGCGCCGCGGGACGTTCGGGCGCGGCTGCGGGCTGCTTCATCGTCACCGCGCCGAGGCTCATGGCCGGCAACGTGATCGCGGCGATCGCCGGCGCGGGAGCCGCAGGGACCGGCTTGTCGTCGTCGAGGTCCTCGTTGTTCTCGATCCGCTGCCGCGCGCGCTCGACCTGTGCCTGGATCTTGGCGGCATAGACACTGGGCGGCGAGAAGAAGATTTTCGCAACGACCGGAACGATTTCCAGGAAGATGATGAACAACCGCGTCATCCACGAGAACAGCGTCATGGTGGCGCCGTCCTTGGGATCGTTCTTGAGTTCCTGATAAGCCGCAATCCGGGTCAGCGGATCGATCCGGTCCTTCTTCTCCTGGTAATAGGATTCGGCCAACGCCTTCTGCCTGAACTCGGCGACGTCGGCGGCCTTCGACGCTTCGAACTGCTTGAGGTCGGCCCTCGCAGCGTCGATCCGCGCCTGCAGCGCGTCGGCCTTGGCCTTGATCGCAACGCGCTCCTGGTCACGAGCCGCCGTCGCTTCGGACGCGACCTTGCCTTGGGCACTCCGCAACTCGTCCCGTTTGGCGTGCAGTTGGGCAATTTCGGATTCGCGCGCGGCGCGCTGGGCGATGAAGGCTTCCTTCTGCTTGCGGGCGAATTCGTAGCGCGGTCCGGCGCCGGGCCGGCCGGAATTGTTCGGCGACGCCTTCAGGCCGAACTCCTCGGCATTCATGTCGGCGATGTAGCGCTGGATGGTGCGGTCGATCTGCGCGATGTCGGCACGCACGTCCGCCTCGCGCGTCACCAGCGCCTTGATCTGCTGCTCGATGTCGTCGGTGCGGGTCTGCAGAGTCGGCGCCAGCGCGGGGGCTTCCGTCAGCGCGTCGCGATGCAGCGCTTCGAGGGCGTCGATACCGGCCTGCCGGCGCGCCGCCTCCGCGTTCAGCCCGGCCTCGTACTGGGCGATCTTGGCGTAGATCGGCTGGTTGGCGGCGATCCGGTCGGCCTCGATCTTCTCGTTGATGGTGCCCGAGAAGATCGCGAGCTCCAGGAACATCGCGATCACCCAGGCCAGGCCGAACGACATCATTAGCCTGATACCGACGCGAACGAAGCGCCACGCCGTCTGCTTGGCCTCCGCGCCGGACTGGATCGGAGCGGTATTCCAAAGCGTGCCCTGATAAAACCAGTCGGACTGGCACAGCGCGCGGTCGAACATCAGCACGGTGAGGCCGATCACGCCCGATACCAGCAGCCGCGTCCACACATTCGTGATCATGTAGCCGGTGGCGTGAAACGACACGCCGACCACGACGATGAACGAGAGGCACAGCGATGCGCCGAGATGCGCCGCCCACAACTTGTCGGAGGCGGGGCAGGTCGAGAGTGTTTTGCGGTCGACGCCGGCGATGACACCAAGTGCGCGCTGAATCATGGCCGCCCAATTCTGCGGTGAACATCCGCCGCGGTTGGAAGTGACAGGTTCGCGCGAGTCTAACAGTTCGTTTACGAATTCAATACGCGGCGCTCGGCGCAGATGCCGCCGCGGAGTTCTCACTCGGGCTCAGCACTTCCTGCTAAGTGGTGATAGCCAGAGAAGAAGTCGGTTTGCACGAAGCGTTGATCAGCAACCGCGCCTGTCCTCACAAATTTCCGCGGCGGTGCGGTGATGACGACGCGCTCTTTCCTCCGATACCATTCCCCCCGCGACCAGGCACATGTCGCATCCGCGAAGCATCCCGGTGATTCGCGGGCCGGCCGGGCTGCCGGCTTGCGCTGCGATGCAAGTGCAGCCTGGGTCGTTTCTGTGGATCGGCGGGCCGGGCTCGCCTGGGTCGTACCCGCGCTGAAGACGGCTTCCGCGGCCGCAGCGATCGGTCAGGCCCCTGCGCGGAGGGTTTTGCGAATGGGCGGTTGCCTGAGACCGCCTGAAATGTTTTATGACGCGCCTGTGACGCGGTCCGACGCCCGGACCAGTCCCGTCAATCGGATACCTCCCAATGCTGCGTTACTTTCGAGCCTTTCTGCCGAAGGAGGAGAGGTTTTTCGACCTGTTCGCCCGGCATGCCCAGACTGGCGTGTATGGCGCCCAGGCGCTGCAGGACATGTTGCGGGGAGGCGACGAGACGCTGGTGCACTGCCAGCGGGTCAGCCATTTCGAGGCCGAGGCCGACGCCATCACCCGCGAGGTGCTGACCGCGGTGCGCCGCACCTTCATCACCCCGTTCGACCGCGTCGACATCAAGAACCTGATCACCGCGATGGACGACGCCATCGACCAGATGCAGCAGACCGCCAAGGCGGTGATCCTGTTCGAGGTCCGCGAATTCGAGCCGCCGATGCGCGAGATCGGAACGCTGCTGGTCGAGAGCGCCAATCTGGTCGGCAAGGCGCTGCCGCTGATGAAATCGATCGGACCGAATCTGCAGATGCTGACGGCCATGACCGAGGAAATCACCAAGCTCGAGGGGCGGGTGGACGATCTGCACGATATCGGGCTCAAGGAGCTGTTCCTGAAGCATCGCAACGCCAACACCATGGACTATATCGTCGGCGCCGAGATCTACGACCATCTCGAGAAGGTGGCGGACCGGTTCGACGACGTCGCCAACGAGATCAACAGCATCGTCATCGAGCAGGTCTAGGGCGGGGCCTCGTTGTGGACGCTTCGATCGCGCTGCCCATTCTGGTCGGATTGATCGCGGTCGCGCTGCTGTTCGACTTCCTGAACGGTCTGCACGACGCCGCCAATTCGATCGCCACCATCGTCTCGACCCGGGTGCTGCGGCCGCACTACGCGGTGTTCTGGGCGGCGTTCTTCAACTTCGTCGCGTTCCTGGTGTTCGGCCTGCACGTCGCCAACACCATCGGCACCGGCATCATCGAGCCGAGCGTGATCGACTCCGCGGTGATCTTTGCCGCGCTGGTCGGGGCGATCGTCTGGAACATCGTCACCTGGGCGCTCGGGATTCCGTCGAGTTCGTCGCATGCGCTGATCGGCGGGCTGCTCGGCGCCGGCTTGGCCAAAGCCGGGCTGTCGGCGGCGGTGTGGACCGGCGTGACGAAAGCGCTGCTGGCGATCGTGCTGTCGCCGCTGGTCGGCTTCGTGCTGGCGCTGGTGCTGGTGGCGATCGTGTCGTGGGCATCGGTGCGCTCGACGCCGTTCGCGGTGGATCGCGCCTTCCGCATCCTGCAATTCGCCTCGGCGTCGCTGTATTCGCTTGGCCATGGCGGCAACGACGCGCAGAAGACCATGGGGATCATCGCCGTCCTGCTGTACTCGCAGGGCTATCTCGGCAGCGAGTTCTCGGTGCCGTTCTGGGTGGTGATCTCGTGCCAGTCGGCGATGGCGCTCGGCACCCTGATGGGCGGCTGGCGCATCGTGCGCACCATGGGGCTGCGCATCACCAAGCTGACGCCGATGCAGGGCTTCTGCGCCGAGACCGGCGGCGCCGCGACGCTGTTCATGGCGACGTTCCTCGGCGTGCCGGTGTCGACCACCCACACCATCACCGGCGCGATCGTCGGCGTCGGCGCGGCGCGGCGGATGTCGGCGGTGCGCTGGAACGTGGCGAGCTCGATCGTCTACGCCTGGGTGATCACCATCCCGGCCTCGGCGCTGGTCGCCGCCGCGGCGTATTGGGCGACCAGGCTGCTGCCGACGTTCTGACCCGTCTGTCCGTCATTGCGAGCGAAGCGAAGCAATCCAGAAACGCCGTGCACCGGCTGCTGGATTGCTTCGTCGCTTCGCTCCTCGCAATGACGGCGCGACGCATTTACGTCACCACCTTCAGCCCGACGATGCCGGCGACGATCAGGCCGATGCAGGCGAGGCGGCCGAGTGTGGCGGGATCGCCGAACAACATGATGCCGAGCGCCGCGGTTCCGACCGCGCCGATGCCGCTCCAGATCGCATAGGCGGTGCCGATCGGCAGCGTCTTCAGCGCGAGGCCGAGCAGGGCGATGCTGGCGACCATCGCCGCGACGGTCAGCGCCGTCGGCACCAGGCGGGTGAAGCCGTCGGTATATTTCAGGCCGAGGGCCCAGCCGATTTCCATCAGGCCGGCGATGAACAGATAGAACCAGGCCATAAGGGCCTCCTTGCGCACGTCCGGTCGGTCTGCATCCAGGGGGATTTTGGAAGGCCATCCAACGGGATGGCGCCGGCGCTTGGCGCGGTCTGCGAGGAGGCCGGGTCGTCCCGGCCGAAAAGGTGATGTTGAGGTCGTCCTCGACCCCTTATATGAGACACGCCGCCGCGCCGCGCAACCGGGCGCGCAGCGACCCGCCGGAAGCCCTTGATTGCGCCGGCTTTCCCTGCCACAGGCTGAGTATGTCCGACACCGCTGTTCCGGCCGACGCGCCGTCCTCGATTCCGTCTTCGCTCGCCCATGAAGTGGCGCGGCGGCGCACCTTCGCGATCATCTCGCACCCCGACGCCGGCAAGACCACGCTGACCGAAAAGCTGCTGCTGTTCGGCGGCGCGATCAATCTCGCCGGTCAGGTCAAGGCCAAGGGCGAGCGTCGCAACACGCGGTCGGACTGGATGAAGATCGAGCGCGACCGCGGCATCTCGGTGGTCACCTCGGTGATGACCTTCGAGTTCGGCGGCCTCGTCTTCAACCTGCTCGATACGCCAGGCCACGAGGACTTCTCGGAAGACACCTACCGGACCCTGACCGCGGTCGACAGCGCCGTGATGGTGATCGACGCCGCCAAAGGCATCGAGGCGCGGACGCGCAAACTGTTCGAGGTGTGCCGGCTGCGCGACATCCCGATCATCACCTTCATCAACAAGATGGACCGCGAAAGCCGCGACACCTTTGAGATTTTGGACGAGATCGAGAAGACGCTGGCGCTCGACACCACGCCGATGACCTGGCCGGTCGGCCGCGGCCGCGACTTCCTCGGCACCTACGATGTGCTCACCGGCGGCATTCGCCTCCTGGAAGGCGGCGGCGCCAAGACCGGCGCGGCCGAGCAGATCGCCATCGAGGACCTCGGCAAGCGCAACGCCAGCCTCGACGTCGCCGCGGTGAAGGAAGAGCTGGAACTCGCCACCGAGGCCTGCAAGCCGTTCGACCTCGACGCCTTCCGCGAGGGCCATCTGACGCCGGTGTATTTCGGCTCGGCGCTGCGCAATTTCGGCGTCGGCGATTTGCTCGAAGGGCTCGGCCGCTACGCGCCGCCGCCGCGCGCGCAGGACAGCAACCTGCGCAAGGTCGAGGCCGACGAGGCCAAGATGAGCGCCTTCGTCTTCAAGATCCAGGCGAACATGGATCCCAACCACCGCGATCGCATCGCCTTCGCAAGGCTTTGCTCCGGCAAGCTGACGCGCGGCATGAAGGCCAAGCTGGTGCGCACCGGCAAGAACATGAGCCTGTCGGCGCCGCAGTTCTTCTTCGCGCAAGACCGCTCGGTGGCGGACGAAGCCTTCGCCGGCGACGTCGTCGGCATTCCCAATCACGGCACGCTGCGGATCGGCGACACGCTGACCGAGGGCGAGGACGTCACCTTCGTCGGCGTGCCGAGCTTCGCGCCGGAAATCGTCCGCCGCGTCCGGCTCGGCGATGCGATGAAGGCCAAGAAGCTGAAGGAAGCCCTTCAACAAATGTCCGAAGAGGGCGTCGTCCAGGTGTTCCGCCCGCGCGACGGCGCGCCCGCATTGGTCGGCGTCGTCGGCCCGCTGCAGCTCGATGTGCTGAAGGCGCGGCTGGAAGCCGAGTATCAGCTGCCGGTCGATTTCGAGGTCTCCGAATTCCAGCTCGCGCGCTGGATCTCCGCCGAGGACCGCAAGAAGCTCGACACCTTCATCACCGCCAACAACTCCTCGATCGCCGACGATGTCGACGGCGACCCGGTGTATCTGGCCAAAAACGAATTCTATCTCGGCTACACGCGGGACCGCGCCGAGGGCATCACCTTCTCGGAGATCAAGGACGTCAAGAAGGTGGCGTGAGGCTGCGTACTACGCGCCATCACAATGCGTCATTGCCGGGCTTGACCCGGCAATCCATCCCCTTCGTCAAACGTCGCCATCCCATTGGTCCGCTGCGCGGACGATGGATGCGCGGGTCAAGCCCGCGCATGACGGCTTTCGTGTAACCGAGACTGTCAAACAGCCACGCCTCCACATCCTCGCGGCGCAATGCGCCCGAGCTTTGCCCGAAGGGCCGCCCCAAAGTGAGGGGCGGCGGCGCGCCGCAAGACGCGGCGTTGGTAGTATCGCGATCCGGCCTTCGCCCGCGCTAGGGGCGAAGATCGCGAACCGCGCGTCGCCTTGCGGCGCGCCACCCCGGCGATTATGGGCGAGGGGACCGTTCTTCCGGGGACGTGGCCGGAGCGCCTCGGCGCTCCATCCCGGCGGTTTCCCGCCGTTCGCCTGTCCCGCGTCCAGCCGGCAAAAGCGGCAGAGCCCCGTAGTGGGCCCGGACGGGAACCCCAAGCCTCCGGGAGCGAGGGTGCGAACCCCGCGCGCGGACGCCGTATCCCGCTCCGCCTCGCAAGCGCCCTCGAGAAGCGCCCCTCGCGAACGAGATGGATAGGAATATAAGCAGCAATCGCGTGATTGTCAACACCGTCTGGGGCGCGGCAATTAATTGAGCTGGTTTGCTATCCTGAAGCCCAAGACGGCCGCGAAGTCCGTTCGGGCACACCCATATCAATAATATCGAGTGTCGCTTGGCAACATATTGCGATTGACGCCTGATGAGCGCGCACAGCTTCGATCAATGAAGATGATGAGTTCTCGTATCGAACCGAGGGGGCGCAGTTTGCAGTCTCGAGTAAGATCGGATCAAATGTGGGGTGCCCGGTCTCGTGGGCTAGCCTGAAGAGATCGTGTATCTTAGGGAAATCTCTGCCCTGGCAAGCGATGACAGATTTTAATGCCTTTTCTGCTGCTTGAAGCGAGTGCCAACGGGACAGACCAAAGTTTTCTGAGCCTGATAGTATGTGCTCAACCGAAGCATCGAGGTCAGGCCTTATTTCTAAGGTGCCTTCATAATTGGGAAGGTCGCGCGACCCTCTAACCCTCCAGCCATTTGCTCGAAATTCGTGTACTAATCTGGTGCGTTCGCTGAGAGTTAATGACAATGCAGTTTTTACGGAGAGGTCATCGTAGTGATCTAGGACATTTACGATAGTCCGGCTGTCCTCATTGATGCTACCGCTGATTCCAGGGCGTAACGGGTCAAATATTAAATCAACATCGCCGAGCGCGATGGGTACAGCCATCCTATATGGATCATCTCGGATTATTGAGACTGACTTTCCAGCCCAGTATTTTATCTTGAGGCGATCGCCATATAGCTCATCGAACCAATTAAGTATTTGCCGAGTAAGTGCGTTTCCAGAGTATCCCAATATTTCATCCTCGGGTAACTCTAGTGCTTCTGAGATGTTGAATTCCATCTCCGAATTCTCAAGAGAAATACGAGATAGCGCTTGCAGTGGGCGGGCCTGTATAGGCACACCATCCTTGCGCATTCCATCGTCAACGGTGCGTAGGTACGAGTCCATTTCTGCGAAATTGTCAAATTCAAGCATCGTCATGATTGCCGAGTCAATCCGCACTTGTCTGTGAGCGTGATATTCCCAGTGGCTTGGTTCAAGAAGGCAAGATCGCATGTTTGAAGGATTTTCTGCAAGCCGCAGCAATGTGTTCGCCGATTTCGAGCAGGAGCTGGTGAAGGCCAAGTTGACGGTGCGGATCTACAAACTTCTTTCGGGGCGTGGTTTCATCAGGCTGCGGCGGCAAAGCTGCTCGGCGCGACACCGTTTGTCGGTGGTCGTTGAGGTGTTGTTCTCGTCGACCGAGAATTTACATCAAGAATTCATAGCGAATACGCGACTTTAAGTCAGCAAGCTCACTACGATAGGGTAAGATCCACAACCCCATAGATAATTTCTTAGAATAGGTAATCCATGAATGCCGAGCTATTGAATCTCTCCTGGCAAATTCAGGTTGCGTTGGCATCTGGATACTCAGCTTACATGCTTGCATATTTTGGATTGAGGCATGCTCATAAGCAGATAGATACCATTTTTATTGCACTGGTCTTCAGCCTCATGGCGTCAGGGGTAATCAGTGCGCTTGGCAGTCGCGAAGGGTTTGAAAGTCCCATACTTCAAGGGGGAACTGCCTTCATCGCTACCAGTGCAGCGGCGATGATCTGGCGCAAATGGGGTCGAAGGTTGTTGGGAGTATTTCTCAGGTTCGTAGATATGTCTTGGTCTGACAATGACCCATCTGCGCTCATTACGCTGACTAGCAGTACTGAGTATTTCGTAAGTCAAATTGCTGTACAACTAGATGATGGGACTTGGCTTCGGTGTGACGATACCTCGAAATTTAAGGGGGCGCCGTTCTATCCTTGCCTAATTGGGCCTGCTGGAGATATCGCCTTTTACTTAACCCACGAAGAGCCGATAGGGCAAAAAGCCAAGGAGCTCTCAAGCGTTCGGGATCTGCACTACGGAGACCGTCTCACCTATATACCAGCCCAACGAATAAAACAGATCACTGTCCGCCACGTTGGGAAAATTAGTCATTCTTAGATGGAGGTGGTGGGGGTGGAGGTGACTGATCCGTCGTCGTGGGGGCTTTTGGCTGCGATGTGCCCCAAGGCTTCGGTATATAAGTTTTCACGAATTCATTCGACTTGCCGCTTTTGTCGTCAGGCATGTTGTGTTCCTCATGCATGATTCATCGGATAGATGTTAGATAGTTGGCCTGTCTAAATCTATCTTGATCACGAAATTGGAGGCGATATCTCCACAATCCTCTTGATATTCCCCAACCCCAGCTCCGCCTCCGCGCTCATCCGCTTACCATCTCCGGCGTCGGTGGCTTCGGCCGTGCCGGGTTGCGCAGGATGCGGGTGAAGCGGGTGTGGCCATCGATCTGTTCGAACGTGTAGTGCACCACCACCGGGCCCATGAAGCTGGTGTAGGTCATGCCGATCCACAGCGTGGGACGGTCGCAGGCGATCACCAGCCAGGCGAGGTCGACCGGGCCGGTGCGGGTCGACCAGTGTTCGTGGAAGGTATCGCCGAAACCCATCGGGCGGTTCTCGCACTCCAGCGCGTGCGAGGAGGGCAGCCATTCCGGCCAGGATTTTGGATTGGTGACGTAGTCGAACACGGCTTCGATCGGCGCGGCGATGTCGATGGCGTGGCGGATTTCGAACGGGTAGGTGCGGGCGGCGGCGTGATCGGTGGACATGGCGTTTCCTGTGTGTGAGCCGCGCCGGTTCGGTCGCGCGGGCTCGTTGGCCGCAGTGTAGGAGAGCGCCGGCGCGGCCGCCATCGCCGGAGCCGCGCGGCGCGCGCCGGGCGATGCGGCGGCGGGGTGGCTTCACCGTGCCGCCGGCCTCTGCCAGACTTTCCGCCGAATCGAACCGTAGCCTGTCCGCGCCCGCGCGCGGGGGACCTAGGTGGCGCGGCTCGGGAGCATCGGATGGGGACGTTGGACATGCCGGGACTTGTTTTGCGACGCGCCGCCTTGCTGGCCACGCTGGCGGCGGGGGCGGCTGCGATGACGCCGCCGGGCGCGCACGCGCAGGGGCTGGTCCAGGGCGTGCAGCAGGGCGTGCGCGAGGGCAACAAGGCGGCCGGCCCGGTCGGCGGCGTGCTGGGCGGGGCGATCGGGGGCGTGGTCGGGGTCGTCGGCGGGGTGCTCGGCGGCGTCACCGGCCAGAACGGACGTAACGCCGCCGGGCCGGTGCAGCCGCAGGCGGCGCCCACTCAAAGCGCCCAG
>NZ_LJIC01000038.1 GCF_001295845.1 Rhodopseudomonas sp. AAP120 | reverse complement strand
CCGGCTCGGCTGCGGCGCGGTGATCTCGACGGCGGGAAGTTCGGTCGCCCCGGGTCTCGCCGTTTGCGCAGACGCAGCAGATGAAAGCCAGATGCTCGGCGCGATCAATGCGCTGCTCAGCAACAGTGCGTTGATCGCGGATCTGCGGCCGGCATTCGCGCCGGCGTCGATGGATTTCATCATTGGCCCCCATTTGTCGAGGCGTACTAATCGGATCCAGCGGCGTGCATCAACGCGGTTGCAAAGCTTTTGCGCGAACCAAGTTTGGAATTGATCGAACCAGGCACGCTGTCGGCGCGACTGCAATGCGCAGAGCGGAATATCGCCTTGATTCAGCTGGGCTGCGCGGAGGCAGCGGCATCGACAGCGAACCCGCCGGGTTGTTTTGAATCGTTCAAATCCGGGCGTGTCCGGCGTGCCGAACAGGCGGCCTCCAGCGCTCGAGGCAGACGAAGCACGAAGGCGAGAACGCTCGCGGTTTGCCGAGACGCTGCTCGGACCGTTTGCACAGCGGCTTTCCCTACTGCGGGCAAAGCGGTTAGTCTGGCGTCGTGGCCCGGATCTGCTGGAGCGGATGTGGCATGGGGCGGTTGGTGATCGGATGGGCGCTCGCCGTGCTGGCGGCGCTGTGGCAGTCGCCGGCGCTTGCCGAAAAGCGCGTCGCGCTGGTGATCGGCAATTCCGGCTATCAGAACGTCTCGCGGCTCGACAATCCGAAGAACGATGCGGCGCTGATGGCCGAGACGCTGGCCGGCATCGGCTTCACGCTGGTCGGTGGCCACGCCCAGCTCGACCTCGACAAGCCCGGCCTCGACGCCGCGGTGCAGAGCTTCGGCCGACAGAGCCAAGGTGCCGACGTCGCGCTGTTCTACTACGCCGGCCACGGCGTGCAGATCAGCGGCGCCAATTATCTCGTCCCGGTCAACGCCAATCCGACCCGCGAGGCCGACGTCGATTTCCAGATGGTCGACGTCAACGTGGTGCTGCGACAGATGCAGGGGGCCGGGACGCGGTTGAAGATCGTGATCCTCGACGCGTGCCGCAACAATCCGTTCGGCGTGCGCGGGTTGCGCGCCGCGGAAGGCGGCCTGGCACAGATGCGGGCGCCGGACGGCACGCTGATCTCCTACGCGACGCAGCCCGGCAGCGTCGCGCTCGACGGTGGCGATGGCCACAGTCCCTACACGCGCGCGCTCGCCGCCACCGTCCGGCTCGCCGGCCTCGATCTGTTCCAGACCTTCAACCAGGTCGGGCTCGCGGTGATGCGGGCGACCGCGGGCGCGCAGCAGCCCTGGGTGTCGTCGTCGCCGATCGACGGCACCTTCTACTTCGTGGCGCCGGCAGTGGCCCAAGCCGCCACGGCATCGACGCAGGAGGCGCGGCTCAGCGCGCCACGACCGGGCCCCGAGCGGGGGCCGCTCACCGATGCGGTGGCGCTGCGTGAACTGCGCGATCGGCTCTATGAACTCAATTTCGATCCCGACGTGCCGAATGCCAGCGCGGGATTGCGGCAGGCGATCAGCAAATTCCAGCAGCGCGCCTCGTTGCCGCAGACCGGCGAGGCGACCGAAGATGTGCTGGCACGCCTGCGCAGCGCCGACGATCTCAAGCCGTGGGGAGCAATCGTGTACGATCCCGACAAGGAGAAGTGGGGCATCTCCTGGAACCACGCCTCCCGCAAGGCGGCGGTGGCGGATGCGCGCGCCAAATGCGGGGCGGCGAAATGCCCGATGGAACTGAGCTTTTATGGCGGGCGCTGCGGCGCCTTCGCGGTG
Organism: Rhodopseudomonas sp. AAP120; assembly: GCF_001295845.1. Classification (GTDB taxonomy): domain Bacteria; phylum Pseudomonadota; class Alphaproteobacteria; order Rhizobiales; family Xanthobacteraceae; genus Rhodopseudomonas. The sequence goes on along the minus strand of NZ_LJIC01000038.1, from coordinate 25,401 downwards.
TCGCCGCAGGCGTGGTCGCTGGTCGATCGCGACAAGGTCGAGAGCGCGCGCGAGGCGGCGCTCGGCGCCTGCGGCAAATCCGGCAAGGCCTGCCGGATCGTCGGCGCGGTCTGCGCCGACGGCTCGGGGCGCTGATCATCGCGTGTTATTGTTTCGACGCCGTCCAGCTGCCGACGCAGCCGTCGGAGCGGCGGAAGCTGCCGGAGCCGCTGCGGGCCGAGAACCGGCCGGACGAGGTCCAGCTGATGCCGTTGGCCGAGCCGGAGCCGCTGGTTTGGCCGCTCGGCGTCACCGTGCCAGACGTGTACTGCCCGGTGAATCGTCCGCCGGAGATCACAATCGCCTCCGAGGCGCCGCCGCAGGGCCGGCCGACGCTGACCACCGCCCAGGCGCCGTCGAAGTTGGCGCCACCGCTCGCACTGGACCGGGCGGCGCGCGGTTTGTCGCGTGCTGGTTTGCGGGGGCGGGCGGGCGCCGACGATTCCACGCCGCGCGGCGCGCGCGACCCGGACAGCGACTTCTCGCCGTCGCCGAGGCTGCCGCCGGCGCTGCCGGACTGCGCGGATGCGGGCTGGATCAGGACGGCAAATACGAACGCGAATACGAACGCGAAGCCGAGCAGGGCCGCAGGCGCGATGGATCGCGCTGCGCGGCTTGGTTCGGCGAGGCATTTCTCGGTGCGGGATCGGACAACCAGCGGCATGATGAGCAGCGTCCCTGATATGAATGGCGGCAGGAGGCATCGAACAGGCGAGCGGCAATGACGAGGAGCTTTGCCGGTGCGGCGCTGATCGTCAAGTAATCGCGCTTGGCGCAAAACCGCTCCCGGTTCGGGCTAACAAGCCTCGTCGATTCGAGTGTGCGGAGCGCTGTGTGAAGCGCGTCACAACCATCAATGCGGCATGCCGACAGCCCGCCGCGTCGCTGCTGCAACCTCCGTAAAACTACGGCTCGGGACTGTCCCAAATAGGACGTACGCGCGGATTGTGAGAGAACAAATACAGCCGCGGCGCGGTCCGTCGCGGTCCCCTTCCTTGGGGCGTTTCCTCCCTTGACTTGGCCCGGGCGCCGATCGGCGACCGGGCCTTTTTATGTCGCGCGTCAGTTCATCAGGCGATGAGGCTGCGGCGCAGTTCCGGAAGGGCGCGGTGCGTCACCGCCCATGCAGCGTTGTCGACCGCGGCGCCTTGGGACGACAGCTTGGCGATCACCAGGCGGTGCGCCGGATCGACGAACAGATTCTGGCCGTGGATCCCCATCGCGAACATCATCCGCGGCTCGTCGTCGACGACGTACCAGCCGCCGCGATAGCTCATGCTGCGATAGGGAAACAGCTTCTGCCATTCGCCGGTGTGCCAGGCGGCGCGGTCGCCGTGCTGCCAGAGGTCGTCGACCCACGTGCGGGGCACGATCGCGCGGCCGTCGCGCGCGCCGCCATCCAGCATCATCTGCCCGATGCGCGCGAAATCCCGCGCCGTCATGCTGAAGCCACCGGTGGCGCGGGCGAGGCCGCCGCGATCCAGCGTAACCGACGCCGGTTGCTCGGCGCCGAGCGGCTGCCAGATCAACTCGGACACCAACTGCGCGAATCGTCGGCCGCTGGCGCGTTCGATCGCCCAGCCGAGCAGATCGGTGTTGGCGGACGTGTAGCGGAACGAGCCGCCATGCGGCTGCGGCTTGATAGCTAGGCGCTGATAGAAGCTCTTCAGATCCGACGGCGGCTGATCGGGCGCGAGCGCATCCCAGCCGGCGGCGGCCGCGTAGTCGCGGGTAGCGTCGAGGTCGAGGACGATCCCGGTGCGCATGTCGAGCATCTGCCGCAGCGTCGCGCCGCGATAGGCGGTGGCGGCGATCTCCGGCAGCAGCGTGGTCACCTCCGCGTCGAGATTCAGCGTGCCGCGCTCCGCCAGAATGCCGGCGACCAGACCGGTGATCGATTTCGATGCCGACATGATGATGTGCGGCGTCTGCGCCGTCATGCCGTTGGCGTAGTGCTCGCAGACGATCGCGCCATCGTGGACGATCACCAGCGCATCCGTCGCGGTCGCCTCGAGGAATCCGGCGAAGTCCAGCGTCTCACCGCCCTGAGCGCGAACGCGGAAGTCATCGAAGCTGCGCAGCGCAGTACGCAGCGGCCAGAAATCGTCGACCGCATTGGCGATCCGTTCGGTCGCGATCAACTCGTCGACGTGCTGGAAGGCCCAGCGGCTGAACGGCGGCGTGCGCCAATTGGCGAGCGTCGCGGCCGGCATTTCGCCGGACGCCGCGTCCGGTGAGGAAGAAGTCTCGGTCGGCATGGAGGTCTCCGGAAAGGTGCCGGGATCATGTAGGCGGCCGGCGGCGGCTGGTCCATGCTCCGTCGCGCCGCCAAATCCTCTCGCAATTATTTTGTAGATACGATATAAGCATGATCATTGTTTGGGACGAGCACAAGCGGATCGCGAATATCGAGCAGCACGGCATGGACTTCGCCAAACTCGACATCGCATTCTTCGAGCGGGCCATCATCAGGCCTTCGCATTCCAAGCGGTGGCTGGCGATCGGCCACTCTGATCTCGGCGATATAGCTGTTGTGTTCAGGCCGATGGGGCGTGAAGCGCTGAGCGTCATCAGTATGCGGCCGGCCAACCGACGCGAGAGGAGGAAACTACTCGATGGCTAAGAGGACTTTGAAGACGTTCCAGCCCGGGCGGGGCTACACGAAGCAGGATTGGGACGAGGTCGGCGACAGTCCTGAGTGGACCGCGGAGGATTTCGCGAAGGCCAAGCCCTTCGCCGAAGTCTTCCCCGATCTCGCCGCTTCGATCCGCCGCGGGCGCGGACCCAACAAGGCGCCGACCAAAAAGCTGGTGTCACTGCGGCTGTCGCGCGAGGTGATCGACAAATACAAGGCCGGCGGCGATGGCTGGCAATCGCGCATCGACGCCGACCTGCGCCGGATCAACAAGATCAAATAAGCCGCCGAACGCGGCGTGGTGCGCGGCTCTATTCCTTTGTTGGAAGCCCCAGAAACTTGAACGGCGCGCTCGGCTTGAACTGATTGTGGACCTCGCCGGCGAAGATGTTGCTCTGGCCGGGGCCGAGGTCGAGCTTCTTCACTGCGCCTTCGGCGGCGAAGTCGACCTTGGTGACGTCCACCCAGAACACGTTCGGCGTCAGGGCGGATTCGAAGAAGTACAGCTTGCGCTTGTGATCGACCACGCTGCGCCAGCGCGTCGAGGAGATGTTCGGCTGATCCGGTGTGGTGATGCCATAAGGCACCGAGGCGTTGCGGATCACGCCGAACACGCTGGCGAGCGCCTCGGCCGGCTTTTCCGATTTCGGAATGGCATCGACATAGAACGACGCGCGGGCGAAGCGGTCGGCGGCCCGGTTGGTGCCGGGCAGCATCACGGTGCCGCCGATCTGCTGCCAATAGGCGTTGAGCGCGAGTTGCTGCTCGAACACCGGCGAGTTGGTCATCACCTGATAGCTGCGGCTGTGATGGATCACCTGCTTGCCGTCGATATACTCGATGATCGCGCTGTCGCCGCTCGGATCCGACAGCGACAGATGCACGGTGGCGGGACGATCCTCGTCGGGCAGATTTGCCGTCACCACGACAAACGGCTCCTTGGCGAGTGCGTCGACCGCCTCTTTGACGGTGGCGTAGCTGTCGAGCACATATTGCGCCCAGAGCGACAGCGCCAATCCCGGCTTGCTGCCGTCGAATGTCGGATAGCTGGATTCCGCCAGCCACAGCACATTGGCGACGAGGCCGACTTCATTGACGCCGTCCGACGTGGCGAGGTCGTAGGCCGAGGCGATGACGCTGCCATAGCGCGCGGTCCATTGCAGCGCATTCGGCCCGACTTCGCCGTTGCGCTTGATGCCGCGCGGGAAGATCCAAAGATTGGTGCCGATATCGCGCGCCCAGTCCATCGAGCGGGCGGTGATCACCTGATCGGCGGCACCGAGATAGACCAGGCGGGTGCAGGCCTGCGCCGCCGGCGGGAGCAGCGAGCCGCCGACCAACAATGCGGCGAGCGCGGAGGCGAGATGGCGTTTGCTTGGCAACATGGCTCTAGCTCCAAAGCGGGACGCGCGAGTTCGTCCTGGGCGATGCACTGACGCAGTGCGGGCGCAACCACATCGCCCGCATGTGCAAGCGTCGCACGCCAGCGTGACAAATCAATCCTGCGATGTGCTGTGCGCAAATAATTCGTCAATGATCAGCCGATCGGCGGCAATTTGGTAAGCTGAACGGTGCGCAGTTGCGGTCGGATGGGAGAAGCCACCACGCGAGATCGCGGCGCCGTCACAATTCAGGACGAGCCGATCCGCGAATCTTGCGGTAGGTTCTCAGCAAGTCTGCTCGATCCGGAAGGAGTTTCGATGGGCGTGCGTGCGAGGTTGCTGGCGGTGATCGGGGCGACGGTGGTGATGGCAAGCCCGTCGGTCGCCTGGACGCAGGCCGGTGGAAAGCACGAGGCGGCAAAGGCCCCACCGCAGGCGTCCGGCGCGGCCGCCAAGCCGGGACCGACGAAACCGGCGAAGCCGATGACCCGCCGTGAGGAAATCCACCACGCGATCGACACCCGCACCGTGCCGGAGCGCTATCGCAGCTCGGTGCCGAAGGAATATCAGAAGTACATCCCGTTCGCGAAGGGCAGGTGAGCGCCTCGGCGCTGGCCAGGCACTGCCGCATCGTGTTTCCGCAGTGCGGAACGATGCTGCGGATCGCGAAGCGCGGCGCCCGCGACCGGCGCGAGCCACCCATGCGCCGCGACGACTGCCGGTGCGGCGCTCGTTGGGGTACTGACTTCGGCAGCTAATTCCCCCGACCTCCCGCCGACGAGATTCTGCGCCCGCATGAGCATGCCCGAGCCCCAAAGCCGCGAGCCGGTCGGCCGGCATCTCCTGTCCGATGAAGCGGCGGCGGAACTCTCGCACATCCCGACCGAGGTGATCGATTTCGGCGAGGCGCCGCCGCTGGCGCCGGCCAGCCCGCTGACGCAGGGCGAGGTCCGTGCCATCCTGCTGAGCCTGCTGCTGGCGATGTTCCTGGCCGCGCTCGACCAGACCATCGTCGCCACCGCGCTGCCGACGATCGGCCGGCAGTTCGGCGACGTCGAGAACCTGTCGTGGGTGATCACCGCTTATCTGTTGTCCTCGACCGCGGTGGCGCCGGTGTTCGGCAGCCTCGCCGATATCTATGGCCGCCGCGCGACGATCATCGCCTCGCTCAGCCTGTTCATCGCCGGATCGGTGATGTGTGCACTGGCGCCGAGCCTGCTCGTGCTGATCCTTGGCCGCGCGCTGCAGGGCCTCGGTGGCGGCGGCATCATGCCGATCGTGCAGACGGTGATTTCCGACGTGGTGACGCCGCGCGAGCGCGGCCAGTATCAGGCGTACTTCTCCGGCGTCTGGGTCTCGGCCGGGATCGGCGGGCCGATCCTCGGCGGCGCTTTCGCCGAGCATCTGCACTGGTCGATGATCTTCTGGATCAACCTGCCGCTGGCGGTGGGCGCGCTGGCGCTGCTGCTGCCCAAGATGGCGAAGATCCCGGTCTATCACCGCCGCCGCAAGGTCGACTGGCTCGGCGGCGTGCTGCTGATGGCCTCGGCGCTGGCGGTGATGCTGGTGCTGACCTGGGGTGGAACGCGCTTCGCGTGGTTGTCGCCGACCATCCTGGCGCTCGCCGGCGGCGCCGTGCTGCTCGCGACCAGCTTCATCTGGCATGCGCTGCGGGCGCCCGAGCCGTTCCTGCCGCTGCAGCTGATGAGCGGAACGGTGGTGCCGTGGGCGATGGCGGCCGGCGGCTTCGCGATGGGCGCGATGATCGGCCTCACCGTGCACATGCCGTTGTACTACGAGGCGGTGTATCACCTCAGCGCCAGCCAGTCCGGCCTGGCGCTGATCCCGATCGCCGCGGTCTCGGTGCTCGGCGCGGCGTTCACCGGGCGTGCGATGGTGAAGGTCGAGCGCTACAAGCGGATCGCCATCCTCGGCACCTCGTTCTCCGGCCTGATGATGGCGGCGATCGCCGTGTTGACGCCGCTGCCGCTGTGGCTGTTTCTGGCGTTGCTGTCGCTGTTTTCGATCGGACTCGGCACCGTGTTCCCGGTCACCGTGGTGTCGATCCAGAACGCCGTGGCGCGGCCGCAGATCGGCACCGCGACCGGGGCGATGAACTTCTTCCGGGCGCTGATGGCGTCCTTCACGGTGGCGGCGTTCACCGCAGTGCTGCTGATCGCGTTCGGTGGCGAACTGCAACTCGGCGGCGCCGAGCATCGTCACGCGATCGGCAGCGTGGCGGCGGCCGACATGGTGGCGGCGTTCCGCTGGGTGTTCGCCGCGGCCGCGGTGATGCTGGCGGCCTCGGCGACCTGCGTGGCCATCATGGAAGAGCGCAAGCTCGCCGGCCCGGAGCAGAGCGATCCGCCGCCGCTCGAGATGGCGGAGTAGGCGGCGGTCGCCCGCAGCGACGCCCGATTAAGCCTGCCGCGCGGAATTCCTGCAGCTTCGCGGGAAAACGAGTAGTCTGCCGCAAATCCGCCCGGCGAGCGGCGCATGGCGCTCGCCAAACGGTCCGGGTAGCGCAGATGACGACACCGAGTAGCAGCGATGGCATCGCCTGACGGCAGCAGCGAATCCCTGCGCAAGCGGCGGCGGCGCAACCGCGCCCGGCTGATGCTCGCCACGGTGGTGACGGTGCTGATGCTCGTCGTCGGAACGCTCGGCCTGCTGTTCTACGAACTGCGGCCGGTGACGCTGCGGATCGCGGTGGGGCCTCCCGGCAGCGACGATCTCAAGCTGATCCAGGCGCTGGCGCAGACTTTCGCGCGCGACCACAGCGCGGTGCGGCTGACGCCCGTGGTCACCGACGGCGCGTCGCCGAGCCTCACCGCGTGGAACAAGGGACAGGCCGATCTGGCGGTGACGCGTGGCGACCTCGATCTGCCGAGTGACGCGCAGGCGGTCGCGATCCTGCGCAAGAACATGGTGACGTTGTGGGCGGTGCCAGGCAAGACCCGGAAATCCGGCGCGGTGAAGAGCATCGCCGATCTTGCCGGTCGCAAGGTCGGCGTCATCGGACGCACGCCCGCCAACGTCAAGCTGCTCCACGTCATCCTGAGCGAGTCCGGCGTCGCGCCCGACAAGGTGCAGACCGAGCAGTTCTCGACCGGCCAGATCGCCGAGATGGCGCGCGATGACTCGCTGTCGGCTTATCTCGCGGTCGGGCCGCTCGACAGCAAGACGACGGCGGAGGCGATCGCTGCCACCGCCAAGGCGCGCGGCGAACCGCGCTTCCTGCCGATCGACGTCGGTGACGCGATCGCCAAGAAGTATCCGATCTACGACTCCGAGGAGATCCCCGGCAGCATCTTCTCGACGTCGCCGGCGCGGCCGGAGGACAAGGTCGACACCGTCAGCGTCAATCATCTGATCATCGCCAAGAAGGCCCTGTCGAGCGTCACCATCACGCAGCTCACAAGGCAGATCTTTTCGGCGCGGCAGCAGCTCGCGCGTGAACTCCCGATCGCCGGCAAGATCGAGGCGCCCGACACCGACAAGGCGGCTGCGCTGCCGGCGCATCGCGGCGCGGCGGCGTTCATCGACGGCACCGAGCGCACCTTCATGGAGCGTAACAGCGATTACATCTGGGGACTGATCGTGCTGCTGTCCGGCCTCGGCTCGGCCGGAGCGTGGTTTCGCTCCTACGTCACGCGCGACGAGCGCGCGGTCGGCACGCGGATGCGCGATCATGCGCTGGCGCTGGTCGCCAAGGCGCGCAAGGCGGAATCGCTCGACCAGCTCGACGCGATGCAGCACGAGATCGACCACATCGTCCGAGACATGCTGGATCTGTACGACGATGGCGCGATCGACGATCTGGCGCCGTTCAACCTCGTGCTCGATCAGTTCCACAACGCGCTGGTCGACCGCCGCGGCGTGCTGACGATGCCGAGCGCCGGCCTCGCGCCGACGCAGCCCGATCCGTTCGGCGTCGCCGGCACCGGCTGACGAGAGTTGCTCCGCCGGTTCCAATTCTGAAACCGTCTCAACTCTCCAGTAACCACTCGGCGCGTAGTTTCTGCCCACCGCGGCAGAAGCCGCTATGGCCTGCGACGGCATCATCCAGGAGGCGAGCGTGCGACGCCTGATTTCAAGATTTATTTCCGCTAACGACGGCGCCACGGCGATCGAATACGCCCTGATCGCCGCCGGCATTGCGCTGGTGATCGTGACCGCGGTCAATTCGATCGGCGACAAGCTCAACACCAGCTACACCGCGGTCAACAACGCCCTTCAGTAGTTCGCGACGCGCGGCGCATCGGCTGCGCCTGTGCGGCGCCGCGCGGATGGTTAAGCAACGTCCTTCGGCCCTCCGCAAATTCGTGCGAATGGGCTGCGCGAATCTTCAGAGACCTCGACTATCAACGCCTTCGCACGGAACCAACATGCGGGGGCATCATGCAGCAGACCGACTTCCATCCAGCTTCGCTCGGCTGGCTGACCGGGCGTGACATCGTGGCTGGATTGATGATCGCGGCCGTCTTCCTGGCGGTGACGCCGATCATCGGCCTGTTGCTCCTCCTGCTGATGGGCTGACCGCGGGACCTTCCGGCGGCGTCCGAAACTCTTGCGGCAAACCTGTGGCAGCGTGGCCGGGGCGCGCATCGCGCTCGCGGCGAATGGTTCTCAGGAAAAAAGTCCTTGACAGCGTGACGCTGCCGCAGTACGGTCCGGGCATGCTCCACAATTGGGTTTCGGGACGAGCTGCTGTGAACCGGCGGCGCGATGCGCGAATCCTGCCGACTCCGGCCCACGCATCGATGCCGGAACATCGCGAGTGCCTCTGCGTTGGCCGCTGGGAGGGTGCCCTCGGGCATCGTGATCAGCAGGGAGGGCAGCAATGGCACCGAAGGATCCGAGCCGGGTGGTCGAAACCGCCACAGAGGTGAGGCAGGGAGAGCGCGGGCCGTCCGTGCTGGCACTGATGATGGCGAGCACCGGGCTGGCCATCCTGATCCTCGGCGTGATCTGGTTCGTCTGGTTCAGATAGTCGAATGATCGATCGATGGTCGATCGGCGACTGATCGCCGATCGAGAGCCTACCTGAGGCACGTAATCGTCGTGGCGGCCTCTGCGACGCCCGACCAAGTATCTGCCCCAGGTCATGGTGCCGGTCGGTAGTTCTACCGGGCGTATACTTAATTGATTGTTGGAACTTCCCGCTCAAAACGACAACCAATGTCATCGACGGCAACTGCCGCGTCGCTTTGAGCAGGAGACACCATGTTCGGCCGCAAATCCAGGAACGACGCGACTGCCCTGACATTGATGGCCGCCAAGGCGGTTCGCGCCAATATCATGGTGTCGGATGCCAATCTCGACATCGTCTATATGAACGATTCGGTCACGGCGCTGCTGCGCGATGCCGAAAGCGATCTGCGCAAAGAGCTGCCGAACTTCAACGTCGATACGCTGGTCGGTACCAATATCGACGGCTTTCACAAGAACCCCAGCCATCAGCGGCAGATGCTGAAGAACCTCAGCTCGGTGCACCGCGCCACGATCAAGATCGGGCCGCGGGTGTTCGACCTGATCGCGACGCCGCTCAACAACCAGAACGGCAGCCGCGCCGGCGTCGTCGTCGAGTGGGCCGATGCGGCGATCCGGCTCCAGAATCTGGATTTCGCCGGGCAGGTCGCCGCCGCCAACCGCTCCCAGGCGGTAATCGAGTTCAACATGGACGGCACGGTGCGGACCGCGAACGAGAACTTCCTGAAGACGATCGGCTACTCGCTCGACGAGATTCAGGGCAAGCACCACAGCATGTTCGTCGAGCCTGCTATGCGGGACAGCCCCGCTTATCGGGAATTCTGGGCGGCGCTCAATCGCGGCGAGTACCAGGCGGCCGAATACAAGCGGATCGGCAAGGGCGGCCGCGAGATCTGGCTGCAGGCGTCCTACAATCCGATCTTCGACGACAAGGGCAAGCCGGCCAAAGTGGTGAAGTTCGCCACCGACGTCACCGAGCAGAAGCTGAAGAACGCCGACATGGCCGGGCAGATCGAGGCCATCCGCAAATCGCAGGCGGTGATCGAATTCGACATGGACGGCCGTGTGCTGATGGCCAACGACAATTTCCTGCACACGTTCGGCTACACCATGGCCGAGATCAAGAACAAGCATCACAGCATGTTCGTCGATCCGGCGGAGCGCGACGGCAACGCCTATCACGCCTTCTGGGCGTCGCTGAACCGCGGCGAGTATCAGGCGGCGGAGTACAAGCGCATCGCCAAGGGAGGCCGCGAGGTCTATATCCAGGCGTCGTACAATCCGATCCTGGATCTGAACGGCAGGCCGTTCAAGGTCGTGAAGTTCGCCACCGACGTGACCAAGCAGGTCCTGGCCCGGATCGGCAACGAACAGGTTCGCGGCATGATGGAGACCGTGGCGGCCGGCGCCGAAGAACTCAACACTTCGGTGCGGGAGATTTCCGAGACCATGACCAAGTCGCGCCAGACGGCCGCCGGTGCGGTGGAACGCGTGGCCAATGCCGACGCCCAGGCACAGCGCCTCAACAGCGCAGCGCAATCGATGAGCGGCATCGTCGAATTGATCAACAACATCACCGGGCAGATCAACCTGCTGGCGCTCAACGCCACGATCGAATCCGCGCGGGCCGGCGAGGCGGGGCGCGGCTTCGCCGTGGTGGCGGCCGAGGTCAAGAACCTCGCCAACCAGGCCAAGCAGGCCACCGACAAGATCGGCGAGGAGATCAGCAGCCTGAATATCATTTCGGGCGACGTCGCCGGGGCGCTGAATGCGATCAAGCAGGCCATCAACGACGTCAGCGAATACGTCACATCGACTGCCGCCGCGGTCGAAGAGCAGAGCACGGTGACGAGCGAAATGTCGAGCAGCATGCAGCGCGCCGCCTCCGAGGCCGCGCGGATCGCGGCCGGCTGATCAAGCCGGCTCCCCGTTTTTAGCAAAGGCCCTGCGCCGCGCAGATCATGCGCGCGCGGGGCCTTTGTGTTTTCAGCCCGCTTCGTCGTGAGCGGGCAGGCAACGGACTTCTCTCATGCCCAGGACTCGTTCCCAGCCGGCAGCCGTCAAACCGGCTGCACGATCGGCCCGTCGCGCCACGGCCGGACCCGTCGCCGCGCGGGACGCGACGCTCGCCGTGTGCGCCAAGCCGGTCGACGAAGCGATCCGGATTGATCCCTCCGACACAGACGGGCGTGAACGCGTGGCGCGTGTGCTGGCGCGCAAGACCAAGACTGCGAGCAGGTCGGCCAAGTCGGCGGCGCCCGCCAAGGCCGCCAAGCGCGCGACCACCAAGCGCGTTGACGAGAGCGCGCCCAACGCCAGCGCCGACAAGGCGATCACGCCCAGAATCTCTGCGTCCAAACTATCCGGGACCGGAACGTCCGCATCCAGGATGCCCGCATCCAGGACGCCCGCATCCAGGAAGCCGGCATCCAAGAAACTGGCATCCGAGACGTCCGGAGCCAAGACGCCGGCATCCGGGAAGGCAACGGCGCGGAAAGCTGCGCCGACCAGATCGCCGCGCGCGAAAGCGTCAGTCGACGATGCGGCCGCCGCGGTGGCCGAGGTGCCAAGCAACACGTCAGTGCCCGAGCAGCCCCTGGCCGTGCAAGACGAGCCGCCGGTCTTGGCCGAGCCGGAAGCCGCGGCGAAGGATGGTGCAACTGACGCGGCGGAGGCGCCGCGCCGGCGCGGGCCGAGCGGCGTCACCCGGACCGCGGTCGACAAGCTCGACGATCCGCCGCCCGAGAGCGGCGTGTCGCTGATCGACAGCGTCAGTCGCGCGGTCGAACGCGAGATCACCCAGATCGGCGTGATCGTCGGCGGCCATCATTTGAAGCAGGCGCAGCGCACCGAGGCCGAACGCCGCGCCCGCACCTTGGCGTCGCTGGCGCGCACGCTGGCCGAACTGCGCAAGCTGCGCAGCGACGAGGACCGCAAGAGGGCACGCGATGACGATGCCATTCCCCGAGATCTCGACGAGCTCAGGCGGGCGCTTTCGCGACGATTGGAGCAGATGGTCGCAGGCGCAGCGGAGCTACCTGCTGCAGGGGATGAGTGAAGCCGAGCTGGCATTTCTCGACGCGCAGTGGGACGTGTTCGCGCACGATCACCAGCGCCCGCCGGACTTCGCGCCGAACGGCCGGCCGTGGCTGACCTGGCTGATGATCGGCGGCCGCGGCGCCGGCAAGACCCGCGGCGGTGCCGAATGGATCCGCTGCCAGGCGCTCGGCCTGCCGCCATTCGCCAGCGAGCCAGCCGCGCGCATCGCGCTGGTCGGCGAGACCGAGCACGACGTCCGCGAAGTGATGATCGAGGGCGTCTCCGGCCTCCTGGCGGTGCATCCGCCCGATCAGCGGCCGCAATGGCAGCCGTCGCGCAAGCGGCTGGAATGGAGCAACGGCGCGGTGGCGCAGGCGTTCTCGGCCGACGATCCGGAAAGCCTGCGCGGCCCGCAATTCTCCTGCGCCTGGTCCGACGAGATGGCGAAGTGGCGCTACGCGGAAGCGGCGTTCGACATGCTGCAATTCGGCCTGCGGCTCGGATCGCAGCCGCGCCAGCTGATCACCACCACGCCGCGGCCGACCGCGCTGCTGAAACGATTACTTGCCGATCCGGCGGCGGTGACGACGCGGGCGCCGACGCAGGTCAACGCCTTCAACCTGGCGCCGACCTTTCTCGACGCGGTGCTGACGCGCTACGCCGGCACGCGGCTCGGCCGCCAGGAGATCGACGGCGAACTGGTCGAGGAGCGGCCCGACGCGCTGTGGTCGCGCGCGCTGATCGAGAGCTGCCGCGTCACTGATGCGCCGCCGCTGGTGCGCATCGTCGTCGCGGTCGATCCGCCGGCATCGGCGACCAAGCGCGCCGATTGCTGCGGCATCGTCGCGGCCGGCATCGCGGAGAGCGGTGTGGTCTACGTGCTGGCCGACGACAGCGTCGCCGCCGCGACGCCGACGCTGTGGGCCAGCAAGGCGATCGCGCTGTGGCGCCGGCTCAGTGCCGACGTGCTGGTGGTCGAGGTCAATCAGGGCGGCGACATGGTGCGCACGGTGATCACCGAGATCGACCCCGGCGTCCCGGTGCGCCCGGTGCGCGCGCTGCGCGGCAAATGGCTGCGCGCCGAGCCGGTCGCGGCGCTGTACGAGCAGGACCGCGTCCGCCACGCCGGCTGCTTCCCCGCGCTCGAAGACGAAATGTGCGACTTCGGCCTGACCGGCCTATCGAACGGCCGCTCCCCCGATCGCCTCGACGCGCTGGTCTGGGCCGTGCATGCGCTGGCGCTGCAGCCGAAAGCGGCCGAGCCGCGGATACGGGTGCTGTGAAGCGAGAAGGCCACTCTAGGGCGTCGACGATATCGATGCTTCTCGTCATTGCGAGCGAAGCGAAGCAATCCAGCGCGACCAGCACGGCGCTGGATTGCTTCGTCGCTTCGCTCCTCGCAATGACGGGTGCGGAGCAACGACGCTGAGTGCCGCAGCATGTGCGCAAGCTCATTCGTCAACAATGGAATCTCCCTATGTTCGACCGTCTCAAGGCCTATCTCGCGCCGCCCGAAACCAAGGCCTCGCGCACTGCGCGGCTGCTGGCATTCGAGGCCGGCGGCATCGCGCGGTGGACGCCGCGGGACTACGCCGGGCTGGCGCGCGAGGGCTATCTGCGCAATGCGATCGTGCATCGCTGCGTGCGACTGATTGCCGAGCATGTCGGGGCTTGCGTGTACTCCGTGTTCGACGGGGCGCAGGAGAAGGAAGCGCATCCGCTCGCGCTGCTGCTGGCGCGGCCCAATCCGCGGCAGGACGGCGCGGCGCTGCGGGAGACGCTGGTGGCGCATCTGCTGCTCGCCGGCAATGCGTATCTCGAGGCGGTCGCGCTCGGCGATCAGGTGCACGAGCTCTACGCGCTGCGGCCGGACCGCATGAAGGTGGTGCCCGGCGCCGACGGCTGGGCGGAGGCCTATGACTACAGCGTCGGCGGCCGCAGCGTGCGGTTCGATCAGCACGGCGCGATTCCGTCGATCCTGCATCTGACGCTGTTTCATCCGCTCGACGATCACTACGGCCTGGCGCCGCTCGAGGCCGCCGCCACGGCGGTCGATACGCACAACGCCGCGTCACGCTGGAACAAGGCGCTGCTCGACAATTCGGCGCGGCCGTCCGGCGCGCTGCTGTATGCCGGGCCGGAGGGCGCGGTGCTCAACGAGACGCAGTTCGACCGGCTCAAGCAGGAACTGGAGCGGACATATGAGGGCGCCGCCAATGCCGGCCGGCCGCTGCTGCTCGAAGGCGGGCTCGATTGGAAGCCGATGGCATTGTCGCCGAAGGACATGGACTTCCTCGAAGCCAAGCACGCGGCGGCGCGCGAAATCGCGCTGGCGTTCGGCGTGCCGCCGATGCTGCTCGGCATTCCGGGGGACAACACGTTCTCGAACTATCAGGAAGCCAACCGCAGCTTCGTCCGCCAGACCGTGCTGCCGCTGGCGACGCGCACCGGCAACGCGCTGGCGCAATGGCTGGCGCCGCAATTCGGCGACAGCGTGCGCCTCGTCGTCGACACCGACCAGATCGACGCGCTGGCCAGCGACCGCGCCGCGCTGTGGGACCGCATCACCGCCGCGCCGTTCCTGACCCTCAACGAAAAACGCGAAGCCGTCGGCTACGCGCCGCTGGAGGGCGGCGATCGGCTGGGGTGAGGGCGGCAAACTCATCAGCAGGACGCGTACAGCGTCCGCATCTCAGGGAGAGGCCGATGTCCGAGGTGATCAAGACGTTTACCGAGCGCGGCGACCTCGCGCATCTCGCGCTGCTGCTGTGGGCGGCGGCGGCCTCGGCCGGGCTGTGGTTCGCGCTGCGCGAGCTCGCGGCGGCGTCGCGACGCTTCGACGATTTCGTCCACGCGCTGGAATTGTTCAACCGCCGCGCCCGGCGGCGCGAGCGCAGCGCGCTGGAGCATGACGACGAAGGAGGGGCACGATGAACGATGAGGCTCAGCCGATGGACCGGCTGCACCGCGTGATGACGTCGATCCGCAGCGAGACCAAGTCCGCCAAGGATCCGACCCGGGTGTTTCGCGAATTCATCAGCCATCTCGACCAGGCCCAGCGCTCCGCCGCGCGCCGCCCGCGGAGCAAGCCGACCCCGCGGCGCCCGTCGCGCAAGCGGGCGAAGTAACAGATCCTCCTGCGTCTCGCACGAAGATGCCGCGCGCAGCGGTGCATCGTAGATGCGGGACCCCGGTTGGTGTTTCGGCGCGTCGCTGAACCGGGGCCCCGGATCTGCGCAGCGGTACTGCGTACCGCAGCTTGTCCGGGGCACGTGCAGCAGATTCGTAATCATCCGGTAGAGACGAAGTAGCGACGCCCACCAAACCCGTGTCCCGCACGAAGATGCAGCGCGCAGCGGTGCATCGTAGATGCGGGACCCCGGTTGAGCGTCGCGGTGTGTTGCGAACCGGGGCCCCGGATCGGCGTCGCGCCCCTGCGGGTCGCGGCTTGTCCGGGGCACGTAGAGACGTTTCGTAACCGTCCAGAAGAAATCGAAGTAGGCGACGCCCACCAAACCCGTGTCCCGCACGAAGATGCAGCGCGCAGCGGTGCATCACAGATGCGGGACCCCGGTTGGTGTTTCGGCGCGTCGCTGAACCGGGGCCCCGGATCGGCGCCACGGCCCCGCGGGCCGCGGCTTGTCCGGGGCACGGTGTGTTCATCGCTCGCCGTCTTTCGCTCGACCTCATCCTCCATCCGCTGATCGACGAGGCGCTCATGCTTGCCCCGCTGTCCGATGCTGGCCCGGCGCCGGCGCGATTGGTGCTGGCCGAAGACGGCAGCATCGAAGGCTATGCCAGCCTGTTCGGTGCCGTCGATCAGGCGCGCGACATGGTGATGCCCGGCGCCTTCACACAGACGCTGAAGAGCCGCGGCCTGCGCAAAATCCCGATGCTGTTTCAGCACGACCCGAGCGAGCCGGTCGGCGTCTGGCTCGAGCTCGCCGAGGACTGGCGCGGCCTGCGCGCGCGCGGCCGGCTGATCCCGGACGTGGCGCGCGGTCGTGAACTCCTTGCATTGCTGCGCGCTGGCGCGATCGACGGGCTGTCGATCGGCTATCGCACCGTGCGCGGCCAGATCGATCCGAAGACGCGGGTGAGGCGGCTGTATCAGGTCGATCTCTGGGAGATCTCGATCGTCACCTTCCCGCTGCTGCAGGGCGCCCGCGTCGGCGCGGTGAAGCAGGGGCCACCGTCCTCGCCGCAGCGCCGCGCCGCCGAGGCGGCCTGGCGCAATGTGCAGAGCCCGCCGGCGTCGCCGGCCACGCCTATCCACCAACGATCAGGATCGGCCGCCGCCGCGGATGCACCGGCGCCGGCCATCCGGCGCGGGCGGCAAGTGACAACACTCGCCTCCCGCGCCGGCCGCAAGGCGGCGCTGGCGGGGATAACCGGCCGCGCGGGCGTGAGCGGAGCTTTGCACAAGTAGCAGCGCTGCGATCCGCGGCGCCCTCACCCCAGCCCTCTCCCGCAAGCGGGAGAGGGGGCGCGCTGCGCAGCGGCGCTTCATCAGTATTCCTGATCAACAATCGAGGCCCCGCCGATGTGGAGCTCCACCGCGAGCACCGCCGCGTATCAGCGCGCGCGATTCATGCAGCCCAACCCGGCGCGCTGGATGCGCCCGGACGCCGAGCGTTGGATCAGGCCCGATGTGGCGCGCTCTATGACGAGCGGAATCGTTGCCTTGATGATCAGCATCCCAATGCTCTGAACCTGGACGGCAGTGCGCAGCGGCTATACCCTCAATGCGTTGCCTGTAGCTTGAGACAAAGTTGGAAGGTCGGAAGGTTAAAGGTTCGCAATGAAGCAATCATGCCGATTAGCTCCCCCTAATTCGATATTCTTTATCGAAGATGCGGCCGGCGCGGAGCTCCCACCAATCGACGGGAAAGCGCCGCGAATTTGGGCGTCGCAGAACGGTATCATCGTGGGCTGTTTGAGTTTTATGGATGGCGAGACTGAGTTCACGGCATCGGACTCAGCGGAAGACGCTGCTCATTCTATTCCGACGTTTTCTGGCGATGTGGCGACACCGAGCGGCTCGATCGAAGTATCGACCTCTGAGCGCGAGGTGCTCTTGCGTATTCCTGTCGCGGGGGCGGTAACTCGTGTGCGCATCTGGACTAACCACCCGAGCGAGCCGGATCAAATCTTGGCGGTGTTTGGATGACGCCAAGATAGTCGATGAAGCTCCTTGTTTGTCGGCGCCCGAGGTCAAAGGTGCGAAGGCAGATGATCCGCTATACTATGCTCGAAAATAGCGGAGGCGATTGTGACGAATTCCAAAACTCGTTACACGCGCGAAGAGTTCTTGCCCCTTTGGACCGCTCTGCGCGAGCGCGTCATTGCGTATTTCGAAAGCTTGGGCAAATTCATCGATCCGTTCGGAAAGAAGGATTTCTGGGTGGTCGACGAGGACCTCGGCGTTGCGCTGGTGGAAGTCGAGATTACGACTCTCGACCTGCTCGACCCGCCCGTGATCTACGCCTTGCGCGACATGGTGCGGGAATATCCGGGCTTCGCTATCACCGTGTCGGTGGCGCTGCCTGGTACTAATTGGCCAGGGATGGGGATCGCGCTGGTGCAAGGTGAGATCGTCGACGGCCTGAAGCGCTCGTTTCTGCCGCTGCCATATTGCAATTTGCACTATCTCGGCTCGCGCCCGGAGTAGCCGACTGCGCCGGGGCGATGGAGAAGCAGCGGGGCTGACAGTGACCGAGGGAGATCATCAGTCGCGCGAGTGGCCGCTCCTGAATGCGCGGATCGACCATGAGCTTCAAAGCTACAGCCGTCGCGGAGAAAATTATCGGCTGATTGATTTCGACCAAGGCATCTACGAGCAGTTCGTCGAGCTCAAGAATTTCGATCTGTTACAGCCTGACCTTCTGATGCGGCTGCAGGCGATCCTCGCGGACTTCCCCGATTGGTCGATCGAAGTGAATGTTCTCGATCACGAAGATCGAACGGTCTGGCGGGAGATGATGGTGGAGATTACGCACGACCGCATCATCGATCGGCTGCGGCACGATCTGTTGCCGCAGCATCTGCGGCAAATGCGGTTCGGGACGACAATCGACGATTACAACGAGGAGATGGCCGCGAAGGTTCGGCGGCTGATGCGCAAGCAGGCGGAGCGCGGATAGCGCGGCCCAGCGTATTGACTGGAAGAGCGGCGCTCGGCGGCTCCGGCGGGCACTGCGGATGTTCGTGGGGGACGGCCGTGATAAGCTCCATCAATTTCTCTCCACCAAATTCCATCGTGTTCGTGCACAGCAAACAAGACATGGTGATGCCGACGCCGCCCTGGGGCGCGTATGTGTCGGCATCGAACAGCTGCCTCATCCTCGGCTGCATGCCGGACATCGACGGGCCGACGCAGATCGTGCTCGGCGACAGCGCCGAGGTCGATCCGGGTCGGCCGGCGGATTTCGTCTCGCTGCTGCGGGTGCCTGACGGCGAGGTTCGCGTCACGACGGTCGGGGATGAGGTTCTTCTCCGGATGCCGGCGCCGCCGCTCTCGTTGGTGGAGGTCTGGCGTAGCCATCCGAAATGGCCGGAGACGGTGATCATCGGGATCAGTCCGCCCGCAAGTCGCTCGGCGCTGCCGGCGATGCTGCCGACCGAGCAGGCGACGCGGGCCGTGCCCGATCTGCCCGAGGGCGTCGATCGCTTGTTTCTCCACAATGCGGTGATGGCGGACCGTCCGGACGTGTTCAATCCCTGGCTGTCGGATCGGACTTTGGCGTCGGGACTTGTCGTTCCGATCGCTCCGGCGTCGAAGCTGGAGGTGACCGATGCCGAACCTGCCATGTCCAACGATCCGGTGTTCGATGCCGTTTTGCCGACGCCGAACCGGCGCGTCGGTATCTTTCCGAACGACCGCCGTGTCATGCTGAGGGTCGACACCGCGGCCAAGCTGACGCGCGTCCGCGCCTGGGTCGAATTGCGTCCCGAAGGAGCGATCGTGATCCTGGCTCTGACCCCATCGGAAGAGCCGTAGCATCTCACTGCCATCGCGCCGGTTCGCCGGCGCGCCGTCATCACATCCAACGCCGTGGCGTCCCGCCGCGGCGTTTTCGCTTGTGCAGACATCAACGCCCACCAGGAGAACCCCATGGACTACGACATCGACACCGCCGCGCCGGAGACCAAGGCCGGCTTTGCGTCGGAGCGCGACATGCATGACGAGCTGCTGCGCACGCACGACGAGTTCAAGGCCGCCAATGACGAGCGGCTCGCCGCGCTCGAGCGCCGCCGCGGCGACGTGCTGTTGGAGGAGAAGGTCGACCGCATCTCCGATGCGATCGACTTGCGGCTGAAGCGGATCGAGGACTACGCGCTGAAGCAGGCGCGGCCGCAGCTCGATGGCCGTCGCGCCGATTATTTCGCGGGAGGCCGCGAGCACAAGAGCGCGTTCGAGACCTATGTTCGCTCCGGCGATGCGGCGCCGCTGCGCCAGATCGAGACCAAGGCGCTGTCGATCGGCTCCAATCCGGACGGCGGCTATCTGGTGCCGGTCGAACTCGAGCACGCGATCGCGTCGCGGCTGGCGGCGATCTCGCCGATCCGCGCCATCGCGTCGGTTCGCGAGATTTCCGGCAGCGTCTACAAGAAGCCGTTCATGACGGCGGGGCCGGCGACCGGCTGGGTCGGCGAAACCGACGCGCGGACGCAGACGACGTCGCCGACGCTCGACGCGTTGTCGTTCCCGGCGATGGAGCTGTACGCGATGCCGGCGGCGACCGCGACGCTGCTCGACGACAGCGCGGTCAACATCGACGAGTGGATCGCCTCGGAGGTCGAACTCACCTTCGCGGTGCAGGAGGGCGCGGCATTCGTGCACGGCGACGGCGTCAACAAGCCGAAGGGATTTCTCGCCTCGCCGGTGGTGGCGAACGGCTCGTGGAGCTGGGGCAATCTCGGTTACGTGGCGACGGGTGCCGCCGGCGCGTTCCCGGAGGACGATCCGTCCGACGTGCTGGTCGATCTGATCTACGCGCTCAAGGCCGGCTACCGGCAGAACGGCGCCTTCGTGATGAACCGCAAGACTCAGGCGGCGATCCGCAAGTTCAAGGACTCCACCGGCAGCTATCTGTGGCAGCCGCCGGCGCAGGCGGGCGGCCGCGCCTCGCTGATGACCTTCCCGCTGGTCGAGGCCGAGGACATGCCGGACATCGCGCCGAACTCGCTCAGCGTCGCGTTCGGCGATTTCCTCCGCGGTTATTTAGTAGTCGATCGCCAGGGTGTCCGCGTGCTGCGCGATCCGTATTCCGCCAAGCCCTACGTGCTGTTCTACACCACCAAGCGCGTCGGCGGCGGCGTCCAGGACTTCGATGCGATCAAGCTGCTGAAGTTCGCGGCGAGCTGAGCGCACGGGCGCGGCACCGTTGGGTGGGTTGGGCGTACAGAGCCGCATCCCACCTTGCGGCGACCGCCGACTTGTGGCCCGGACGAGCAAAGCGCCACTCGGACGCGGCCACCCGCAAAATGCTGCGCTCAAAGCGGGCTACGGCCGGCCCGCTTACTC
The DNA here is from genome assembly GCF_001295845.1 of Rhodopseudomonas sp. AAP120. Taxonomy (GTDB): domain Bacteria; phylum Pseudomonadota; class Alphaproteobacteria; order Rhizobiales; family Xanthobacteraceae; genus Rhodopseudomonas. The sequence goes on along the minus strand of NZ_LJIC01000038.1, from coordinate 4,787 downwards.
AAATTGATCAGATCGCCAACGAAAGTTGCTTTTGCGACAGACCCTGCAATCGCGCGCCGAGCCCGACCTTGTCCTCGGCCTTGGCGCGCGCACTATTAGACATCATCGTCAGCAGATGCTCCAATCCCGCGACATCGCCGACGGTAACGAAATCCTTCATCTTGTTGACGAACACCACGGTTTTCTTGTCGCGGTCGAGGAGTTCGATGACGTTGCTCAGTGTGCCGGTGCTCTTGCTGTCCCAGATCATCAGACCGACGTCGCTAACACGAGCCATTTCGAGGTCTTTCGCAGTGAAGAATGCGCGACTGCCCGGCGTGGCCGTTGGATGAACGGACCTCACCGCCCAGCCGCCGACATTGTTACGCGGTTCGTTTCCGCTGCAATACACCGTCACGCGGCGCGCAGCATTCTCTGCCAAGCAAGCCTGAATCGACGTGTCGGCACCGTCCGCATCGCCGACAACGACATCGAGGTCGGATGCCGCGATGGTCGCGATGCGCTGCCTAACCCTGGCGTCGAGGCGGCTGATTGAAAGCGAACCTGCGATGAACACGGTTGTCACGAGATACGTCCCTGTATGATTGCGCCTGCGTATATCTTTCCGATCTTCGGATAGGTGCGTAGGGCAGCGCAGACAGCTTCCATCGAAGCGCCAGTATAGAACAGATCGTCGAGCAGCAGTGCGTTCCATTGGCCAGCGTTGGTGACCACATCATTTACCGCGAAACGGCCGGCGAGTGCAGCCGCTTTCTCATCTTTCGAGGTCAAATTCTTGAGCTGCGGTGCGCCCGCGGGAGCAGCCGTTTTGACCACCATCGTCTCAAACACGGGAATATTTGCCAATCGTCCGAGTTCGCGGGCGATCTCCGTCACGGGTTGCCGCGGGCGTTCTACAGAGGCTGGCATCGGAACGATCAGGCCGACATCGGGAAGGAGCGGCAGCAGGGAAATGCGAAGCTGCTCCGCAAGCGGCTGCACTTGCATCCAGTCGTTTCGGTATTTGAGCTTGAAGAGCGCTTCGCCCGGCTCCGATCTAGTGTTGTCGAACCGGTCATGCCCATGCTCGTCCTTTCCAAGATAGACGCTAGATATAATATGTTTGTCCAGCGCGTAGCCCAAATCCCAGTTGCCCGCTAAAGCCCTAACTGCCACCTGCATCTTTTCATCCCAACGCTCTAATGTTGCGGCATCGCGCTGCAGCCTCAACTATGGGCAGAAGTCGCTGATTGTTGTTGCGACGGCAAGACGGGACCTTCCCGGACACGCAGGAGTGTGCGTCTTCCCGCTGGTCGAGGCCGAGGACATGCCGAACATCGCGGCGAACTCGCTCAGCGTGGCGTTCGGCGACTTCCTGCGCGGTTATCTCGTGGTCGATCGCCAGGGCGTCCGCGTGCTACGCGATCCGTATTCCGCCAAGCCCTACGTGCTGTTCTACACCACCAAGCGCGTCGGCGGCGGCGTCCAGGACTTCGACGCGATCAAGCTGCTGAAGTTCGCGGCGAGCTGACGAAGTATCGGACGGCGCGCCTGATCGGCGCGCCATCTACCCGATACGTTATCCGGCTGGAGCCTTGGAAATTGCGACGTCATGCGCGATCATGATTTCCGAGGCCGCACACCGGATCGCTCACATGACGAAGAGAACTCGGTATCAAGATGCAGCCACGTCGGAACTCGTCGCGTTGTTCGAAACCATCACGACGGAGCAATGCGATGCGAGTTGGTGCTGGCAGGCGTCGCGGTATAATCGGCTTTTCGGGCAGATGGTGGCTATCTGCGACGAGTTGAAGTCGCGTGCTGGCGATCAGCGTTTGGCATTGCTGCCGCTACTGCAGTCCGAGAACGTTCAGGTGCGGCTGATGGCGGCGATCCAGCTTCTCGCGCTTGCGCCTGATCAAGCCAGAAGCGCACTGGAGAGTGTGGTGGCCTCGGGATACATGCCCCAGGTCGCGGACGCGCGCGGCATGCTGCGAGCGCTGGACGAAGGCACATATGTGTCGCAGTGACTGGTGAGCCGGCTTTTGGCTCAGTAGGATCGGTCGAGCGCCAGCGACCACACTGTGCGATGCTCGTGGCGATGTGACTCGGCGGGGGCTGCGGCTCACCCGCCCGGCAGCACCCCTCGCGGGTCGGTCGCGGAACCATCGCGCGCCGCGGGATTTGCCGCGGGAGGGAGGACCGCATGAAGCGAACAATCACACTATCCGCCGCCTGTGCCGCGCTGGCGCTGGTCGCTTTCGCTAGCGGCCCGGCCGCCGCGCGCGGCGGGGCGCCGAGTATCATGGATTCGCCGGGCTATCAGCGCCGGCTGCAGGAATCGCGGCAGCAGCTGCAGCAGCCGTATACGACGCCGCCGGCGGTGTATCCGCGGCAGCGCGTCGACACGCCGCGCAAGGCCAAGCGCAAGCCGCGGCGCTGACGGCGTGACGCCGCGCGGGTGCCCGGTCGCGGCAGCGGCTTAGCAGTAGCCGTGCCAGCCGCAGGCATAGGGCAGGCGGCTGTAGATCGCGCTCGCCGGCGTGCCGTAGTAGTTGAAGTAGTGATAGGAGTTCGGCTTGCCGTAATAGCCGTTGACCAGCGGCGGGATGTCGACCTCGGGCGCGTAGACCGGGTAGGCGCTGATGGTGTCCTGCGGCGGTTGAACGACGACGGCGACGCGGCCGCGCGCTTCCGGCTCGGCAAAGATTTGCCCGATCTTGCTGCGCATCGGCAGATCCGCCGCCCGCGCCGGCACGGCGGCGAGAGTAAGCAGCAGCAGGACAGCGAGGCGCATGGGTCGGCTCCGGTTGAGCTGGCACGGTGCGGCAACATGGTTAATGAATGCTGAAGGAGGCGGGGCGGACTGGGGCGGCCTCAGCCACAACCCGCAGCCCTCATGGTGAGGAGCCCGGCGCAGCCGGGCGTCTCGAACCATGAGCGCCACGCGCGATGCGCTCGCGATGCCCGCGGCCCATCCTTCGAGGCGCCCCGGCTACTCAGGATGAGGTGTTTGCTTGGCGAAGCTGGGAGATGGCTGCAAAGCGCTGGGCCTACCTTGCCAGCGCGCTGCCCCAGCTTTGCGCGGTGCGCTCGATCCAGTCGCGATACAGCGTCAGCGGCGTGATGCCGGTGAGGCCGCCGCAGCCGGCGGCGTTGCCGGCGCCGGTCGACCACGACACCACGCCGATGATCACGGCGCGGCCGTCCTGCGCTTGCAGCGCCGGGCCGCCGGAATCGCCGGTGCAGGCGCCCTGGCCGTCGCGGGCGTTGTTGGTTGCCGGATCGACCAGGCGGATCTGCAGCCGGCCGGGGCGGCCGGTGGCGACCAGCGCGGCGCTGCGCACGGTGCCGCCGCTCTTGCCGTCGCCGCGGATCGCGACGCCGATGCCGGCGACGGTGAAGCTCTGGCCCGCCGCGAGCGGATCGCCCGGCGCGCCGAGCGGCAGCGGCGATTTGCCGGGCAGGGGGGCGGCGAGCTGCAGCAGCGCGACGTCGGCGCTGGCGCGATGCGCCAGCACCGCCTTGATGTCGAACGACGGATGCGCGGCGACACGGCGGATGTCGCGCAGCTGCGGCTGCCTTTGCGCGTCGAGCTGCACGATCTTGTAGTCCGCGCCCGGGCCGACGCAATGCGCGGCGCTCAGCACCAGGTCCGGCGCGATCAGCGTGCCCGAACAGAAATTGCCGCGCGAGCCGACGATGGTGACCACCGCGCGGCCGAGCGCCGCATCCTCGCGCGCGCCGCCGACCATCGCGGCGGCGGGGGTGGCAAGAGCGGTGAGAAGCAGCGAGAGGGCGAAAGCGCGCATGCGCCTCACCAGCCCCGCCGCGGCGCCGCTGTCAACCGGATCATGACGAAGGAGGCCGGCATGGCCGCGCTGCTATTGACGGGGCCGACGGTCGAGCCGTGGACCGTCGCCGAATTGAAAGCGTTTCTGCGCGTCGAGCACGAGGCCGACGACGCGGTGATCGCCTCGCTGCTCGCCGCCGCGCGGGGCCAGGTCGAGGCGCTGACCCGCCGCGCGCTGCTGCTGCAGAGCTGGCGGCTGAGTTACGAGTCCTGGCCGCGCGACGGGCGGATTCGGCCGCGGCTCGGGCCGCTGCGCGCGCTCACCGCCGCGCGGGTGATCGGTGCAGCCGGCGGTGCGCAGGCGATCGACGTCGGCCGCTTCGTGGTCGATGTCGCGGGCGGGGTGATCATCGCGCCGGCCGACGCGCTGCCGCAGCCGGGGCGCGGCATCGCGCTCGATGTCGAGCTCGGTTTTGGCGCATCGCCGTCCGATGTGCCCGAGCTGCTGCGCCACGCGGTGCGGACGCTGGCGGCGCATTGGTACGACAATCGCGGCCTGGTCGCGGTCGGCAGCAGCGTGGCGATGCTGCCCGGCAGCGTCGCGGCGATGCTCGCGAGCTTCCGGGTGCCGGCGCTATGAGCGATCCCGGCAAACTCACCACGCGCCTGACCCTCGAGGCGCCGGTCGAGAGCGATGACGGCCAGGGCGGCGTCGTGCGCAACTACGCGGCGCAGGCCGTGCTGTGGGCGCAGCTCGCGCCGCATCCGGCGCGCGACCGCGTCACCGCCGACGATTCCCGCGCGGTGCAGCGCGTCAGCATCACGCTGCGCGGCGGCGTCGCGCTGAGCCGCGCACATCGCTTCAGCGATGGCGCGCGGATCTATCGCATCGTCAGCTGGCGCGCCCGCGACCGCGGCGCCTGGCTCGAGATCGATGCGGAGACAGAACTCACCTGACGTCACCCTCCCCCGGAGGGGGAGGGTCGCTCGCGCAGCGAGCGGGGTGGGGTGGCGA
>NZ_LJIC01000037.1 GCF_001295845.1 Rhodopseudomonas sp. AAP120 | reverse complement strand
GGGTGAGGGGGCGCCTCGGCGCGGCCGAGCTTCTGCGACTCGCGGAGACGCCCCCTCACACCGGCCCTCTCCCCGCAAGCGGGGCGAGGGAGCAGGGGGCACGCGTCTTGCTTATGATCATACGCCCCGATTGTTCCTCACCCTGGCGGATCGATGACGGAAGCTACTTCGACTCTCGCGCCGGTCGCCGTGCCGCGCGCTCGCCGCCGCAAGGTGCTGCCGATCATCGAGCTGACGCTGCTCGCGATCGGGCTGCTGCTGCCGCTGGTGCTGCAGGATTATTTGACGGTGTTCGGCACGCGGGTGCTGATCCTGTGCCTGTTCGCGCTGTCGTTCGATCTGGTGTGGGGCTATTCCGGCATCATGAGTTTCGGCCAGGCGGTGTTCTTCGGTTCCGCCGGCTACGGCGTCGCTCTGCTGGCGCGCGATCTCGACATCACCTCGATGCTGCTGGTGATCCCGGCGGGCGTGCTGATCGGCTTTGCGATCGCGCTGCTGATCGGCGGCTTCCTGCTGCTCGGCCGCAACCCGTCCAGCGTCATCTTCGTGTCGCTCGGTACGCTCACCGGTTCCTACGCCTTCGACCGTCTGGCCCGCGGCTGGTACTATCTCGGCGGCCAGAACGGCATCCCGTCGATCCCGCCGATGCATATCGGCAGCTATGATCTGACCGAGGGGCCGGTCTTCTACTATTTCGTGCTAGCGATCCTGTTCGTGGTCTATCTCGGCTGCCGGTTCCTGGTGCGGTCGCAGTTCGGCCTGGCGCTGGCGGGCCTGCGCGAGAACGAGCAGCGCATCGCGTTCTTCGGCTACAAGGTTCAGCACATCAAGGCGATCATCTTCTCGCTCGGCGGCGCCATCGCCGGCCTCGCCGGCAGCCTCTACGCATTCCACGAGGGCTTCGTCTGGCCCAACATGCTGGGCGTGGTGATGTCGACCCAGGTGGTGCTGTATGTGCTGTTCGGCGGCTCCGGCACGCTGATCGGCGCGGTGATCGGCACCGTGGTGATCGAGCTGGTGTCGTTCTGGCTGTCGAACAACTACCAGGACATCTGGCCGATCATCCTGGGCTGCCTGATGCTGGCGGTGATCCTGTTCCGGCCGGCCGGACTGATCAGCCTGATCCTCAGCGAGCGCGAGCGCATCGGCAATTTCGGTCGCCCGCCGGCGGCCGGCAAGAAGGAGCGCGGCCATGGCGCTGCTTGAGGCCCGCGGCCTGATCAAGATCTTCGGCAAGCTCACCGCGCTCAACGGCGCCGAGCTGATCGTGCAGCCCAATGAGTTTCACGGGCTGATCGGGCCGAACGGCTCCGGTAAGAGCACGATGATGAAGTGCATCGCCGGCGCCGAAGTTCCGACCGAGGGCCGCGTCACCTTCGACGGCAACGACATCACCGCGGCGTCGCCGGCCGAGCGTGCCCGCGCCGGGATGAGCCTGAAATTCCAGATCACCAGCGTGCTGCCGGCGCTGACGCTGTACGACAACGTGCTGCTGGCGTTGCAGGGCCAGACCGCGCTCGGCAAGCTGATGTTCTCGCGCACCCGCGGCCTGCTGCACGACAAGGTGATGGCGATGCTGGAGCAGTTCCGGCTGGTCGATCGCGCCGGCGAGCCCGCGGCGGCGCTGTCGCACGGTCAGCAGCAATGGCTGGAGATCGCGATGGCGCTGGCGCCCGAGCCGAAGCTGTTGCTGCTCGACGAGCCGACCGGCGGCATGAGCCTCGAGGAGCGCCGCGTCACCGGCGAGCTGCTGGCGCCGATCAAGTCGCGCTGCTCGCTGGTCATCGTCGAGCACGATCTCGATTTCATCCGCGATATCTGCGACCGGCTCACCGTGCTCGATCAGGGGGCGGTGCTCGACACCGGCTCCATCGAGCAGATCCAGGCGAGCCCGAAGGTTCAAGAGGTGTATCTGCGCCGTGCTTGAAGATCATTATCTCGATATCCGCGATCTCGATGCCGGCTACGGTCGCAGCCAGGTGCTGTTCGGCGTGACGATGTCGGCGCCGTGGCGCGGCGGCGTCGCCATTCTGGGCCGCAACGGCGCCGGCAAGACCACGCTGATGAAGGCGATCATGGGCGAATTGCCGGTCAAGCGCGGCCAGGTCTCGCTCGATGCCCGCGACGTCACCAAGCTGCCGACCGAGCAGCGCATCCGCGCCGGCTTCGGCTATGTGCCGCAGGACCATCCGGTGTTCGCGCGGCTGTCGATCCGCGACAATCTCGCGGTCGGGGCGCTGACCAATAAAGACAGCCGCGCGGTCGATCGCGTGCTGGAGATGTTCCCCAAGCTCGGCCAGCGGCTCGATCAGGCCGCCGGCACTCTGTCGGGCGGCGAACGCAAGATGCTGGCGATCGGCCGCGCGCTGCTGTCGGAGCCGCGCGTGCTGCTGCTCGACGAGCCGACCGAGGGCGTGTGGATCGGCGTCATCGAGGAGATCACCGACCGGCTGGTGGCGCTGGCCAAGGACATTGCGGTGATCATCGTCGAGCAGCATCTCGATCTGGCGCTGCGCGTCGCCGACCGCGCTTATGTGCTGGACCGCGGCCGCGTCGCGCTCACCGGCACCGCCGACGAGGTCCGCAACGATCCACGGCTGCTGCAATATCTCGCGCCGTAGCGGCGGCCACGCCGAACCTGCTAGTCTTCGTCCGCGCCGCACTCGAGCAGCGCGGCGCGAGCCCTCGCGCCGGTGTCGACCGAGCCGCGCGGCTGATGCGCGGACCTGATCCGAGCGTCTGATGATCTCTCCCTTCTCGATCGCCCGTCTGCCCCGCATCCAGTTCGGCGCCGGCGCGACCGCCAAGCTGCCCGACCTCGCCGCGCGCTACGGCCGCCGCGTGCTGCTGGTCACCGGCGCACATTCCTTCGATGCCGCGCCCTACGCCGCGCCGCTACTGGTGAAGCTTGCCGAGCGCGGGCTGAGCTGCGAGCGCGTTGTTGTCAGCGGTGAGCCGTCGCCGGAGCTCGTTGACGACGCCGTGCGCCAGTTCAAGGGCGCCGTCATCGACGTCGTGATCGGCCTCGGCGGCGGCAGCGCGCTCGATGCCGCCAAGGCGATCGCTGGCCTGCTGAAGCCCGGCAATTCGGTGATGGATCATCTCGAAGGCGTCGGCCCTGAGGTGTCGTATAGCGGCCCCGCAACGCCGTTCATCGCGGTGCCGACCACCGCGGGCACCGGCTCCGAGGCAACCAAGAACGCAGTGCTGTCGCGCCACGGGCCGGACGGCTTCAAGAAGTCGTTTCGCGACGAGGCGCTGGTCGCCGAAATCGCGCTGGTCGATTCGGAGCTATTGGCCGGCTGCCCGCCGGCGCTGATCGCCGCCAACGGCATGGACGCGCTGACGCAGCTGCTCGAATCCTACGTCTCGACCGGCGCCAACGAATTCACCGATGCGCTGGCGCTGTCCGGCCTGCGCGCGGCGCGCGATGGCTTGCTGGCTTGGTACGAGGGTGGCGCCGCCGCCGAGCAGGCGATGGCGCGGATGGCCTATGCGTCGCTGCAATCCGGCATCTGCCTGGCACAGACCGGATTGGGCTCGGTGCACGGGCTGGCCTCGCCGCTCGGCGCGTACTTCCCGATCGGCCACGGCGTGGTGTGCGGCACGCTGCTCGCCGCGGCGACGCGCATCAATATCGCGGCGCTACGCACCCGCGAGCCTCAGTCCCGCGCGCTCGCCAAGTATGCCGAGATCGGCCGGCTGTTGTCCGGCCGTGACGGCGTCAGCGCCGAGCAGGATTGCGACCATCTCGTCGCCACGCTGGAAGATTGGACCCAGCGTTTGGCGCTGCCGATGCTGACGTCGCTCGGCGTCGCCGCAAGCGACGTCGGCCGCATCGTCGCGGCGAGCCGCGGCTCCAGCATGAAGACCAATCCGATCGTGCTGACCGACGACGAGATCAGGCAGGTGCTGCAAGCGCGGCTCTGAGCGCGTCAGAGGTTGCGCTGCACGAAGCTGTGCAGTTCGCTGGCGATCAGGTCCTTGTCGGTGTCGATCGTGGCGACGTGATACGAGTTGTTGAGCCACAGCAGCTCGACGCGGTCCGAGCCGACATGGCTGGCGATGATCGTGGCGTTGTGCGGCATCAGCACGTGATCGACCCGCGAGTTGATCACGAAGGTCGGGCATTTGATCTTCGGCAGCATCGCCCGCGCCGCCGCGGCCAGCCCGATCACTTGCTTGAAGCAGGTCACCGGCACCTGGTCGTAGGCGAGCTCCTTGACCGAGGTATCCATCATGTCCGAGCCGATGCCGGGCACGAACTCCGGCATGTTGCGGGCGAACGCCACGCCGGCCATATCGGGCGAATCGACCTGCACGGCGGCGTTGATCGGAATCACGCCGGCGACCTTGTCGGGATGCGCAGCGGCCAGATACAGCGACAGCGTGCCGCCCATCGACAGGCCGGTGACGAACACCTTGTCGCACTTGGCGGAGAGTTCGAGCAGCGCGTCTTCGGCGCAGGCGACCCAATCGCTGGCGGTGGTCTTGGCCATCGCGGCCGGCGAGATGCCGTGGCCGGGCAGGCGCGGGCCGAGGACCGAGTAGCCGCGCTCGCCGAGGCGCTCGCCAAGATAACGCATGCTCTGCGGGCTGCCGGTAAATCCGTGCAACACCAGCACGCCGGTCTTGCCGCCGTCGAACGCGAACGGCTCCGCGCCGGCCATCACTGCCTCAGTCATGTCGTCTCCCCCTGGGCTCCGTGAGGGGGGCATTCCCGCCTTGATCCTCACGGCTCTGTTTCGTTTGAACTTTCGTATGTTTCAGAGAAGGCTCGGAAGCGTCAAGTGCCGGTATTTGAGAGGCGCCTGAGCCGCCGATGCGGCCCCATCGATGATGCGAAAGTATAAGGCGTGGTTGCGGCGCGCATCGATCTCGCCCTCTGCGCGATTTCCGGCCCGGAGTTCTGATCTAAATCACGGCGGCGTTCGACTAAATGTGCAGGATCGGCCATGCCCCGCCGTGTCTGCGGTACCCATGTGCGGTTGCGTTCACTGGAATATAAAAATTCCTGAGGTGGTACCAAGGAAATTCAAGCTTTGCTTATGCCGCCCTTCGGCTCACAAGCTCCCGGCACCGAAGCCGGAGGGATGGCAAGTCAGGCTTCGTTGTGGGGGACAGTCATGGATCAGGGTCAGACGCTATCACGTCTGTTGGAGTCCTATGGGACGGATCCGCGGAAGCGAGCCGTCGCGGCGGCGGTCGGTGCGATCGCCGGCGCTTCGGTCGGTATCTCCGAACTGATCGGCCAGGGCGCGCTGGCCGGCATCACCGGGGCGGCGCATGGCGGCAGCAATGCCGACGGCGACGTGCAGAAGGACCTCGACGTCAAGGCCGACCAGGCCGTCATCGCAGCGCTGAAGGATGTGTCCTATGCGGCGCTCGCCTCCGAAGAGTCCGACACGCTGGTGATGGGCGATCCGCAGGCGCCGATCTCGATCGCTTACGATCCGCTCGACGGCTCGTCGAACATCGACACCAACATGACGGTCGGCACCATCTTCTCGATCATCCCGAACGAGGCCGGTGTGGCGCCGTTCAGCGCGCCGGGCAGCTGTCAGCTCGCCGCCGGCTTCGTGGTGTACGGGCCGCAGACCTCGCTGGTACTGACGCTCGGCGACGGCGTCGACATCTTCACGCTGGATCGCAAGGCGAAAGAGTATCGGCTGATCCGCGAGCAGGTGAAGGTGCCCGCCGACACCGCCGAATACGCCATCAACGCCTCGAACCACCGCCACTGGGAGCAGCCGGTGCGCGACTTCGTCGACGAGTGCATCGCCGGCGCCGACGGCCCGCGCGCCAAGGACTTCAACATGCGCTGGATCGGCTCGCTGGTGGCCGAGGCATATCGCATCCTGACCCGCGGCGGCGTATTCCTGTATCCGGCCGATCAGCGCCCAGGCTACGGCGAGGGCCGGCTGCGGCTGCTGTACGAAACCCATCCGATGGCCTTCGTGATGGAGCAGGCCGGCGGCGGCGCCTCGACCGGCCGCGAGCGGGTGCTCGATCTCACCGCCCGCGCCATCCATCAGCGCTCGCCGTTGATCATGGGCTCGCTCGACAAGGTCAACCGCATCGAGCTGCTGCACACCGATCCGAGCGCCGCCGCGCGCACCGCGCCGCTGTTCGGCCGCCGCGGCCTGTTCCGCGTCTAATCATCACGTCTGGAAGTACAACTCCATGTCCCGCAAGCATCCGATCATTTCCATCACCGGCTCCTCCGGCGCCGGCACGACGTCGGTGAAGAAGACGTTCGAGCAGATCTTCCGCCGCGAGAACGTCAACGCCGCCTTCATCGAAGGCGACGCGTTCCATCGCTACAATCGCATCGACATGCGCAACAGGATGGCCGAGGAAGCGGAGCGCGGGAATCGCCACTTCAGCCATTTCAGCCCCGAGACCAATCTGTTCGAGGAGCTGGAGCAGACTTTCCGCGACTACGCCGAGAAGGGCACCGGCCGCACCCGGCATTACGTGCACGACGACGAGGAAGCCGCGCTGCACGGCGTGCCGCCCGGAAATTTCACCGGCTGGCGCGATCTCGATCCGCAGTCCGACCTGTTGTTCTACGAAGGCCTGCACGGCGCGGTGATCACCGACAAGGTCAACGTCGCGCAGCATGCCGACCTCAAGATCGGCGTCGTGCCGGTGATCAACCTCGAATGGATCCAGAAGCTGCACCGCGACCGCGCGGCGCGCGGCTACTCGACCGAGGCGGTGACCGACACCATCCTGCGCCGCATGCCGGACTACGTGCACTACATCGTGCCGCAATTCGCCGAGACCGACATCAACTTCCAGCGCGTGCCGACGGTCGATACCTCGAACCCGTTCATCGCGCGCTGGATCCCGACCGCCGACGAATCGATGGTGGTGATCCGCTTCAAGAACCCGCGCGGCATCGACTTCGCTTATCTACTGTCGATGATCCAGGGCAGCTTCATGTCGCGCGCCAATTCCATCGTGATCCACGGCGCCAAGCTCGATCTGGCGATGCAGCTGATCCTGACGCCGCTGATCATGCAGCTGATCGACCGCAAGCGCGGCGTCAAATAACCATGCTTATTCACCCCATTTCCGGGAGGCCGGTTTGAATATCCCCGCACGCGAACTCCACGATCAGGTCAGCCATCGCGACATGGCGAACGCGATCCGCTTCCTCGCCATCGACGCGGTGGAGAAGGCGAAGTCCGGCCACCCCGGCATGCCGATGGGCATGGCCGACGTCGCCACGGTTCTGTTCACTCGCTTCCTGAAGTTCGATCCGGCCGATCCGGCGTGGCCGGACCGCGACCGCTTCGTGCTGTCGGCCGGCCACGGCTCGATGCTGCTGTATGCGCTGCTGCATCTGACCGGCTATCCGGAAGTGACGATCGACGAGATCAAGGCGTTCCGGCAGTGGGGATCGAAGACCCCCGGCCATCCGGAATACGGACACACCCAAGGCGTCGAGACCACCACCGGCCCGCTCGGCCAGGGCCTCGCCACTTCGGTCGGCATGGCGCTCGCCGAGCGCATGATGAATGCGCGCTACGGTGACGCGCTGGTCGATCACTATACTTATGTGATCGCCGGCGACGGCTGCCTGATGGAAGGCGTCAGCCACGAGGCGATTTCGCTGGCCGGCCACCTCAAGCTGAACAAGCTGATCGTGCTGTGGGACGACAACCACATCTCGATCGACGGCAACACCTCGCTGTCCTGCTCGGACGATCAGCTCGCGCGCTTCGCGGCGTCGGGCTGGGCGACGACCCGCGTCGACGGTCATGATCCCGACGCGGTAGCGGCGGCGATCGAGGCCGCCAAGGCGAGCGACCGGCCGTCGCTGATCGCCTGCCGCACCAAGATCGGCTTCGGCTCGCCCAAGGTCGAGGGCACCGAGAAGGCGCACGGCGCGCCGCTCGGCGCCGAGGAAATAGAGAAGACCCGCGCGGCGCTCGGTTGGCCCTATCCGGCGTTCGAAGTGCCGGACGCCATCCTGGCGCGCTGGCGCGAAGCCGGTAGCCGCGGCAAGGCGGCGCATCAGGCCTGGACGCAGCGGCTCGGCGATCTCGATGCCGCGACCCGCGCCGGCTTCGAGAACAACCTTGCCGGCAAGCTGTCGGCCGACTACGAGCCGGCGTTGAAGGCGCTGATCGCCGGCTTCGCGTCCGAGCAGCCGTCGATCGCCACCCGTCAGGCGTCGCAGCTCACCATCAATGCGCTGGTGCCGGCGTCGCCAAACCTGCTCGGCGGCTCGGCTGACCTGACGCATTCCAACCTGACGCAGGCCAAGGGCTCCGCTTCGGTGAAGCCGGGCGCCTTCGGCGGCAACTATCTGCACTACGGCATCCGCGAATTCGGCATGGCGGCGGCGATGAACGGCATCGCGCTGCATGGCGGCTTCATCCCGTTCGGTGGTACCTTCCTGGTGTTCGCCGACTACAGCCGGCCGGCGATCCGCCTCGCGGCGCTGATGGGCGCGCGCGTCATCCATGTGATGACCCACGATTCGATCGGCCTCGGCGAAGACGGCCCGACGCACCAGCCGGTCGAGCACGTCGCTTCGCTGCGCGCGATCCCGAACGTGCTGGTGTTCCGTCCGGCCGACGCGATCGAAACCGCGCAGGCCTGGGACGTGGCGCTGAAGCAGGCGCATCGGCCCTCGGTGCTGGCGCTGTCGCGCCAGGCGCTGCCAATGCTGCCTCGGCCGAACGGCGTCACCGACAATCCGGTTTCGCGTGGCGCTTATTTGGTCATCGATCCCGGCGCCCGCGATGTCACACTGATCGCCACCGGCTCGGAACTCTCGCTCGCGCTGGAAGCAGCCTGCAAGCTCGAGGCCGAGGGGATCAAGGCCGCGGTGGTGTCGGCGCCGTGCTTCGAACTGTTCGCCGAACAGGACGACGCGTATCGGGCCGGCGTGCTCGGCAGTGCGCCGCGGGTCGGCATCGAGGCGGCGCGCGACACCGATTGGCGGCGCTGGATCGGCGACAGCGGTGCCTTCGTCGGCATGACCGGCTTCGGTGCCTCGGCGCCCGCGCCGGTGCTGTACCAGAAGTTCGGCATCACCACCGATGCGGTGGTGGACGCCGCCAAGGGCGCGATCGCCCGCGGCAAGCATTGAAACCCATTTCGTCCTTCACGACCGCAGCGTCGTCACACGGTTAGTCAGTAGGAGACATCATGGCGCGTATCACCCTGAGGCAGCTATTGGATCACGCCGCCGAGCACAGCTACGGCGTGCCCGCGTTCAACATCAACAACATGGAGCAGGGCCTGGCGATCATGGAGGCGGCGGCTGCGGTCGACGCTCCGGTGATCATCCAGGCCTCGCGCGGTGCGCGCTCCTACGCCAACGACATCATGCTGGCGAAGATGATCGACGCGCTGGCCGAGATGTATCCGGACATCCCGCTGTGCATGCATCAGGACCACGGCAACGACGAAGCCACCTGCGCCACCGCGATCCGCTACGGCTTCACGTCGGTGATGATGGACGGCTCGCTCAAGGCCGACGCCAAGACCGCGGCGGACTATCAGTACAATGTCGACATCACCCGCCGCGTCACCGACATGGCGCATTGGGTCGGCGCCTCGGTGGAAGGTGAGCTCGGCGTGCTCGGCTCGCTGGAGCACGGCGGCGGCGAGCAGGAAGACGGCCACGGCGTCGAGGGCAAGGTCAGCCGCGAGCAATTGCTGACCGATCCGGACCAGGCGGTCGACTTCGTTCGCGCCACCAAGGTCGATGCGCTGGCGATCGCGATGGGTACCTCGCACGGCGCCTACAAATTCAGCCGCAAGCCGGACGGCGACGTGCTGGCCATGAAGGTGGTCGAGGAGATCCACCGCCGGCTGCCGAACACCCATCTGGTGATGCACGGTTCGTCGTCGGTGCCGCAGGATCTGCAGGACATCTTCAACGAGTTCGGCGGCGCGATGCCGCAGACGTTTGGTGTGCCGGTCGAGGAGATCGTGCGCGGCATCAAGCACGGCGTCCGCAAGGTCAACATCGACACCGACTGCCGCCTGGCGATGACCGGCGTGTTCCGCAAGGTCGCGACCCAGAACAAGGCGGAGTTCGATCCGCGCAAATTCCTCAAGCCCGCGATGGATGCGATGCGCGACGTTTGCCGGCTGCGCTTCGAGCAGTTCGGCACCGCCGGCCACGCCAGCAAGATCAAGGTCGTGCCGATGTCCGAAATGGCCAAGCGCTACAAGTCGGGCTCGCTCGATCCGCAGATCGGCCAGGTCGCGCGCGCCGCCGAGTAACCGCGGCGCGTTCAGCACCCGCGGACTAACCGCGGGCTCAAGAAATCACGGGGAGAGTTCACGCGCGGGGAGAAGGGTCTCCGCGCGGCCGCGCGTCTGCGCGGCGAATTTTCGGGATGCATCACGCCGGCAATGGCCGGCACTCAGGAGTTCGTCATGGACCAGTCCAATCGCTACGCCAACCTCGCCCTCAAGGAAAGCGATCTGATCGCGGGCGGACGGCACGTGCTGTGCGCCTACATCATCAAGCCGAAGGACGGCTTCGGCAATTTCCTCCAGACCGCCGCGCACTTCGCGGCTGAATCGTCGACCGGCACCAACGTCGAAGTCTCGACCACCGACGACTTCACCCGCGGCGTCGACGCGCTGGTGTACGAGATCGACGAAGCCAAGCAGTTGATGAAGATCGCCTATCCGATCGAACTGTTCGACCGCAACGTGATCGACGGCCGCGCCATGATCGCGTCGTTCTTGACGCTGACGATCGGCAACAACCAGGGCATGGGCGACGTCGAATACGCCAAGATGTACGACTTCTACGTGCCGCCGGCTTACTTGAAGCTGTTCGACGGCCCCTCGACCACGATCAAGGATCTGTGGCGCGTGCTCGGCCGGCCGGTGGTCGATGGCGGCTTCATCGTCGGCACCATCATCAAGCCGAAGCTCGGCCTGCGGCCGCAGCCCTTCGCCAATGCCTGCTATGATTTCTGGCTCGGCGGCGACTTCATCAAGAACGACGAACCCCAGGGCAACCAGGTGTTCGCGCCGTTCAAGGACACGGTGCGCGCCGTCGCCGACGCGATGCGCCGCGCCCAGGACAAGACCGGCGAGGCCAAGCTGTTCTCGTTCAACATCACCGCCGACGATCACTACGAGATGGTGGCGCGCGGCGAGTATATCCTGGAGACGTTCGCCGACAACGCCGACCACGTCGCCTTCCTGGTCGACGGCTACGTCGCCGGGCCCGCGGCGGTGACCACCGCGCGTCGCCGCTTCCCGAAGCAGTATCTGCATTATCACCGCGCCGGCCACGGCGCCGTCACCTCGCCGCAGAGCAAGCGCGGCTACACCGCGTTCGTGCTGTCGAAGATGGCCCGGCTGCAGGGCGCCTCCGGCATCCATGTCGGCACCATGGGCTTCGGCAAGATGGAAGGCGAAGCCTCCGACCGCGCCTCGGCCTTCATGATCACGCAGGACTCGGCCGACGGTCCGTACTTCCACCAGGAGTGGCTCGGCCTCAATCCGACCACGCCGATCATCTCGGGCGGCATGAATGCGCTGCGGATGCCGGGCTTCTTCGACAATCTCGGCCATTCCAATTTGATCATGACGGCGGGCGGCGGCGCGTTCGGCCATCTCGATGGCGGTGCGGCCGGCGCCAAGTCGCTGCGCCAGGCCGAGCAGTGCTGGAAGCTCGGCGCCGATCCGGTCGAGTTCGCCAAGGATCACCGCGAATTCGCCCGCGCCTTCGAGAGCTTCCCGCAGGACGCCGACAAGCTGTACCCGAACTGGCGTAACAAGCTGAAGCTCGCGGCGGCCTGAGCCGTCGCCCCGAAGACGAAGGTCTCGTCGGCCCGTGTCGTCAGGCGCGGGCCGATCTGCGTCGACGGACCGGCGGCTGCGGCGCAACACCGCCTGCGGCTGGCAGCGATCGCCGCGATTGCGGAGAAATCGAATTAGTTGCGGCCGATCGCGTTAGCGAACGGCTGACACTGGCAATCGGCCCAGCTTCACAGTTGGTGCGGCCCGTGCATACTTTAGGTTGCTGGTGTGGGCGAGAGCTACTCGGCTCTCGTCAAGCAGCCGAGTAGGTGAGGCGAGGGAATCGATATGGTTCACCGTCACTCCAAGACCTATCTGTTTCAGGTCCAGCGCAACGGCTTCGCGTACGACTGCTCGTTTTTTCTCACCGACAACCGCCTGATCACGGTGCAGGCGGTCGGGCGGAGGCACACCGAGGCGCTCGGCTCGAGCCCGCCCGGAGCGTCCGCGATCCGGATCGCCGACCATCTGATCGCCGAAAGCCAGCCGCGTCACGACGAGGAGCGCGGCAAGGGATGGCTGGAGCGGCTGTTCATGCGCTCCGAACCGATCGAGCGCGACGAGACGTTTCGCAGGCCGTCCTGAGCGCGGCCGATCGAGCGTCCGCGGGGACGGCGGCTGGATCCGCGCGGCGGCTCAGAATCGCTTGGCGATCAGCAGGCAGAGCAGCACCGTCGCGGACGAAGCCATCACCGTCGCCATGTTGGTGAGGTTCAGCGCGATCACTGTCGCCAGTCCCGCCGCATCGGCGGTCGCGGACTGATGCTTGCGGTGGTTGGTCTTGGTCGCTGATCGAGCCGTCATTGTCGCCCCCGTCACCTGTCGCCGCCTGGCCGGAACATGACGTCGGCGCTCGGCGAACTTCCCCGGCGCCACCCTTCCACGCCGCGTTGGCCGAAACCTTAACGGCGCGCGCGGCCGCCGCGCGATCACGCCCCATGGTTTATGATTTGGTGAGCGGCCGCAGGGATCCGGCCCGATCGCGCTGGCCGCGTAAGCCCCCGCTTCGAGCTCATCAGTTCGGCGGCCTCGGCAAACTCCGCAAAGCCGCAACGCGAATTGTGCTAGATCAAACCACTTTCGCGCGATTTCGCGTTACATGCGAATTGATAGCGCCTGTTACAATCGTTCTAAACTCCGAGCGGCGCAGGGCTGAATCTCTTGACCTCCGCGGCCACGATTGGAAGAACGGGCGATGACCTCCGACCTGCATCACAACGGCCATAAGCCGATCCTGCTCGGCAATGCGCGGCGCGGCTATCGAGGCGTCGTGCAGGCGATCGACCCGCAACGCGTCGCGTCGTCGCTGCAGCCGGTCGAGCTGGAAAGCCGCCTGATCGAGCTCGGTTTCGTCGAAGGCGCCAAGGTTGAAGTTCTGCACGAAGGTATCATCGGACGTGATCCGATTGCGGTTCGAGTCGACAACATCACGATCGCGGTGCGTCGTCGCGAAGCGATGGCCGTCGTATTGATGTGACGATTGCGCGATGAGCTCGGTCGAAACGCAGCCCTTCAATCTTGCGCTGGTGGGAACGCCGAACAGCGGCAAGACATCCCTGTTCAACGCGCTGACCGGTAGCCGGCAGAAGGTCGCGAACTATCCCGGCGTCACGGTCGAGCGTAAGGCCGGCCTGTTCACCACGCCGGGCGGCCGCACCGTCAGCCTGCTCGACCTGCCCGGCACCTATTCGCTGCGCGGCCGTAGCCCGGACGAAGAGATCACCCGTGACGTCGTGCTCGGCCGCAAGGCCGGCGAGTCGGTGCCGGATCTGGTCCTGTGCGTCGCGGATTCGACCAACCTGCGGCTGACCTTCCGGCTGATGCTGGAGCTGAAGGCCACCGGCCGGCCGCTGATGCTCGTGCTCAACATGTACGACATCGCCAAGCGGCGCGGCGTCACCGTCGACATCGACAAGCTGTCGGATCAGCTCGGCATCCCGGTCGTGACCTCGATCGCGGTCCGCAAGGGCGGCACCGCCGAGCTGCTGAAGCGCACCGACGAGATGGCTGCGCACGTGCCCGCAGCGGCGGCGTCCGACAATTGGCGCCCGCTGACGACGGCGGAACTGCGCGCGCTGCAGCGCGAGGCCGACCGCATCATCGCCGAATGCGTCAGCCTGCCGGCCCGGCCGCACACGGCGACCGCGAAGGTCGATGCGGTGGTGCTGCACCCGGTCGCCGGGCTGGTGCTGCTGCTGCTGATCTTGTTCGTGATGTTCCAGGCGGTGTTCACCTGGGCCCAGCCGCTGATGGAGCTGATCTCCGGCGGCTTCGAGGCGCTCGGTCAGTTCGTGCACGACACGCTGCCGGAGGGGCTGCTGCAGAGCTTCCTGCAGAACGGCGTGATCTCCGGTGTCGGCAGCGTCATCGTGTTCCTGCCGCAGATCATCATCATCTTCCTGTTCATCCTGCTGCTGGAAGATTTCGGCTACATGGCGCGGGCCGCGTTCCTGATGGACCGCATCATGGGCGGCGCCGGCCTGCATGGCCGCGCCTTCATCCCGCTGCTGTCGAGCTTCGCCTGCGCCATTCCCGGCATCATGGCGACCCGGGTGATCGACAACAAACGCGACCGGCTGACCACGATCCTGATCGCGCCGCTGATGACCTGCTCGGCGCGCATCCCGGTCTACACGCTGATCATCTCGGCCTTCATTCCGTCGCAGCAGGTGTTCGGCTGGATCAACCTGCAGGGGCTGGTGATGTTCGGCCTCTACGCGGCCGGCATCGTCAGCGCGCTGGCGGTCTCGGCGCTGATCAAGTTCTTCATGTGGCGCGACTACGAGCCGTCGCCGTTCATGCTCGAGCTGCCGGACTACAAGATGCCGCGGCTGAAGAGCGTCGCGATCGGCATCTACATCCGCGCCAAGATGTTCCTGCAGCGCGCCGGCACCACGATCTTCTCGATGATGGTGCTGATCTGGTTCCTGGCCTCGTTCCCGCGGCCGCCGGCCGGCGCCACCGAACCGGCGATCGACTACAGCCTTGCCTCGATCATCGGCCATGCGATCGAGCCGGTGCTCGCCCCGCTCGGCTTCAACTGGCAGATCGCGGTTGCGCTGATCCCCGGCATGGCGGCGCGCGAAGTCGCGGTGGCGAGCCTCGGCACCGTCTATGCGATCGAGGGCGGCAAGGAAGCCGCCGAGCAGATCGGCCAGGTGCTGGCGTCGAAATGGAGCTTGGCCACGGCGCTGTCGCTGCTGGCGTGGTTCGTGTTCGCCCCGCAATGCGCCTCGACGCTGGCGGTGATCAAGCGCGAGACCGGCAGCTGGAGCTGGATGGCGGTCACCTTCATCTACATGTTCGTGCTCGCCTACGTCGCCAGCCTGATCACCTACAACGTCGCCGTCGCGCTCGGCGCGGGCTGAGACGCGGCGTCGCCAGCCGCGAGCGAACGCCGCCGTCATTGCGAGCGAAGCGAAGCAATCCAGCGCCAGTGCACGGCGCCTCTGGATTGCTTCGTCGCTTCGCTCCTCGCAATGACGGAGAGGGGAGGGCGCCGTTCGAAGCGGTCGCTGCACCTGATCAGTTTACAACCGTTGCCGCGGTGGCACCTCTCCCCGCGAGCGGGGAGAGGTCGGATTGCGCAGCAATCCGGGTGAGGGGGCGCGTCCGCGAGCCTGAGCGTCTGCAATCTTGTGACGCGATGACCAACCAAATTCACGCTCGGCTTTGCGGAGACGCCCCCTCATCCCACCCTTCTCCCCGCGCGCGGGGAGAAGGAGGAGGTCGTGCTCGCGGCGCGGGCTAAGACTTCTCAGACCCGCACGTAAGCCCGCGCGTCCTGCAGCTCATCGAGCTTGCCGGCCGCGCGGCACACCGCGTCGGCGATGGTGCGGCCGCGGTTGTCGATGCCGGTCCATTGCGCGTGGCGGCCGCGCGGGTCGATCTCCAGCAGCTTGACCCGTTCCGGGACCTCGCTGCCGTCGCGCACGATGCCGCGGACGATGCCGTCGCACGGCGCGCGGACCGGTTCGCCACCGAGATGGCCGAGCACGAAGCCCTTGAAGACGCGGCTGCCGATCTCGACCGCCGTGTGCCACCGCCCGCACGTCTGCGCGTATTGGAACCGCTCGGCGCCGGCATCTCCGAGCGGGCTGGCGACGCCATCGGCCGCGTCGGTCCAGCCCTGCGCCACGATCAGTCCGCTGCGGCCTGGCCGTGTCTCGATCGCCGCGTCGCAATTCGCCTCGGTCGCAAAGCCCGGGCCGAGGCCGATGCTCAGCCGCGCCAGCCGACGTAGATCGGGGGTGACACGATGCTTCTGCATCCGCGCATCCACCAGCAGATCGATCGAGCGCACCGGCAGCAGGTCAGCCAGCGGCAGCCATGTCACCTGGATCGCCGGCGAGTGCCGCAGCGCCTGGTAGATCTGCATGCCGTCGTCGGCCCGCGCACCCGTCACGCCGTCGACCGACACTGGGTCGCCATACAGCGCGTCATGGAACGCCATTTTGCGCCGGATCACCGGCGGAAACGGATCGTGCGACATCACCACCGCGAAGTCGGCGCGATGCAGGTGCACCGCCACGGCGGAGGCGATCTCGTTGGTGCCGAGCACCACCGCGAAGCGGCGTCGGCTGTGATTGATCGGCTGGTGCATCCGGATCCCGGCTGTCGCGAGGGTGACTGTGACGGCTGATAAGCAAGCGCCGGACCAGGCGCGATCGGTCGGTGGATTGTCGCGAATTCCGTCTTTGGTCGAACAATGCTGTCGGGAAGGCCACGATTTGTCGCGCCAGGCCAAGGACGCGTTGTCGGGCACATGACATTGGCTGGCAGCAAGGCCGCGTTTTTCGAAGCAAATGCGGAGGTCGGCCTCGATGCCGCTCTGGCCCGGTTCATGCAAAGCTCATCGCGAACAAGCGATGGAGGTGGTCCTTGCACAGCGAGCCGTTACAGGCCGAGCGGCCAGGGCATCCCGGCGGGCCGGCGCCGCACGACCCAGCGAGTTACGATCACCCGGCCGGGCATCCCGCCGGCGTGTCGCCGACGTCCGGCGCTTGTCCGTTTCACAACGACCAGCGTGAGGCACGCTCCGGCAAGCAGAAGACGCTGGTGCTGACCGGCGCGTCGCGCGGCATCGGCCATGCCACCGGCAAGCTGTTCTCCGACGCCGGCTGGCGCATCATCACCTGCTCGCGCCAACCGTTCGCCGACGATCGCTGCCCGTGGGCGACCGGCGTCGAGAATCACGTCGCGGTCGAACTGGCGGATCACCGCGCGCTCCCCCGCGCGATCGACGAACTCAAGGAAAAGCTCGGCGGCGGACCGCTGCACGCGCTGATCAACAATGCGGCGATCTCACCGAAGAGCGAGGCCGGCGAGCGGCTGACCTCGCTGAACACGCCGGTCGGCACCTGGATGAGCGTGTTCCACGTCAACCTCTTGGCGCCGGTGATGCTGGCGCAGGGTCTGTTCGAGGAACTGCGCGCCGGCCAGGGGTCGATCGTCAACGTCACCTCGATCGTCGGCTCGCGCGTCCACCCCTTCGCCGGCAGCGCCTATGCGACATCGAAAGCCGCGCTGACCTGCCTCACTCGCGAGATGGCGCACGACTACGCGCCCTACGGCATTCGGGTGAACGCGATCGCGCCGGGCGAGATCAAGACCGATATCCTCTCGCCCGAAACCGAAGCGATGCTGGCCCCGACGATTCCGATGCGGCGTATCGGGACACCGGACGAGGTGGCCAAGGTGATGTTCTTCCTGTGCTCCGACGCCGCCAGCTACGTCACCGGCGAAGAGATCCACATCAACGGCGGCCAGCGCGTGTAGTGCGGGCGCATTTCAGTGTGCCATCCCGCGAGGTCCGCCCCCAACACTCACCGTCATCCCCGCGCACGCGGGATCCAGTATCCCAGTGCGTTTGTGTTGATCGCAGCCGCTCTGGAATACTGGATCGCCGCCTTCGCGAGCGATGACGGGAGAGGGCAGGGTGGCGCTGTGCGTCACGCAGTCGCCACGGTGTTACCGTGGGTGTTGCCGTCGAGTATCGTCTTTGCTCTCGCAAATAGTTCGCAATTAGTTCGTGTGGAGACGGCGGCACAGGCTGCTCTGCCTGTCATTTAACACGCTCTTTTTGCGTTGCATCAATGCGAGGGGTGGCCGATTCCGCTGGTAACTAAGTAATCAGAGCATTTTCAAACATTTTCGCTCTGACGACGAACTGTGCAGTGACAGCTATCAGTTTCCTCAGCGATGCAGCCAAGTTGAGCACGACATCGGAATGAGGATCAGACACAATCCCGCAACGCTCCAGAACTAAAGGGGGAAAAGCTCAGGAGCGATGGAGATGGAAATGGCTCAGCGCGAAGTACGTCTTGTCGAGAGCGAGCAATCGCGGAAGCCGATGAACCAGAACCCAGTACCGCTGAGTGAGATTGCGCTCACCGGCATTTTCGAAATTTCCAAGATCCTGACGGCGCCGGCGCGGCTCGAAGTCACGCTGGCCAATGTGGTCAACCTGCTGCAATCGTTTTTGCAAATGCGTAATGGCGTCGTCTCGCTGCTGGCGGACGATGGCGTGCCGGACATCACCGTCGGCGTCGGCTGGAACGAAGGCAGCGACAATCGCTACCGGGCGCGCCTGCCGCAGAAAGCGATCGACCAGATCGTCGCCACCGCGGTGCCGCTGGTCGCCGACAATGTCTCGGCCCATCCGATGTTCTCGCCCGCCGACGCGCTGGCGCTCGGCGCCACCGACGAGACCCGGGTGTCGTTCATCGGCGTGCCGATCCGGATCGATCTGCGCGTGGTCGGCACGCTGACGATCGACCGGGTCCGCGACGGCCGCTCCAACTTCCGGATGGACGCCGACGTCCGTTTCCTCACCATGGTGGCCAATCTGATCGGCCAGACCGTGAAGCTGCACCGCGTCGTGGCGCGCGACCGCGAGCGGCTGATGGCGGAGAGCCACCGGCTGCAGAAGGAACTGTCGGAGCTGAAGCCGCAGCGTGAGAAGAAGCGCGTTCGCGTCGACGGCATCGTCGGCGAGAGCCCGGCGATTCGCACGCTGCTCGCCAAGGTCAGCATCATCGCCAAGTCGCAATCCCCGGTGCTACTGCGCGGCGAGTCGGGCACCGGCAAGGAGCTGATCGCCAAGGCGATCCACGAATTGTCGGCGCGCGCCAACGGGCCCTTCATCAAGATCAATTGCGCGGCGCTGCCGGAGTCGGTGCTGGAGTCCGAATTGTTCGGCCACGAGAAGGGCGCCTTCACCGGCGCCATTCAATCACGCAAGGGCCGGTTCGAACTCGCCGACAAGGGCACGCTGTTTCTCGACGAGATCGGCGAGATCTCGGCCTCGTTCCAGGCCAAGCTGCTGCGCGTGCTGCAGGAGCAGGAGTTCGAACGCGTCGGCGGCAACCAGACCATCAAGGTCAATGTCCGCATCGTCGCGGCGACCAATCGTAACCTCGAAGAGGCGGTGGCGCGCAAGGAATTCCGTGCCGACCTGTACTATCGCATCAACGTGGTGCCGATGATCCTGCCGCCGCTGCGCGACCGGCCGACCGACATCCCGCTGCTGGCGACCGAGTTCCTGAAGAACTTCAACAAGGAGAACGACCGCGAGCTGGCGTTCGAGCCGCATGCGCTGGAGCTGCTGAAGGCCTGCTCGTTCCCCGGCAACGTCCGCGAACTGGAGAACTGCGTGCGCCGCACCGCGACGCTGGCGATGGGCCCGCAGATTCTCGACAGCGACTTCGCCTGCCACCAGGACGAATGCCTGTCGGCGATCCTGTGGAAGGGCCATGCCGAGCCTGCCCCCGAGCGGCCGCGCCCACAGATTCCGCTGCAGGTCCTGCCCCGCAAGGCGCCGCTGGAGATCGTGCCGCGCGAAGCGCCGGTTGCGCCTCTCGACGCGGCGGTCGCAGTGCCCGCATCCGAAGCGACCGGCGGCGCGCCGCTGTCCGAGCGCGATCGCCTGATCAGCGCGATGGAGCGATCGGGGTGGGTCCAGGCCAAGGCCGCGCGCCTGCTCGGCCTCACCCCGCGCCAGATCGGCTACGCGCTGAAGAAGTACGACATCGAGCTGAAGCATTTTTGATTCGTTCAGCAGCGATGCTCCACTGATCGGCGCAGACTTCTTTTACGCACCTACTTCCGTCATGGCCGGGCTTGTCCCGGCCATCCACGCCTGTGATGACTTCGCCTCGGCGGCGTAGG
>NZ_LJIC01000036.1 GCF_001295845.1 Rhodopseudomonas sp. AAP120 | reverse complement strand
TAGCCACGCGCACTGCCCCTCGTCCCCCTCATCCGACGCGGACTTCGTCCGCGCCACCTTCTCCCACAAGGGGAGAAGGACAATCACACCCGCTCGATGATCGTGGCGGTGCCCATGCCGCCGCCGATGCACAGCGTCACCAAGGCGGTCGCCTTGCCGGTGCGCTCGAGTTCGTCCAGCACGGTGCCGAGGATCATCGCGCCGGTGGCGCCGAGCGGATGGCCGAGCGCGATCGCGCCGCCATTGACGTTGATCTGATCCTTGTCGATCTCGAACGCCTGCATGTAGCGCAGCACCACCGAGGCGAACGCCTCGTTGAGTTCGAACAGGTCGATGTCGCTCTTCTTCATGCCGGAACGCTCGAACAGCTTCTTGGTGACGTCGACCGGACCGGTCAGCATCATCGCCGGCTCCGAGCCGATATTGGCGAAGGCGCGGATTTTCGCGCGCGGCTTCAGGCCGTGCTTGTCGCCGGCTTCCTTGCAGCCGAGCAGCACCGCGCCGGCGCCGTCGACGATGCCGGACGAGTTGCCGGCGTGATGCACGTAGTTGACCTTCTCGATTTCCGGGTGCGACTGGATCGCCACCGCGTCGAACCCGCCCATCGCGGCCAGCGGCGCGAACGACGGCTGCAACTGCGCCAGCGACTGCATCGTGGTCGACGGCCGCATGTGCTCGTCCTTGGCCAGGATGGTCAGGCCGTTGATGTCCTTGACCGGCACCACCGACTTGTCGAACCGGCCTTCCTCCCACGACTTCGCGGCGCGCTGCTGGCTCTGCACCGCATACGCATCCACATCATCGCGCGAAAAACCGTACTTCGTGGCGATCAGGTCGGCCGAGACGCCCTGCGGCATGAAGTAGGACGGCACCGCCATCGACGGGTCCATCGGCCAGGCGCCGCCCGAGGCGCCGATGCCGATGCGGCTCATCGATTCCGCACCGCCGCCGATCACCAGTTCGTGCTGGCCGCTCATGATCTGCGCCGCGGCGAAGTTCACCGCGTCGAGGCCCGAGGCGCAAAACCTGGAGATCTGCACGCCCGGCACCGCTTCGCCGAGGCCGGCGTTCATCGCCGCGAACCGCGCGATGTCCGAACCGGCTTCACCGACCGGATCGACCACGCCCATCACAACGTCGTCGACCACGTCGGTCTTGAGGTTGTTACGTTCTTTCAGCGCCTTCAGCGGCACCGTGGCGAGCGCCAGCGCGGTCACCTCGTGCAGCGCGCCATCGGCCTTGCCGCGGCCGCGCGGAGTGCGAACGTGATCGTAGATATAGGCTTCGGGCATGGGGTCTCTCCCGTTTCGGTCCGTGCTCAGAGTGCCGGACGAATTGAACAAGGGCATGTCGGTCCGTCATTGCGAGGAGCGAAGCGACGAAGCAATCCAGACTTCGTGTGCGGCATGGATTGCTTCGCTGCGCTCGCAATGACGATCATTCGTGGCAGCACGTGAAGTTCAGAACGCTTCCGCCGGCAATTCCATCGTGGTGGCGCTGCCGGTCTGCAGCCGCGCCAGATGCAGCGCGGTGGCGGGCAGCGTCCGTTCCATGAAGAACCGGCCGGTGACCAGCTTGGTGGTCAGATAGGGCGTGGCGCCTTCGGCGGCAATCTTGTCCTGCGCCACCTTGGCCATCTTGGCCCACATGTAGCCGCAGGCGACCAGGCCGAACAGATGCATGTAGTCGGTGGCGCCGGCGCCGGCATTGTCGGGCGCCGCCATCGCGTTCAGCATCAGCCAGGTGGTGGCCTGCTGCAGATGGCCGAGCGAGGTCGACAGCGGGGTGACGAACGGCTTCATCGCCTCGTCGCCGCCGTGCTCCTTGGCGAAGGCGCCGACTTCGGCGAAGAACGCCATCACGGCGCGGCCGCCGTCGCGCGGCAGCTTGCGGCCCACAAGGTCCAGCGCCTGAATGCCGTTGGCGCCCTCGTAGATCATCGCGATGCGCGCGTCGCGGACGAACTGCTCGACGCCGTTGGCGTGGATGTAGCCGTGGCCGCCGTAGATCTGCTGCGCCATCACGGCGTTGGCAAAGCCGGTGTCGGTGAGCACGCCCTTCAGCACCGGCGTCATCAGGCCGAGATGATCGTCGGCGGCCTGCCGCTCCTTGGCGTCTTCCGAACGATGCGCGACGTCGCTCTTCAGCGCGGTCCACAGCACCAAAGCACGCGCCGCCTCGTTGAACGAGCGCATCGTCAGTAGCGCGCGGCGGATGTCGGGATGCACGATGATCGGATCGGCCGGCTTGTCGGTCGCCTTCGGGCCCGACAGCGCGCGGCCCTGCAGCCGCTCGCGGGCGTATTCGACGGCGTTCTGATACGCGACTTCCGACTGCGCGAGGCCCTGCACGGCGACGCCGAGCCGGGCCTCGTTCATCATCACGAACATGCCCTGCATGCCCTTGTTCTCTTCGCCGATCAGCCAGCCGGTGGCGTCGTCGTAGTTCATGGTGCAGGTGGCGTTGCCGTGGATGCCCATCTTGTGCTCGATCGAGCCGCACACCACGCCGTTGCGCGCGCCGAGCGAGCCGTCGGCGTTGACCAGGAATTTCGGCACCACGAACAATGAGATGCCCTTGATGCCGGCCGGCGCGCCTTCGATCCGCGCCAGCACCAGATGGATGATGTTGTCGGCCATGTCGTGCTCGCCGGCCGAGATGAAGATCTTGGTGCCGGTGATCTTGTAGCTGCCGTCCGCCTGCTTCACCGCCTTGGTGCGCAGCAGGCCGAGATCGGTGCCGCATTGCGGCTCGGTGAGGTTCATGGTGCCGGTCCATTCGCCCGACACCATCTTGGGCAGATAGGTCTGCTTCTGCTCCGGCGAGCCGTGCACCGTCAGCGCCGCGGCGGCGCCCATGGTCAGGCCCGGATACATCGCGAACGCCATGTTGGCGGAGTTCAGAAATTCCTGCACCGTCTGGGTCAGCGTGATCGGCAGCCCCTGCCCGCCATATTCGGCGGGCGACGACAGGCCCATCCAGCCGCCTTCGGCGATCTGCTTGTAGGCTTCCCTGAAGCCCTTCGGCGTGGTGACGCTGCCGTCGTCGTGGCGGGTGCAGCCTTCGCTGTCGCCGACGCTGTTGAGCGGATGCAGCACTTCCTCGCTGAGCCGCGCCGCCTCGTTGATGATCGCCTCGCGCACGTCCGGCGCCGCGTCGGCGAAGCCGGGCAGATTGTTGTAGCGGTCGAACTGAAACACGTCGTTCAGCAGGAAGCCGACATCTTCGACGGGAGCCTTATAGATCGTCATGCGTGTCTCTCGATCGGATCAGGTGTGAAGTCTACGCCATGCGGAGGAAGTTAGGCGGCGGCCACGAGGATTTGACTGACATGCCGGCGCGCTATTGACGCGTCAGTTGCTCCCCCATCAGCCGGTGCAGCAGATTGATCGCCTTCAATGGCCGGACCATGACCTTGAAGTTGGTAATCCGTCCATCGTCCGCGAAGGTGATGATGTCGACGCCGTTGAGCTTGATGCCTTCGATCTCGTTCTCGAATTCGAGCACCGCGCCGTTGGGGCTACGCCATTCACCCACATAGGTGAAGCCGGGGCCACCCAATACCTTTTCGGCGGCCGTGAGATACTTGAACACGATGTCGCGTCCGACCTGCGGGGTATGCACCACCGGGCTCTCGAACACCGCGTCGGGATGCAGCAGCTCCCACAGCGCGGCTCTGTCGTGGTCCTTCATGAAAGAGTACCAGGCGTCGAGCCCGTTCAGTGCCATCGGTTGCGCTCCGAATTCGTAAGAGTTGATTGCAGGGAGTGCCGCATCACGACGGCCGCTATCATCCGCCGCGCCGTCACGCGCCGCGTCCGATGCTAACAGCCAAAGCATCTCCGGCTGCAGGTCCGATGTGAAGAACAGGCTGATTGCGACGACGCGTCACGCCGGGGGCGCGAGTACCGCGCGCGGCGGACCGAAAGGGGAGGCCCAGTCGCTGGGCCGCATTGCCACGCAGGATCGCTGTCATCGCCACCCATCGCGCGGCGCCAGCGCCGCACCCTTCCGGACCGTTTCCATACATCCCTGAATGGTATCTAGCCAGACGGCTTGGCCGTGTCAATACACTGGTGTATGGTCGGCGCCATGGAAACGGATACCAAGGATCGGCTGACCCGCGCCGACTGGCTGGCGCACGGCCTGCGCACCCTTGCGCGCCACGGCGCAAATGCCCTGAAGGTCGGCGACCTCGCCGCCGGTCTGGACGTCTCCCGCGGCAGTTTCTATTGGCATTTCAAGGACGCGACCGACTTCCGGGTGCAGCTGCTGCAGCTCTGGCAGGAGCGCGTTACCGATCAGGTATTTCGCGAAATCGACGCCGCGATCGTCGGCCCGGCCCGGCTGACGCATCTGATGAAGCTCGCCTTCAACGAAGACCGCAGCCTCGACCGTGCGATCCGGGCGCTGGCCGAGACCGACACCACCGCGGCCGAAATGGTCGCGTCGGTGGATGCGCGGCGGATCGATTATCTAGCCAAGATCCTGATCGAATCGGGGGTCGAGAGCCGGCGGGCGCTCTCGCGCGCCGAGTTTCTGTACTGGGCCTATATCGGCCAGACCGCAGTGCTCAACCCCGCCCACAGCGTCATCACCGAACGCGACATCGACGATCTCAGCGCTTTGTTCACGCGGTGAGCCTCATCCGCGGAAGCGACTAACGATAGCGACAGACGCCTCCCCGAGCACCGCAAGCTCCCTCTCCCGCGTGCGGGAGAGGGCTGGGGTGAGGGCGACGCGGGCAGTGAGTCGCCTATCTGACCGATCGCGCAAACAAAAACCCCGGCCTTGCGGCCGGGGTTTGCGGTCTCGGGTCCGGATCGGACGCGAAGCTTAGTACTTCGCGACGACCGGCTGGTTGAAGTGGTAGTTGATGCCGGTGCGGAGCATGTGCTCGGTGACCTTGGAGGTGTTCACAGCCGTGCCGGCGGCGAAGACGTCGGTGGTAGAGCCGAGGTCGACATAGAGATATTCGGTCTTCGAAGTCCAGTTCGGGCCGAGCAGGCCGAACAGGCTGAACGGGGTTTCGACGCCGGCGCCGACCGCGTAACCGCTGCGGGTGCGATTGAAGGTCTCGTTGCTGAGCGGGGTCACGATGTTGGTCTTGACGTTGCCGTAAGCGTAACCGCCGGTGGCGTAGAACAGCGTGGTGCCAAACGAGTAGCCGAGGCGGGCGCGCGCCGTGCCGAACCAGGGGAGCTTCTGGTTGTACAGAGCGGTCGAGCCGAACACCGCGGTGCGGTCGTCCTTCTGGGTCGAGCCCTGGAAGTCGGCTTCGGCGCCGAACACCCAGTTCGCAGCCTGCCAGTTGTAGCCGATCTGACCGCCGCCGACGTAGCCGTCGGGCGACAGGTGGAACTGCTCGGTGAAGGCGCCGGTCGTGGCGGTCGACTTGTTGCGGCCGAGGGCACCACCGAAGTTGCCGCCGATGTACAGGCCGGCCCAGTTCGCGGGCGGCGGCGTGATGTACATGCCGTTGCCGCCGATGCGGTAGTTCAAGCCGGCGCGGAAGATGCTCTCACGATACTCGGTGCGCAGCGCCTGGGTGCCGAACGCATCGTCGCGCTTGCCGAGGTCGAGATACAGATATTCGATCTTGCCGGTCCAGTTGCCGCCGAGCGCCGCTTCGACGCCGGAGCCGATGGTCCAGCCGGTGCGGGTCTCGCTGACGCCGAACTGCCCCACGCCGGTTTCCGTGATCGTGGTCTTGACGTTGCCGGCCGCGAAGCCGCCGGTGAAGTAGCCGACCGCCGGACCGCGCACCAGACCGATGCGGCCGCGCACCGTGGTGAACCAGTCGAGCTTCTGATTGTAGTTGACCGTGCCCAGACCGGTCGCCGTGTTCAGCGTGGTGTTGCCGGTGCTCATGCCGCTGCCCTGGATGTCGGCTTCGACGCCGATCAGCAGCGGGCCCAGGAAGGTGGTGTTGCTCTGCCAGTTGTAGCCGATCTGGCCGCCGCCGATCGCGCCGAGCGGCTGCAGATAGGTGGAGTTGAAGGTGCCGCCGGCCGGGAAGGCGTGCGCAGCCAGGTCGCGACCAACGCCGACGCCGACGTTGGCGCCGATGTAGAAGCCGGTCCAGTCATAAATCGCCGCAACCGGCGCTTTCATGTACGGGGCCTTCACGGCGAGATCGGCTGCCTGGGCGCTGACCGCGGAGCCAACGAGCGCCACACCGGCGAGAATCTTTTTCATAAGAGCACCTTCCTAATGATCGGCGGAAACTAGCTCCGTTCGCCGCCTGCGGCTGTACCCGGCCGGCCACACCCGCCGAAATTCGCCCGCCGCCAGCGCCGTAAACGTCTGATTAACGGACCGAATCAGGCGGCGCGGGAACCGCATCGGCGCTGCGGCGAGAGGTCGCTGAGGAAACTTCCCGGTTTCCCGCTCCACGGGAAAATCAGCGCTTTTTCACCTCGGTGCAGGGTTGCGAACGGCCGGTGTTCCGCCCAGGATGCGGCCGCCACAAGAGCGAAGCTACGCCACGGCAGAACGAGAACCGGACGCGCCAGCGAACCGGCACACCAGGAGGAAACTCGATGAATCCGCGCTCCAAATCCGTCTCCACGTGCACCGCGCTGGGGGCGCTGCTGCTCGCCGCCACCTCGGCGTCCGCGGCGGAGAAGAAATACGACCCCGGCGCCAGCGACACCGAGATCAAGATCGGCCAGACCGTGCCGCATTCCGGCCCCGGCTCGCTCTACGGCGTGCTCGGCCGCGTCGGCGAAGCCTATTTCCAGATGCTCAACGAGAAGGGCGGCATCAACGGGCGCAAGGTCAAGTTCATCACCCTGGACGATTCCTACAGCGCCCCGAAGGCGGTCGAGGCGACCCGCCGCCTGGTCGAGCAGGAGGAGGTGCTGGCGCTGTACGGCTCGCTCGGCACCGCGCCCCAGACAGCGGTCCACAAGTATCTGAATTCCAAGAAGGTTCCGCAGCTGCTGCTGAACACCGGGGCGTCCAAATGGAACGACCCGAAGAACTTCAAATGGACCATGGCGGGCCTGCCGCTGTATCCGACCGAGGCTCGCATCCTGGCCAAATACGTCGTCGCCAACAAGCCAGACGCCAAGGTCGCCATCCTCTACCAGAACGACGATTTCGGTCGCGACTTCCTCGCACCGTTCAAGAAGGTTCTCGAAGAGGCCGGCGGCAAAGCCAAGGTGGTGGCCGAGGCCAGCTACGACCTGACCGAGCCGACGATCGATTCGCAGATCATCAACCTGTCGAAGTCCGGCGCCGACGTGTTCTACAACATCACCACCGGCAAGGCGACGTCGCAGTCGATCCGCAAGGTCGCCGAACTCGGCTGGAAGCCGCTGCAGCTCTTGTCGGCCGGCTCGACCGGGCGTTCGATCCTCGAGGCCGCCGGCCTCGAAAACGCCAAGGGCATCGTGGCGATCGCCTACACCAAGGACATCGGCTCGGCCAAATGGGCCAACGATCCGGGCGTGATGGGGTTCGAAGAGCTGCGCAAGAAGTATCTGCCGAACGTCACGGCGGACAACTCGATCGCGTTCTCGGGCTACGGCCAGGCGGTCGCGATGGGGGAGATTCTGCGCCGCTGCGGCGACGAGCTCACCCATGAAAACGTCCTGAAGCAGGCCTCGATGCTGGGCGGTTTCAGCACGCCGCACATGCTGCCGGGCGTCAGCTACTCCTACACGCCGACCGACTACACCTCGATCAAGACGCTCTACACCATGCAGTTCAACGGCAAGGACTGGGACGTCTCGGACAAGGCGGTCACGGAGTAAGCCTGGTCGATCGACCGGAACTGCTCCACGATCAGTTGCGTCATGGCCGGGCTCGCCCCGGCCATGTTCGTTTGGATGACCGCTCGGATTGTTGGGCGCCCCGAAGCCGTACGACGGCAACGAGATTGGGCCGAGCCGGCCAAGCGGCGTCATTGCGAGCCACCGGGTCGGCGCAAAGCGCCGCCCGATGACAGGCTCCGCGAAGCAATCCAGAAGCTCAGTGCACTGCGCTTCTGGATTGCTTCGTCGCTTCGCTCCTCGCAATGACGACGTGACGGGACATTTCCCGCACCGAACCTCGACCTGCGCGATCCGAATGCCTAGCTTGGCGGGGTGAGCCTCGCCGAGACCGATCCTGCCCTCGATTTGTTGCCCGAACGGTTCCGCCGCTGGTTCGCCGAACGCGGCTGGACGCCGCGCGCGCATCAGCTGGCGCTGCTGGAGCGGGCGCGCGCCGGCCGGGCGGCGCTGCTGATCGCCCCGACCGGCGCCGGCAAGACGCTCGCGGGATTTCTCCCGACGCTGGTGGAGCTGAGCGGGGCGGTTTCTTCAAACCTCTCCCCGCCTGCGGGGAGAGGTCGACCGGCCGGCAAAGCCGGGC
>NZ_LJIC01000035.1 GCF_001295845.1 Rhodopseudomonas sp. AAP120 | reverse complement strand
CGCCGGGCCCGCAAGGTGCCCAGCAGCCCGGCGCTCCGGGTGCGTTGCCGCCGGGTGCTCCGGTCGCGCGCACGCCGCCTCCCGCGGTGACCGCGCCGATCCCGGCCCCGCCGCCACCGCCTCAGGCGCTGGCGCCGATCGCACCGGGCGCGCAGGCACCCGGACCGCGCAATCTCAGCGACTTCCGCAGCCAGCGCCGCGAGGTCAACGAGAACGGCCGCATCGTGATCACCGAGCCGGGCCGCATCATCGTGCGCGACCCGAGCGGGCAGGAGTTCATCCGCCACAACGAGGTGGATCGCTTCCGCTATGGCGCACGTGACATCCGCACCGAGGAGGTCCGCGGCGGCGGGTCCCGCACCATCATCGTGCGGCCCGACGGCACCGAGATCATCAACGTCACCGGGGATGACGGGCAGCTGCTGCGCCGCATCCGCCGCGATCGCGATGGCCGCGAGATCGTCATCATCGACAACAGCTACGGTCCGCGCGACCGGGCGAATTTCTATGTCGACCTGCCGCCGCCGGTGATTCGCATCCCGCGCGACCGCTACATCGTCGACTACGACGACGCCTCGCCCGAGGTGATCTACGACACGCTGGAAGCCCCGCCGGTGGAGCGGATCGAACGTCGCTACTCCATGGACGAAATCCGCTACAGCCCGGCGGTGCGCCAGCGGATGCCATCGATCGACCTCAACACCATCAACTTCGCGACCGGCTCGTGGGACATTCCCCCGGATCAGGCCGCAAAGCTGCAGGTGATCGCCGACGGCCTCAACCGGGCCATCCAGCGCAACCCGCGCGAGGTGTTCCTGATCGAGGGCCACACCGACGCGGTCGGCAACGACACCGACAACCTATCGCTGTCGGATCGTCGTGCCGAGGCGGCCGCCACGCTGCTGACCCAGCAGTTCGGCGTCCCGGCCGAGAACCTGACGTCGCAGGGCTATGGCGAGCAGTATCTGAAGATCCAGACCGATGGTCCGGAGCGTCAGAACCGCCGCGTCACCGTGCGCCGCATCACGCCGCTGCTCAACGGCGGCCAGGCCGCGCTGCCGCCGCCGCCGCCCGGCACCGCGCCGCCGCGCTGAGCGACGACGTCACGCCAAACAAACAAGCCGCGCTCCGAAAGGGGCGCGGCTTTTCATTGGGGTGACTGGCGCCTCCACAAGCGAGACGTCATCCCGAGGTGGGAGCGCAGCGAGCCTCGAAAGACGACGGCTTAGCGCCGGAACAGGCCTGCAAAGCCTTCAGCGGGTGACGACGACCTGGGTGCCGACCGGGACGCGCTGGTACAGGTCGCTGATGTCGTCGTTCAGCATGCGGATGCAGCCGTAGGAGACGAAGCCGCCGACCGAGTTGGGCCGATTGGTGCCGTGGATGGCGTATTCGCCGCCGGCCAGCGTCATC
This sequence comes from Rhodopseudomonas sp. AAP120, assembly GCF_001295845.1. Lineage (GTDB taxonomy): Bacteria > Pseudomonadota > Alphaproteobacteria > Rhizobiales > Xanthobacteraceae > Rhodopseudomonas. Next base: position 1,647 of record NZ_LJIC01000035.1, on the reverse strand, counting down.
GCCGCGACGCCCATCGGGTTCTCGGGGGTGCCGCCCGGAATGACATCGGGGATCGACGGGTTGTCGCGCTTGACATCCGCCGGCGGGGCCCAGGCCGGGTTGCGGTACTTGCCGTCGATCTTGGTGACGCCTTCCCAGCGCTTGCCGGGCTTGCCAACGCCGACCGGATAGCGCACCGCCTGGCCGGGCTCGACCACCAGATACAGCTTTCGTTCGTTGGTCTTCACCACGATGGTGCCGGGCGCGTAGTCGCCGCGAAACGCCACCACGTCGGGCCGGGCCTCGGCGCCGGGTGCCGTCACCACGGCAGCAACCACAACGGCGGCAACGGCGCCGAGCAATTTCACCGAACGAAATCCAAAAGACATTCCGTCTCTCCAGTTTCCCTCTGCCGCTCCGTCGCGCCCCGGCACGGTCGTCGCGCACGGCGCCAGTGTGACGCCGCGTGGTAACCGACCGCTTGGTGCCGGGCGCAAAATCAGGATCGGACGGCGCCTAGAAAGAAAATCTGCGCCGTAAAGTAAATGCTCCGGAAACAACACCCGCGGGCAAAAACGCCGGATTTGGCTTCGCAGCCGCACACATGTTGTTGAAGCGCTGGGAGATGGGGCTCGTCGAAGGGCCGCAGGGGCGAGCGGACGCACGGCCGGGCAGAGGCAAGGCCGCACCCCACCCACAGCCGTCATCCCCCGCGCATGCGGGGGACCCAGCATTCCAGAGAATCAGCTTTTCGATCAGGGCCCTGGAATACTGGGTCGCCCGCTTTCGCGGGCGATGACGTGGTTTGTGACGGAGACGCCGCGGCTCACACGACTAGCCGCGGCAGCCTTCACCCGACCTTCTGGTGCTTGTTCTGGCGATTGCCGACAAGGTCGTCGACTACCGAGGGATCGGCCAGCGTCGAGGTGTCGCCGAGCGACGAGGGTTCGTCCTCGGCGATCTTGCGCAGGATGCGGCGCATGATCTTGCCCGAGCGGGTCTTCGGCAGGCCGGGCGCGAACTGGATCAGGTCGGGCGAGGCGATCGGGCCGATGTCCTTGCGGACCCAGGCGACCAGCTCCTTGCGCAGCTCCTCGGTCGGCTCCTCGCCGGCCATCAGCGTCACATAGGCGTAGATGCCCTGACCCTTGATGTCGTGCGGATAGCCGACCACGGCGGCTTCGGACACCTTGGGGTGCGCCACCAGCGAGGACTCGACCTCGGCGGTGCCCATGCGGTGACCCGAGACGTTGATGACGTCGTCGACGCGGCCGGTGATCCAGTAATAGCCGTCGGCATCGCGGCGGCAGCCGTCGCCGGTGAAGTACTTGCCCTTGTAGGCCGAGAAATAGGTCTGCTCGAACCTTGCGTGGTCGCCGTAGACGGTGCGCATCTGGCCCGGCCAGGATTTCGCCAGACAGAGATTGCCGGTGCACTCGCCCTCGAGCACCTTGCCCTCCGGATCGAGGATCTCGGGCACCACGCCGAAGAACGGCCGGGTCGCCGAGCCGGGCTTGAGCTTGGTGGCGCCGGGCAGCGGCGTGATCAGGATGCCGCCGGTCTCGGTCTGCCACCAGGTATCGACGATCGGGCAGCGGTCGTCGCCGACGACGCGGTGATACCACTCCCAGGCTTCCGGATTGATCGGCTCGCCGACCGAGCCGAGCA
>NZ_LJIC01000034.1 GCF_001295845.1 Rhodopseudomonas sp. AAP120 | reverse complement strand
ATCGTCGACGCCGGCTCGCCGCCGCCTCCCAATGTCAGCCAGGACGCGCATGCCGGCTGCCTGTCGTTCGAACTGTCCTCCGGCCCGAGCCGCATCGTCATCAATTGCGGCATGCCCGGCACCAATCGCGAGAGCTGGCGGGGCTTCGCCCGCTCCACGCCGGCGCATTCCACCGTCACATGCCACGACACCTCGTCGTGCAGCTTCGTCGAGCGGTCCGCGATGAAGAAGCTGCTGCAGGGCGCGCCGATCGTCAGCGGGCCGAGCCGGGTCGAGAACCGCCGCGAGGAGGTCGCGAACGGCGTGCTGCTGACCACCTCGCACGACGGCTATCGCGACCGGTTCGGCGTGCTGCATCAGCGCGTCATCATGGTGAAGCACGACGGCAGCCGGGTCGACGGCGAGGACACGTTGGAGCCGGCGCAGGGCGGTCGTCACCGCGCCGCGCAGGCCGATTACGCGCTGCGCTTCCATCTGCATCCGCAGGTCAAGGCCAGCCGCCTCGGCGACGCCAAGGGCGTGATGCTGGTGCTGCCCAATCGCGAGGTCTGGACCTTCGAGGCGGCCGACGACAAGGTCGATCTGGAAGAGAGCGTGTTCCTGGCCGGCAATGACGGGCCGCGGCGCTCGACCCAGATCGTGATCCGGCAGAATTCGATCGAGGCGCCGAGCGTGCGCTGGAGTTTCGTCCGCTCCAATTCCTCGCCGCAAGCCACCTCAGCCCGGCGCGCCGCGCGGCGAGAGCCGGAACTGCCGCTGTAGCGCCTAGCTTCGCCCAAGCGCTCGTTACGGGCAAACCTCATGGTGAGGAGGCGCGAAGCGCCGTCTCGAACCATGGGCCGCGGGCGATGCGTGGCCCACATCCTTCGGACGCCCGGCTGCGCCGTGCTCCTCAGGATGAGGAGTCAGTGCACCTGGCGGGCATCAGCCTTGCGAGGCAGCGCGCTTGCGAAACCTTGGTCGGCGTTGTCGCGGCCGGCGAAAACTGCTAACAGGCGCAGGCCTCGCGCGACTGGCGACCTAGGATGGAGCACCATCGGGAAGCGCGGGACGTCTCCGCCGCGCGCCTGGGCACAGCTTTCCTAACGACACAGGATCTTGCCCCATGAGTCCGACTCCCCGCCGCGTCACCCGCGCGCTCCTCTCTGTTTCCGACAAGACCGGCCTGATCGATTTCGCCCGTGCGCTGGTCGGCCACGGCGTCGACCTCATTTCCACCGGCGGCACGGCGAAAGCCATTGCGGCCGCCGGCCTGCCGGTGAAGGACGTCTCCGACGTCACCGGCTTCCCCGAGATGATGGACGGCCGGGTTAAGACGCTGCACCCGAAGGTGCATGGCGGCCTCTTGGCGATCCGCGACAACGACGAGCACACCCAGGCGATGGCCGCGCACGGCATCCCGCAGATCGATCTCCTGGTCGTCAATCTGTATCCGTTCGAAGCCACCGTCGACAAAGGCGCGTCCTACGAGGACTGCATCGAGAATATCGACATCGGCGGCCCGGCGATGATCCGCGCCGCCGCCAAGAATCACGACGACGTCGCCGTGGTGGTCGAGGCCAATGATTATCAGGCGGTGCTCGACGAACTCGCCGCGAATAACGGCGCCACCACGCTGACCCTGCGCAAGCGCCTCGCCGCCAAGGCCTATGCGCGCACCGCAGCTTATGATGCGGCGATCTCCAACTGGTTCGCCCTGCAGCTCGAACTCGACGCGCCGGACTTCCGCGCCATCGGTGGTCGCCTGCTGCAGTCGCTGCGCTACGGCGAGAATCCGCATCAGAAGGCTGCGTTCTACGCCACGCCCGAGAAGCGTCCCGGCGTCGCCACCGCCCGCCAGGTGCAGGGCAAGGAACTGTCCTACAACAATATCAACGACACCGACGCCGCCTATGAGGCGGTCGGCGAGTTCGATACCAAGCGCACCGCCGCCTGCGTCATCGTCAAGCACGCCAATCCGTGCGGCGTGGCCGAGGGATCGAGTCTGCTCGACGCGTATCAGAAGGCGCTGGCCTGCGACTCCGTCTCCGCGTTTGGCGGCATCGTCGCGCTGAACCGCACGCTCGACGCTGAAGCGGCGCGCGCCATCACCGAGATCTTCACCGAAGTGATCATCGCGCCGGATGCCACCGAGGAAGCGATCGCGATCGTCGCGGCGAAGAAGAATCTGCGGCTGCTGCTCGCCGGCTCGCTGCCCGATCCGCGCGCGACCGGCCTGACCTACAAGACCGTCGCCGGCGGTCTTCTGGTGCAGTCGCGCGACAACGCGGTGGTCGATGATATGTCGCTGAAGGTCGTCACCAAGCGGCAGCCGACCGAGGCCGAACTGCGCGATCTGAAATTCGCGTTCCGGGTCGGCAAGCACGTCAAGTCGAACACGATCATCTACGCCAAGGACCTCGCCACCGTCGGCATCGGCGCCGGGCAGATGAGCCGTGTAGATTCGGCGCGCATCGCCGCCCGCAAGGCGCAGGATGCGGCCGAGGCGATGAAGCTCGCCGCGCCGATGACCAAGGGCTCGGTGGTCGCCTCCGACGCGTTCTTCCCATTCGCCGACGGCATGCTGGCCTGCATCGAAGCCGGCGCCACCGCGGTGATCCAGCCGGGCGGTTCGGTCCGCGACGACGAAGTCATCAAAGCCGCCGACGACGCCGGCATTGCCATGGTGTTCACCGGCACGCGGCATTTCCGGCACTGAGGCGTTTGATAACTCGCGGTGTGAGGCGTCAACAACAAGCACAGCCTCATGGTGAGGAGGCGCGAAGCGCCGTCTCGAACCATGGGCCACTGGTGCTGCGTGGCCCCATCCTTCGAGACGCCGGCTTCGCCGAGCTCCTCAGGATGAGGACTCAGTGCACCTTGGATCGTATCGCTTCAATCAAGTCCTGCAGCGCCCTAACAACAGATGCGAAAAGCGGGGCGGCGACCCGAGGCCGCTGCCCCGCGCGTAGCTGATCAAGCCGCCGCACCTTCCTGCTGGGCGGCACGGCGCGTCACTCGGCGGTTGTCCACCGCAGCGGCGAGCTCGTGCAGCACCGTCTCGGTCGTTGCCCAGTCGATGCAGCCGTCGGTGATGCTCTGGCCGTATTGCAGGGCCTGGCCCGGGACGACTTCCTGGCGGCCGGCGACCAGATTGCTCTCGATCATCACGCCGATGATGCGGTCGTCGCCCGCCGCGAGCTGACGGCCGATATCGGCCGTGACCTTTGGCTGGTTCTCCGGCTGCTTGCTGCTGTTGGCGTGGCTGGCGTCGATCATCAGGCGCGGCGCAATCCCGACCTTGCCGAGCACGCCAGCGGCGGCGTCGACGCTGGCGGCGTCGTAGTTCGGAGTGACGCCGCCGCGCAGGATGACGTGGCAGTCGCTGTTGCCGGTGGTGGCCGCAATCGCATTGCGGCCGCGCTTGGTCACCGCCATGAAGTGATGCGGCTGCGCGGCGGACTTCACCGCCTCGGCGGCGATCCGCACATTGCCGTCGGTGCCGTTCTTGAAGCCGATCGGGCACGACAGGCCGGACGCCAGTTCGCGGTGGATCTGACTCTCGGTGGTGCGCGCACCGATCGCGCCCCAGGCGACGAGGTCGGCGATGTATTGCGGCGTAATCAGATCGAGGAACTCGGTGGCGGCCGGCAGGCCGAGATTGTTCACGGCCGCCAGCACGTGGCGCGCCAGCCGCAGCCCCTTGTCGATGCGGAAGCTGCCGTCGAGGTCGGGGTCGTTGATCAGTCCCTTCCAGCCCACCGTGGTGCGCGGCTTCTCGAAATACACCCGCATCACGATCTCGAGCCGGTCGGACAAGGTCTCGCGCAGCGCCGCCAGACGGCTGGCATAGTCCAGCGCCGCGGTCGGATCGTGAATCGAACAGGGGCCGACCACGACCAGCAGCCGGTCGTCGGCTCCGCTCAGGATGGCGTGGATCGCGCTGCGGCTCGCCGCGACGGTGCGGGTCGCGGTCAGCGTGCGCGGAATCTCGCCCATGACCTCGTCGGGCGTACTCAGTTCGGTGATCTTCTGCAGGCGAAGGTCGTCGGTGGTGGTCAACACGGCAGTCTGCTCCTTGTGAGGGAGACCTGCCGGCTCAAACGAAAAAGCCGCCAGGTCTGGCGGCTTTTCGGACTTCTATGCTGCAATCGTCAGATCGCGCGAAATCCTCCCGCCGCCAGCGAGGTGCTAAAATAGAAGTACCAGAACGAGGCGGTCGGACGGATCATGCGGCTGATATAGACCACGCCGGCGGCTTTGTCCATGGACCGGGTTTCACCCCTCAGTCGAGCGCCGCACTTGGGTCAGGAGGGCCAATCCGGCGACGAAGAACACCACCAGCACCGCCATGCCGGCCTTCTGGCTCGCGGTGATCGCCGTCACCGTCGCGATCAGTAGCGGGCCGATGAACGAGGTGACCTTGCCGGTCAACGCGAACAGGCCGAAATACTGCGCGATGCGGTCGCGCGGGGCGATCCGGATCAGCAGCGTCCGCGACGCGGCTTGTAATGGACCGCCGGCGATGCCGATCAGGCAGCCGAGCAGCAAGTAAGCGCGCTCTGCCGGCGCGGCGAACAGCCCGCCGCCGGGCTGCGGCGGCGTCACTTCCATGAACAGAATGTGCGACGGATCGATCAGCAGGATGCCGGCGATCGCGACGAGTAGCAGCACCATCGAGCCGGCGATCACACGCTTGGAGCCGAGCGCGTCGTCGAGCCGTCCGCCGATGTAGGCGCCGAAGGTGGCGGCGATTGCCAGGATCACGCCGAAACTGCCGATCTGAATCGTGTTCCAGCCGAACGTGCCGGTGGCGTAGATGCCGCCAAACGCGAACAGCGACACCAGGCCGTCGGTGTAGATCATGTTGGCGATCAGGAAGGCGGCGAGCGAACGCCGCTTCGGCAGATCGCGCAGCGTCTCGGCGAGTTCGCGCAACCCCTCGCGCACCGCGGCTCGGACCTTCAGCTTCGCCGGAAAATCCGGCGTCAGTAGAAACATCGGCAGCACGAACACCACGAACCAGATCCCGGTCAGCGGCCCGCTGATGCGATCCCCTTCATGCGTCGCCGGATCGAGTCCGAACCAAGGCGACAGGCCGAGCAGGGTCTTGCCGGTGTCGGGGCTCGCGGCCAGGAAGCCGAGTACCAAGATCAAGGACAGGATGCCGCCGACATAGCCGGTCGCCCAGCCGGTGCCGGACAAGCGGCCGATCTTTTCGGGCGGCACCAGGTTCGGCATCATCGCGTTGTTGAACACGGTGGCGAACTCGACCCCGATGGTGGCGAGCGCATAGGCGATCAGCAGCGGCAGGATGATGTGCGGATCGCCCGGCCGGCCGAACCACATCAGGCATGAGCCGATCACCAGCATCGCGCCGAACAGCGCGATCCACGGCTTGCGACGGCCGCTGGCATCCGCCACTGCGCCGAGCACCGGAGAGGCCAGCGCGATCAGCAAGCCGCTCGCCGCGGTGGCGAAGCCCCACAGCGATTGCCCCGTCGCCGGATCGGGCGCCACGTAGGTGGCGAAATAGGGCGCGAAGATGAAGGTGGTGATCAGCGTGAAGTAAGGCTGCGCCGCCCAGTCGAAGAAGATCCAGCCGAGCACGGCGCCACGCGACGGATAGGTGCGCGGCGCCGTGTCCGGTGCGCTGTCCGCGACGATCGATGACGCCATCTTGTTCCGTCCCTGCTGCGCCGGATTTGGCCGGCCCGGCCAATCCCTATAGGATTCGCCGGCGCGGAGCAGCCTTCGCCCGCGTCCCCGGAACCCGAAATGAGCAGCATGACGTTTCTTCATCGCATAATCGTGACGGCGTGGACCATCACCGCGCTGAGCCTCGCGCCGATGGCAGCTTCGGCGCAGGACATGCGCGGCGGCGCGCTGCGCGAGGCCGCATCCGCGCCGGCGGTGGTCGCCAAGCACGGCATGGTGGTGGCGCAGGAGAGACTCGCGGCCGAAGTCGGCGCGAAATTCTTGGCGCGCGGCGGCAATGCGATCGATGCCGCGGTGGCGACCGGCTTTGCGATGGCAGTGACCTATCCGCGCGCCGGCAATTTGGGCGGCGGCGGCTTCATGGTGATCCACTCTGCGGCGAAAAACGAAGACGTCGCGATCGACTATCGCGAGACCGCGCCGCAGGCTGCGACGCAGGACATGTTCCTGACGGACGGCAAACCCGACGCCGACAAGTCGCGCAAATCCGCGCTCGGCATCGGCGTGCCCGGCACTGTCGCAGGCCTGGCATTGGCGCTCGACAAGTATGGCTCCGGCAAGTTCACGCTGCGCGACGTGCTACAGCCGGCGATCGAACTGGCGCGTGACGGCTTCATCATCGCCGACGACAACGCCGATACGTTTCCGCAATGGCACGCCTGGCTGTCGCGCTGGCCGTCGACGCAGAAAGTGCTGGCCCGTTCCGACGGCTCGGCGCTGCAGGACGGCGACCGCCTCAAACAGCCCGATCTCGCCGCGACGCTGCAGGCGATCGCCGACAAGGGGCCGGACGGATTTTATCGCGGCGAGGTCGCGGACGAACTTGCGCGGAGTATCCGCGAGGCTGGCGGGCTGATCACCACCGAGGATCTGGCGAATTATCAGGCTGTGGTGCGCGCGCCGGTGCGCGGCACCTATCGCGGCTACGACATCGTGGCGATGCCGCTGCCGTCCTCGGGCGGCGTGGTGCTGATCGAGACGTTGAACATCCTCGAGGGCTACACGCTGCAGACCTACGCGCAGGGCAGCGCGCCGTCGCTGCATCTGCTGATCGAATCGATGAAGCGCGCTTATGCGGACCGCGCCCGCTATCTCGGCGACCCGGCGTTCAGCGACGCGCCAACCGCAAAGCTGCTGTCGAAGGACTATGCGGCGACGCTGCGCAAGGGCATCGACCTCGCGCGTGCGACGCCGGCGGCCGACGCGGTGTCGCAGCCGAAGGAGGGCGAGAACACCACGCACTACTCGGTCGCCGACGATCAGGGCAACGCGGTGAGCAACACCTACACGCTGAATTTCTCCTACGGCGTCGGCCTGATCGCCGACGGCACCGGCGTGCTGCTGAACAACGAGCTCGACGATTTCACCGCGGCGCCGGGCGCGTCGAACGCCTACGGGCTGGTCGGCTTCGCCGCCAATCTGCCGGCGCCGGGCAAGCGGCCGCTGTCGTCGATGTCGCCGACCATCGTGCTGAAAGACGGCAAGCCGGTGCTGGTCACCGGCTCGCCCGGCGGCAGCCGGATCATTTCGGCGACGCTGCAGGTGATCGTCGACGTGCTCGATTATCGCATGAACGTCGCCGCCGCCGTAGCCGCGCCGCGGCTGCATCATCAATGGATGCCTGACGAAGTCCGCGTCGAAACCGGCTTCCCCGACGCCACCCTCGACGCCCTGCGCGCGCTGGGCCACCGCATCGCCGTCCCGCTCGGCCAGACCTCGACCAACACGATCTTCATCGACCAAGCCGGCTTCCACGGCGCCCCGGATCCGAGGACGCGCGGGGCAACGGCGGCGGGACATTGATCGCTGATTAGTCGCATGATGCGTCATTGCCTGGCTTGACCCGGCAATCCATCGCCTTCGCATGATGCCTTCTGGCGAAGAAGATGGATGCGCGGGTCAAGCCCGCGCATGACGACTGGTGTTCGACGTAAGCCTCTCCCCGCCCGCTGCGTGCTCCCTCTCCCGCTTGCGGGAGAGGGCTGGGGTGAGGGTGCCCCAGGCAGTGAGCTCATTGCTAATTGGACTGGGCTTATAGCAAGCGTTGCGGTTCGCGGCCTGGCCCTCACCCCAACCCTCCCCCGCAAGCGGGGGAGGGAGCGCGCCGGGCGTGCGGCGATGGTTTCGGCTTGCAGAAGAAATCAACGCCTCCCCGCAAGCGGATGCAGCGGCGCTCTGCTAATCTGCGGTGACTTCGATTGAGCGACGAGGAGACGACCATGGCATCACTGAAGGGCAAGACGCTGTTCATCACCGGCGCGAGCCGGGGCATCGGGCTGGCGATCGCGCTGCGGGCGGCGCGGGATGGGGCGAATATCGCGATCGCCGCCAAGACGGCCGAGCCGCATCCCAAGCTGCAGGGCACGATCTACACGGCGGCCGACGAGATCCGCGCCGCCGGCGGCCAGGCGCTGCCGCTGGTGTGCGACATCCGCGACGAGGCGCAGGTGATCGATGCCATCAACCAGACCGTCGCGGAGTTCGGCGGGCTCGATGTCTGCGTCAACAATGCCAGCGCGATCAGCCTGACCAACTCGCAGGCGACCGACATGAAGCGCTACGACCTGATGACCGGCATCAACACCCGCGGCACCTTCATGGTATCGAAATATTGCATCCCGCATCTCAAGAAGGCCGACAATCCGCACATCCTGATGCTGTCGCCGCCGCTCGACATGCAGCCGAAATGGTTCGCGGGGTCGACCGCCTACACGCTGGCGAAGTTCGGCATGAGCATGGTGGTGCTCGGACTGTCGGCCGAGCTGAAGAGCGCCGGAATTGCCGTCAACGCGCTATGGCCGCGGACCACGATCGCTACCGCAGCGGTCGGCAATCTGCTCGGCGGCGACGCGATGATGCGGGCCAGCCGCACGCCGGCGATCATGGGCGACGCGGCGCACGCGATCCTCACCAAGCCGTCGCGCGACTTCACCGGCCAGTTCTGCATCGACGACAAGGTGCTGTACGAGGCCGGCGTCACCGACTTCGAGCCCTACCGCGTCGACCCGACCGCGCAGCTGATGTCCGACTTCTTCGTCCCCGACGACGACGTCCCGCCACCCGGCGTCAAGGTCACGCCGCTGCCGATGGGGTAGGGCGCCATTGTAAGCAAACTTCTCACCCCAAGCCCAGCGCGCTCCCTCTCCCGCTTGCGGGAGAGGGTTGGGGTGAGGGAGCCGCGGACGAAAGACTCTCGGTGTAGTCGAGGGGGCGTGGTGGCGCGCTCACTGCCTGGGGCGCCCTCACCCCACCCCTCTCCCGCAAGCGGGAGAGGGAGTCGGCCGTGCCTGGGGCGAGCTATCGTTCTACTACCTGTTCCTTACGCTTTCCCAATTTCATACGGCCCGCCCTTCTCCAGCGCGCGTTGATATGCGGGGCGGGCGTGGATGGTGGCGAGCCAGGCCTGCGCTTTGGGGTAGTGCTGGTCGAGGCCGGCGCGGGAGGCGGCGGCTTCGAGCGGGAAGCTCATCTGGATGTCGGCGGCGGTGAAGTCGTTGCCGGCGAAGTACGTGCTCTTGCCGAGCTCGGCTTCCCAGAACGCCATGTGCTGCTTGAGCTGCGGGTCGACGAAGCCGGTCAGCGCGCCGTTCGCCACCATCTTGACCAGCGGGCGCACCAGCGCGGGCGCGCGCTGTGGCATCATGCTGAACAGCAGCTTGAGCAGCAGCGGCGGCATCGCCGAGCCCTCTGCGTAATGCAGCCAATAGGTGTAGCGCAGCCGCTCCGGCGTCTTCGGCGGCGGGATCAGCCGGCCCTCGCCATAGCTGTCGACGATGTAGTCGATGATCGCGCCGGATTCGGCGATGGTGTTGCCGGCGTCGGTGATCACCGGGGATTTGCCGAGCGGGTGCACGGCGCGCAGTTCCTTCGGCGCCATCATGTCGGGCTGGCGCTGATAGCGCTTGATCTCGTAGGGCACCCCCAGCTCTTCCAGCAGCCAGAGCACGCGCTGCGAGCGGGAATTGTTGAGATGATGGACGATGAGCATGGCGACCTCGCTGCATGATGCGACGCGTTGATAGCGCGAAATCGCCCGACGCGGATGACGATTTCGGCGCCATCCGCTGCCGCGAGGGGCCGCGGCTCAGAGCGGCCTTGCGCCGAGCCGCTCGCGCCAATGCGCGGCGCGATCCTTGAGCTGGTTGTCGCGCAGATAGCGGTCCTCGTCCGGCTCGAACACTTCCAGCGTTTCCAGCGCGAAAGCGTCGGCGCCGTGCGTGGTCCAGGCCTGCTGCAGCTCGCGGTTGGGATGGCCGCCTTGGCGCAGCGTGAACCAGATCTTGTTGTGCACGGTGTCGGGGTTGAGCGTCGGCCCGATCCACACCGCGTCGGCCGCCGCGCAGCGCAGCGCGAAGATCGCGGCTTTCGGCTTGCGCTCCTTGTAGGCGTTGATCGCCGCCTTGCGGTCGAGCTTGGTCATCACGGGTCCTTCTGCGTCTTTGTGCGGCGTGCGTCCTAGCAGGGCGGGGCAGGGCTTGTCAATTTTACCCGGATAAAATATTGAGGCTTCGACGTCGCACCGGAGCGCCTGCCCATGAACCCCAATGACGTGCCCAGCTATGTCGCCTTTCAGGGCGAACGCCTGCTCGCCGAGGGCGACCTCCGCAGCGTCGTGGCGGCGATCAAACCGCTGGTCGATCGCGGCGAAGCGGGCGTGCTGGTGTTCGGCGCGGCGTCACAACAGGTCGACTTCGATCTGCGCGGATCGCTGGCCGAGGTGCTGGCGCGGCTGCCGGCCGATGAGTCGGTGCCGGAGCCTGTTGGCGACGAGGTGCCGCGCGGGCGGGGGCGGCCGAAACTGGGCGTGGTGGCGCGCGAGGTGACGCTGCTGCCGCGGCATTGGGAATGGCTCGGCCAGCAGCGCGGCGGCGCCTCGGTGGCGCTGCGCCGGCTGGTCGATGAAGCGCGCCATGCCTCGGCCGATACCGACCGCGTGCGCGCCGCGCAGGAAGCCACGCACCGCTTCATGACCGTGATGGCCGGCGACCGGCCGGATTACGAGGAAGCGGCGCGCGCGCTGTTCGCCGGCGACAGCGCGAAGTTCGCGCGCTGCACGCAGGCGTGGCCGGTCGACATCCGTGATCATGCGCGGCGGCTGGCGGGGCCGGCGTGGCCGAGTTCCGGTTGATTGCGCCGCGGCGACCCGCTAGGCTGCGATGGCATGATGCAAATCATATAAGACGCGCTGAGCGCGCCGCCGGAGGACACGATGCCCACACCCGCCCCGCAATTCCTGTTCGATTTCGGCAGCCCCAACGCGTTCCTGGCGCACGAGGCGATCCCGGCGATCGAACAGCGCATCGGCGCCAGGTTCGACTACGTGCCGGTGCTGCTCGGCGGCATCTTCAAGGCCACCAACAACAAGTCGCCGGCCGAGACGCTCGCCGGCGTCAAGAACAAGCGCGAATTCCACGTGATCGAGACCGAGCGCTTCGTCAAGCGCTACGCGGTGAAGCCCTATGTGTGGAATCCGCATTTCCCGGTGAACACGCTGAACCTGATGCGCGCGGCCGTCGCGGCGCAGCTGGAGGGCGTGTTCGAGAAATATGTCGACGCCGCGTTTCACCACATGTGGGTCGAGCCGAAGAAGATGGATGATCTGGAGACCGCCGTGGCGGCGCTCAATTCGTCGGGGCTCGATGGCAAAGCGCTGCTGACCCGTGCGCAGGAGCCGGACGTCAAGGCCAGGCTGATCGCCAACACCGAAGACGCCGTGCAGCGCGGCGCGTTCGGCTCGCCGACCTTCTTCGTCGGCAAGGAGATGTTCTTCGGCAAGGAACAGCTCCGCGACGTCGAGGAGATGTACGGCTGAGAGCAAGTGAGAGCCAGACCCTCATGGTGAGGAGCCCGGCCATGCCGGGCGTCTCGAACCATGAGGCCACGGCCGTGCCGCCTCATCCTTCGAGACGCGCGCAACAGCGCGCTCCTCAGGATGAGGATCTGGCGCATCAATTCGAAGAGCCTAGCCAAAACTCAGCAATCCGGGAGACGCCAGCATGACGCCACGCAACGCCACCGTCGCGGTGATCGGGGCCGGGGATTACATCGGCGCCGAGATCGCCAAGAAATTCGCGGCTGAAGGCTTCACCGTATTCGCCGGCCGCCGTAACGGCGAAAAGCTGGCGCCGCTGGTCGAAGAGATCGAAGCGGCCGGTGGCAGAATCGTGGCGCGCTCGCTCGATGCCCGCAAGGAAGACGAGGTGACGGCATTCCTCAACGATGCCGACGCCCACGCACCGCTTGAAGTGACGATCTTCAACGTCGGCGCCAACGTCAATTTCCCGATTCTCGAAACCACCGACCGGGTGTTTCGCAAGGTCTGGGAGATGGCGTGCTGGGCCGGCTTCGTCTCGGGACGCGAGTCGGCCCGGCTGATGCTGGCGCGCGGCCAGGGCAAGATCTTCTTCACCGGCGCGACCGCCAGCTTGCGCGGCGGCTCCGGCTTCGCCGCCTTCGCCAGCGCCAAGTTCGGGCTGCGCGCGGTGGCGCAATCGATGGCGCGCGAGCTGATGCCGAAGAACATCCACGTCGCGCATCTGATCATCGATTCCGGCGTCGACACCGCTTGGGTCCGCGAGCGTCGCGAGCAGCTGTGGGGCAAGGAGGCGCTCGACAATCCCGACCTCTTGATGCCGCCGGCCTCGGTCGCCGGCGCCTATTGGCAACTCTATCAGCAGCCGAAAAGCGCCTGGACGTTCGAGATGGAGATCAGGCCGTTCGGCGAGAAGTGGTGAGGCTTCGCGATGCTCGCGCCCCTCATGGTGAGGAGGCGCGCAGCGCCGTCTCGAACCATGAGGTTGCACGGCTTTGCCACCTCATCCTTCGAGACGCACGGCTACGCCCACGGGCTTCGCCGAGCTCCTCAGGATGAGGCGCTGATCGTGTACCTCGCGGCGTAGCAATGCTAGACGTGAAACAAAGAGGATTAAATGGCATGCGGATTCTCATCGTCGGCGCCGGCGCCATTGGCGGTTACTTCGGCGGCCGGCTGTTGCAGGCGGGGCGGGACGTCACGTTTCTGGTGCGGCCGGGGCGGGCGGCGGAGCTGGCGCGCGATGGCCTCGTCATCAAGAGCCCGAACGGCGATGCGACGATCGCGAATCCGCCGGCGCTGCAGTCGGCCGAGCTGAAGCCCGATTACGACCTGGTGCTGCTGAGCTGCAAGGCGTTCGACCTAGACGACGCGATCGCGTCGTTCGCGCCCGGCGTCGGGCCGCAGACCACGGTGCTGCCGCTGCTCAACGGCCTCCGGCACCTCGACGTACTCGACGGCAAGTTCGGCCGCGACCGCGTGCTCGGCGGCCAGTGCGTGATTGCCGCGATGCTCAACGCCCAGCGCCATGTCGTGCAGCTGGCGCCGATGAATTCCATCACCTTCGGCGAACGCGACGGCGGCAGCAGTCCGCGCGTCACCGCGATCGCGGCGGCGCTCGGCGGCGCCGGCTTCGACGTCAACGCCTCCACTGAGGTGATGCAGGAGATGTGGGAGAAGTGGACCTTCCTGGCGACGCTCGCGGGCTCGACCAGCCTGATGCGCGCGCCGGTCGGCGACATCCTCGCGGCGCCCGGCGGTGCCGACTTCATCCTCGGCGTGCTCGAGGAGATCACCGCGATCGCCAAAGCCGCCGGTCATCCGCCGCGCGCGCCGTTCGTCGAGCGGACCCGCGGCATGCTGCTCGCCGCCGGCTCCAAGCTCACCGCCTCGATGTTCCGCGACATCCAGGCCGGTGCCAAGATCGAAGCCGATCACGTCATCGGCGACCTGATCGCTCGTGCCGACGCCGCCAGTCAGCCGGTCGACCGGCTGCGCGTGATCTACACCCACCTCAAGGCCTATGAGAGCCAGCGCGGGTGAGCGCAGGTCTCCTGACCTGACAAGCGCCCAAACGATCGAGCACTGACTCTCCCCACGTCATGCCCGGGGCTCGCCCCGGGCATCCACGCCTTGCTGACCGAAACGCATCAAAGACGTGGATGGCCGGGACAAGCCCGGCGATACGGGGCTCGGTGTCGCTTGCTTATAGCCAGCGCAGGGCATCCACCGATGCGCTCTGCCGTCGCGCTTGCAAGCATCCGCAAATGGCTATCAGTCGCGCGGCGCGCAACTCATCCCTTGGTCTAAAGCCGCTGTTAAACGCTCTTGAAAACGCCTCGTACTGGTCCGAGGCGACGCCGCGTGATGCGCTTGCTTTGCTGCACTTCGTGCCGAATCCGGCGGCTGCGTCCCGCCGCCCAGGTCGATATGCCGCAAAATGATGCAATTTGATTTCGATCAATCGACCTCGATGGATTCCAGGTTTGGTGCGACCAACTGCCCCGCCGAGAAAAGATTGATCAGATGAATCAAGCTCTCACATCCAAACGGATCACCCTTGGCGAGGGTGGTCTGACGCTCGTGTTCACCTTGACCACGGTGTTGTGCATCTACGCGACGATCTTCGCCAAGGATGCGCCTTTCGCCTTCCACGCCGCTCTCGGCGCTGCGTTCAGCGCCTGGGCCGTCTTCGCGATCATCACCCGCTACAGCCGCCGCACCGGCCTGCCCCCGCAGGAAATCAACGGCGTGCCCAATTACAATCTCGGCCCGATCAAGTTCCTGTCGTTCATGGCGATGTTCTGGGGCATTGCCGGCTTCACGGCGGGCCTCTACATCGCGCTCGAGCTGGCGTATCCCGGCCTCAACGTCGCGCAGTGGGTGAATTTCGGCCGGCTGCGGCCGCTGCACACCTCCGCGGTGGTATTCGCCTTCGGCGGCAACGTGTTGCTCGCGACCTCCTTCTACGTCGTGCAGCGAACCACGCGGGCACGCCTCGCCGGCGACCTCGCGCCCTGGTTCGTCGCGATCGGCTACAACTTCTTCATCGTGATCGCGGGCACCGGCTATCTGCTCGGCGTCACCCAGTCGAAGGAATACGCCGAACCCGAATGGTACGCCGACCTGTGGCTCACGATCGTCTGGGTTGTCTACCTGCTGATCTTCGTCGCGACGTTGATGAAGCGCAAAGAGCCGCACATCTACGTTGCGAACTGGTTCTATCTCGCCTTCATCCTGACCATCGCGGTGCTGCATCTCGGCAACAACCCGACGCTGCCGGTCTCGCTGCTCGGCTCCAAATCCTACATCGCCTGGGCCGGCGTGCAGGACGCGATGTTCCAGTGGTGGTACGGCCACAATGCGGTCGGCTTCTTCCTCACCGCCGGCTTCCTGGCCATCATGTACTACTTCATCCCGAAGCGGGCGGAGCGGCCGGTGTATTCCTATCGGCTGTCGATCATCCACTTCTGGGCGCTGATCTTCCTGTACATCTGGGCCGGTCCGCATCACCTGCACTACACCGCGCTGCCGGACTGGACGCAGACGCTCGGCATGACCTTCTCGATCATGCTGTGGATGCCCTCCTGGGGCGGCATGATCAACGGCCTGATGACGCTGTCGGGGGCCTGGGACAAGCTGCGCACCGACCCGGTGCTCCGCATGATGGTGGTGTCGGTCGCGTTCTACGGCATGTCGACCTTCGAAGGCCCGATGATGGCCATCAAGGCGGTCAACTCGCTCAGCCACTACACCGACTGGACTGTCGGCCACGTGCACTCCGGTGCGCTCGGCTGGGTCGGCTTCGTCTCCTTCGGCGCGCTGTACTGCCTGGTGCCGTGGGTGTGGGGCCGTAAGCAGCTCTACAGCCTGCGCCTCGTCAACTGGCACTTCTGGATCGCGACCCTCGGCATCGTCCTCTACATCTCGGCGATGTGGGTGTCGGGCATCCTGCAGGGTCTGATGTGGCGCGCCTACACCTCGCTCGGCTTCCTCGAATACTCGTTCATCGAATCCGTCGAGGCGATGCACCCCTTCTATGCGATCCGCGCTGCGGGTGGCGGGCTGTTCCTGATCGGCGCGCTGATCATGGCCTACAATCTCTGGATGACGGTTCGGGTCGGTGAATCGTCGGAGGCCCAGCCGCGCGTCGCCCTGCAGGCCGCCGAGTAAGGAATAGGTCGATGTCTTTCTGGAATCGTCACAAGATCTTCGAGACGAACTCGATCGTCCTGATCGTTGGTATTCTCCTCGTCATCGCGGTCGGCGGCCTGGTCGAGATCACGCCGCTGTTCTACCTCAAAAGCACGATCGAGAAGGTGGACGGGGTTCGCCCCTACACCCCGCTCGAACTTGCCGGCCGCAACGTCTACATCCGCGAAGGCTGCTATCTGTGCCACTCGCAGATGATCCGTCCGCTGCGCGACGAGATCGAACGCTACGGCCACTACTCGCTGGCCGCGGAGTCGATGTACGACCATCCGTTCCAGTGGGGCTCCAAGCGCACCGGTCCGGACCTCGCCCGGGTCGGCGGCAAGTACTCCGACGACTGGCACGTCTCGCATCTGAAGAACCCGCGGTCGATCGTGCCGCAGTCGGTGATGCCGAGCTACGCCTTCCTGGCCAGCAACAAGGTCGATCCGTCGAGCATCGCCGATCACCTCCGCACCAATCGGGCGCTCGGCGTGCCCTACACCGACGAAGACGTCGCCAAGGCTGCGGACGATCTGAAGACCCAGATCGACCCGGACAGCGCCGGCGCCGCCGATCTCCTGAAGCGCTACCCGAAGGCGGTCGTCCGCAATTTCGACGGCCAGGGTGGCGATCCGACCGAACTCGACGCGCTGGTCGCCTATCTGCAGATGCTCGGCACGCTGGTCGACTTCAAGCTCTACAACGAAAAAGCCAATCTGCGCTGAGGTGGAGACATGAAAGCGATCATCTCGGTCGAGAACTTCGTATCCAGCTTCGTCACCGTGTGGTGGACGCCGCTGTTCATGGTGATCTTCTTCGCCATCGTCGCCTACGCGCTGTGGCCGAAGAACAAGACGGCTTTCGACGACGCCGCGCGCATGCCGCTGCGAGAGGATTGACAGGACCATGGCTGACCACGCACATCACGCCGAGATCGACAAGGTCACCGGCACCGCCACGACCGGCCATGAGTGGGACGGGATCAAGGAACTGAACACGCCGCTGCCGCGGTGGTGGATCTGGACCTTCTACGCCTGCATCATCTGGTCGATCGGCTACTTCATCGTCTATCCGGCCTGGCCGCTGATGGACGGCTACACCAAGGGCCTGTTCGGCTACTCGTCCCGCGCCGAACTCGCCGTCGACCTCGCCAACCTCGAAAAGGTGCGCGGCGACAAGATGGCGGCGCTCGCCGCTGCGCCGCTCGCCGACATCGAAAAGGATCCGGCGCTGCTGGCGCTGGCCCGCGCCAAGGGCAAAGTGGTGTTCGGCGATAATTGCGCCGCCTGCCACGGCTCCGGCGCCGCCGGCGGCAAGGGCTATCCGAACCTCAACGACGACGACTGGCTGTGGGGCGGTTCGCTCGAGCAGATCGAGCAGACCATCAAGTACGGCGCCCGCTCCGGCAACGACGAAGGCCACATGGGCAACATGCCGGCGTTCGGCAAGGACGGCCTGTTGACCAAGGACCAGATCGTCACCGTGGTGAACTACGTGCGGTCGCTGTCGGGGCTGTCGACCCGCCCGGGCGCCGATCTCGCGGCCGGCAAGCAGATCTTCGCCGACAACTGCTCGTCCTGCCATGGCGACGAAGCCAAGGGCAATCCGGAGCTCGGAGCGCCCAATCTGACCGACAAGATCTGGCTGTATGGTTCGGATGAGGCGACCATGATCGAGACGCTGACCAACGGCCGCGGCGGCGTGATGCCGGCGTGGATCGGGCGCCTCGACCCCGCCACCATCAAGGCGATGGCGGTGTACGTGCACTCGTTGGGCGGCGGCAAGTAGCCGCCCAACTACCGGACGGACACCTCGGGTGGCGGGGGCGCCCGAGGGTCCGGCCCCGGATACGACCATACGGAACGAGCCGATGCTCGACGACACAACAACAAAAACGAGCCCCGATATGAACAAGCCGCTGCGCCAGGTCGATTTCACCCCCGACGAGGACGACGGTCCCCTGTATGCGGCGGGCAAGAAAATCTACCAGCAGAGCGTGACGGGGCCGTTCCGGCGGACCAAATGGATCCTGATGGCGGTTTGCCTCGGGATCTACTACTTCCTGCCCTTCGTGCGCTGGAATCGCGGTCTCGGCGCCCCCGATCAGGCGGTGCTGATCGACCTCGCCAACAACCGCTTCTATTTCTTCTTCATCGAGCTGTGGCCGCAGGAGATTTACTACTTCACCGGCCTGCTGATCGTCGCCGCGGTGGCGCTGTTCCTGATGAATGCGCTCGGCGGCCGCGTCTGGTGCGGCTATCTGTGCCCGCAGACGGTGTGGACCGATCTGTTCTACGCGGTCGAGCGCCTGATCGAAGGCGACCGCCGCGAGCGGATGCGCAAAGCCACCGAGCCGTGGAATCTGCAGCGCGGCGCCGAGCTGGTGCTGAAGCATTCGATCTGGCTGATGATCGCGTGGTGGACCGGCGGCGCCTGGGTGCTGTACTTCGCCGACGCGCCGACGTTGATCAAGGAGCTGGTGACGTTCCAGGCGCCGATGGTCGCCTATATCTGGATCGGCATTCTCACCTTCACTACCTACACGCTGGCCGGCTTCATGCGCGAGCAGGTCTGCGTTTATATGTGCCCGTGGCCGCGCATCCAGGCGGCGCTGACCGACGAATGGGCGCTCAACGTCACCTACAAGTACGACCGCGGCGAGAAGCGCACCTCCTTCAAGAAGGCCGCCGCACTGCGTGCCGCCGGCGAGCATGTCGGCGACTGCGTCGACTGCAACCAGTGCGTCGCGGTGTGCCCGACCGGCATCGACATTCGCAACGGGCCGCAGCTCGACTGCATCCAGTGCGGTCTGTGCATCGACGCCTGCGACAACGTGATGAAGAAGATCGGCCGCCCGACCCGGCTGATCGGCTACGACAACGACATCAACATCCATCGCCGGATGGAGGGCAAGCCGGAGGTGTTCAAGCCGCTGCGCGCCCGCACTGTGGTGTATTCGGCGATCATCGTGGCGATCGGCGCCGTGATGCTGTACGCGCTGATGAACCGCAGCCTGCTCGATCTCAACGTGCTGCACGACCGCAATCCGGTCGCGGTGCGGCTCAGCGACGGCTCGGTCCGCAACGGCTACACCATTCGCTTCCTCAACAAGCGCGGTTTCGACCGCGTGGTCGCGGTCGATGTCGACGGTCCGCCGAACGCCCGCATTCACGTCGTCGGCGCCGATTCGATCACGCCCGACCGGCCGATGATCATCCTCGGTCGCGACACCACCACCGAGCTGCGCGTGCTGGTGGATTCCAACTCGAACGAAGAGATCGCCAAGTCGGTGCCGGTGACGTTCCACGTCACCGATATCGGCCTCGGCGAAGTCGCGTCCGCCAAGGACGTGTTCGTCACGCCGTAAGCGGTCATTGGAGTTGCTATCATGTCCCGTTCTTCCAAGCCCCGCCAACTCACCGGCAAGGTCGTGCTCGCCTCGCTCATCGCCTTCTTCGGCGTCGTGTTCGGCGTCAACGGCCTGATGATGACGCTGGCGATCAAGACGCTGCCCGGCACCGAGGTCGACAGCGCCTATGCGGCCAGTCTCGCTTATGAAAACGAGATCGTGGCGGCGCGCGACCAGGCCCAGCGCGGCTGGAAGGTCGACGCCAAGCTGGACCGTCGCGCCGACGGCACCGCGACGCTGCGGGTCGAGGCGCACGACAAGGCCGGGCTGCCGCTGACGGGACTGGCCTTCGCCGGCCGGCTCGAGCGGCCCGCCGACAAGCGGTTCGACCGCGAGATCACACTCGCCGAACTCGGCGACGGCATCTACCAGGGCGGCCTCACCGAGCTCAAGCCGGGGGGCTGGGATCTGGTGCTGGAAGGCGACCAGAACGGCATACGCATGTTCCTGTCGAAGAATCGCCTGAAGCTGGACTGATCGGACCGCTGGGGGCGGAGGATCAAAGGGTCGCTGCATGTTGATGACGCGGGACTTCTCTCACTACGTCAAGGACGTCGACCAGGAGGTCGCGCATCTCGATCTCGCGGTCGAAGGCGTCACTTGCGCCGCCTGCATGGCTAAGATCGAGCGCGGCCTCGCGGCGATCCCGGACGTGACGCTGGCGCGCGTCAACCTCACCGACCGCCGCCTCGCGGTGGAGTGGAAGAAGGGCGAGCTGGAGCCGGCGCTGTTCATCGATCGGCTCGCCGAACTCGGCTACAAGGCCTATCCGTACGAGCCGGTGCGCGCCGAAGTCGAGGAGGCCGAGCGCTCCAAGTTTCTGCTGCGCTGCCTCGGGGTGGCGGCGTTCGCCACCATGAACGTGATGATGCTGTCGGTGCCGGTGTGGTTCGGCGGCGATCTTTCCCCGGAAGCGCGCGACTTCTTTCACTGGCTGTCAGCGCTGGTGGTGCTGCCCTGCGCCGCCTATGCGGGACAGCCATTCTTCCAGTCGGCGTGGCGGGCGCTCAGCGCCAAAAGCGTCAACATGGACGTGCCGATCTCGATCGGCGTTACGCTGGCGCTCGGCATGTCGCTGGTCGAGACCATCAACCACGCCGAGCACACCTATTTCGACGCGGCGATCATGCTGATCGCGTTTCTGCTGGCGGGCCGCTTCCTCGATCAGAAGATGCGGCAGAAGACCCGCGCGGTCGCCGGCAATCTGGCGGCGCTGAAGGCCGAGACCGCGACCAAATTCGTCGGCCCCGACGAGATCGCCGAAGTGCCGATCGCCGCGGTGCGCAGCGGCGACATCGTGCTGCTGCGCCCGGGTGAGCGCTGCGCGGTCGATGGCCACGTCATCGAAGGCCGCTCCGAGATCGACCAGAGCCTGATCACCGGCGAGACTCTCTACGCCAAGGCCCAGCGCGGCACCCAGGTCTATGCCGGCACGCTGAACATCACCGGCACGCTGCGCGTTCGCGTCGCCGCGGCGGCCGAAGGCACGCTGCTGTCGGAGATCACCCGGCTGATCGACCATGCGCTGCAGGCGCGCTCGCGCTACGTTCGTCTCGCCGATAGGGCGTCGCAGCTCTACGCGCCGGTGGTGCACGCCACCGCGCTGCTCACCGTGCTCGGCTGGGTGCTGGCCGGCGCCAGCTGGCACGACGCCATCGTCACCGGCATCGCGGTGCTGATCATCACCTGTCCCTGTGCGCTCGGCCTCGCCATCCCGGCGGTTCAGACCGTCGCGTCGGGCGCGATGTTCCGCGCCGGCGTGCTGCTCAATGCCGGCGATGCGATCGAGCGCGCTTCGGCGGTCGATACTGTCGTGTTCGACAAGACCGGCACGCTGACGCTGCCCGAGCTCGACGTTGTCAACGCCGCCGCCGTGCCGCAAGACGTGTTTCAATTGGCTGGACGGCTGGCGCTTGCCAGCCATCATCCGGTCGCCGCCGCGGTGGCGCGCGCATCGGGCGCCAAGGCGCCGCTGCCCGGCGTCACCGAGGAGCCCGGCCGCGGCGTCCGCGCGCTGATCGAGGGCGAGGAGCTACGGCTCGGCAGTCCGTCGTTCTGCGGCGCCGATGTCGAGGCCAACGCGATTCTCAGCGAAGATCCGGAAGTGTCGGTCGTCGCGTTCAGCCGCGGCGAGCAGCGCACCGTGTTCGCGGTCCGGCAATTGCTGCGGCCCGACGCCGCCAAGACGATCGATGCGCTGATCAATCGCGGCATCGCGGTCGAACTGTTGTCCGGCGATCGCGAGCCGGCGGTGCGCCACGCCGCGGACGCGCTCGGCGTCGGCGCATGGCGGGCCGGCGTGACGCCGGCCGAGAAGATCGCCCATATCGAGGCGCTCAAGGCGCAGGGTCGCAACGTGATGATGGTCGGCGACGGCATGAACGACGCGCCGTCACTCGCGGCCGCGCATGTCTCGATGTCGCCGATCAGCGCCACCCATCTCAGCCAGGCCACCGCCGATCTGGTGTTTCTCGGCAAGGAGCTGGCACCGGTGCTGGCCGCGGTCGACTACTCGCGCAAGGCGATGAGCGTGATGCGCGAGAATCTTACGCTGGCGATCGGCTATAATGTGCTGGCCGTTCCGATCGCGATCGCCGGCTTCGCCACGCCGCTGATCGCCGCGCTGGCGATGTCCGGCTCGTCGGTGCTGGTGATGCTGAATGCGATGCGCGTCCGCCGGGGAGGCAGGTAAATGGAAGTCATGGTCATCCTGGTGCCGCTGGCGCTGGTGCTCGGCTTGCTCGGTCTGGCAGCCTTCCTGTGGTCGCTGAAGAGCGGTCAATACGAAGATCTCGACGGCGCGGCCTGGCGTGCGATTTCCGACGACGACCAGCCGCTGCCGCCGGCCCCGAAACGAGGCTAGAGTGTGGTTTAACGCGTATTCATGATGCGAACCGGGATCCGTTTCGCCTGAAGACGCGCCGGAGAGCGAGGCTCACATGGCACTGCTCACTTACGTCGATCCCGACGCCCTGATCCCGCGGCCCCCGTCGCCGGAGCCGCGCAGCGATGCACCGCCCGGCAGCGACGAGGACATCAAGGAACGCTGGCTGCAGGCGCAGCCCTGGCCCTACCGCGTGTTCGCCCGCTGCTACCGCGCGCTGCGCAAACTGCAGCCGATGTTTCCGCCGATGTCCTGCTGCTGAACGCCCTGTTACAAAGGCGATCGCTCTCCCCGCGCCGCAGCGCACTCCCTCTCCCGCTTGCGGGAGAGGGCTGGGGTGAGGGCGCCCCGAGCAGTGAGCCTGCGATCCACTCAGAGGCCGCAGCCCTCACCCGGATCGCTGCGCGATCCAACCTCTCCCGCAAGCGGGAGAGGTTGCGCTGTCCACGGCGAGAGGTTGGACAAACCGTCGCAGCACCAAAGCGTTAAGGGTCTTTCATCGGCCTGACGCAGAGCGGGGCTATCAGGTCGGCATTCGCACACCGCGAATCGTCAGCTTCGAGTCAGCATCCGCCATGTCCCAAGCCGTCGCATCCTCCGCCTACATCATCGAAGTCCATTCCCGCGCCGCCGGCATCGTCGTCCGCGATGGCCGCGGCTACCGCTTCCATGCGGCCGCCGACGACTTCACCGCGCTCGACGGCCAGGACTTTCGCTCGGCCGGCGACGCCCACAAGGCCGCCCTGCGCCTGGTCGAAAGCCTCCGCCCCAGCCGTGGCCTCAAGCTCGGGGTAGCCTGAACTGCCCCGGCGTTCCGCTCAAAGCCAACAGGGCGAGCCTTTCGTCGACTCAAAACACGGACTTGCGTGAAAAAATCTTCCATATATGATGGCTTCCATCATTTGATTTGGAAGAATGTTCTCTCATGTCTGAGATCGAGACCACTGTTGTCGAAACCAGTCGTCGCCTCGATGCGATCGACCGGAAAATTCTGACGGTCCTGCAGCAGGATGCGTCGCTGTCGGTAGCCGAGATCGGCGACCGGGTCGGATTGTCGTCGACCCCCTGCTGGAAGCGGATCCAGCGGCTGGAAGCCGACGGGGTGATCACCCGCCGGGTCGCGCTGGTCGATCAGGACAAGATCGGGCTTGGCCTGTCGGTGTTCGTCTCGATCGAGAGCGGCGACCATTCCGAAGCGTGGCTCAAAACCTTCGCGGACGCGGTCGCGGCGATGCCGGAAGTGATCGAGTTCTACCGGATGGCCGGCGACGTCGACTACATGCTGCGGGTCGTCGTCGCCGACATGCGCGCCTACGACATCTTCTACAAGCGGCTGATCAGCACGGTGGCCCTCAAGAACGTCACCTCGCGCTTCGCCATGGAGAAGATCAAGTCGGTCACGGCCTTGCCGGTGCCTCCGCTGAACGCCGCCTGATGGTGGCACGGCGGGGACCGCGAGGCTGAGCTGGCCCCGTCAGGCGCCTTTGTCGGCGTCGGCGTCATGCCGGGCTGCCAGCGCCTCATGAATGTTCGGCGTCTCGCCCGCTATGCGGCCGACCTGTCACTAAGACCGCTTAGTTGTATCAATTGATATTGGTCCGCTGCTGTGCAGATCGGGACAGTGTCGCCGCTGCGCCTGGTAGGATTCAACCATCGGCAAAAGTTCCTAGCTTTGTGCATTTCATTTTCATTGGCGCCCCCTAGGCAGCCGGTTCCGGTTCAAATACAAACTCGAAAGATGAAGATTTCCGAGTTCAAATGACCGAAGGCATCGCCAAGTCCCGCACCGGCATCGAAGGCTTCGACGATCTCACGCTGGGCGGTCTGCCTTCGGGGCGTCCCAGTCTGGTGTGCGGCTCGGCCGGCTGCGGCAAGACGCTGTTTGCGTCGACCTTCCTGATCAACGGCGCGCGGCACTTCGGCGAGGCCGGCGTCTTCGTCACCTTCGAGGAGCGGCCGGTCGACATCGTCGACAATGTGCAGTCGCTCGGCTTCGATCTGCAGGGGCTGATCGATCAGGAGCGCATCCTGATCGAACACATCGCAATCGATCCGACCGAAGTCGCCGAAGTCGGCGACTACGATCTCGAAGCGCTGTTTCTGCGGCTGGAATTCGCGGTCGACCAGATCGGCGCCAAGCGCATCGTGCTCGATACCATCGAGAGCCTGTTCTCGGCGTTCCAGAATCCG
This sequence comes from Rhodopseudomonas sp. AAP120, assembly GCF_001295845.1. Lineage (GTDB taxonomy): Bacteria > Pseudomonadota > Alphaproteobacteria > Rhizobiales > Xanthobacteraceae > Rhodopseudomonas. The sequence continues at coordinate 996 of NZ_LJIC01000034.1, read as the reverse complement.
GCCGTGTTGCGTGCCGAAATCCGGCGGCTGTTCGACTGGTTGAAGCAGAAGGGGCTGACCGCCGTCATCACCGGCGAGCGCGGCGACGGCACGCTGACCCGGCAGGGGCTGGAGGAATACGTCTCCGACTGCGTGATCCTGCTCGACCACCGCGTCGAGAGCCAGATCTCGACGCGTCGCCTGCGCATCGTCAAATATCGCGGCACCGCGCATGGTACCAACGAATATCCGTTCCTGATCGACGAAGACGGCTTCAGCGTGCTGCCGGTGTCGTCGCTCGGCCTGAACCACAAGGTGTTCGAAGACCGCATCTCCACCGGTGTTATCGACCTCGACGACATGATGTCGGGCGGCGGCTTCTATCGCGGCAGCAGCGTGCTGATCACCGGCGTCGCCGGGTCGGGCAAGAGTTCGCTGTCCGGCATGATGGCGGATGCCGCCTGCCGCCGCGGCGAGCGGGCGCTGTATCTGTCGTTCGAAGAATCCGAAGCGCAGACCGTGCGCAACATGAAGTCGATCGGCACCGATCTCGGCCGCTGGATCGAGGCCGGACAGTTGCGCTACATCGCGGCGCGCCCGACGTTCTACAGCCTGGAAATGCACCTCGCGGTGATGCTGCGCGAGATCGCGCGGTTCAAGCCGAGCCTGGTGGTGCTCGATCCGATCTCTGCCTTCATCGGCTCCGGCGAGATCGGCGAGGTGCAGTCGATGCTGCTGCGCATCGTCGACTATCTGAAGTCGCACGGCATCACCGGCGTGTTCACCCACATCGCCCATGCCCAGGACGCCGAAACCGACGCCGGGCTGTCGTCGTTGATGGACGCGTGGGTGCTGCTGCTCAATCGCGAGTCGAACGGCGAGTTCAATCGCGAGCTCTATCTGCTCAAGGCCCGCGGCATCGCGCACTCCAATCAGGTCCGGGAGTATGTGATGTCCGATCACGGCATCCAGCTGCTCGAGCCGTATCTGGGCGAGGGCGGGGCACTGACCGGCTCC
>NZ_LJIC01000033.1 GCF_001295845.1 Rhodopseudomonas sp. AAP120 | reverse complement strand
TGGATTGCTTCGCGGAGCCTGTCATCGGGCGGCGCTTTGCGCCGACCCGTTGGCTCGCAATGACGAGGCGCCGTGCATCGACCGCCCGCAGTGTTCTCGCCGCACTGATCGTCGCTCTGCTCGGCGGCAGCGCGATGGCGCAGGAGGTCGGCAAGGCCTCGGCGGTGAATCCGAACGCGACCGCGAACCTGCGCACCATCACCATCGGATCGTCGATCACCCACAAGGAGCGGATCCAGACCACCTCGGCGGGCTCGGTGCAGTTGCTGTTCGTCGACAAGACCTCGATGACGATCGGGCCGAACAGCGACCTGACGATCGACGAATACGTCTACGATCCGAACGCCGGCAGCGGCAAGCTGGCGGCGACGCTCGGCAAGGGCGCGCTGCGCTTCGTCGGCGGCCAGATCAGCCACAATGGCGACGCCGAGATCAAGACCGCGTCCGCCACCGTCGGCATCCGCGGCGGCGTGGCGCTGATCGGCACCAATCACGTCTATGCCGGCTATGGCACCTCGACGGTGTCGTCCGCCGGCAGCACGGTGTCGCTCGGCGCCGGCGAATACACCGCGCTGCAGGGCGGCCAGCCGCCGTCGCCGCCCGGTCCGCCGCCGCCCAACTTCGTGCTCAACCAGATCCGGCTGTTCCAGAGCGGCAGCGGCCAGAGCGGCGGCGTCGCGCGCGGCACGGCGTCTCCCGCCAATGTGCAGCGCGCCGAGAACCGCGCCACCGGCACGCCGGGCGGCTCGGTCGCCGGTTCGCTGACGCCGGCCCCGCCGCCGCCACCTCCGCCGCCTCCGGTCGCCGCCTCGCTCAACCAGACGATCCAGACCTCGACCCAGCAGGCGGCCGTCAATCAGATCGCCCAGGAGAGCATCGCAGCGCGTCCGTCGATCACGCTCTCCGGCTTCGTCGGCGCGCTGATGACGACGCTGACCAACAGCTCGACCTACTACACGGGGCCGTCGACCGGCACCGCTATCGGCACCGCCAGGGTCGCGCTCGATGCGACGACCGGGCGGGTGCAGGCGAATTTCGACGGCGGCGTCGCGCACGGCCCGAACACCCACTATCTGCCGACCACCTTCAACTATCAGTTCGGATCGACCGATCCGACGCTCGATTCGCAAAGCGGCTACGGCGACTACAATAATTTCGCCGCAGGGGCGCAGATGGACAAGACCGGCAAGCCGCTGTCGACGATCAACGGCATGGCGATCACCGACCACAGCGGCGCCATGGTGACGGTGACTCGCGACCAGGCGCGGCAATATGCCGATGGTGGAAGCTCCACGAATTTCTGCGACTGCGACTATACCCGGTGGGGACTGTGGGCGAGCCAGAGCACGCAGGGCCCGTATCTCGACACGGCGCTCGGATTCTGGGTCGCCGGCCGTCCGACCACGGCGGGCGAGGTGCCGCTGAGCGGGCAGGCGACCTATGCGGGCCACGTCGTCGCCAACATCGAGAATGGCGGTTCTCCGCAATATGTGGCGACCGGCAATTTCAGCAATACGGTGAATTTCGGCGCGCGCACCGGGCAGGTCGCGGTGACCGGGCTCGACAACACCAACTATGCGGGCCAGGTGCAGCTGATGCAGGATCCGCGCAACTTCGCCGGCTCGCTGGCCGGCGATGCCGGCGCGCGGCAGATGGCGCTGACCGGCAGCTTCTTCCGCGGCGCGAACAGCCCGGTGGGCGAGATGGGCGGCGCGGTGGCGATCTCCGGCGCCGGCTATCTCGGCGGCGGCATCTTCGCGGCGAAGATGAAGTAGCGGGAGCCCGGCTGGTTGCTTCGATCGGAGCGGGCGCGCTAAACACGCGAAGCCGTCGTGATCCTGAAAGCCTGGCCGCCCATGCGATCGATCGACTCCGTCGCCCCGCCATGTGTCGTCGTGCCCGGCCTGGTGCCGGGCACCGGCGTCTCGGGCCGGCCGCAACGCGTTCGGCGCCGGCCTGACCGTCGCCGCGCCGACGCGGCGCCGGCGGCGACCAGCGGACCAGCGTCATGCGGCGGCTGAGCCGCGACGCCGATCCGATCCTGATCCGCGCCACCCTGGTCTGGGTGCGGTTGCGGCGGCTGGCGCGCAGCAAGTCGGTGCGGGCCGTGGCGGCGGCGCTGGCGACGCTGATCCTGCTCACCGCGCTGCGCGCCTATGATCCGCGCATCGTCGGCGAGCTCAAGGAGCGCGCCTTCGACGCCTATCAGCGGCTGTCGCCCCGGCCGGTCGCCGACCTGCCGGTGCGCATCGTCGACATCGACGAGGCGTCGCTGGCGGCGTTCGGGCAGTGGCCCTGGCCGCGCACGCGGCTCGCCGCGCTGACCAAGCGGCTCGGCGAACTCGGCGCCGGCGTCGTCGCTTACGACATCATCTTCTCCGAGCCGGACCGCACCACGCCGGGCCGCCTCGCCGGCGAACTCGGCGATGCCGATCTGCCCGACCGTGACCTCACCGTCGCGCTGCTGAAGAGCCTGCCGGATCACGATGCGAGCTTCGCGCAGGCGATGCAGGCGACGCCGACCGTGCTCGGCTTCGCGGCGATCAGCGCGCGCAACACCACGCGGCCGACGGTGAAGACCGGGCTCGCGGTGGTCGGCGTCACGCCGACGCAGGTGCTGCCGCCGTTCCGCGGCGCCGTCGCCAACCTGCCGCTGCTCGATCAGGCCGCCGCCGGCATCGGCGCCATCAACCTGTCGGCGCGCGACCGCGCCGGCGTGGTGCGGCGGCTGCCGATGCTGATGTCGGACGGCACGCAGGTGTATCCGAGCCTCGCGATCGAGGCGCTGCGGGTGGTGCAGAACCAGAAGGGCATCGTGGTGCGCGGCACCGGCGCCAGCGGCGACGCCGACACCGGCCACGCGGCGCTGGTCGACATGCGGGTCGGTCAGTTCAAGCTGCCGCTGACGCGCGACGGCGAGGTCTGGGTGTATTTCGGCCGCGAGCGGCCGGACCGCACGGTGTCGGTCAAGGACGTGCTCGATCCGGCCAAGACCGCCGAGATGCGAGACAAGCTCGAGGGCACGATCGTGCTGGTCGGCACTTCGGCGTCGGGCCTGCTCGACGCCCGCGCCACGCCGCTCGGGCAGGTGGTGCCGGGCGTGGCGATCCAGGCGCAGTTGATCGAGCAGATCATCTCGCAGGATTTCATCGAGCGGCCGGATTGGGCCGACGGGTTCGAGATCCTCGCGACGCTGCTGCTCGGCACGCTGGTAACGGCGCTGCTGCTGGTCGCCGGCGCACGGTTCTCGCTGATCGCCTGCGGCGTGGTATTCCTCGCCGCGATCGGCGGCTCGTGGATCGCGTTCTCGCATTTCCGGCTGCTGATCGATCCGGTGTATCCGTCGCTGGCGACGCTGGCGACCTACGTTGCGGTCGAACGCGTGCTGCACGTCGCCTCGGTGCGCGAGAAGACCTTCGTGCGCCAGGCGTTCGGGCAGTATCTGGCGCCGGCGCTGCTCGCCAAGCTCGAACAGTCTTCCGAGGCGATGCGGCTCGGCGGCGAGATGCGCGATCTCAGCGTGATGTTCATGGACGTGCGCGGCTTCACGCCGATCTCCGAGACGCTGAGCGCGACCGAGCTGGTCGATTTCATCAACACGCTGCTGTCGCCGCTATCGGATGCGATCCAGGACGAACTCGGCACCATCGACAAATATATCGGCGACTCGATCATGGCGTTCTGGAACGCGCCGGTCGACGTGCCGGATCACGCCGCGCGGGCGTGCCGCGCCGCGCTCAAGATGCGCGCGGTGGTCGAGCAGCTCAACGATGTCGATGCATTCGGCTTCGCGGCGCGCGGGCTCGCCGACCCGGTGGTGCGGATCGGCGTCGGCATCAACACCGGCACCGCCTGCGTCGGCAATATGGGCTCGGCGAAGCGCTTCAACTACTCGGCGATGGGCGACGTGGTGAACGTCGCGGCGCGGATCGAGAGCGCCTCGAAGGAATTCCGCAGCGACATCCTGGTGTCCGAAGACGTCGCCCGCGCCGCGCCGGGCCTGGCGCTGCTCGAAGCCGGCGAGATCATGCTGAAGGGCAAGTCCAAGCCGACCCGGCTCTACGCGCTCGCCGGCGATGAGACCTTCGCCGCGACGCCGGAATTCGCCGAGCTGAAGCGGGCGCATCACCAACTGCTGGGCGCGCTGGCGACGCGCCGAAGCGACGCCGCGGCCGAAGCCCTCGCGGCCTGCCGGACGACGGCGCCGCCGTTCATGGCCGGACTCTACGAGACCTTCGCCGAGCGGATCGTCGCAGGCGAGGGCGCATCCGAGCCGCGATTGGCCGATGGGCCGCACGGCCACCCGGTGTGATCGCCGAGCCTCGGCGAGCTGTCAGCTCGGGGCGCCGCGACGCCGGGGCGATGACCTAAGTGAATTGCGATCGGGTCAGATCGAAGCGGGCCACAGCGCCCAGCCGCAGGCGCCGCCCCAGACCAGCACCGTCACCAGCAACGGCCAGTCGGCCAGTAGCGCATCGGTCGGGGACTCGCCGCCGTCGAGCGTTTCGACGACGAACCAATAGCGAAACAGTCCGAACAGAACCAACGGCACGGTGATCACCAGGGCCGGCTTGGCCGACATCACGAACATGCTGTAGAAGATCAATGCGCCGGTGGCGGACATTTCCGCATAGCGATCCACCAGCGCCACCGAGTATTTCTCCAGCACTTTGCGGCTGTCGGTTCCGCTCCGATTGAGCTCCTGCCGACGTTTGACGGCGGCCAGATACAGCGCCAAGCACAGCGTGGTGATGAACATCCACGACGAGACCGGGACATCCAGCGCCATCGCGCCGGCGTAAACCCGCAGCACGAAGCCGATGGCGATGACGAAGATGTCGACCACGGGCTGATGCTTCAGGACGAACGTATAGGCCAGGTTCAGCGCCAGATAGACCGCGATCACCACGACCACCTTGGGTGCGACGAACCATCCGACGATCAGGGCGGCGTACAGGCATCCTAGCAAGCCGAAAGCGGCGAGCGGCGTGACGGTCCCCGCCGCCAATGGCCGGCTCTTGCACTTGGTCGGATGACGACGGTCGCGCTCGACGTCGTGCATGTCGTTGATGATGTAGGTGGCCGACGCGGCGACGCAGAACAGCACGAGGGCGAACACCGCCTCGCGGATCGCCGTCGCATTCAGGAATTGTCCGGCGAAGATCAGCGGCGCCAGAACGAAGCCATTCTTCACCCATTGCTTCGGCCGCATCAGCTTGATCAGGCCCAGCATCTGCGCTACTGGCGGGTGAGCTGTCGTGGCGTTCTGCATTTCAGAAATCACTTCAAAAATTGCGAGTGCCGTTGTTACCAACCGCGATATCCAAAGTATCTTGATACCAGTGAGCCGATGCCGGAAAGAGTAATCTCCAGGCCGTATTTTGCAATGGTACCATCGTCAAAGCTGGCGATGTTCTACGCGACCTTTGCGGTGCTGGCCACAGCCATCAACATCGCCGCTCAAGATATCGTCGTCCGGGTCATGCACGGCGCTGTCGCGATCCCGGTCTCCGTGGTCGTTGGCACGGCAGCCGGACTGGTCACGAAGTACCTTCTCGATAAACGCTACATCTTCGGATTTCGTGCGCGCGACGTCGCGCACGATGCGCGGACGTTCGGCCTCTACACGGCCGCGGGGGTGGTGACGACGCTCCTCTTCTGGCTGGTGGAGTTCGGCTTCGCCTACGCCTTTGGTAGCAAGGAAATGCGCTATCTCGGCGGTGTCATCGGATTGTCGATCGGCTATCTGGCAAAGTACCACCTCGACAAACGCTTTGTGTTCCGTGCGGAGGCCGTATGATCCCGGTCTCCTCATGGGGACGTCTCACCGCGCAGCCGCACCACGTCGTCGCCCTGACAGATCCCGGTCAGATCAAAGCCGCGCTGAGTGCAGGGCCGTTTCCCGGCCTCGCCCGTGGAATGGGCCGGAGCTATGGTGACGTCTGCCTCAATCCTGACGGGACGCTCTGGAGCACGACGGCTCTGGATCATCTGATCGCGTTCGACGCCGGCACCGGGCGTCTGGTTTGCGAAGCAGGGGTGTTGCTGCGCGACATTCAACGTCTGGCGATCCCCCGCGGATGGAGCCTGCCGGTTACCCCCGGCACGCAGATGGTGACGGTCGGCGGGGCTATCGCCAACGACGTCCACGGCAAGAATCATCACCGCTGCGGGACGTTCGGTGATCACGTCCGGAACATCACGCTGATCCGGACCGATGGCGAGATCATTCATTGCGGTCCGGCCGCCAACCCGGAGTGGTTCGCGGCAACGGTGGGCGGGCTGGGACTGACGGGGGTGATCGCGCAGGCCGAGATCCAGCTGCGGCCTGTCGCCGGCCCATGGCTGGACACCGAGACAATTCCGTTTCAGGACCTCGATCAGTTCTTCCAGCTCTCCGCGGAATCCGAGGCCGACTGGGAGTACACGGTGTCGTGGATCGACTGCGTCGCCGAGCTCAGCGGGCGCGGACTGTTCATGCGAGGCGTCGGCACGGCGAGCACGCAGCGCCCGCCGCGCAAGGGACGGTCGTTGACGATGCCGATCGTCCCGCCGGTGTCTCTGGTCAACCGGCTGACGCTGCGACCGTTCAACAAGGCTTATTACTATCTCAAGAGCCGGCCGCCTCACCGGACGACGGCGCATTACGAGAGCTTCTTTTATCCGCTCGACAATCTGCACGAATGGAATCGGATGTATGGGCCGAAAGGCTTCTTCCAGTATCAGAGCGTGTTTCCCCCGGAGAGCGGCCGCGAGGCGGTCCAGGCGATGCTGAAAGACATCGCCTGCTCGGGCGAGGGGTCGTTTCTCGCGGTCCTGAAGACGTTCGGCGATTGGACAGCCGCCGGGATGCTGAGTTTCCCGCAGCCCGGCGTGACGCTCGCGCTGGACTTCCCGAACAACGGCGCCCGGACCGCCGGGCTGTTCGAACGGCTCGATGCCATCGTGCGCGAAGCAAAGGGGCGGATCTACCCCGCCAAGGATGCGCGAATGCCGCGCGATCTGTTCGAAACCGGCTATCCGCGGCTGGGAGAGTTTCTGACGTATCGCGACCCCGGCATCAGCTCCGCGCTGTCGCGCCGCCTGATGGGAAGTTGAATGAGCAGCAGGACGAGAATCGTCATCGTTGGCGCGACCTCGGCGATCGCCGAGCATTGCGCCAGAGTGTGGCTCGAGAGCCGTCCCGCCGACCTCGTGCTGCTCGGCCGCGACCGGCAGCGCCTCGAGCGGACGGCGAACGATCTTGGCGTGCGCAGCCCGCATTCCGAGATCCGGATCGTGCAGGCGGAGTTCCTCGACCCCGTCGCCATCCAGGCGGTGGTCGACGACATTCTGCAACAAGGCGGCGTCGACATCGTCCTGATCGCGCACGGCTCGCTGCCCGACCAGCGCGGATGCCAGTCCGATCTGGCGGCGTGTCGCGACGCTCTCGAGATCAACGGCGTCTCGCCCGTGCTGTTCGCCGAGGCGTTCGCCAACCGCATGGCCCAGGCCGGGCGAGGGACGATCGCGGTGATCGGGTCGGTCGCAGGGGATCGCGGGCGAAAGTCGAACTATGTCTACGGGGCCGCCAAGGGACTGATCACCCGTTACGTCCAGGGGCTGCAGCACCGATTTGCCGGGACCAAACTCAGGATCGTGCTGATCAAGCCGGGTCCCACCGACACGCCGATGACGGCGGAGCTCAAGGGGCAGGGCGCTCGACTTGCTCCTGTGGAGAGCGTCGCGCGGGAGATCGTCGCCGGCATCGACGCCGGCAAGCCGACGGTCTACGCGCCGGGCAAATGGAAGATCATCATGACGGTCGTGCGGCACATTCCGGCGGTGATCTTCAACAGACTGGAGATCTGACGAATGAACGTGCCACTTTGTTGTCGACGAAAGCGTATGCAACGCCACATAGCCGTGGCAGTGCGATAGGCAGATGTCGCGCAACTAATCAAAAATTCTGACATCAGGAGATTGTCGGTGGACTCGACCGTTTCGTTGCGCAGAGAGCCGTTGGTGATTTGCGCCGTAGCCGCATTCTGGGTCGTCGTGATGGGGCTTTTGTCCTATCTCTACGTCTTTAAGCACTCCATTCTTCACGGCTACATGGCCGACGATTCATTTTTCTATCTACAGTCGGCAAGGATGTGGGTCGAACGCGGCGTCCCGTCTCTCGACGGGATTGCGCTGACCAATGGCTTCCATCCGCTTTGGTTTTTGCTTGTGTCCGGCTTGACCTACCTTAAGCATGGGTTTCTCCATATCTTAGCAGTTCAGACGCTTTTTCATGTGGCGGCGATCTTGCTCTTGTTCGAGCTGGCATCCCGCAATAGGCAGTTCATCAACCCCTATTATTGGCTGGTTCTGCTGCTTCTCTATCCGCCGCTTCTGGTGACCAGTTTCAACAATTTGGAGACGTCGCTCTTCATATTCTTGATTGCGGTGAATCTGATCTTTTTCGCCTCTGCATCCTACGAGGAGGCCTTAGATTACTTCAAGCAAGGGATACTTTTCGGACTCCTTTTCCTGGCGCGCACAGACAGCCTGTTCTTTGCGATTTCGCTTTCCCTCGGCATCGCTGTGCGGGTGGGGCTCCACCGTCGAATGCCGATGTTCGCATTGGCGGGAGCTGCGGGCGTTCTGTTAGTTGCTTCACCGTACTTACTATACAATCAGTTTGTTTTTGGAGATATTCTCCAAAGTTCGGGAAAGACATTTCTGCTGTTCCAGCAGACATATCAGTCCTTCCACGGTACTAACCATGCGATCATGGTTCGGCGGATTGCTGCGCTGAAGGAATACCTCTGGGAGAATTTGGGCGCGCGCCTTTACGTTCATCCCATCATTTTCTATGCGACGTGGTTCGCCACAGGATTGCTGCTGGTTCGTCGTAGGTTGGTGCCGAATGGCCAAGTCGTTTTGATCGGATGGTGCGCGTTTTCGCTCTACTTGCTGATGGTGTGCTGCTCTAACGCTTATCGATTGGTATGGCGCGAATGGTATTCTGCGCCATTCTATCTGATGTTCCTGTTTAATGTCGCGGTTCTGTCGTCGCTGTGCGACAAATGGAGACTGGGTAGAATTGCGTTGGTTGGGGTGCTGATCTGGATGTGGACGGCATCTTGGGGGCTACTTCGCGACGGCCATTGGCCCCTCCAAAGACTGGCGCTTGGGCATCTCGCGCAGATGACAGCTCCTTTCCGCCCCGACGCCCGCATCGGTTATATGGATGCCGGTATTGCGGCATACTATTCGCCCCATCTGAAGATCACCAATCTGGATGGCGCGGCGAACAACGAGGTGCAGCCGTTTATCGCGCGAGGCCGGCTGTTCGATTACATTTCTTCGCGAGGTATCGACGATTTCGTCTCCGGCCGCCCGTGGCACTGGCGCAATTGGTTAATGGGGTTCGGCTCCGGGTTTCAATACGCTCATCGGGGTGGTGGGTGGCACCACGTGCTGAAAACCAATGAGGAAGTAGTCGCCAACTATTATAGAACCTCGATCGGGATTGATGATTTTGATTTCGAAAGATGGCTGGGGGCTGGCTGGTCCTATCCGGTGCCGAGAAGGGATCCCTCTGTTGATGGCGCTTGGAATAGCCCTTCCTACTCTGATCCACCGACTGCCGAGTTTCTTCGCGATGGAGTCTGGACGGACGGATCTGAGGCGCACATCTACCTTCCTATTGCGCGCGACGTGAGTTACGAAGTGTCGCTGATGGTGAAGTGCGCGCCTGCGATAGAAGGCGGAGTTCCCGTGCAGGTTTATGTAGCGGATCGCCTAGTGCTCGACGCGAAGGTGACCTCAGCTTCAGAGCGGTCCCCGCTGAAAATAAGACTGCAGGGCCAAACGCTCGGCCTGATGACAGAAGTTAGCTTGAAGATCGGTAAGACCGCGAATTTAAGGAAGCTCGGACTGTCTGCGGATGCTCGCGATCTCGGACTAAATATCGCGAGTATTTCTCTGCAGAAGATTGATGAGTAGAGAGCGAAACCGTCCGGCAACCTCGTTGACTAATCAGCGGGGGCCGGACGAGGCTCATATGCACCGACACCCGCGCTCGGCAGCGTGAAGCTGAAGACGGTGCCGCCTTCGGCTGGGGTCGAGGCGCTGATCGAGCCGCCATGGGCCTGGATGATGGTCTGCGAGATCGACAGGCCGATGCCCATGCCGTCCGGCTTGGTGGTGGCGAAAGGCTGGAACATCCGCTCGGCGATCTGGGCGTCGAGGCCCGGGCCGGTGTCGGCGACCACGACTTCGACCATGCCGGCGGCGGCGGCGCGGCTGCCGATCCTGAGCCGACGCTCCGGCTCGTCGCGCATCGCCTCGAAGGCGTTGCGGATCAGGTTGAGGAACACCTGCTGCACTTGCACCTTGTCGACCAGCACGCGGTCGCTTGCCGGATCGAGCGCCAGCGCGATGTCGACCGGGCGGTCGCGGGTGACGACCGAGGCGAGGGCGAGCGCATCCTCGGCGATCGCGCGCAGGCTCTCGACGGTCTTGTCGGTCTCGCCGCGGCCGACGAAGTCGCGCAGTCGCTGGATCACCGCGCCGGCGCGCAGCGTCTGCTGCGCCGCCTTGTCGAGCGCGGCGCTGATCTTGGCCTTGTCCGGATGGCTGCTGGCTTCGACCAGCCGACGCGAGCCCTGCACGTAGTTGGTGATGGCGCCGAGCGGCTGGTTCAGCTCGTGCGCCAGCGCGCTCGACATCTCGCCCATGGTGCTGAGCCGTGCCACCCGCATCAGCTCGGCCTGCAGGCTCTGCAGCCGCTGGTCGGCCTCCTGCTGCCGCGCGGTGGCGCGCTGGTGTTCGAGCAGGAAGGCGGCGATCGCGGCGCTCGCCACCGCGAGAATCAGCAGGCACGCGGTGATCAGCGCCGCCGCGAGGCTTTCGCGGTCGTGCTTGTGCATCCGTTCGGTGAGCAGCGCCTGCTCGACGCGGGTCAGCGCCGTCAAACTCGTTTCGACGCGTTCGGTCAGCCGGTCGGTGCGCGCCTGCTCGAGAATATCGAGTGCCTCGTGCATCCGCTCCGGGCCGAGCTCGATGACACGGCCGAGCTGAGCGGTGCGCATGTCGACGAACAGCCGCAGTTCGTCGACCCGTGCGACATGCTCGCGATTGTCACCGACCAGCGCGCGCAGGCTGTCGAGCCGTGAGGCCAACGCCTCGCGGGCGCGGCCGTAGGCGTCACTGTAGCTGTCGATGCCGGTGAGCAGATAGCCGCGCTCGTTGGTCTCCGCCTCCAGCACGGCGCGCTGGATGCCGGAGATCGCCAGCAGCACGTCGTTGGTGTGCTGCACCCAAGAGAAGCTGTCGCGCAGCCGCATCAGATTGAGGAACAGCGCGCCCGCGATGACGATGAACAGCAGCAGCGTGGCGCCGAGCAGCAGTGGCGCCTGGGTGGATGTTGCGAGCGATTTGCGAGGCATGACGGTCATCAGGATCAGTGTCCGGCTACCCTAGGTCGCAGACCCACAAAGCTCAATGCGCTGAAGGGCGACCTTCGTCTGGCAGGGGCGAGATGCGGCTGGGGAGGCGCGATTCCGGTGCGCGTTGTTCCGTCTGAAGGAACGCGCCGGCCGTCTTGGTCAACGGCTGCTGTCCCTGCGCGGCGCGCGCCGGACTCGCAAACGAAGCCTTACGCAGCGCACGTCCGAACGGGTGAGGCCGACGTCCGATCGGACGTCGATCGCTTCAACGATCATTTCCGCGCTAAAACCAAAGATGGACGAGCCGACAGAAAAGTTCGGCGCAACGACACGCCATTGCCCAGAAAGGCAAACGTCCATGTCAGGTATCGTCCTCTCCAATGCCGTCCGCCAGAACCTCTCGTCGCTTCAGGCCACGGCTGACTTGCTCGCCACCACCCAGAGCCGCCTGTCCTCCGGCAAGAAGGTGAACACGGCGCTCGACAATCCGACCAACTTCTTCACCGCCGCGTCGCTCGACGCGCGCGCCAGCGACATCAACAACCTGCTCGACGGCATCGGCAACGGCGTGCAGATCCTGCAGGCCGCCAACACCGGCATCACCTCGCTGACCAAGCTGGTGGACAGCGCCAAGTCGATCGCCAACCAGGCGCTGCAGACCACTTCGGGTTACGCCACCAAATCGAACGTCTCGGCGACCATCTCGGGCGCGACGGCCGATGACCTGCGCGGCACCCAGAGCTTCAGCAACGCCGTTGCCAGCAGCAATGTGGTGTTCGACGGCTCTGCGGGCGGCGCCACCACTGCCTCTGCGACCGACCTGCTGGGCGGCGTTGCCGTCAGCATCGCTGCGGCGACCGCCGTCAGCGTCGTCGGTGCCGCCGACAACACCGCACTCGGCAGTGCGCTGACCATCGGCACCGCCAGCGGCCCGGCGACCACCACCAGCAAGATCAGCGATCTGACCAACGGTCTGACCGCCACCGCGACCGGCCCTGCTTCCGGCGATGCGATCACCGTCAACGGCAAGACCATCACCTTCACCACCGCTGGTACGGCGAAGGCGGACTCCGAAGGCAACTACACGATCGGCCTCGATCAGGACCTGACGGCCCTGACCAAGACCATCGATGCGATGAACAACAATACGACCAACGCATCGACCGTCACTGGCGGCAAGCTGGAGCTGCACTCGGGCATCAACAGCCCGCTGACGATCAGCGACAACGCCGGCGGCGCGGTGCTGGCCAAGCTCGGGCTGGGCGGCTCGACCCAGTTCAAGGTCGACACAGCGGCTGCGACGGCATCGGCCAACATCTCTGGCACGACCCAGTTGTTCAACAGCCACGGTGGTCTGTCTTCGACCGCGATTGCTGACGGCACCACGCTGTCGGTGAACGGCAAGACCATCACCTTCAAGACCTCGGATGCCCCGCAGGGTAACAACATTGCCACCGGCACTGGCGTTCTCGGCCGCATCGGCACCGACGGCAACGGCAACTCGACGATCTATCTCGGCAACCAGAGCAACTTCACCAACGCCACCGTGGGTGACCTTCTGACCGCGGTCGATCTCGCCAACGGCGTCAAGTCGGCTTCGATCTCGAATGGCGTCGCGACGATCTCGACTAGCGCCGGCCAGACCCCGTCGTCCGTCGCTGCCGGCATCGTCACCATCAACAGCTCGTCGGGTGCGGACCTCAATCTGACCGGTCCGACCGATCTGCTCAAGAACCTCGGCCTGACCACTGCGACCGGCTCGGGCCCGCTGACCCTGACCAAGCAGCGCACCACCGACGGCACCACGCTGGGTACGCTGATCGCGGACGGCTCGACCCTGAACGTGAACGGCAAGACCATCACGTTCAAGAACGCAGCGGTTCCGACCGCCTCTGCGTCGCACACCGGCATCTCCGGCAACGTCGAAACCGACGGCAACGGCAACTCGACGGTGTACCTCCAGAAGGGCACCCTCGACGACGTGCTGAAGGCCGTCGACCTCGCCACTGGCGTGCGCAAGGCGACGCTCGGCAATGCCGGCGCGGTGATTTCGACCGCGAACGGTGCGGCCAACTCGTCGATCACCAGCGGCATGCTGAAGCTCTCGACCGGCCTGCAGTCCGACCTCAGCATCACCGGTACCGGCAATGCGATGTCGGCGCTCGGCCTGACCGGTCCGAGCGGCACCGACACCTCGTTCACCGCGACGCGCGGCGCCAATGCCGGCAGCCTGAACGGCAAGTCGCTGACCTTCACGTCGTTCAACGGCGGCGCGGGCGTCAACGTCACGTTCGGCGACGGCACCAACGGCACCGTCAAGTCGCTGGCGCAGCTCAATGTCGCGCTCGCCGCCAACAACATGACGGCGTCGATCGACAACGCCACCGGCAAGCTGACGATCTCGACCTCCAACGACTACGCCTCGCACACCATGGGCGGCAACGAAGGCGGCGTGCTCGGCGGTTCGGCGCTGGCGAACCTGACCTTCACGACGCCCCAGGCGCCGGTCGCGGACGTCAACGCCCAGAACACCCGTGCGGGTCTGGTCAAGCAGTTCAACGACATCCTGAACCAGATCAAGACCACGGCTCAGGACGCGTCGTTCAACGGCGTCAACCTGCTGAACGGCGACACCCTGAAGCTGGTGTTCAACGAGACCGGCAAGTCGTCGATCTCGATCCAGGGCGTCACTTTCGATCCGACCGGCCTCGGCCTCTCGGATCTGTCGTCGGGCGTCGACTTCATCGACAACAACGCGACCAACGCGGTGCTGACCAAGCTGAGCACCGCCTCGACCACGCTGCGGTCGCAGGCTTCGGCGTTCGGTTCGAACCTGTCGGTGGTGCAGGCGCGTCAGGATTTCTCGAAGAGCCTGATCAACGTGCTGCAGACCGGCTCCTCGAACCTGACCTTGGCCGACACCAACGAGGAAGCCGCCAACAGCCAGGCGCTGACGACCCGCCAGTCGATCGCGGTGTCGGCGCTGTCGCTGGCCAACCAATCGCAGCAGGGCGTGTTGCAGCTGCTGCGCTAACGACACCCAACGAGCCGGCGGCGTTGCAGCCGCCGGCTCGTCCGACTCAATCGAGGAGATCAGAGATGCCGCTCACCGAGATGACGCCAGCCGCCGCCGCCAGGACGCCGCGCGCCGCACGCAAGGCGGCATCCGGACTGAAGATCACGCTGAAGCCGTTCGAGCGGATCGAGATCGGAGCTCTCACCTTGATCAATGGCTGGACCGAGTCGTCGACCTTCTCGATCGAAGGAATCGCGCCGGTGCTGCGCCAGGCCAACACCATCCGCGAGGACCTCGCCGACACCAGCCTGCGGCAGGTATATCTGTGTCTGCAGAAGCTGTATCTGCAGCGCGACGGCGCGACGCTCGACGGCTATCGGACGGCGGCCGAGCGTCTGCTCGCGGACATGCCTTCGGCCGCGGCCACGGTGGCGAAAGCCGACGAGGCGATTGCCGCGAACCGGCTCTATGCGGCGCTGAAGGCGTATCGCGACCTGCTCGACGAGACCGACGCAGGCTGGTCGGCGCAGGCGGACAATCCCGCGCCGATCAAGCACGGCGATCGCGAAACGACGCTGCGTGTCGAATTTGTCCGTGACCGTCGCCGCTATCGCGCGAGCCCGGCGCGCGTGGCGGCCGGCGAGAGCGTATCGCCAAAATTGGGGATGACGACTCTCTCCGGTGCGCACTAGGTTCACGTCAATTTACGAGTTCGGCACGCAGTCGTATTGCCGGTGCCGCGACAATTTTGGACGAGCCAACCAGACGCATCGATCATGTTGAGTTCGAGCCTATCGAAGATCATCAAGGGGGTCGGTATCAGCGCCCTTGTCATCGATCGGACCGGCAGGATCCTGGAGGTCGGCGATGAGCCGGAGGCGTCTGGCCCGGACAAGGCGCGCAGCAAGCTCGGGAAGAGTTACTTCGACGCCTGCATCCGGCCGGACCGGCATTCGCTCGAATTGCTTCGCGGCTTCAAGAGTCTCGCCGAACGGAGCATCGACTTCTTCGCGACGGTGAGCTGGCGCGAGGAGGCCGGTGAGCGGAAGCATTTTCTGATCGTCGCGACGCCGTGCGACGAGGATCCGAACGCCATCGTGGTGCTGCACATCGATCTGTCGGTGCTGCTCGGTGGGCGCCGGGAGCTGTCGGCGCTGATGATCGGGCAGGGCGCCGCGGCGGCCGCGCAAGTCGAGGCCGCGATGATCGGCGCGGTGCGCGGCGCGATCGTCGATGCGCTGGCGACTTCGCAGGGACGGACGGCGACGCTGACGATAGCCAAGCCGCCGCGCGAGCCGCAGGTCCTGCACGAGCTGACGCCGTCGCAGCTGGAACTGTTGCCTTATCTCGCGAGCGGCAAGAGCAATCGCCAGATCGCCAAAGAGCGCGACATGAGCGTGTTCACGGTCAAGTCCCAGGTCGCCGGCATCATCCAGAAGCTCAACGTCACCAACCGGACGCAGGCCGCGCTGTTTGCGATGCGCAACAGCGAGGCGCTGGGACTCCGCGCGCAGGCCTAGATCGGGCGCGCTCGCGCATCGCGTTCGCGAGCATCGGCGGTTCGAACGATCCCGTCCGCGCCGTCGCCCTGCTGATCCTGGGCTTCGGCATTCGCCCTTCGACGAAGGTCGGGCTCGGTTCAGATGGCGCGCGAGATGTGTCGTGCGACGAAACATCGCCTCGGCAAATCGTCGGCATGGCGGTCCGGAGAACTTCGCGTCAAGAGGGACGACGGTCGCGATCGCGAGGCTTGCTCGCGATGTGAGCAGCGCGGCCGCGGACCGACGCGAGTTCGATCGATGCTTTGCACCAGACACGGCAATCAGGTCGGCGGATGGCGATCGTGACGTCGCGATCCGCAGCGAACGACGCGGTCCACGCTATGATGAAAGCGCTCGACTCGGTGTCGGTTCACCTCGTCGTTCTCGACGACGATGGTCGCTGCGCGCATGTGTCTCCGCGGGCCGAGGCGTTGATCAGCGGTGGATCGCTCCTGACGCTTCGTCGTTCGCGGCTTCAATGCAGCAAGTCCGCCAGGGCCGTGGCCGACTGTCCGCGGACCGGGGGGCCGATCGACGTCGATCATGATCTGGAGCCGTGCATCGGCTGCGTAACCCGCGGACATCCCTTGGGATCGCGTTCGCAGAGTTGTTCGATCGCGCTCAGCTGTGCGGAGGGGCTGTCGATGCATCTGCGCCTGACGCCGGTCGTGCGCGGCGACCAGGACAGCTTGGAGAGAGCTGCTGCGGTGCTGCTGATCGAACCGGTCGCGGCGTCACGTTCGGCCGAGCTGCTGCCGGAAGTCGCGATCATGCTGACCGGTGCCGAACGAGAGGTGGCGACTGAGCTGCTCAGCGGCCGGCGACCGACCGAGATCGCGCAGCGACGGCAGGTCTCGGTCGGAACCATCCGATCCCAGATCAAACGCATCTACGCGAAACTCGAAGTCTCCGGCCTCGTGGAGTTCATCGCGAAGGCACGCCGCTGAAGAAGCAGGCAGCCGATGCCACTTTCGGCCGCTCATCAAGCGCCATCCTCCAGCGGAGGTCGCGCATGTCTCCTATGCTTTGACTTGATGCGCCCGCGTCGGGACAATCTCCGAGTACCGTAGCGCATGCGGTCCGGCGACGTTCGCATCGGACCGGGAGGCAATTGAGACGATGGTCGATCCGAGCACGGCCCGCGACACAATCCGGAACGCGAGCCATCTCGCGACCGACGTCCTGATCATCGGGGCCGGCGGCGCCGGCATGTATGCGGCGCTGGAGGCGGCCCGCGAGGGCGCGTCGGTGCTGCTGGCGGATCGCAGCCTGATCGGGCGCGGCGGCGCAACGGTGATGGCGCAGATGACCGTGGCGGCCGCGCTCGGCGAGCAGACGCCGGATCATTGGCAGCATCATCTGGCCGATACGCTGGCGGCGGGGCGGGGTCTCTGTCATCCGGACCTTGCGGCGCTGCTGTGCGAGGACGGGCCGCGTCGCCTGCGCGAGATGGATAGCTGGAAAGTCGGCTGGGCGCGTGAGGACGGCCATATCAAGCAGGCCCAGGCGCCGGGCCACGACCGCCCGCGCTGCGCCTATGTGGATTTTCTCGCCACCGGTCCGGCGGTGTCGCGAACGCTGCGGACGCAACTGAACAACGCCAGTGGCATCAGACGTGTCGGCGATCTGGCGATTATCGACATCGCTGTGCAAAGCGGCGTGGCCTGCGGCGCCACCGCGCTGCATCTCACAAGTGGAGAGTTGGTGACGATCGCCGCGAACGCGGTGGTGATCGCGACCGGCGGGCTGACGAGGTTGTATCGACGTAACAGCGCATCGTCGAATATGAGCGGCGACGGCTATGCGCTGGCGCTGCGCGCCGGCGCCGAGCTGATCGACATGGAGTTCGTGCAGTTTTTCCCGATCGGGCATCTGGCGCCGCGCCTGGTGGGCATGGACCCGATCATGTGGGATCCGTTCCGCTACAAGCTCGGCGGCAAGCTGCTCAATGCGCAGATGCGCGAGTTCGAGGATGACTACGCGACCAAGGACACGCGCAGCGACGGTCGCTACGTGCTGACGCGGGATCTGGCGACCTACGCGATCACCAAGGAAGTCGAGGCCGGCCGCGGCAGCCCGGCGGGCGGCGCGTATCTGAGTTTCCAGCACGTGCCGGAAGCCGAGATCCGCCGCGCCTTTGGTCCCGTGGTCGACCGGCTCGCCGCCAACGGCATCGATCTCGCCCGCGCGCCGATCGAAGTCGCGCCGATCGCGCACTATCACATGGGCGGTGTCCGCGTCGACACCGAGCTGGAGACCGCGGTGCTGGGCCTGTTCGTCTGCGGCGAAGCGGTCGGCGGCGCCAACGGCGCCAACCGGCTGTCGGGCAATGCGATCACCGAAGCCTTCGTGTTCGGCGCGCGCGCCGGCCGCAACGCGGCGCGCCGGGCCGCGCGGCAGTCGTCGGCATGGTCGGCCGAAGCCGCGCGGCCTGCAGCCGATCTGCTGCGTGGCGCAGGATCGCAACCGGAGGCGAACCCGGCGGCGCTGATCGCGGAGTTGCAAGCGCTGATGGCGGACTTCGTCGGACCGTTCCGCACCGAGGACAAGCTTCGCCGGGCGATCGCCGGACTTGCCGAGTTGAAACAGCGGATCGGCGACGGCCCGTGGGTGGCGCCGCAAGGTTATGACGCCGCGCTGCTGGATTGGCTCGATCTGCGCAACATGGTGCTGGTGGCGCAGTCGGTGGCGCTGGCGGCGCTGGTGCGGACCGAGAGCCGCGGCGCGCATCAGCGTGAGGATCATCCCGGGCAGGACGAGGCGTGGACTCTCAACCAGGTGATCACCTTGTCGGACGGCGAACTGAGCCTGACGCGCAATGCGGCCCCGGGCGGAAAGGCCGCGGCATGAAGGCGATGCTGCAGATTCAACGCGGCGGCCCCGGCGAAGCGCCGCGGGTCGAGAGCTTCGAAGTGTCGTTCGAGGCGGGGCAATCGGTGCTGGACGGGCTACGCGCGCTACGCCTCAGCGCCGATCCGACGCTGGCGTTCCGCTACTCCTGCATCAACGCCAATGCCTGCAAGGAATGCATGATGCTGATAGACGGCGACGTCGACTACGCCTGCACGGTGCGCCTGAAGGAAGGCGTGACGGCGCTGGCGCCGCTGCCGAAGAAGACGCTGGTGCGCGACCTCGTCACCGAGATCGCGCCGCCTGACGAACGGCTGCATCCGAAGCCGTGACGGTGTCGCTGCCGCTTCGGTCAGGTCACCGGCGACGGCGGATCGAAGGCTCTGATCGGCGGCAGCGGTCCGGTGTACTTCTCGCATTCGACGATGGTGACCTGACCGGTGCAGCCTTGGGCCAGCCGCGATGTTCCGACGTCGCGCGTCAGCACGTTGGGATTGCCGTGGATGCACAGCGGTTGATCGCCGTCGCCGGGCAGCGGGTCGTACCAGGCGCCGGTCGGCAGGTGGATCACGCCGGCCGCGACCTGATCCGAGATCGCCGCGGCGGCGAGGCATGCGCCGCGATCGTTGAAGAGGCGGACGATGTCGCCGGCCGCGACGCCGCGGGCCTGCGCATCGACCGGGTTGAGACGCACGACCTCGCGCCCCGCGATCTTGCTCGACTGACTGTAGCGGCCGAAGTCGAGCTGACTGTGCAGCCGCGTCGCCGGCTGATTGGCGATCAGCGTCAGCGAATGACGAGCGCTCGGCTGATCGCTCGGCGGCAGCCACGTCGGATGGCCCGGACAGTCCTCGTAGTCGAAGCCGGCGATGGTCTGCGAGAACACCTCGATCTTGCCGCTCGGCGTCGGCAGCTTGCCGGCCTCGGGATCGTCGCGGAACGCGCGTAGCAGGCCGCCGTCATCGGGTTCGGACGGCAGCGCCAGTTCGCCGCGCTGCCAGAATTCGTCGAACGACGGCGCATCCAGGCCTTTCGCCGCGAGCGCCGTGCGGGTCGTCTCGTAGAGATGCGCCAGCCATTGCCGGCTGTCGCGGCCTTCGGTGTAGGCCTGCTCGACGCCGAGCCGGCGCGCCAGCGCCGCGAAGATCTCGAAATCGTCGCGCGCTTCGCCGACCGGCGGTGCGACCTTGCGCATCGCGATCAGCCGCGGATCGGTGGCGGCGGCGCCGATATCGTCGCGCTCCAGCGTCATCGTCGCCGGCAGCACGATGTCGGCGAACCGCGCCGTCGGAGTCCATGCGGTCTCGTGCACCACGATCGTCTGCGGCACGTTGAAGGCGCGGCGCAGCCGGTTGATGTCCTGGTGATGATGAAACGGATTGCCGCCGGCCCAGTACACCAGCTTGATATCCGGATAGCGCAGCGCACGGCCGTTGTAGTCGAACGGCTGGCCGGGAGCGAGTAGCATGTCGCTGATCCGCGCCACGGGAATGAATGCTTCGACGCCGTTGCGGCCCTGCGGCATCGTCGGAATCGGCACGGCGTTGACGCGCCGTCCGGTGTGGCCGAGAGCGCCGAGCGCGTAGTTGTAGCCGCCGCCCGGCAGGCCGATCTGGCCGAGCATGGCGGCAAGCACCGCGCCCATCCACACCGGCTGCTCGCCATGGCGCGCGCGCTGCAGAGAGTGCGACACTGTCACCAGCGTGCGCCCCTGCGCGGAACGGCGAGCGAGCGCGACGATCTCGGCGGCGTCGATGCCGGTGATCGCCGACGCCCAGCCGGCATCTTTCGGCTGTCCGTCGTCGAGGCCGAGCAGATAGCGCTCGAAGATGTCGTAGCCCGTGCAATAGCGCGCGAGGAAATCGCGATCGTGCAGGTTCTCGGCGACGAGGCTGTGCGCGAGGCCGAGCATCAACGCCACGTCGCTGCCGACCCGGATCGGCAGCCAGGTCGCTCCGGCCTGTTCGGGCAGGTCGTCGCCCAGCGGGCTGATACAATAGAAGCGCGTGCCGCGCTGCGCAGCCTTCTGCATCGCGTCGCGTTCGACATGACGGCTGATTCCGCCGCTCGCCACCATCGAGTTCTTCAGCGCCATGCCGCCGAACGCCAGCACCGTGTCGCTGTGCTGGCTGACCTGTTCCCAAGTGACGTTGCGCCGCGACAGCGCTTCGAACGAGCCGAGTACGTGCGGCAGGATCACCGCGGACGCGCCCGCACTGTAGCTGTTGACCGAGCGGACGTAGCCGCCGAACGCGACGTTCAGGAAACGGTGAATCTGGCTCTGCGCGTGGTGAAAGCGCCCGGCGCTGGCCCAGCCATAAGAGCCGCCGTAAATGGACTCGGCACCGTACGCCTTGTGCACGCGTGACAGCTCGGCGGCGAGCAGGTCGAGCACCTCGTCCCACGGCATCGCCACGAAGGCGCCGTCGAAGCCGCGCGGCTCGCCGGTCTTCGCGAGCCAGCTTCGCCGCACCATCGGCCGTTGCAGCCGTGCCTTGTGCCGCAACGAGTCGGTGAAATTGTCGAGCATCGGCGACGGTGCTGGATCGCCGGCGTCCGGCTCGACCTCGACACCGCGGCCGTCCCACCGCGCCGAGAAGGCGCCCCAATGCGAGCTGTGCGTGCTCCAGCCGTCGTTCATCCCGTTAGTCTCCATCGATCGTTCTTGGCGGCGATGATCGCAAACGCGCTAACGCCGCATTGTCTGTAATCGTTCGAAATTGAGCGAAATGTCGTGGCGACGAGCTGGACATGCGCAGTGAAGGGGAAGCCTCACATTTGTGACGGTTGCGTTGCCGTGCGACAAGAGGGAAGAGTTCGCCCGCAGTTCGAATTTCGATCGCGGGACGAACACGATTGCGAGCGAGTGCGTGGAGGTGACAAAGACATAATGTACAAGCGTCGTTACACCGATCCTGCGATGCTGCGCCGATGACGCGCCGTCGCTTGCCGTCGCTGATCGCGCTGCGGGCCTTCGAGGCGGTCGGCCGCACCGGCAGCGTGCGCGCCGCCGGAGATGAACTCGCGGTCAGTCACACCGTGGTGTCGCGGCATCTGCAGAACCTGCAGAAGTTTCTCGGCGTCGCGCTGGTGCGCAGCGAGGGCCGTGGCGTCATGCTGACCGAGGCCGGCGCGAGTTTTCATGCGCAGATCTCGCAGGCGTTCGACATCATCGCGCGCGCCACCACAAGCGCGCGGCCGTCGTCGCTGCCGACGCTGAACATCTGGTGCATTCCCGGCATCGCCAATCGGCTGCTGCTGTCCCGCCTGCCGGAATTGACCGGGCCGCCGCGCAACTGGGAGGTGAATCTGCAGCCGACGCTGACGCATCCGGACCTGTCTCGAGCGGAGGCCGACGCCGAGATCGTCTACGCCGACGTGATCGATTCCCGCGGCCCGCTGATGGCGGAGATTCTGGTGCGGCCGCGCGTGTTTCCGGTCGCCAGCCCGGCCTATCTGGCGCGATATCCGGCGATCACCAGCCTCGAAGATCTGTCGAAGATCGCGCTGATCCACGAGGAATCGACCACGCAATGGACGCGCTGGTTCGAACTCGCGGGCCTCGACGATCTGCCGCCGCTGCGTGGCCAGCGACTGTGGCACGCGCATCTAGCGATCGAAGCCGCGCGGCTCGGGCAGGGCGTCGCGCTCGCGAACGACGTGCTTGTCGAAGAAGATCTGCGCTCCGGTGCGCTGGTCGAGGTGATCACGTCGTCGGTCTATATGGAGACGTATCAGCTCGTCGCGCTCAAAGAACGTTGGGACGATCCGGAAATCGTTGCACTGCGAAACTGGCTGAAGCGGGTGCTCGCGGAGCTCTGATCGCGCCGTTTGGCTGCGTGTTGAGCGGTTCGCCCAACAAAGCGCCAGCATTTGCTCGCAATCGTGCAGCGATTTTCGATTGGTGCATGCAAGTCACCAGATCGGACTCACAAGCTGATTGATTGTCCTCATTGTCGCATTAGCGTCGTCATCAGTTCGGGAGAGAGCTGATGACGAATAGTGAATTGCTGGCGCGCAGGCAGACGGCTGTCGTGCGGGGCGTCAGCCAGGCCACGCCGGTTTTCGCAGAGCGTGCGCTGAATAGTGAGATCTGGGACGTCGAAGGTAAGCGCTACGTTGATTTTGCCGGCGGCATCGCCGTGCTCAACACCGGCCATTGCCATCCGCGCATCGTCGCGGCGATCCGCGAACAGCTCGATCGCTTCACGCACACCTGCTTCCAGGTAGCGCCGTATGAGGGCTACATTCGCCTCGCCGAACGGCTGAATCAGTTAGCGCCGATCAACGGCCCGCTGAAATCGATTCTGCTCAGCACCGGTGCGGAAGCCACTGAGAACGCGGTGAAGATCGCACGCGCCGCGACCGGGCGTAGCGGCGTCATTGCGTTCACCGGCGGCTTCCATGGCCGCACCGCCTTCGCCTCGGCGATGACCGGCAAGGTCATTCCCTACAAGAAGGCGCTAGGTCCGCCGCTCCCAGGTGTGTGGCACGTGCCGTTTCCCGTCCCAGGTAGCGACGTCTCCGTCGAGGATGCGCTGCGCTGCGTGTCGTTCGTGTTCAAGGCGGATATCGATGCGTCGCAGGTCGCTGCGATCATCATCGAGCCGGTGCAGGGCGAGGGCGGCTTCCACCAGGCGCCGCCGGAATTGATGCGCGGCCTGCGCAGGCTGTGCGACGAGAACGGCATCGTGCTGATCGCCGACGAAGTGCAGACCGGCTTCGGCCGCACCGGCAAGATGTTCGCGATGGAGCACTACGACGTTCAGGCCGACATCGTCTGCGTCGCCAAGAGCCTCGCCGGTGGTTTGCCGCTGTCGGGCGTTGTCGGTCGCGCCGCGATCATGGACGCCGCCGAACCGGGCGGCCTCGGCGGCACCTATGCGGGCAACCCGCTGGCCTGCGCAGCTGCGCTCGCGGTGCTCGACGTGTTCGAGGAAGAGAACCTGATCGCGCGTGCGAACCAGATCGGCGAGCGACTGCGCAATGCGATCGATCGCTTTGCGCTGTCGAACACGCTGGTGCCGACCTCGGCCGCTCGCGGACCCGGTGCGATGGTGGCGTTCGACATTCTCAAGCAGCGCGGCAGCAACGAGCCGGATGCCGAGACGACCAAGCGCGTGACGCGCCTGGCGCACGAGAACGGTCTGATCCTGCTGTCGTGCGGCACCGCCGCCAACACCATCCGCATTCTGGTGCCGCTGACGGCGTCTGATGAGATCGTGGACGAAGGGCTGGCGATCCTGGAACGTTGCCTCGCCGCATAGGACTGGGCGCGCCGCGCCGAAATAGGACTCATCGAGATGCTGATGACGAGTGATCCGGGCCTGTTGGTCGAACGCTGCCTGATCGGCGGCAAGTGGTGTGGTGAGCCGGTCGACGCCGTGTTCAATCCGGCGACCGGCGAACGTCTCGGCGCGGTGCCGCATTTCGGCGCCGACGAGGCCGAGGAGGCGGTGCGCGCCGCCGACATCGCGTTCCGGCAGTGGTCGAAGCTGCTTGCCAAGCAGCGCGCGACCATGCTGCGCGCGTGGTTCGACCAGATCGTCGCCAATCGCCAGGATCTCGCGTCGTTGCTGACGCGCGAGCAGGGCAAGCCGCTCGCCGAAGCCTTGGGCGAGATCGACTACGCGGCGTCGTTCGTGGAGTTCTACGCCGAGGAAGCGCGGCGCATCTACGGCGAAACGATTCCCTCGCATCGCGCCGACGCCCGCACCATGGTGATCCGTCAGCCGGTCGGTGTGGTTGCGGCGATCACGCCGTGGAATTTCCCCGCCGCGATGATCACCCGCAAGGTTGCGCCGGCGCTCGCCGCCGGCTGCACCGTGGTGATCAAGCCGGCGCCGGAAACGCCGCTGACAGCGTTGGCCCTCGGCGTGCTGGCGCAGCGTGCCGGTTTCCCGGCCGGCGTCCTCAACATCGTCACCGGCGATGCACCGGCGATCGGTCGCGCCTGGACGGAGAGCCCGGTAGTTCGGGCTATCAGCTTCACCGGCTCGACCGAAGTCGGCAAGATCCTGATGCGCCAGGCCGCCTCGACCGTGAAGAAGGTCGGTCTCGAGCTCGGCGGCAACGCGCCGTTCATCGTATTCGACGACGCCGATCTCGATGCCGCGGTCGAGGGCGTGATCACGTCGAAGTTTCGCAACATGGGGCAGACCTGTGTCTGCGCCAATCGCATCTACGCGCAGGATGGCATCTACGACGCCTTCATCGAGAAGCTCACCGCCAAAGTGGCGACGCTCAAGGTCGGGAACGGCGTCGATGCCGGCGTGACGCAGGGACCGCTGATCACCAAGGAGGCGATCGCCAAGGTCGAGCGCCATGTCACCGACGCGGTCGGCAAGGGCGCCAAGGTGGTGCTCGGCGGCAAGCGGCACGCGCTCGGTCGCACCTTCTTCGAGCCGACGGTGCTGGCCGGTGTCACCACCGAGATGCTGATCACGCGCGAAGAGACCTTCGGTCCGGTCGCGCCGGTGTATCGCTTCAGCGACGAAGCGGACGTGATCGCGCAGGCCAACGACTCGCCGTTCGGTCTGGCCGCTTACTTCTACGCGCGCGATCTCGGCCGTGTGTTCCGCGTCGCGGAGGCGCTGGAGTCCGGCATGGTCGGCGTCAACTCAGCGCTGCTCGGCGCCGACGTGGTGCCGTTCGGCGGCGTCAAGCAGTCGGGCCTCGGCCGCGAAGGCTCGCGCCACGGCATCGAGGAGTACGTCGAGACCAAGTACATCCTGCTCGGCGGTCTCGATCGCTGACGCTGCCATCCGCATTGCGACGACTTTCAGATACAGGGGAGACCGAGACGTGGCGACTGACACATTGACGAAATCGGATGCGATCACCGAAAGCCTGCGCGCCGCTGTCGATCGCAACTTCGACGATCAGGTCGCGTTTCTCCAGCGCATGGTGCAGTTCCGCAGCCTGCGCGGCGAAGAGGCGCCGCAGCAGGCGTGGCTGGCGCAGCAATTCGCCGATCGCGGCTACAAGGTCGACACCTTCAGCCTCGCCGACGTCGATATCGCCAGCCATCCCAAGGCGGCGCCGATGGACACGATCGATCCCGCCGGCTCGATGCAGGTCGTCGCCACGCCTGATTACGATGGCAAGGGTCGCAGCCTGATCCTGCAGGGCCACATCGATGTGGTGCCGGAAGGGCCGGTCGATCTGTGGAGCGATCCGCCCTTCGCTGCGACCGTGCGCGATGGCTGGATGATCGGCCGCGGCGCGCAGGACATGAAGGGCGGCGTCTCGGCGATGATCTTCGCGCTCGATGCGATCCGCGCCGCCGGCTACGCGCCTGATGCGCGCGTCCATGTGCAGACAGTGACCGAAGAGGAGAGCACCGGCAACGGCGCGCTCTCGACCCTGATGCGCGGCTATCGCGCCGACGCCTGCCTGATCCCCGAGCCGACCGGCCATACACTGACGCGCGCTCAGGTCGGCGCGATCTGGTTCAGGCTGCGGGTGCGCGGCACGCCGGTGCACGTCGCTTATTCGGAGACCGGCACCAGCGCCATCCTGTCGGCGATGCATCTGGTCCGCGCCTTCGAGGAGTACACCAAGACGTTGAACGCGGCGGCAGTGCGCGATCCCTGGTTCGGCCAGGTCAAGAACCCGATCAAATTCAACGTCGGCATCGTCAAGGGCGGCGACTGGGCGAGTTCGACTGCCGCCTGGTGCGAACTGGATTGTCGCCTCGGCCTGCTCACCGGCGACACGCCGCAGGAAGCCATGCGCGGCATCGAGAAGTGCCTCGCCGACGCGCAGGCGACCGACAGCTTCCTCTCGGAAAATCCCGCCGAACTGATCTGGAGCGGCTTCCAGGCCGATCCGGCGGTGTGCGAGCCGGGCAGCGAGGCCGAAGCCGTGCTGACCAGCGCGCACCAGGCCGCATTCAAGGCGCCGCTCGACGCGCGGCTGTCGACGGCCGTCAACGACACCCGCTACTACTCGGTCGATTACGGCATTCCGGCGCTGTGCTACGGGCCTTACGGCGAGGGGCCGCACGCCTTCAACGAGCGCATCGATCTCGAAAGCCTGCGCAAGACGACGCTGAGCATCGCGCTGTTCGTCGCGCAGTGGTGCGGGCTGAGGAAGCTGTGATGACTGTCGCGGCTCCGGCGGCGTCTGCCGTGCAATCGATGACGGGAGCGGACCGGCTCTGCGATGCGCTGCTGGCGCACGAGGTCGACGTCTGCTTCGCCAATCCCGGCACGTCGGAGATGCATTTCGTGGCGGCGCTCGACCGGCAGCCGCGGATGAAGTGCATCCTCGGCCTGTTCGAAGGCGTCGTCACCGGCGCCGCCGACGGCTACGGCCGGATGACCGACAAGCCGGCGGTGACGCTGCTGCACCTCGGCCCCGGCCTCGCCAACGGCCTGGCGAACATGCACAACGCGCGGCGCGCGCAGTCGCGGATGATCAATGTCGTCGGCGATCACGCAGTCGATCATCTGCCGCTCGATGCGCCGCTGACCAGCGACATCGACTCGCTGGCGCGGCCGATGTCGCGCTGGGTGAAGCGGATCGCCGATCCGGTGCGGATCGATCAGGACGTCGCCGAGGCGTGGGCGCAGAGCATGGCGCCGGGGATCTCGACATTGATTCTGCCCGCCGACATGGCGTGGAACGAACACGTCTATCGCTCGGCGCCGGTGCGCGGCAAACGCTTGCCGCAGACGCCGCTACAGCAGGAGACCGTGGCGCGGATCGGCGATGCGATCCGGACCAAGCGCAAGGTGGTGTTGGTGCTCACCGGCGCGGCGCTGCGCGAACGACCGCTGCAGATCGCCGACAACATTCGCCGCAGCGCCGGCGTGGAGATTTACGCGCAGGGCACCAACGGCCGGATCGAACGCGGCCGCGGCCGCGCGCCGATCGCCAAGATGTCGATGATGCACGAAATCGGCCTCGACATGCTGCGCGACGTCGACATGGTGGTGCTGATCGGCGCCAAGGAGCCTGTGTCGTTCTTCGCCTATCCGAACCGGCCGGGCCGCTTGACGCCGCCGAATTGCGAGATCGTCCAGCTCGCCGCGCCCGATCAGGATCTGGTGCAGGCGCTGGAATGGCTGGCCGACGAAGTCAACGCGCCGAGCGAGCCGGTTGCGGTCAA
>NZ_LJIC01000032.1 GCF_001295845.1 Rhodopseudomonas sp. AAP120 | reverse complement strand
CCTCTCCGCGAGGCCGAGCGGCTCAGGTGCGAGGAGACGCCCCCTCACCCCAGCCCTCTCCCCGCAGGTGGGAGAGGGAGCGAAGCGCCATGCATTGTACTGGCGCGCTCTTGGGTGACGGAGAGTTGCGCTCGCATATTGTACGCTCAGCTCGCCTTGCCGGGGGCGACTTCGTAGCCGTACTTCTCGATGATGGCGCGCGACTCCGGGCCCTTGAGAAAATCGACGAAGGCTTTCGCAGCCACGTTGGCTTCGCCCTTCTTCAGCAGCACGGCGTCCTGGGTGATCGGCTTGTAGAGCTTCTGCGGCACCATCCAGCGCGAGCCCTCCTTGTCGTTGATCACCTGCGACAGCGCCACGAAGCCGACTTCGGCGTTGCCGGTCTGCACGAACTGATAGGCCTGGGTGATGTTGGCGCCTTCGACCAGCTTCGGCTTGAGGTCGGCATACAGCTTGAGCGCCTCCATGGTCTCGACTGCGGCGGCGCCGTAGGGCGCGGCGGCCGGATTGCAGATCGACACCTTGGCGAACTTGGCCTGCTTCAGCGTCTCCTCGCCCGTCACCACGCCGGGCGACTTGCTCCACAGCACCAGCTTGCCGATCGCATAGGTGAACACGCTGTCCTTCACGCCGAGCCCCTCCTCGGCGAGCTTCTTCGGCCGCGCCGAGTCGGCCGAGAGGAACACCTCGAACGGCGCGTCCTGGGTGATCTGGGTATAGAACTGGCCGCTGGCGCCGAACGACAGCACCAGCTCGTGCCCGGTCTTGGCCTTGAAGGCCGCCGCGATCTCCTTCACCGGCTCGGTGAAGTTCGCCGCCACCGCGACGTTGGTGGAGCCGGCGAAGGCCGAAGTCGCCGACACCGCGACGGTAACAGCGCCGAGCAGCGCGAGTTTGAGGACGTGTTTCAAGACGTGACTCCTATGCGTGTTAGTAGTGAACTCATCTGAGGACGTGCCCCGGATGCAGCGCAGCGCGCCGCGAAGCGGCGTGGTGCGCTGCTGATCCAGAGCCCCGGTTTTATTGCGGACTGTGAACCGGGGTCCCGGGTCTGCGGAGCAGCACTTCGTGCTGCGCCGCGCCCGGGACACGCGGTTGATGAAGTGAGGTTCGCCCATCCCCGCCGCTCAATCGATCGCGATGATGACGTGGGCGGCGTCGAACAGCGCGCAGGCGGCGTCGCCGGGCGACAGCTTCATGTCCTCGGCGCTGCGCGCGGTGATCGAGGCGGCGAGCGTCTTGTCGTCGCCGATGTCGAGCACGATTTCCGCATTGACGGCCGAGATGTCCGCGCGCCGCACCGCGCCGCGGACGCAGTTGCGCGCCGACACCAGCGGCGCTTCGGCGCCCGGCGAGATCAGCACGAACGGCGCCTTGATCAGCACGATCACTTCGCGGCCGACGACGAGGCCGAGGCTGCGCACGCTCTCGCTGGTGAGCAGCGCGTAGATCGTGGTGTCGGCCGACACCGCAACGGCGACTTCCGCACTGAGCGTGTCCGACCTGATGTCGGTGATGGTGCCGCGGAGGGCGTTGCGGGCGCTGGTCTTCATGAAGAATCCGGAGACGAGATTGATCGGGGAGATGCCGGTGCCGGCGAGGTCGGGCTCGAGGCTGCGGAATACCCGTGCCATTTCGGCTTCGAGCCGGCCGAACGCCTCGATCACCCGCGCGCCGGTCGGCGTCAGCGCCGCACCGCCGCCGGCCTTGCCGCCGGTGCGGGTCTCCAGCAGCGGTCGGCCGAACATGTTGGTCATCGCATCGAGCGCGTCCCAGGCGGCCTTGTAGCTGAGGCCGGCCGCCTTGGCGCCGGCCGTGATGCTGCCCTCGCGCGCGACCGCCTGCAGCAGGCGGATGCGATCCCGCCCGACGCCGGAGATGTCCTTCGCCTTAAGTGTAATCGTCGCCTCGATCGGCATCGACATAAGAAGGGCTCGTCCCCGTTCAGTTTTGGTCATATAGCCAACCTATATAACGCTAACCCTGATCGGGCGCGTTCGCAACTAGGAGATTCGGCTATGAAGATCAGCGCCCGCAATCAGCTCAAGGGCACCATCATCGACATCCTGAAGGGTGCGACGACGTCGCATGTCCGCATCGACATCGGCGGCGGCGCGATCGTGACTGCCGCGATCACCAACGAGGCGGTGGACGAATTGAAGCTCGCCGCCGGCCAGCCCGCGACTGCCGTGATCAAGGCTTCGGACGTGCTGGTCGCGATCGCCGACTGAGCAAGCCGTTCTGCGAGCCTGAACGGCTTCACCGACTCCGTCATGGCCGGGACGATGCCCGACCATGACGTGAGTGCGAGCGTCCTTACCTCTCGTCAGAACAGATAGTTGAATCGCAGCATCGCCTGGTGACGCTCGAAGTCGTCGAGGTCGAGATGCTGGTGGTCGTGCGCCGCGTGACCGGCGACCTGCGTGCTCCAGGTGCCCGACAGCCCCACATTGTGGGCGAGATGCATCGAGAAAGTCGGCCCGAGATACACGGCGTCGCCGAGGAAACGATCGAGGCCGAGGCCGTCATAGGCCCGCAGATAGCGGGCTTCGACGCCGACCAGCAGATCCGGCCCGACCTTGGCGGACAGCGCGCCGTTCACCGACAATTCGGAGTCGCGGCTCCATTCATTGGTGAGGTCGCGCGACGCGCCACCGGCGTACCAGACGTTGAGCGTCGCGAACAGCGTATCGCGGATCAGCTCCTTGTCCATCAGCGCCGCGAATTCGCTGCCGTAAGTCTGGACGTCGAAGCCCGTCACTTCGTCGAACCTGTTCCACCCCGGCGCGGCGTGCAGCGTCAGGCCGAACGGCATCACGTCACGGTCGAGCAGCTTGTAGCGGAATTCCAGCGACGCACCGGCCAGTGCGGTGCGGCGGTTGTCGATCATGCCCGGCACGCCACCGACCTGCGTCGAGGCGAAGCTAACGCCCGGCGCCACGCGGAAGTTGTCGGTCAGCACGAACTTGACCTGCGACAGCACGCCGACGCCGGTGTAGGAGCCGAACCGCTTGTTGAAGCGACCGACGTTCTCGATCTCGAGCTCGATCTCGCCTTTCTTGCCGATATCGGACCCCATGCTGAAACCGAAGATGTGCTCGGTATCGACGCGGTCGTCTTCGGCTTTCATCTCCAGCGCAGCATGCGACGTCATGGCCCGCGACGGCGACAGGCCGGACGGCGCCGCCCCGGCCAGCCACGACGGCGTGTCGCCAGCCTGCGCGATTGCGGGCAACATCAGACCAACAATCAGCGCACCGAAAGAAACTCCAAAACGATCGCGCCGCGCGCGCCATTGCACAAACATGTCACCCCCGAAATTGAACGCAAGTAATTCCGGGAACTAATTGCAACTGACGAGTGCGATGGGTCAAAGAGTTTGTTTTATAGGATCAGTAAGCCACCGCGGCCGGAAAATTGCGCGACGACAATGACAGGGTAGTTAGTTACCAAGGATGCCAACGACTATCCATCTTTGGTCGAACCGACCGCCACAGGCCGCCGAAGCCCGAGCAGAATTTTGGAGCGATCGCACCGGCTGGACGACCTGGACTGGTCCGCAACCTGCTTCGCCTTCTTGCAATTCGGAACGGCATGCGACCTTCGTCGCGAGCGCGCTGCCGCCCTCCTCGAGCAGCTTGCGAAGCCAAGCTTCTGCAAGGGGTTAGGTGATTTTCGGCGAAGCGGTCCACGGCCCGGGATTTGACCGCGATCAAAGTTTCGCGTTGCGAATAAGAACTACTCTAACTCCGCTTCTGCATCGTCGCGGAGCGGCCGCGGGGTCCCCCTTCGATGCTCATCAGTCTGGGGTTAACTCATGAAGTACGCGAATGTGCTGCTACTGGCGACGGCGGCGTCCCTGTCGTTGTCGCTCCCCGCCCGCTCGTCCGACGAGCCGATCACGCCGATCAAACCGGCCGTGGTGAAAGACGCCAAACTGGTCGAGCTCGGCAAGAAGCTGTTCTTCGATCCGCGCCTGTCGAAGTCCGGCTTCATCTCGTGCAACTCGTGCCACAACCTGTCGATGGGCGGCACCGACAATCTCAAGACCTCGATCGGGCATAATTGGCAGAAGGGACCGATCAATGCGCCAACGGTGCTGAACGCGAGCCTCAACGTGGCGCAGTTCTGGGACGGTCGCGCGCTCACCCTGAAGGATCAGGCCGGCGGCCCGATCGCCAATCCGGGCGAGATGGCTTTCACGCACGAACTGGCGGTCGACATGCTGAAATCGATCCCAGGCTATGTGGGCGAATTCGAATCGGTGTTCGGCAAGACCAGCACGCTCGACATCGATGAAGTGACGCGCGCGATCGCGGCGTTCGAGGAGACGCTGGTCACACCGAACTCGCGCTTCGACAAATGGCTGAAGGGCGACAAGAAGGCGCTGACGAAAACCGAACTCGCCGGCTACGAGTTGTTCAAGGATTCCGGCTGCACCGCCTGCCACAACGGCTCCGCGGTCGGCGGCAACACCTTCCAGAAGATGGGCGTCGTCGAGCCCTACAAGACCGAGAACCCGGCGGAAGGACGCTACGCGGTGACCAAGGCGGAAGCCGACCGCTTCAACTTCAAGGTCCCGACGCTGCGGAACATCGAACTGACCTATCCCTACTTCCACGACGGCGCGGCACAGACGCTGTCGCAAGCGGTCGAGACGATGGGACGGATTCAGCTCGGCAAGACGTTCACGCCCGAGGAGAACACCAAGATCGTCGCCTTCCTCAAGACGCTGACCGGCGATCAGCCCGATATCAAGCTGCCGATCCTGCCGCCATCGACCGACAAGACCACGCCGCCGAAGCCGTTCGACTGAGCGCCGCCGGCCACCGGACACGCGAGCGGAGATCCGCCAGACCTCCGCTCGCCGCCGCAGCCGGACTTCGACCTGCCGACGATACATCGGACGCTCGGACGACAGCTTTGCTCGGACGAGTCCGCAACGCCGATTACTTGAACGCTTCGCAGACCGTGGTGTGCGCGCGCGCCACGCCGGGCCGGCCGCGCGCAGACAGGCTCGACCACCACGCCTCCAATGCGCGGCGCTCGCAGCGCAGCCGCACGCTCATGCCGTCGGCAAATCGGATCCAGGCGTCGAAACGCTTCGCCGGCACCGCGATCACCACCGGAATGTCGGCGCTGATGGCGCGGACGATCAGGTGCAGCAGGCCGCGGCCTCCGCTCTCCTGCTGGCCGAACCGGTTAATGATGACGAGATCGGCGCCCTCGTCCATCGCCGCGCCGACTCGGCCGCCGGCGGCGAGCAGTTGGCCGGGATCGAGCCGGCAACCGGCCGCCTCGGCGCCGAGGTCCTGATACAGCGAGACCTGCTCGCCGCTGTGCACCAGCGTCGCCGCCAGTCGCGGCGCGCCGGCGAGCCGCTCGCCGAACTGCACCAGGCCGACCGCCCGAATGCCGCGCGCATTGAGATCGTCCGCGAAGGCGCGCAGTAGCGCGTCGGGTTCGTCGCCGGGCTCGTATACCAGAGCCGCCAGGTCACATTGGGAGTCGAAGGTCATCGATGTTCCGCCGACGAAGCGGCGCCCCCGCGGCGCCAGCTGCCAAGCTCCCGCGCCGATCGTTATATAATACCGTATATAGCGCCTCAGACCATCCGGCAATTTCTCCTTTAGCTGCAACGCAGTACTCAACCGCAGCAACGCGTCCGTATCATCAAACCTGCGCTTGCCTCGCAGGAGTGACATTGAAATTTTGTTGCCGAAACGACGGCAAAAGCTTTTCTTTTGATGCGCGTCAAATCGAGCGTTCCGTGCCCGTGCTAGTGCACCGCACACAGGGCTACGGCTTTACCACCGCGGAGGTTCGTCCCTGCCGGAAGCCACTTCTGCAGATCAAGACGAGGCCGCCGTCCGCTGCGTCGCAGCCGCCCGCGGCCAGGAAACGCTTTTCGTTTAGGCGCCGCCGACCGCTCCGCTGCGCCATCAGTCAAAAATGGAACGACCCCATGAACGCTAAATACCCCGGCATTCCGTCAGTGATCCATGGCAACGGCGCGGTGGCGCAAGTGATGGGGCATGTCTGCGGCGGCGTCATCGGCTACCCGATCACGCCTTCGACCGAGATCTCGGAAATCTATGAGGCGTTCCGCTCGTCCGGTGGCTGCAACGTCTGGGGCAAGCATCCGTTCTTCTTCGAGCCGGAAGGCGAGCACTCGGCACAGTCCGGCGCGCTCGGCGCGGCGCTGACCGGCGGCAAGTTCATCTCCAACGCTTCGTCGTCCCAGGGCATCCTGTATGGCCTGGAGTCGCACTACGTCACCGTCGGCAAGAAGGTCGGCGGCTTCGTGCTGCAGGTCGCCGCGCGCGTGGTGTCGAAGCACTCGCTCAACGTGATGGCCGGCCATGACGACGTGTATGCGCTGCTTTCGTCGGGCTACACCATCCTGTTCGGCTCCAATCCGCAGGAAGCCGCCGACCTCGCCGCGATCTCCTACAAGGTTGCTGCGACGTCGCTGATCCCGGTCGCCAATGCGATGGACGGCTTCGCGACCTCGCATATGCTGAGCGAAGCGCTGATGCCGGAGCCGGAGCTGCTGCGCGAATTCCTCGGCGATCCGTCCGGCCGCATCAAATGCCCGACCGTGGCGCAGGAGATGCTGTTCGGCGCCAAGGGCCGCGTGTTCCAGCTCAAGCAGTATCTGCTGCGCCACGACACCGACTTCGTTGCCACCGATCTGGCGGCGCTCAAGAAGTTCTTGGACGACAATGCCGATGCGATCGAGGCCGACAATGACGGCGCCATCGTCGTCGAGACGCTTAGCTATGTGCCCG
Source organism: Rhodopseudomonas sp. AAP120 (assembly GCF_001295845.1). Classification (GTDB taxonomy): domain Bacteria; phylum Pseudomonadota; class Alphaproteobacteria; order Rhizobiales; family Xanthobacteraceae; genus Rhodopseudomonas. The sequence goes on along the minus strand of NZ_LJIC01000032.1, from coordinate 10,877 downwards.
AAGAATCGCGCGGGCCGTGGAAGCGGCAGTGGATCAACGCTCCCGAGAAGGGCACCCGACAGCTCGTGCCGGCGCTGGTCGATATCGACAATCCGGGTTTGACCGGCGGCGTGCAGAACCAGCCGGATTTTCAGGCCGGCGCGGTCGATCACCGCACCCACTTCGTCAACTCGGTGCCGCGTTTCGTCACCGAAGCGATGGCCGAATACGCCGCGCTCACCGGCCGCGAATACAAGCCGGTGATGACCTATATGTGCGACGACGCCGAGCACGTCGTGGTCGGCCTCGGCTCGGTCACCGACGATGCCGAAGCCGTCGCCGCTTACTTGCGCTCGCAGGGCAAGAAGGTCGGCGTGGTGTCGATCAAGATGCTGCAGCCGTTCCCGGAGGCCGAGCTGGTGCAGGCGCTGGCCGGCAAGACCGCCGTCACCGTGCTGGAGCGCTCGGACGTCACCGCGCTGACCCAGCTCGTCACCCAGGCGCTGTGCAAGGCGCGCGAGAACGGCGACGCCGGTGTGCGCCATGCCGGCATTCCGGCGCTCGCCAAGCTGCCGAAGATCACCACCGCGATCTTCGGCCTCGGCGGCCACGATCTGCAGCCGCGCGACCTGATCGCCTGCTACGCCAACATGGAGAAGCCAGACTCGGCGCCGTTCGTGTATCTCGGCACCAGGTTCTTCACTGAGAACGCGTCGCCGCGCATGGAGGCGCTGCAGGCGAGGCTCAAGGCGGCCTATCCGGAGACCCAGTACATGGCGCTGAAGACGGGGCCGAACCCGAACCTTCTGCCGCCGTCGGCGTTCCGCATCCGCTTCCACTCGATCGGCGGCTACGGCACCATCGCGTCGGGCAAGCTGCTCACCGACATCCTGGCCGGCGCGCTCGACATGCATTCGAAGTCGGCGCCGAAATACGGCTCGGAAAAGAGCGGCGCGCCGACCAACTACTACATCACGCTGTCGCCCGAGCCGGTGAAGATCACCAACGCCGAGCTGGAAGACGTCGAGATCGTGATCTCGCCGGACCACAAGGTGTTCGTGCACACCAACCCGCTGCGCGGTCTGGTCGAGGGCGGCACCTTCATCCTGCAAACCAATCTGACGCCGCTCGAAGTGTGGCGTGATCTGCCCGCCAAGGCCCGCCAGACCATCCGCGACAAGGCCATCAAGTTCTACGTGATCGACGCGTTCGCGGTGGCCAAGCGCCACGCGCCGACCGCCGAACTCGAAACCCGCATGATGGGCATCGCCTTCATCGGTGCAGTGTGCGGCAATGTCGACCGCGTGGTCGCCGACGCCTCGCAGGACGCGATGCTCAACAAGATCCGCCAGCAGATCTCGAAGAAGTTCGGCGCCAAGGGCGGCGACATCGTCGAAGGCAACATGGCGGTGATCCGCGAGGGCCTGGAGGCCACCCACAAGGTCGATGTCGACGCGCCGGAGTTCAGCGAGGACGCCATCAAGGCGGCGCCGAAGGCCAAGCGCGATGCCTCGATCTCGGCCTCGATGTGCCGCGCCGCTGCGCCGGCGCAGGCCTCCGGCTTCCTCGATCCGGAGTACTACGACGACGTGCTCGCCGGCCCGTTCCGCGACGGCACCATCGCCGAAGCCCCGGTGCTGCCGGGCATCGGCATGTTCATGCCGGCCGGCTCCGCCGCCGCCAAGGACAAGGGCCTGTTCCGCCGCAACGTGCCGGAGTTCAAGGCCGACCTGTGCACCGGCTGTATGGAATGCGCGCTGGTCTGCCCCGACGCCGCGATCCCGAATGCGGTGCACGACATTCACGAGCTGCTGCTGACCGCGATCAAGCAGCTCGACATCGCGCCCGCGCAGCAAGATGCGCTGCGCGAGAAGGTGCCGGCGCTGACCGAGGCGATCCGCGACGTGTATCGCTCCGGCAAGGACGACAAGCCGTTCGCCGCCATCGTCGCGCAGGCCGCTGAAGCCCTGAACGTCGACAACGCCACGCTGAACCGCAATTTCGGCAAACTGTCGGCAGCGCTGTCGGTGTATCCGGTGGCCCGCACAAGGCCGTTCTTCGACGCGATGGAGAAGAGCCAGCCGGGTAGCGGCGGCCTGTATTCGGTGAGCGTCGATCCGTGGAAGTGCTCGGGCTGCCTCGAATGTATCGACGTCTGCGGCCCCGGCGCGCTGGTCGATCGCGAGCAGGACGAGCCGTTGCTGGAGCAGATCCAGGCGCGGTTCGAATTCCTCAGCCGTACGCCCAACACCCCGGCGCGGTTCACCGAGAGTGCGACCAAGCCGGACGGCGAGACCAAGCGGCTGATGCTCGATCGCGCCAATTACTACGCCACCACCGGCGGCCACGGCGCCTGCCGCGGCTGCGGTGAAGTCACGGCGATCCGCCTGGTCACCTCCACCAACCACGCCATCCACGACAAGCGCCGCAAGGACCACACCCGCGAGCTGGAAGCGCTGATCGATCAGCTCAGCGCCAAGCGCGCCGAGGTCGCGTCCGACGCCGCGCGTGTGGCCCGCATCGATGCGACGTTGAAGACGCTGGAGAAGCGGCTCTACAATTACGAGAGCGGCCCGACCGGCAACGGCCCGTCCGGCATGGTGATCGCTAACGCGACGGGTTGTTCGAGCGTGTACGCCTCGACCTTCCCGTTCAATCCCTACACCGACCCGTGGGTGAACAGCCTGTTCCAGGACACGCCGGCGGTCGCGAAGGGCATCTTCGAAGGCCTCACCGCCAAGGCGACGGAAGATTTCCGCGCGCTACGCGTGGCGAAGCTCGAACTGGCCGATGCCTACGATGCCGCCAAGCACGACGGTTACTTCCGTTACTTCGGCTGGAACGAGTTCACCCCGGAAGAACGCCAGTTGCTGCCGACCGTGCTGAGCATGGGCGGCGACGGCGCCACCTACGACATCGGCTTCGGCGCGCTGTCGCGGCTGCTCGCCACCAAGACGCCTATCAAGGTCGTGGTGCTGAACACCGGCGCTTACTCCAACACGGGCGGCCAGACCTCGACCGCCAGCCTCACCGGCCAGGACAGCGACCTGTCGCGGTTCGGCATCGCGCAACACGGCAAGCAGGAGTCCCGCAAAGAACTCGGCCTGATCGCCTCGTTCCATCCTAGCGTGTTCGTGGTGCAGACCGCCACCGCGCTGCAGGGCCACTTCCTCAAGAACGTGATGGAGTTCCTGAACCACACCTCGTCGCCGGCGGTGCTCGACGTCTACACGCCGTGCCAGGCCGAGCACGGCATCGGCGACGCCGCGGCGAGCCGCCAGGCGCGTCTCGCGGTCGAGAGCCGGATGAATCCGGTGTTCGTCCACGACCCGCGCAAGGTCGGCAAGAACGAGCGCGCGTTCTCGCTCGACGGCAATCCGGAGCCGGATCAGGACTGGGCCTCGAAGTCGATCGAGTACATCGACGAGCACGGCGCGACGCAGCTCCTCAAGACCAAGCTGACGCCGGCCGATTTCGCCCACACCGAAGTCCGCTTCCGCAAGCAGTTCAAGCCGCTGAAGAAGGATGCGGACGGCTTGCCGATCGACGACTACGTCGCGCTTGACGCCGCTGCGCGTGCCGGCAAGACGCCGTTTATCTATGCAACCGATGGCGACAAGAAGCTGGTCAAACTATCGGTCGGCGAGACGGTGGTGGCGCTGGTCGAGGAGCGGCGCAAATACTGGCGGACGCTGCAGGTGCTGGCCGGCTTCGACGTTCGTGCGCTCGACGAAGCACACAGCGCGGAACTCAGCGCGCTGCAGCACCAGTACGAGGAGCAGGTCAAGGCGCGCGAAAGCTCGCTCGATCAGATCGCGCGCGGCATGAGCGAACTGGCGGCTTCGTCCAACGCACCGGCGGCCGGTGGCTTCGGCGCGCTGATGAACGGCTTCGCGGCGGCTCCGGCCGCGGCAGCTCCCACCAACGGCGCCAAGGCGGCGAACGGCAACGGTGCCGAGCCGATCCACATCGACGATGCGGATCTGGACAAGTGCACCAACTGCAAGAGTTGCTACCAGGACGTGCCTGAAGTGTTCGAACTGACCAAGATCGTCGTCGGCGGCGCTACCAAGGATGTCGCTCACGTCATCCCCGGCGTGTTCGGCAAGCTCAAGGTGACGCCCGAGCTGTCGGCCAAGCTCAGCCGCGCGGCGGCCAATTGCGACGCGGAGATCATCCGATGACCGGCGTCTCCGCAACCAACGATGTGCTGCGCTATCAGCAGGCGCGCAGCGCTTTGCAGAACTCGCAAAGCGAGCTGAAAGAACTGCAGGCCAGCGAAGCGGTCGGCGTGTTCCAGAAGCAGCTCGCGCTGCTGCAGAAACGTCTGGTCAACGACCCGGCGTCGCTGCGCAACATGTTCATCGCCGATGGTACCCAGGCCATCGTCTGGGAATTCCAGCAGCCGGAGCTGGGCGAAGCCTTCACCACCACGCTGTGGAATCTGCTCGCCCGCGGCGACGATATGAGCACGATCCTGCAGCGCTTCATCTGGGCGCTGCCGCTGAAGTTCAAGCGCAAGTTCATCAAGGCGATCGACGTGCATCTGCGCGGTCGCTACCCGATGTTCGAGAACCTGTCGGAAGGCTGGCCGGGCGAAGCGTTCATCCCGCCCTACATCCGCCCGGCGGAGGAGCGCGCGGTCGACTTCGAACTCGTGAACCAGGGCTATCTCGGCTACCAGTCGATCGGCTACTCGCTGCGTGAGTGCGAGCTGTTCGTCTGGTTAGAGGTGATGCGCGACAAGCAGTGCGACGACAAGCCGTGCGAACTCGGCGTGCTGATCCAGGGCAAGAAGGAACCGAAGGGCGGCTGCCCGGTGAAGATCCACATCCCCGAGATGCTGGACCTGCTCGGCAACGGCAAGCACCGCGAGGCGCTCGAACTGATCGAGAGCTGCAATCCGCTGCCGAACGTCACCGGCCGCGTCTGCCCGCAGGAACTGCAGTGCCAGGGCGTCTGCACCCACACCAAGCGGCCGATCGAGATCGGCCAGCTCGAATGGTACCTGCCCGAGCATCAGAAGCTGGTCGATCCGAACGCCAATGCGCGCTTCGCCGGCCGCATTTCGCCCTGGGCGGCGGCGGTGAAGCCGCCGATCGCCGTGGTCGGCTCCGGTCCGTCCGGACTGATCAACGCGTACTTGCTGGCGGTCGAAGGCTTCCCGGTGACGATCTTCGAGGCGTTCCACGACCTCGGCGGCGTGCTGCGCTACGGCATTCCGGAATTCCGCCTGCCCAACACGCTGATCGACGACGTCGTCGAAAAGATCATCCTGCTCGGCGGCCGCTTCGTGAAAAACTTCGTGGTCGGCAAGACCGCGACGCTCGAAGACCTCAAAGCCGAAGGCTTCTGGAAGATTTTCGTCGGCACCGGCGCCGGACTTCCGACCTTCATGAACGTGCCCGGCGAGCATCTGCTCGGCGTGATGTCGGCTAACGAGTTTCTAACGCGCGTCAACCTGATGCGTGGGCTCGACGATCGCTACGAGACGCCGCTGCCCGAGGTGAAGGGCAAGAACGTGTTCGTGATCGGCGGCGGCAACACCGCGATGGATGCGGCGCGCACCGCCAAGCGGCTCGGCGGCAACGTCACCATCGTGTATCGCCGCACCAAGAGCGAGATGCCGGCCCGCGTCGAGGAGCTGCATCACGCGCTGGAAGAAGAGATCAATCTCGCGGTGCTGCGCGCGCCACGCGAATTCATCGGCGACGACCACACCCACTTCGTCACCCACGCGCTGCTCGACGTCAACGAGCTTGGCGAGCCGGACAAGTCCGGCCGCCGCAGCCCGAAGCCGACCGGGCAGATCGAGCGGGTGCCGGTCGACCTCGTCATCATGGCGCTGGGCAACACCGCCAACCCGATCATGAAGGACGCCGAGCCCGGCCTGAAGACCAACAAATGGGGCACCATCGAGGTCGAAGAAGGCTCGCAGCGCACCTCGATCAAGGACGTCTACACCGGCGGCGACGCCGCGCGCGGCGGCTCCACCGCGATCCGCGCGGCCGGCGACGGCCAGGCGGCGGCGCGCGAAATCGTCGGCGAGATTCCGTTCACGCCGGCCGAGATCAAGGACCGCGTCGAACGCGCCGCCAAGTACACCGAGCTCGGCCAGATCGCACAAACTATCGTCGGCGAGGTGCCGCTAGCCGGCGGCATCGTCGAGTTCACCGTGCGGGCCCCGATGGTGGCGCGCTCGGCCAAGGCCGGGCAGTTCGTCCGCGTGCTGCCGTGGGAGAAGGGCGAACTGATCCCGCTGACGCTGGCCGATTGGGACGCCGAGAAGGGCACCATCGATCTCGTCGTGCAGGGCATGGGCACCTCGTCGCTGGAGATCAACCGGATGGCGATCGGCGACGCCTTCACCGGCATCGCCGGCCCGCTCGGCCGCGCCTCCGAGCTGCATCGCTACGAGGGCAACCAAACCGTGGTGTTCTGCGCCGGTGGCGTCGGCCTGCCGCCGGTCTATCCGATCATGCGCGAGCACCTGCGGCTCGGCAATCACGTCACGCTGATCTCCGGCTTCCGCGCCAAGGAGTTCCTGTTCTGGACCGGCGACGACGAGCGCGTCGGCAAGCTCAAGCAAGAGTTCGGCGAACAGCTGTCGCTGATCTATACGACCAACGACGGCAGCTACGGCGTCAAAGGCTTCGTCACCGGCCCGCTCGAAGAGATGATCAAGGCCAATCAGGAAGGCAAAGGGCGCAAGATTGCCGAAGTGATCGCGATCGGCCCGCCGCTGATGATGCGGGCGGTCTCCGACCTCACCAAGCCGTACGGCGTCAAGACCGTGGCGAGCCTCAACTCGATCATGGTGGATGCGACGGGGATGTGCGGCGCCTGCATGGTGCCGGTGACCATCGACGGCAAGATGGTCCGCAAACACGCCTGCATCGACGGCCCCGAGATCGACGCCCACATCATCGACTGGGACAAGTTCCTCCCCCGCTTCAACGCCTTCAAGGCGCAGGAGCTGGAGAGCAAGAAGAAGCACGGGTTCGCGTAGGAGCGCGTAACCCCGTCATTGCGAGCGAAGCGAAGCAATCCAGAGGCTGAGTGCACGGCGCTGGATTGCTTCGTCGCTTCGCTCCTCGCAATGACGGCGAGAGGCTCGCCGAATGGCCGGGTTCGCCTGGCCACCTTCGTTCTGCCTCCCTGGCGGCGCATCTGGGGCCTGGAAAGGGGTGTCAAAAGCCTCCGGACCCCTTAAGTTGCGGCCATGCCGAAAAGCTCCAAATCCGCCGCCGCACCGTCCGCACCCACGCCCCCTGCCCCCGTCGGCATCAAGCCGCCGGGCAAAGGCGACCATGTGTTCCTGGTCGATGGCTCGTCTTACATCTTCCGTGCCTATCACGCGCTGCCGCCGCTGAGCCGCAAGTCGGACGGGCTGCAGGTCAACGCCGTGCTCGGCTTCTGCAACATGCTGTGGAAGCTGCTCCGCGACATGCCGCCGGACAATCGGCCGACGCATCTCGCCATCATCTTCGACAAGTCGGAAGTCACCTTCCGTAATGAACTCTACCCCGACTACAAGGCGCACCGGCCGCCGGCGCCGGACGATCTGATCCCGCAATTCGCCCTGATCCGCGAGGCGGTGCGGGCGTTCGACCTGCCGTGCCTGGAACAGTCCGGCTTCGAGGCCGACGATCTGATCGCCACCTATGTGCGCCAGGCCTGCGAGGCGGGCGCCACCGCCACCATCGTGTCATCCGACAAGGACCTGATGCAGCTCGTGACCGACTGCGTGGTGATGTACGACACCATGAAGGACCGCCGCATCGGCGTCGCCGAGGTGATCGAGAAGTTCGGCGTGCCGCCCGAGAAGGTGGTCGAGGTCCAGGCGCTCGCCGGCGACAGCGTCGACAACGTGCCGGGCGTGCCGGGCATCGGCATCAAGACCGCGGCCCAGCTGATCAACGAATATGGCGATCTCGATACGCTGCTGGCGCGCGCCGCAGAGATCAAGCAACCGAAGCGGCGCGAGGCGCTGATCGAGAACGCCGAGAAAGCGCGGATTTCGCGGCAGCTGGTGCTGCTCGACGACAAGGTGAAGCTCGACGTGCCGCTCGCCGAGCTCGCGGTGCACGAGCCGGATGCCCGCAAGCTGATCGCCTTCCTCAAGGCGATGGAATTTACCACGCTGACGCGGCGGGTGGCGGAGTATGCGCAGATCGATCCGTCGGATGTCGAGGCGGAGACGGCGCTGAAGTCGGCTGTGCCGCCGCTGGCGAAGAGTGGCGCGGCCCCGAGCGGCGATCTGTTTGCGGGGCAAGAGCCCTCACCCCAACCCTCCCCCGCAGGCGGGGGAGGGAGCGCGCCGCAAGCGGGGCAAGGTGGTCCGCTGAATGCCGGGCGCGGGCGCGACGGCAAGCCGGGGGTGGTGCTGTCGCCGGAGGCGTTGGTCGCCGCGCGGGCCGAGGCTGCCCGCAAGATTCCGGTGGATCGCAGCGCGTACCAGACGCTGCGTTCGCTCGACGATCTGCACGCTTTCATCGCCCGCATTCACGCAACCGGCGTGGTCGCGCTCGAGGCGGCCGCGACCTCGATCGACCCGATGCAGGCGGAGCTGACCGGTCTCGCGCTGGCGGTCGGCCCCAACCAGGCCGCCTACATCCCGCTCGCCCACAAGCAGAGCGGAGACGGCGACGGCCTGTTCGCCGCCGGTCTCGTGCCCGACCAGCTCGGCACGCGCGACGCGCTCGAGGCGCTGAAGCCGATCCTGGAATCCGCCGGCATCGCCAAGGTCGGGTTCGCGATCAAATTCGCCGCGGTGCTGCTGGCGCAGCACGGCATCACGTTGCGCAATACGGACGATCCGCAGCTGATGTCCTACGCGCTCGACGCCGGCCGTGGCAGTCATGCGCTGGATGCGCTGAGCGAAAGCAATCTCGGCCATACGCTGCACACGCTGACCGAGCTCACCGGCACCGGCAAAAACAAGATCGGCTTCGACCAGGTGCCGATCGACCGCGCCACTGCGTACTCGGCCGAGCGCGCCGACGTGGCGCTGCGGCTGGCGCGCGTGCTGAAGCCGCGGTTGATCGCCGGCTCCATGACGGCGGTGTACGAGACGCTCGAACGCCCGCTCGTCGGCGTGCTGGCGCGGATGGAACGGCGCGGCATCTCGATCGATCGCAATGTGCTGTCGCGGCTGTCATCCGACTTCGCCCAGACTGCGGCGCGGATCGAGGCCGAGATCCGCGAGCTTGCCGGCGAGGACATCAACATCGGCAGCCCCAAGCAGCTCGGCGATATTCTGTTCGGCAAGATGGGCCTGCCGGGCGGCAGCAAGACCAAGACCGGCGCATGGTCGACCTCGGCGCAGGTGCTCGACGAACTCGCCGAACAGGGCCACGAATTCCCGCGTAAGATTCTCGAGTGGCGGCAGGTCAGCAAGCTGCGCTCGACCTACACCGACGCGCTGCCGACCTACGTGCATCCGCAGACACAGCGTGTGCACACGACCTATGCGCTCGCCGCCACGACGACGGGCCGGCTATCGTCGAACGAGCCGAACCTGCAGAATATCCCGGTGCGCACCGAGGACGGCCGAAAAATCCGCCGCGCCTTCGTGGCGACGCCGGGCCACAAACTTGTGTCGGCGGACTACTCGCAGATCGAACTGCGTCTGCTCTCCGAAGTCGCCGACGTGCCGGCGCTTCGGAAGGCGTTTCAGGACGGCATCGATATTCACGCGATGACGGCGTCGGAGATGTTCGGCGTGCCGGTCGAGGGGATGCCGTCGGAGATTCGCCGGCGCGCCAAGGCGATCAATTTCGGCATCATCTACGGCATCTCGGCGTTCGGCCTCGCCAATCAGCTGAGCATCCCGCGCGAGGAAGCCGGCGCCTATATCAAGCGCTACTTCGAACGCTTCCCCGGCATCCGCGCCTATATGGACGAGACCCGCGATTTCTGCCGCACGCATGGTTATGTCACCACGTTGTTCGGCCGCAAATGCCACTACCCGGACATCAAGGCCTCGAACCCGTCGATCCGCGCCTTCAACGAGCGCGCCGCCATCAACGCGCGGCTGCAGGGCTCCGCCGCCGACATCATCCGCCGCGCCATGGTGCGGATGGAGGACGCGCTTGCCGAGAAAAAGCTGTCGGCGCAGATGCTGTTGCAGGTCCACGACGAACTGATCTTCGAAGTGCCGGAGGACGAAGTCACCGCGACGCTGCCGGTGGTGCAACATGTGATGCAGGACGCCCCATTCCCGGCGGTGATTTTGAATGTGCCGTTGCAGGTGGATGCGCGGGCCGCGGACAATTGGGACGAGGCGCATTAGCGGGATCGGGTTGAGAGCAGCACCTCTCCCCGCGCACTGAGCACCTCTCCCGCTTGCGGGAGAGGTCGGATCGCGCAGCGATCCGGGTGAGGGCACTCCTCTCCACGAGTCTTAAGCTCACTGCTTGGGGCGCCCTCACCCCAACCCTCTCCCGCACGCGGGAGAGGGAGCGCGCTGCGGCGCGGGGTGCGGGGTTCGGCTTACATCAGCGTAGCGAGAAGTTCACTGGCACGGTGAAGCTCAGCGAGGCTTGCGTCATCTCGGCCGGGAAGGACGGCAGCGGCTGGGCGCGGTGGATCATCGCCATTGTTTCGGCGTCGAGCGCCGGGTGGCCGGAGGAGCGCGCGAGGCGGCTGGCGAGCACCTGGCCGCTGCGGCCGACCGTGAAGCTGAGCAACGCGGTGCCCTGATCGCCGGCGGCTTTCGAGGCGGAGGGATATTGCTTGTAGCGCGCCAGATGCGCGACCAGGCGCTCGCGATAGGACGGCAGCGCGGCGGCCGCCGCGGCACGGCCGGCCTGCGCGGCGGATTGCAGCGCCGCCTGGCGCTCGGCACGGGGGGCAGCCGTGGTGCGCGGCGCCGGTGGCTCGCGCGACTCCGGCTT
>NZ_LJIC01000031.1 GCF_001295845.1 Rhodopseudomonas sp. AAP120 | reverse complement strand
CCCCCCCCATCCACGCCTGTGATGACTTCGCCTCGGCGGCGTAGGATGGGTTGAGCGAAGCGAAACCCATCACCGCCGCGCGGACACCGATGGGGTTCGCTATGCTCAACCCATCCTACGAACGGGCCATCCTTCTTCGCGCAGCGCCGCTTCAGTCTGTCAGACTTGCGACAAGTGTCGGGGCCCCGACACCGTCGCGGATTCCGGCGGTACGTATAATCCTTCTAAGAATCAATGAAGTAGCAGTCTGGCACGAGGCTTGAAGGACGATGCGCAACGCAATGTCTCTCAACCGAGGAGCCGGCTATGGCCTACAAGATCGTGACCTCCCAATGCACCGTCTGCGGTGCGTGCGAATTCGAATGTCCCAACGCTGCGATCAGCATGAAGCGCGGCACCTATGTGATCGACGCCGCCAAGTGCACCGAGTGCGAAGGCCAGTTCGACAAGCCGCAATGCGTCTCGGTCTGCCCGGTCGACAATACCTGCGTGCCGGCCTGACGCCTGCCTGACCGAACGACGAGCCGGCGCCTTGACCGTCGGATGTCGTCTTCGCCCGATCGCCGTGCCCGAAGTTTGCCACAAGACTTTTGCCGGCCCGGTTGCAGCACCCACCCACCGACAAGCCGCCTGTCGTGCGGCGATCGAACGAGGCCCGGACATGAGTAAGCTGCTGCAATTACACGATTTTGGCGCCCCGGGAGCGGTTTCGTTCGAGCAGCTCCGCACCGCCGCCACCGGCTGCAGCAGCAAAGGCGGCACCGGCAAGTCCAGCTGCGGCTCCGCCGCCGGCCCAAATGATCTGCCGCCGGACGTCTGGGAGAAGGTGAAGAACCATCCCTGTTACTCCGAGCAGGCGCATCATCACTTCGCCCGCATGCATGTCGCGGTCGCGCCCGCGTGCAACATCCAGTGCAATTACTGCAATCGCAAATACGATTGCGCCAACGAGTCCCGGCCCGGCGTGGTGAGCGAGAAGCTCACGCCGGAGCAGGCCGCGCGCAAAGTCGTCGCGGTTGCCTCGACGATTCCGCAGATGACGGTGCTCGGCATCGCCGGTCCCGGGGACGCGCTCGCCAATCCGGCCAAGACGTTCAAGACGTTCGAGTTGGTGACTGAAGCTGCGCCCGACATCAAGCTGTGCCTGTCGACCAACGGCCTGATGCTGCCCGACTACGTCGAGCAGATCGCCGCGATGAATGTCGATCACGTCACCATCACCATCAACATGGTCGATCCGGAAGTCGGCGCGAAGATCTATCCGTGGATCTTCTACGATCATCGCCGCATCACCGGCGTCGAAGCGTCTAAGATCCTCAGCGAGCGGCAACTGCTCGGCCTCGAAATGCTGACCGCGCGCGGCATTCTAGTGAAGGTCAACTCGGTGATGATCCCGGGGATCAACGACAAGCACCTGGTCGAGGTGAACAAGGCGGTGAAGTCGCGCGGCGCCTTCCTGCACAACATCATGCCGCTGATCTCCGAAGCCGAGCACGGCACGGCGTTCGGCCTGTCCGGCCAGCGCGGCCCGACCGCGCAGGAGCTCAAGGCGCTGCAGGACGCCTGCGAGGGCGAAATGAACATGATGCGCCACTGCCGGCAGTGCCGTGCCGACGCGGTCGGCCTGCTCGGCGAAGACCGCAGCGCCGAGTTCACAACCGACAAGGTGATGGCGATGGATGTCGAATACGACCTCGCTGGTCGGCAAGCCTATCAGGCCAAGGTCGAAGCCGAGCGCGATGCCATCGCGGCTGCCAAGCAGCGCGAACTGGCGACGCTGGCCGACGAGACCGCGACGATCAAGATCCAGGTTGCGATCGCCACCAAGGGCGGCGGCCTCATCAACGAGCATTTCGGCCACGCCCACGAATTCCAGATCTACGAGGTCTCGACCGCGGGCGCCAAGTTCGTCGGCCATCGCCGTGTCGATCTGTATTGCGAGGGCGGCTATGCCAGCGACGCCGGGATCGAACCGATTCTGAAGGCGCTGAACGATTGCACTGCGGTGCTGGTCGCCAAGATCGGGATGTGCCCGAAGGACTCGCTCGCCGGCGCAGGCATCGAAGCGGTCGAGAGCTACGCGTTCGAATATATCGAGCAGTCGGTGATCGCCTACTTCAAGGATTATCTGGAGCGCGTCGGAAAATCCGAGATCCGCCATGTCGCCCGCGGCGACGCGACGATCCGGCAGGGCGCCTTCATCGAAGCGTAGGCGAGCAGCCCAGGGAGCGCGGCCATGGCTTACAAGATCGTCGGTTCGCAATGCACCTCCTGTTCGGCCTGCGAGCCGGAGTGCCCCAACGTCGCGATCTTCGAGAAGGGCGGCGTGTTCGCGATCGACCCGGCCAAATGCACCGAATGCATCGGTCATTTCGATCAGCCGCAATGCGTCGCGGTGTGCCCGGTCGACGGCACCTGCGTGATCGACAATTCCGTCCCGCGCGCTCGCGCCGCATGAGGTGAGAGATGAACCTGATCATGACGCCCTCCGCCGAGAAATTCATCCGCCGCATGATCCGCTTCAGCGGTGGGGCCGGCGGCTTTCGCCTTACGGTGACGTCCGGCGGCTGCTCGGGCTTCACCGCTGCGTTCGATGTCGAGGCGGCACCGCGCACGGGTGACCAGGTCGTGGACCACGGCGATCTGCGGCTGTTCATGCCCGACGCGACCTGCAAGCTGCTCGACGGCGTCACCGTCGATTACATGGAGACGCCGACGTCGAGCGGCTTCGTGTTCCACGATCCAAAGCCCTCGGCCTGCCAATGCTCCGGCGACGACGCCAAGCCGAAGGCCGGTCTGCATCAGCTGCAGGAGCTGTGACATGGCGCATGTCCTGCACAGCGAGCTGACGATGTCGGGTCCCGAGCAGGCGCTGCTCGCCGGTGCGTTGCTCGGTGCGGGGCTGCCGACCGACGCGCAGCGTCACCTCGAACTGGCCGGAGCGGACTTCCAGAGCGACGCGGAGGCCGAGCGGCATCTGCGCGACGCCCAGGCGCTGGCACCCGACCATGCGGCCGTGCTGATCGGGCTGTATCGCTTCTATTTCTACAAAGGCCGGCTGCAGGAGGCCCTGCGCGTCGCCGAAACCTGCCTGGCGAAAGCGGCCCGCGACAACGGTCTCGACACCGACTGGCGCAAGGTTCGGCGCAGCGATGCGGAGTTCTCCAGCTTCGCCGCGATCCTGCCGCGGTTCTACCTGTTCGCGCTGAAGGCTTACGCCTATTTGCGGATGCGCCTCGGCGATCTCGACGGAGGCCACGCAGCGATCGAGAAGCTGCTCGAGCTCGATCCGTCCGACAAGGTCAATGCCGGCGTGCTGCACGATGTCTGGCAACGGATCGGGTACGACGATGACGACTGACATCGACGAGGCCCGCGACTGGCAGGGCAACGACATCGATTGCGCGTCGTGCCCGCATCGCGACCTGCTGGCGGCGGGCCGCTGCGAATTGAAGAAAGCCTGCGTCAAGGATCGCTATGCTCGGCGGCTGGAGCGATTCTTCCAGCAGAACCGCGCGCTCGCCGATCAGTATCTCGACCATCCGTATTTCGAGACGCGTGCGGTGGCGGCAGGTTACGCCACGGTTTTCCTGCTTCCCAAATTGCTCGGCGATCCCGACGAGACCGTGCGCTGGAGCGCGGCGCGGCGATTGCCGAAGCGCTATCTGCTGCCGCTGCGCAACGACCCGCATCGAGAGGTGCGGATCCGCATCGCCTCGGTGCTGAGCGACGACGATCTGCGACCGATGGCGAGCGACGCGGACTACTACGTCCGCCAGATCGTCGCGAAGCGCGCGTCGCCGGGGTTGCTGCCATTGCTGGTGCTCGATCCCGATAGCGGCGTACGTCGCGAGGTCGCACGCCGGATCGGTCCCGAATGGCTGGCGCAGATGGCGATGGACAAGGACGGCGACGTCCGGCTCGAAGCCGCCAGGCGGATGTCGCCGGGCCGGCTGCTGGCGCTGCTCGACGACCCCGATTGGCGCATCCGCTACGAAGTGGCGAGCCGTGTCGACACCTACGAGTTGAGCCGGCTGCTCGACGATCCAGACCCGCTCGTGCGCGAACTCGTGCGCAGCCGCACTGGCTTCACCGGCGCGCCGCGCTCCGGTCCTGCCTCGCCCAACGCCAAGCCTGCTACGGAGCCCTCATCATGAACATCGCGCGCGACAGCGACATCGTCGAACTCGATGGCCCGCCGGACTTCGACTACGGCCAGAAGGTGCGGGCGAAGATCAATATCCGCAACGACGGCACGTTTCCCGGCAAAGAAATCGGCGAGGTGCTGGTGAAGAAGGGCGACGAGGGCTACGTCGTCTCGATCGGCACCTTCCTGCAGCAGTTCTACATCTACGGCGTCGACTTCGTCGCCCAGGGCCGCATCGTCGGCATGAAGCGCAAGGAGCTGGTGCCCGTCGAAGCGGCGCTGCCCGCATCGGAGGTGGCGTGATGAACGAGCCGAAGTACCAATGGGGCCAGCGTGTCGCGGCACAGATCGACCTGTTCAACGACGGCAGCTTTCCGGACCAGCCCGAAGAAGCGTTGCTGGTGAAGATGGGCGATGCCGGTGAGATCGTGCGCATCGGGATGCACGAAGAGAGCCAGCAGCCGGTCTATTTGGTCGAGTTCGCGGACAATCGCGTTATCGGCTGCCTCGAGCACGAAATCTCGCCTGTTTAGTCCGTTCATAGACGTCGCTGCGGCGGCCCAACCCAAGGACCGAAATCGATGAAAGTAATGATCCGCAGGACCGAAAAGGGGCTGTCGGCCTATGTGGCCAAGAAGGATCTCGAAGAGCCGATCGTCGAGATCGAGAACGAGGCGCTGTGGGGCGGCAAGGTGACGCTGGCCAATGGCTGGCAGCTCGAACTGCCGGCAATGGCGGCCGACACGCCGCTGCCGATCACGGTCGAAGCCCGCAAGCTGTGACGATGACGATCAGCAGCGAAGATGTCGCCAAACTCGACGCGCTGCTCGGCGGCGCCGACGCCGAGCGCAGCGCGGTGATGGCACTGCGTCAGGCGTTGCCGCATCTGTCGCTGACGTCGTGCGACCCCTCCGACATCGACGCCGAAGCGCCGTTCCGCGACTATCCACGGTTCAGCGTCTATCTGGTCGACGGCAGTCAGCATTGCTGGACCCTCACCGCCGATGTGGCGAAGGCGACAGGGCTGGTGGTGGTGCAACACAAGGTAGCGCGCGGGTGATTTCTTGATTCGTCATTGCGAGCGAAGCGAAGCAATCCAGCTAAGTGCACTGCGCTGGATTGCTTCGTCGCTTCGCTCCTCGCAATGACGGGGAGAGTCGGAGGAAAGCAGCATGACCGTTGAAGCACTGAATGACATCGCGGCCGGCTTCGCGCAGGGGCGGGTGATCCCCTATCTCGGCTCGGGCCTGCTGACTCTCGCCGAAGCTGGGGTGCCGGCGTCG
This sequence comes from Rhodopseudomonas sp. AAP120, assembly GCF_001295845.1. GTDB lineage: Bacteria > Pseudomonadota > Alphaproteobacteria > Rhizobiales > Xanthobacteraceae > Rhodopseudomonas. The sequence goes on along the minus strand of NZ_LJIC01000031.1, from coordinate 10,736 downwards.
CCGCTGGATCTGGTCACCAAGCTGACGGCCAAGACGACCGTGCCGCACAAGGTCCGCAGCAATCTCACCGGCGCCGCGCAGTACATCGAGAATTTCAAGCATCGCAAGACGCTGACCGCAATGATGACGGAGGCTTTCCGCGCCTCCGCCAAGCCCAACGAACTGCATCGCCTGCTCGCCGGCCAACCGGCGCTGCCGCTGCTGGTCCATGCCTGGTACGACGACCTACCGCAGAAGGCGCTGGCGGGTCGCAGCGACTGGGGCATGGTGCAGGGCCTGAGCCAGGCCGAACATCACGGCCGCTGGGTCGGCTGCTATCGGGCCGACGGCAGCGAAGTGGGCGAGGGCGATCCCAGCATCGTCGCCGACGAACTGGTGCCGCAGGACATGCCGCTGTATTCGCCGGTGCCGGATGAAGCTGCGGCCTGGTCGACGCTGCTGTATCAGCCGCTCGGCTCGGTGGCGCCGGCTGCCAATTTCATCGTGTCGGACAGCGACTTTGTCGAAGTTCTGACCGAGATCGACATCCAGACCCCGATCCCGCAGCCGGTGCAGCAGATCCGCAGTGGCCGGCACTTCCTGTTTGTCGGCTGCCGCTTCGACAGCCAGCTCGACCGCGCTTTCCCACGCCAGATCATGAAGCGCTCGTCGGATCGCCATTGGGCCGTGCTGCCCGACACGCCGACCCGCAACGAACAGCGCTTCCTCGACGAACAGAACATCACGCGGCTGGAACTGCCGTTGCCGAAGTTCGTCGCCGAATTGGCCGATGCGCTGCAGGGCCAGCCGCTGACGGCGTAGGCGCTTCTTCTCACTCTTCCGATTCACCACCGTCATGGCCGGCCTTGTGCCGGCCATCCACGTTCTTGTTGCAAGCGCCGCCGTATTCGTGGGTGCCCGGGACAAGCCCGAGCATGACGACGTCGCTGCTCACCTCTCTCCGTCATTGCGAGCGGAGCGAAGCAATCCAGCGCCATACACGGAGCTGGATTGTTTCGTCGCTTCGCTCCTCGCAATGACGTGGAGAGGGCGATGCAAATCGTGATGGCGATTCGCAAGTACCGACAGCTTCGACAGCCTGACGCTTCGCGTAGACGTCGACACACCAACCGCCTCCTCCTCCCCAGCCGGTATCAGTTTGTTTCGTTTCTAACAGCCATCCCCCTTGATGTCGTCCGCCCGGCGGCGATGTCGGATTCTAAACATCCGCGTACATTTCACCGAGGTGGCTGCTATCCGCACGTAAACGCACGCTTTTTCGCTTCGCGCAAGGCTTGGCACGGTCGTTGCAAAACAGGGATCAGCAAGGCGAGGCATCGTTGGCTGAGCATTCCCGCGAAGCGCAACGTCCGCATCTGAGCCGTGCGACGGTTTTAACGGAAGAGGCTGCGCGGTCCGCGCAAATCGATCAAGCGGCACAAGGTCAACGGAGAGAAAACATGGCACTTCGGCAAATCGCATTCTACGGCAAGGGCGGCATCGGCAAGTCGACCACCTCGCAGAACACCCTCGCGGCGCTGGTCGAGATGGGTCAGAAGATCCTGATCGTCGGCTGCGACCCCAAGGCGGACTCCACCCGCCTGATCCTCAACACCAAGATGCAGGACACCGTGCTCAGCCTCGCGGCTGAAGCCGGCTCGGTCGAAGACCTCGAGCTCGAAGACGTGATGAAGATCGGCTACAAGGGCATCAAGTGCACCGAAGCCGGTGGCCCGGAGCCGGGCGTCGGCTGCGCCGGCCGCGGCGTCATCACCGCGATCAACTTCCTCGAAGAGAACGGCGCCTATGAGGACGTCGACTACGTCTCCTACGACGTGCTCGGCGACGTGGTGTGCGGCGGCTTCGCGATGCCGATCCGCGAGAACAAGGCCCAGGAAATCTACATCGTCATGTCCGGTGAGATGATGGCGCTGTACGCCGCCAACAACATCTCCAAGGGCATTCTGAAGTACGCCTCCTCGGGCGGCGTCCGCCTCGGCGGCCTGATCTGCAACGAGCGCCAGACCGACCGCGAGCTCGACCTTGCCGAGGCTCTCGCCAAGAAGCTGAACTCCAAGCTGATCCACTTCGTGCCGCGCGACAACATCGTGCAGCACGCCGAGCTGCGTCGCCAGACCGTGATCCAGTACGCGCCCGACAGCCAGCAGGCCAAGGAATATCGCGCCCTGGCCAACAAGGTGCACGCCAATTGCGGCAACGGCACCATCCCGACCCCGATCACCATGGAAGAGCTGGAAGAGATGCTGCTCGACTTCGGCATCATGAAGACCGAGGAGCAGCAGCTCGCCGAGCTCGCCGCCAAGGAAGCCGCCAAGGCTGCCGCCTCGGCCTGATCGTATCAGCCCGGCCGGTCGCGATGAGCGGCCGGCCGCCACACCGGCGGCCCCAGAACACGAGGAACATCGATGAGCACCGCAGTCGCAGAATCCCCCGCGGACATCAAGGAACGTAACAAGGCGCTGATCGCCGAAGTCCTGGAGGCCTATCCGGACAAGTCGGCCAAGCGCCGTGCCAAGCATCTCAACAGCTACGACGCCGAAAAGGCGGAGTGCTCGGTCAAGTCGAACATCAAGTCGATCCCCGGCGTGATGACGATCCGTGGCTGCGCCTACGCCGGTTCGAAGGGCGTGGTGTGGGGCCCGATCAAGGACATGGTCCACATCTCCCACGGCCCGGTCGGCTGCGGACAGTACAGCTGGGGCTCGCGCCGCAACTACTACAAGGGTGTCACCGGCATCGACACCTTCGGCACGATGCAGTTCACCTCCGACTTCCAGGAGAAGGACATCGTCTTCGGCGGTGACAAGAAGCTCGGCAAGATCATCGACGAAATCCAGGAACTGTTCCCGCTCAGCAAGGGCATCTCGGTGCAGTCGGAATGCCCGATCGGTCTGATCGGGGACGACATCGAGGCGGTCTCCAAGGCAAAGTCGAAGCAATACGACGGCAAGCCGATCATCCCGGTTCGCTGCGAAGGTTTCCGCGGCGTGTCGCAGTCGCTCGGCCACCACATCGCCAACGACGTGATCCGTGACTGGGTGTTCGACAAGGCGGGCGAAAAGAACGCCGGCTTCCAGTCGACCCCCTATGACGTCGCGATCATCGGCGACTACAACATCGGCGGCGACGCCTGGGCCTCGCGCATCCTGCTCGAGGAAATGGGCCTGCGCGTCATCGCACAGTGGTCCGGCGACGGCACCATCGCCGAGCTGGAGAACACCCCGAAGGCGAAGCTGAACATCCTGCACTGCTACCGCTCGATGAATTACATCACGCGGCACATGGAAGAGAAGTTTGGTATTCCGTGGGTGGAATACAACTTCTTCGGCCCGTCCAAGATCGAAGCGTCGCTGCGCGAGATCGCCTCGAAGTTCGACGACAAGATCAAGGAAGGCGCCGAGCGCGTCATCGCCAAGTACAAGCCGAAGATGGATGCGGTGATCGCCAAGTATCGCCCCCGCCTCGAAGGCAAGAAGGTGATGCTCTACGTCGGCGGCCTGCGTCCGCGCCACGTCATCGGCGCCTATGAAGACCTCGGCATGGAAGTGGTCGGAACCGGCTATGAATTCGGCCACAACGACGACTATCAGCGCACCACCCATTACGTGAAGGACGGCACGCTGATCTACGACGACGTCACCGGCTACGAATTCGAGAAGTTCGTCGAGAAGGTGCAGCCCGACCTGGTCGGCTCCGGCGTCAAGGAAAAGTACATCTTCCAGAAGATGGGCGTTCCGTTCCGCCAGATGCATTCCTGGGACTATTCGGGCCCGTATCACGGCTACGACGGGTTCGGCATCTTCGCCCGCGACATGGACATCGCCATCAATGCCCCGGTCTGGAAACTGACCAAGGCACCCTGGAGCTGAAGACTCGGAGCTGAGCTGAACCTTCACACCGGGCTTCCGGCGCCGGCCGCCGGAAGTCCCGCGAACCAAATTCGGGAAAGACACCACCATGACCGAGACCGCAGAGAAGATCCGCGATCACTTCGACCTCTTCCGTGAGCCCCAATACGAAGAGTTGATGGAGAACAAGCGGAAGAATTTTGAGAACTATGTTGGCGAAGCCGAGGTCGCGCGCGTCTCGGATTGGACCAAGACCAAGGAATATCAGGACAAGAACTTCGCCCGCGAAGCTCTCGTCATCAACCCGGCCAAGGCCTGCCAGCCGCTCGGCGCCGTGTTCGCCGCGGTCGGCTTTGAAAAGACGCTGCCGTTCGTGCACGGCTCGCAGGGCTGCGTCGCCTATTATCGCAGCCATTTCACCCGTCACTTCAAGGAGCCGACCTCGTGCGTCTCCTCGTCGATGACCGAAGACGCCGCGGTGTTCGGCGGCCTCAACAACATGATCGACGGCCTGGCCAACGCCTATTCGCTGTACAAGCCGAAGATGATCGCGGTCTCGACCACCTGCATGGCGGAAGTGATTGGCGACGACCTCAACGCGTTCATCAAGAACGCCAAGGAAAAGGGATCGGTCCCGACCGATTTCGACGTCACCTACGCCCACACCCCGGCGTTCGTTGGCAGCCACATCACCGGCTACGACAACACCATGAAGGGCGTGGTCGAGCACTTCTGGGACGGCAAGTCCGGCACCGCGCCGAAGCTCGAACGGCAGCCGAACGAGTCCATCAACTTCCTCGGCGGCTTCGACGGCTACACCGTCGGCAATCTGCGCGAAATCAAGCGCATCTTCGACACCATGGGCGTCGAATACACCATCTTCGGTGACAACAGCGACGTCTGGGACACCCCGGCCGACGGCGAGTTCCGGATGTACGACGGTGGCACCACGCTGGAGCAGGCTGCCAACGCCATCCACGCCAAGGCGACGATCTCGATGCAGGAGTTCTGCACCGAGAAGACCCTGGCGACGATCGCCGACCATGGCCAGGAAGTGGTCGCGTTCAATCACCCGGTCGGCGTCACCGGCACCGACCGCTTCCTGCAGGCGGTGTCGCGCATCACCGGCAAACAGATCCCCGAGGCGCTGACCAAGGAGCGTGGCCGGCTGGTCGACGCCATCGCTGATTCCGCCGCCCACATCCATGGCAAGAAGTTCGCCATCTACGGCGATCCGGACCTGTGCTACGGCCTCGCCGAATTCATCCTCGAGCTCGGCGGCGAACCGACGCATATCCTGGCGACCAACGGCAACAAGACGTGGGAAGCCAAGGTCCAGGCGCTGCTCGACAGCTCGCCGTTCGGCAAGGACTGCAAGGTCTACGCCGGCAAGGATCTGTGGCACCTGCGCTCGCTGCTGTTCACGCAGCCGGTCGATTTCATGATCGGCAACACTTACGGCAAGTACCTCGAGCGCGACACCGGCACCCCGCTGATCCGCATCGGCTTCCCGATCTTCGATCGCCATCACCATCACCGCGCGCCGGTGTGGGGCTATCAGGGCTCGCTGAACGTGCTGGTCAAGATCCTCGACAAGATCTTCGACGAGATGGACAAGTCGACCAACGTCGCCGGCAAGACCGACGTCAGCTTCGACATCATCCGCTGATGCCGAAGTTACGTACCACCTGATGCACAGGAGCGTCGCATGAGCCGGCTCGCAGACAAGATTCAAGACGTCTTTAACGAGCCCGGCTGTGCGGCCAATCAGGCCAAGTCCGACAAGCAACGCAAGAAGGGCTGCAGCAAACCGCTGCAGCCGGGGGGCGCAGCCGGCGGCTGCGCCTTCGACGGTGCCAAGATCGCGCTGCAACCGATCGTCGACGTCGCGCATCTGGTGCACGGCCCGATCGCCTGCGAAGGCTCATCCTGGGACAATCGCGGTACCAAGTCGTCCGGCTCGAAGCTGTATCGCACCGGCTTCACCACCGACATGGGCGAGAACGACGTCATTTTCGGCGGCGAGAAGCGGCTATTCCGGTCGATCAAGGAAATCATCGAGAAGTACGACCCGCCGGCCGTGTTCGTGTATCAGACCTGCGTGCCGGCGATGATGGGCGACGATATCGTTGCGGTCTGCAAGGTGGCGGCCGAGAAATTCGGCAAGCCCTGCATTCCGATCATCTCGCCCGGCTTCGTCGGGCCGAAGAATCTCGGCAACAAGCTCGCCGGCGAGGCGATGCTCGACTACGTGATCGGCACCCAGGAGCCGGAGGTCACGACCCCCTACGACATCAACATCATCGGCGAATACAACGTCGCCGGCGAATTGTGGCAGGTCAAGCCGCTGCTCGACGAGCTCGGCATTCGCATCCTGTCGTGCCTGTCGGGCGATGCGCGCTATCACGAAGTGGCGCAGTCGCACCGCGCCCGCGCCGCCATGATGGTGTGCTCGACCGCGATGATCAACGTCGCGCGAAAAATGGAAGAGCGCTACGGCATTCCGTATTTCGAAGGCTCGTTCTACGGCATCAGCGACACCTCGGAGTCGCTGCGCCAGATCGCGCGGCTACTGATCGCCCGCGGCGCCGATGCCGAATTGATGGACCGGGTCGAGGCGCTGATCGCCCGCGAGGAAGCAAAAGCCTGGGCCGCGATCAAGGCGTATACGCCGCGGCTCGAAGGCAAGCGCGTGCTGCTGATCACCGGCGGTGTCAAATCGTGGTCGGTCGTGGCGGCGCTGCAGGAGGCGGGGCTGACCATCGTCGGCACCAGCGTCAAGAAGTCGACCAAGGAAGACAAGGAGCGGCTCAAGGAGATGAGCCCGGACGTGCACCAGATCGACGATCTGCGGCCGCGCGAAATGTACAAGATGCTGAAAGAGGCGCAGGCCGACATCATGCTGTCGGGCGGCCGCTCGCAATTCGTCGCGCTGAAGGCGCGGATGCCCTGGATGGATATCAACCAGGAGCGCAGCTACGCCTATTGCGGCTATGTCGGCATCGTCGAGATGGTGCGGCAGATCGACAAATCGCTGTCCAATCCGATCTGGGCCCAGGTGCGCTCCGCGCCGCCGTGGGACGAAGTCACCTGGGAAACCCGTGCCGACGCCGCCAACGCCATCGATGCCCGCCAGCGTGCCATTTTCGGCCCGCGCGCGCAGGTGGCGTGAGGAGGCGGCGATGGCGAAGATCACCACCTCGGCCAAGTCCTGCACCGTCAATCCCCTACGCATGAGCCAGCCGCTCGGCGCCTCGCTGGCCTTCATGGGGCTGCGGAACTGCATGCCGTTGCTGCACGGCTCGCAGGGCTGCACCTCGTTCGGCTTGGTTCTGTTCGTTCGTCACTTCCGCGAACAGATCCCGCTGCAGACCACGGCGATGAGTGAGGTCGCGACCGTGCTCGGCGGCTTCGAAAACGTTGAGCAGGCGATCGTCAACATCGTGGGGCGGACCAAGCCGGACGTGATCGGCATCTGTACGACGGGCGTCACCGAGATCAAAGGCGACGATCTCGACGGCTTCATCAAGGACGTGCGCAAGAAGCATCCCGAACTGGCGCACGTCGCGCTGGTGCCGGTCTCGACGCCGGACTTCAAGGGCGCGTTCGAGGATGGCTTCTCAACGACGGTGACGCGGATCGTCGAGACGCTGGTTGAGGCGCCGGAGCCCGGCGCGGCGCGCGACGCCACCAGGCTCAACGTGCTGGCCGGCAGCCACCTGACGCCGGGCGATATCGACGAACTCCGCGATATCATCGAAGCGTTCGGCCTGCAGCCGACCTTCCTTCCCGACATCTCGGGCTCGCTCGACGGCCACATGCCCGAAGACTTCACGCCGACCACCCACGGCGGCGTTTCGGTCGCCGAGGTCGCGGCGATGGGCGGCGCCGGCCACACGCTGGCGCTCGGCGAGCAGATGCGCGGCGCGGCCGAAGCGCTCGAGGCCAAGGCCAGGGTGCCGTTCACGCTGTTGCGCCGCCTCACCGGGCTCGCGGCCGGCGACGAGTTGATGGCAACGCTGGCGCGGATCAGCGGCCGGCCGGTGCCGGCCAAATATCGGCGACAGCGCAGCCAGTTGGTCGACGCCATGCTGGACGGCCATTTCTACTTCGGTGGCAAGCAGGTCGCGCTCGGTGCCGAGCCGGACATGTTGCTGAACATCGCGAGTTGGCTCGCCGACATGGGCTGCACCATCTCGGCCGCCGTCACGACCACGACATCGCCGGTGTTGGAACAGGTGCCGAGCGATGAAGTCCTGATCGGCGATCTCGAAGATCTCGAGCACCGCGCCGAAGGCTGCGATCTGCTGCTGACGCATTCGCACGGCCGCCAGGCGGCGGAGCGGCTCGGCGTGCCGCTGTTCCGCATCGGTCTGCCGATGTTCGATCGGCTCGGCGCCGCACATCAGGTCGTCGTCGGCTATCGTGGCACGCGCGATCTGATTTTTGCGATCGGCAATCAGTTCATCGCGGCCATCAAGGAGCCGGACATCAACAGTTGGCGCGGGGCCGGCTCCATTTCGGATCGGGCCGATGCGCCGATTACGACTCATTAGTTCGGACGCGAAGGAGATCGTCGATGCACAGCAACGGAGGCGCGGCATGAAGGTCGCTTTCGCCACCCAGGACCTGAAGCGCGTGGACGCGCATTTCGGTTGGGCCAAGAATATCGCCATCTACGAGGTGACGGCGGACGATTATCGCTTCGTCGAGGCCGCGCAGTTCGCCGAGGAGAAGGAAGACGGCAACGAGGACAAGCTGGCCGCCAAGATCGACGCGATCCGGGATTGCGCCATCGTGTACTGCACGGCGATCGGCGGCTCGGGGGCGGCGCGGGTCGTCGCCGCGCAGGTTCATCCGCTCAAGCTGCCGCACCCCGAGCTGATCACCGACCTCATTACCAAGCTCCAGGGTGTGCTGCGCGGCGTGCCGCCGCCGTGGCTGCGCAAAGCGTTGCTGAAGGGCGAAGAGCGCAAGCTCGATTTTGCCGACGAGGTGTGAGCATGACCGACACCACCACTGTCTCGCCCGACGAAGCGATCGATGCGCCCTTCGTCAAGGAACTGATCAAGCAACTCCGCGCCCAGGACACCCACGGTACCTGGGAGAATAGGTCCGACCTCAAGCTGCTCGAGCCCTACATCATCGACAAGGCCAAGCGCCGCGAGATTCCGCTGATGGGCGATCCGGATCCGGAGACGCTGTGGCGGCTCGAGCTGTTCTACAACGCGGTGGCGCTGTCGATCGAGCGCGAGACCAAGATCATGGTGTCGCCGATGATGAAGATGCACCACGAGGGCTTTGGCCGGCTGATCCTTAGCGCCGGGCGACTGATTGTCATCAACAAGCACATGCGCGACGTGCACCGCTTCGGCTTCGACAATCTCGGCAAGCTGGCGGCGGAAGGCGACAAGCTGGTCGCGGCGGGCGTCGAGATGATCCGCAAATTTCCTGACGTCGCAGCGTATTGAAGGAAGGTAACCATGTCGGACATCGAGGCGCTGAAAGCCGAGATCAAAAAACTCTCGGCGCGCGCGACGACAATGAAAATGAATCTGCACGATCTGTCCGAGGAACTGCCGATCAACTGGCAGAACATCATGACGGTCGCGCAGCAGACCCAGGACGCTTACGCGGCCCTTGAAGCCGCGCGCAAGACGCTGAAAGAGCTGGAAGCCAAGGCCGCCTGAGGCGTCCAGACGCGACCGCTCGCATCGCGCGGCAAATACCGCGCCGCAGGAGCATGATCATGGCGATTTTTTCCACCCGCGACGGCCAGGCTTGGGAGCCGACCTACCTCACCGCGATCGACGACAAGAAATGCATCGGCTGCGGCCGCTGTCACAAGGTGTGTTCGCGTGACGTGATGCATCTGATGGGCGTTAACGAGGACGGCGAACTGATCGCATGTTCGGGCGACGACGATGACGACGACGAGGAATTCGTCCGCAAGGTCATGGTGTTGGATGCTGCCGGCAATTGTATCGGCTGCTCGGCCTGCGTCCGGGTCTGCCCGAAGGCCTGCCAGACTCACGTCAAGGCCAGCGAACTCGGGCTGTAGGAGCGGGTCATGCGCGGCGCGGTGGAGGTTGCTCGGGATCGTTCATCGCTGCCGCTGCGCGTCGCTGCGGCCGGCTTCGCCTCGTCGCCGGCAGTCGTTTACCGTGCGCTCACCGGCGTCATGCCGGCAGAGGCGCAGATCGATGACGACAGGGCGTTCGACCGGCATGTGATGGCGTCGGTCCTGGCGGCTGCGATCACCGAGCCGGGGCCGATCACCGAACGTTGCGGGCTCGCAGCCGACGAGTTTACCGCGCTGATCATCGCGTATTTCCCGCATGTTACCGTGCTGCTGTCGGTGCTGGCGCTGGACGAGGCGGAGGAGGGCGACGAAGCCGCTATGCTGCGCGACCTGCTGCTGAAGCATCGCTCGACCACCGGCGAGGTCGGCCGCTGGCTCGCCGCGATGGTGGCGCGGCGGGCGATCGAGCCGGAGCATCTGTGGGAAGATCTCGGCCTGCGCAATCGCGGCGAGCTGTCGCGGCTGCTGACGCGCCATTTCGCCCCGCTGGCCGAGGGCAACACCCGCAACATGCGCTGGAAGCGCTACTTCTATCGCAAGCTCTGTGAGGATGACGGGCTGGTGATGTGCTCAACCCCGTCCTGCGCGCAGTGCAACGACTTCGCCGAATGTTTCGGCGACGAAAGCGGCGAAAGCCGCATGGCGGCGCGGCGGCGCGAGGTGGAGCTCGGGGCCGCTATCTCGTCCTGACACGAAGCGCGGCCGCCCTGACCCTCCCCTGGAGGGGGAGGGTCGCTCGCGTAGCGAGCGGGGTGGGGTGGGGTGGCGAAGAGTTCATCCGCAGTGCCCGGGTCTCACCCCCCCCC
>NZ_LJIC01000030.1 GCF_001295845.1 Rhodopseudomonas sp. AAP120 | reverse complement strand
GGGGGGGGGGGCGTCTCCATACGGCCGAGCCTCTGCGACCCGCGGAGGCACCCCCTCACCCCAGCCCTCTCCCCGCACGCGGGGAGAGGGAGCGCGCTGCGTCGCGGGGAGGCGTGCGATGACTATTGCGCTGTCGACAACGAGCAACTTCCCAGATCCGGACGCCGCCTACCGGCTGATCGTCGAGGCGCATCGCGGCATCAGTGACGAGCACAGCGCCGCGCTCGACGCTGCTCTGGTGCTGATCCTCGCCAACCACATCGGCGACCTCGCCGTGCTGCGTGACGCCGTGACGCTGGCGAAGCGGCGGGTGGTGGATGAAGCGCAGGCCGGATTGTGAGGGAGCGGGACGCGAAATTTGAGGTTCGCCGAGAGCAAGGCCTCCGAGTTCGTCATTCCGGGATGCGCGCCTCGGCGCGCAGGCCCGGAATCCATACTCCCGGCGGTGGTTATGGATTCCGGGCTCGCGCTGCGCGCGCCCCGGAATGACGAACGAGAGATACTGCCAGCTACGCAAGAACGCAACGCATCGAACTAATCGACCAACACTAAGGACCACACATGGCCAAGGGTTTCGCCTCCACCACCGACCTCGCCGAGAAGAAGGTGACGTTCTCCGAGATCGGGCCCGATCTCTACGCCTTCACCGCGGAGGGCGATCCGAATTCGGCGGTGATCGTCGGCGAGGACGGCTGCCTGGTGTTCGATGCGCAGGCGACGCCGGCGATGGCCAACAAGGTGATCGAACGCGTCCGCGCCGTCACCGACAAGCCGATCAAATACGTCGTGCTGTCGCATTATCACGCGGTGCGCGTGCTCGGCGCTTCAGCCTACGGCGCCGAAGGTATCGTCGCCTCGCAGGAAACTTATCGGCTGATCGAGGAGCGCGGCCAGCAGGATTGGGATTCCGAATACGGCCGCTTCCCGCGGCTGTTCCAGGACGCCGAGAGCATTCCGGGCCTGACCTGGCCGACGCTGGCGTTCGACGGCGAGATGTCGATCTATCTCGGCAAGCGCGAGGTGCGGCTGATGCAGCTCGGCGCCGGGCATACGTCGGGCGACATCGTCGCCTGGGTGCCGGACGCGGAGGTGATGTTCACCGGCGACCTCGTCGAGTATCACTCGGCCTGCTATTGCGGCGACGCTTACTTGCGCGAATGGCCGGCGACGCTGAACGAGATCCGCGACTTCAACCCGAAGGCGATCGCGCCCGGCCGCGGCGACGCGCTGCAGGGGCTCGAGACCACACGCGAGGCGATCGCGATGACGCGCGACTTCGTCGGCACGCTGTACGGCGCTGCCGAAATCTCGGTCGCCAAGGGCCGCAGCCTCAAGGAAACCTGGGATGCGACCCGCGAGAAGATGGATCCGAAGTTTTCCAGCTTCGCGATTTACGAACATTGCCTGCCGTTCAACGTGTCGCGCGCGTTCGACGAAGCCTCGGGCATCGACGATCCGGTGATCTGGACCGCCGAGCGCGACCGCGAAATGTGGGCCGCCTTGCAGGGCGGCTGATATCACTCATCGTCCCGGCGCACCGGGAGCATCCCAGACCGATCGGAGGATGACATGAACATCAATGCCGCACCGCAGATCCTCGGCCACGGGTCGCAGGGCATCACACCCGGCTACATGTCGGGCTTCGGCAATTCGTTCGAGACCGAGGCGCTCCCCGGTGCACTGCCGATCGGCCGCAACTCGCCGCAACGCGCCGCTTACGGCCTCTACGCCGAGCAACTCTCAGGCTCGCCGTTCACGGCGCCACGCGGTGCCAACGAGCGCTCGTGGCTGTATCGCATCCGCCCGTCGGTGAAGCACTCCGGCCGCTTCGCCAAAGCGGAGTGCGGGCTGTGGCGCTCGGCGCCGTGCTTCGAATACGACATGCCGATCGCGCAGCTGCGCTGGGACGCGCCGCCGATGCCGCAGGAGGAGCTGACGTTCCTGCAGGGCGTGCGGACGATGACGACGGCCGGCGACGTCAACACCCAGGCCGGCATGGCGACGCATATGTATCTGATCACCAAGTCGATGGTCGATCAGCACTTCTACGATGCCGACGGCGAGTTGATGTTCGTGCCGCAGCAGGGCAGCCTGCGGCTGGTCACCGAGTTCGGCATCATCAGCATCGAGCCGGCCGAGATCGCCGTGATCCCGCGCGGCGTCAAATTCCGGGTCGAACTGATCGATGGTCCGGCACGCGGTTATCTGTGCGAGAACTATGGCGGCGCCTTCACGCTGCCGGAGCGTGGCCCGATCGGCGCCAATTGCCTGGCTAATTCGCGCGATTTTCTGACGCCGGTCGCCGCCTATGAGGACAAGGACACTCCGACCGAGCTCTACGTCAAGTGGGGCGGGTCGATGTACATGACGAAGCTGCCGCATTCGCCGATCGACGTCGTTGCCTGGCACGGCAACTACGCGCCGTATAAATACGATCTGCGGACCTATTCGCCGGTCGGCGCGATCGGCTTCGATCATCCCGATCCGTCGATCTTCACGGTGCTGACCTCGCCGTCGGAAACGCCTGGCACCGCGAACATCGACTTCGTCATCTTCCCGGAGCGGTGGATGGTGGCGGAGAATACGTTCCGGCCGCCGTGGTATCACATGAATATCATGTCGGAGTTTATGGGCCTGATCTACGGCGTCTACGACGCCAAGCCGCAGGGCTTCGTCCCAGGCGGCGCATCGCTGCACAACATGATGCTGCCGCACGGGCCGGATCGCGAGGCGTTCGATCATGCGTCGAACGGCGAGCTGAAGCCGGTGAAGCTGACCGGCACGCTGGCCTTCATGTTCGAGACCCGCTATCCGCAGCGCGTCACCGAGTACGCGGCGAGCGCCGGCACGCTGCAGGACGACTACGCCGATTGCTGGCGCGGTCTCGAAAAGCGCTTCGATCCGACCCGCCCATGACGCGCACCGCTTCGCAGGACGAGCACGATGGCGCTGTATTGTACGGCTACTTCCGCTCGTCTGCCGCCTACCGGGTTCGCATCGCGCTGAACCTGAAGGGCCTCGCCGTCGCCGAACGCTACGTGCATCTGCGCAATGGCGAGCAGAACCTCGAAGCCTATCGCTGGATCAATCCGGCCGGGCTGGTGCCGTATTGGCGCGAGGGCGAGTTCGACCTCGCGCAGTCATTGGCGATCATCGAGTATCTCGACGAGACCCATCCCGAGCCGCCGCTGCTGCCGAAGGAGGCCAAGGCCCGCGCGATCGTCCGCGAGATCGCCTATGCGGTCGCTTGCGACATCCATCCGATCGGCAATCTGCGCATTCTCAAGCGCCTCACCGAACTCGGTGTCGACGAAGTCGAGCGTGCGCGCTGGTCGAAGCAGTGGATCGAACAAGGGTTCGCGGCGATCGAGGCGCGGCTGGCGCAGACGCCGGGGCCGTTCGCCTATGGCGACCAGCCGACGCTCGCCGATCTCTGCCTCGTTCCGCAAATCTTCAACGCCCGCCGCTTCGACGCCGACCTCGCCCCGTTCGAACGCATCCGTCAGATCGAGGCCGAGGCGATGAAGGTCGAGGCCTTCGTGGCGGCTGAGCCGGGGCGGCAGCCGGATGCGGAGTAGCTATTTTCGTCATTGCGAGCGCAGCGAAGCAATCCAGCGCCACGCGCGCGGTGTGGATTGCTTCGTCGCTTCGCTCCTCGCAATGACGGACAGATCAACATCATTTCATTCAGGATCCTAGCCTCCCATGCACCCCAACGATCCGCGTCTTCGCTCCTTCATCGATGTGAAGAGCGACTGCGATTTCCCGATTCAGAACCTTCCCTACGGCGTGTTCTCGACCGCAACCAACCCTACGCCGCGGGTTGGCGTCGCGATCAGCGATCAGGTGCTGGATCTGGCGGCCTTGCAGAACGCCAAGCTGCTCGACCTGCCGGACGGCATCTTTGCACAGCCGTCGATCAATGCCTTCATGGCGCTCGGTCCTGTGGTGTGGAGCAAGACCAGGGCGCGGATCAGCGAGTTGCTGCGGCATGACACTGCGGAGTTGCGCGACAACGGCGCACTTTGCAAGCAGGCGCTGATCCGGATAGCGGAGGTGAAGCTGCATCTGCCGCTGCGCGTCGAAGGCTTCACCGACTTCTATTCGTCGAAGGAGCACGCCACCAATGTCGGCACGATGTTCCGCGACAAATCCAATCCGCTGCTGCCGAACTGGCTGCATATCCCGATCGGCTACAACGGCCGCGCCTCGACCGTGGTGGTCAGTGGCACAAAGATTCATCGCCCGCGCGGTCAGCTCAAACCGCCATCGGCGGAGATGCCGAGCTTCGGGCCGTGCAAGCGGCTCGATTTCGAACTCGAGATCGGCGTGGTGGTCGGGCAGTCATCGCCGATGGGATCGATGCTGACGGAAGTCCAGGCCGAAGCGATGATCTTCGGCTTCACGCTGCTCAACGACTGGAGCGCGCGCGACATTCAGCAGTGGGAATACGTGCCGCTCGGGCCGTTCCAGGCCAAGGCATTCGCCACCTCGATCAGCCCGTGGATCGTCACCCGCGAGGCGCTGGAGCCATTTCGCGTGAGTGGCCCCCCGCAGGACCCGACACCGCTGCCGTATCTGCAGCAGCAGGGCGCCAACAACTACGACATGGCGCTGGAAGTGGCGCTGCGAACGTCGGCGATGAATGCGCCGGCGCGGATCAGCGCCACCAACTTCAAGTACATGTACTGGTCGTCAGTGCAGCAGCTGGTGCACCACGCCTCCAGCGGCTGCGCGATGAGCGTCGGCGATCTGCTCGGCTCCGGCACGGTGTCCGGGCCTACGAAGGATCAGCTCGGCAGCCTGCTGGAGTTGAGCTGGAACGGAGCGGAGCCGGTGCAACTGCCCGGCGGCGAAGCGCGCGGCTTTCTCGAAGACGGCGACTCGCTGGTGATGCGCGGCTGGTGCCAGGCGGACGGTTATCGCGTCGGCTTCGGCGAGGTCGAGGGGACTGTGCTGGCGGCGGGCAGCTAAAGCCTACATCCCGTGTCCCGGACAAGGCGCGGCGCAGTGCGCCGTGCCGCAGATCCGGGACCCCGGTTACTTCGCCGCAGTCGGAACCGGGGCCCCGGATCTGCTGCGCACTTCGCCGCTGCGCGGCGCAGTGCGCTTTGTCCGGGGCACGTATTTTGGATTCGCGATTTACTTCCCGCTCCATTCCTTCGCGAGCGCGGCCAAATCCGTCTTGATCGGCGCCCGCACCGTGGACGGCGTGCGCAGGAAGCGCGGGGCCGGGGCCGGTTGCGTATGGCCTTCGTGCTTGATGAACACCTCCCGCGCCACCATGTGCGGATGCTTGGTGGCTTCCGACATCGTCAGCACCGGGGCGAAGCAGACGTCGGTGCCTTCCATCAGCTTGCACCATTCGTCGCGCGTCTTGGACTTGAACACAGCGACCAGCTTCTGCTTCAGCTCCGGCCAGTTCTTCGGATCCATCTGGCCATCGTATTGCGCGTCGGTGAGGCCGGCGAGTTCGCGCAGCAGGGCGTAGAACTGCGGCTCGATCGAGCCGATCGAGATGAAGTGTCCGTCCTTGCATTCGTAGGTGCCGTAGAAATGCGCGCCGCCGTCCAGCATGTTGCTCTCGCGCGCTTCCTTCCAGCGGCCGGCGGCGGTCATATCGAAGAACATCGTGATCAGCGAGGCGGCACCGTCGCACATCGCGGCGTCGACAACCTGGCCCTTGCCGGAGCGCTTGGCTTCGAGCAGCGCGGCCAAGATGCCGACGACGAGATAC
Organism: Rhodopseudomonas sp. AAP120; assembly: GCF_001295845.1. Lineage (GTDB taxonomy): Bacteria > Pseudomonadota > Alphaproteobacteria > Rhizobiales > Xanthobacteraceae > Rhodopseudomonas. The sequence goes on along the minus strand of NZ_LJIC01000030.1, from coordinate 5,411 downwards.
AGCGAGCCGCCGCCGAAATCGCCGACCAGGTTGAGCGGCGGCACCGGCTTGTCGGCCGGGCCGATCGCCGCCAGCGCACCAGTGATCGAGATGTAGTTGATGTCGTGGCCGGCGGCCTGTGCCAGCGGACCGGTCTGGCCCCAGCCGGTCATGCGGCCGTACACCAGCTTGGGATTGCGGCCGAGCACGACGTCGGGGCCGAGGCCGAGCCGCTCCATCACGCCGGGCCGATAGCCTTCGATCAGCGCGTCGGCCTGATCGAGCAGCGTCATCACGCCAGCGACCGACTCCTTGTTCTTGAGATCGACCTCGACGACCTTGCGGCCGCGCGCGGCGGCGCCCTGCGGCTTCTGCCCGGCGCGCACCAGCGTGATCACCTCGGCGCCCATGTCGGCCAGCAGCATCGCGCCGAACGGGCCCGGACCGATGCCAGCGAATTCGACGATGCGGATGCCGGCGAGCGGGCCGCCGGCGGCGGTCTGCGTCTTGGCGGAGGGCGAGGCTGACTGTTGCACCTTGGGTGTCCTTTTGTTGTTGTCCGCGCGAGCGGAGCGTTGTCGTCGCGGCGAAATCACCACGGCGGCCGGGCGAAGAGCAAGCGGCTTTTCAGCGCAGCGCTGCATGCGGCCATGATGCGGCGGTGCAATAACGCAAGACGGCGCGCTCGTGGCGCGCCGTCTGCCGTGAAGTGGAATTAGCTTCAGCCGGCGGACTCGACCGCGCGCTGTGCCATCACCTTGATCAGGTTTGCCCGATAGTCCGAGGTGCCGTGAATGTCCTCGATCAGGCCGGCATCCGAAACCTTGACGCCGTCGAGCGCGGAGGCTGACCAGTTCGCCTTCAGCGCGTCTTCGATCACCGGCACCCGCATCACGCCGTTCTGCGATGCGCCGGTGGCGGCGACGCGGATCTCACCGGACTTCAGCTTGGCGACGAACACGCCGGTCAGCGCGAAGCGCGACGCCGGGTTGCGCATCTTGGAGTAACCGGCCTTCTCCGGAACTGGGAACGAGATCGCGGTGATGATCTCGTTGTCTTCGAGCGCCGTCATGAACAGGCCCTTGAAGAACTGATCGGCCGGGATCTCCCGCTTGTTGGTCTTCACCGTTGCGTTGAGCGCCAGCACCGCGGCCGGATAGTCCGCGGCCGGATCGTTGGTGGCGACCGAGCCGCCGATCGTGCCGCGATAGCGCACCGCCGGATCGCCCAGCACCGAGGTGAGATGCGCGATCGCCGGGATGGTGCGCTTCACGTCGGCATTGCTGAGAATGTCGTAATAGGTCGTCGCCGCCTTGATGGTCAGCGTATCGCCGCTGGTCTCGATGCCGATCAGGCCCGGGATCTTGGCGATGTCGATGACATCGCTCGGCGCGGTGAGGCGCTGCTTCATCACCGGCAGCAGAGTATGGCCGCCGGCTAGAAATTTCGGATCGCTACCCTTGCCGTAAAGCGCGATCGCTTCGTCGACGCTGGAGGCGCGGTGATAGTTGGTCGAATACATGGATATCTCCTGTCAGAGATCGAATTGCTATTTTCCAAGAAGCCCTCCGTCATTGCGAGGAGGCGAAGCCGACGAAGCAATCCAGCGCGGGGCACTGGGCTTCTGGATTGCTTCGCTTCGCTCGCAATGACGGGGGCTCCACTCCGTTGCCCGTTACTCCGCCGCCTGCTGCAGCTGCATCGCGTGCCAGACGCGGTCGGGCGTCGCCGGCATTTCCAGCCGGTTGGTGCCGATCGCGTCGGTGATGGCGTTGATCACCGCCGCCGACGCGCCGATCGCGCCGGCTTCGCCGCAGCCCTTGATGCCGAGCGGATTGCCCGGGCACAGCGTCGTGGTGTGCGAGACGTTGAACATCGGCACGTCCTCGGCGCGCGGCATCGCGTAGTCCATGAACGACGCGGTGACGAGCTGGCCGCTGTCGTCGTAGATCGCCTGTTCCAGGATCGCCTGACCGATGCCTTGCACGAGGCCGCCATGGACCTGGCCCTCGACGATCATCGGGTTGATCAGCCGGCCGAAATCGTCGACCGCCACGAAGTTGACGAACGACGTCTTGCCGGTGCCCGGATCGACTTCGACCTCGCACAGATAGGAGCCGGCCGGGAAGGTGAAGTTGGTCGGATCGTAGAACGCGCTCTCCTTCAGGCCCGGCTCCATGCCGTCCGGCAGGTTGTGTGCCGTATAGGCGGCGAGCGCGACCATCGGCAGCGCGATCGACTTGTCGGTGCCGGTGACTTTGAACTCGCCGTTCTCGATGACGATATCGTTCTCCGAGGCTTCGAGCTGATGCGCGGCGATCTTCTTGGCCTTGGATTCTACCTTCTCCATCGCCTTGACGATCGCCGACATGCCGACCGCGCCGGAGCGCGAGCCGTAGGTGCCCATGCCGAATTGCACCTTGTCGGTGTCGCCGTGGACGATCGACACCTGATTGATCGGAATACCGAGCCGGTCTGCGACGAGCTGCGAGAACGTCGTCTCATGGCCCTGGCCGTGGCTGTGCGAGCCGGTCAGGATCTCGATGGTGCCGACCGGATTGACGCGCACTTCCGCGGACTCCCACAGCCCGACGCCGGCGCCGAGCGAGCCGACCGCCTTCGACGGCGCGATACCGCAGGCCTCGATGTAGCAGGAGAAGCCGATCCCGCGCAGCTTGCCCTTGCTCTTGGCTTCGGCCTTGCGGGCCGGGAAGCCCGCATAGTCGATCGCCTTGAGCGCGGCGTCGAGCGACGCGTTGAAGTCGCCGGTGTCGTACGCCATGATCACCGGGGTCTGGTGCGGGAACTGGGTGATGAAGTTCTTGCGCCGCAGTTCGGCCGGATCGACCTTGAGCTGGCGCGCCGCGGTCTCGACCAGCCGCTCGAGCAAGTAGCAGGCTTCCGGCCGGCCGGCGCCGCGATAGGCGTCCACCGGCGTGGTGTTGGTGTAGACGCCGATCACCTCGGCGTAAATCGCCGGGATGTTGTACTGGCCGCTGAGCAGCGTGGCGTACAGATAGGTCGGCACCGAGGACGAGAACAGCGACATGTAGGCGCCGAAATTGGCGTGGGTGGTGACCCGCAGCCCGAGCATCTTGTTGTCGGCGTCGAACGCCATCTCGGCCTTGGAGATATGGTCGCGGCCGTGCGCGTCGGTGAGGAACGCTTCGGAGCGGTCTCCGGTCCACTTCACCGGGCGGCCGGTGCGCTTGGAGGCCCACAGCGCCACCATCTCTTCCGGATAGATGAAGATCTTGGAGCCGAAGCCGCCGCCGACGTCGGGCGCGATCACCCGCAGCTTGTGCTCGGGGGCGACGTTGTAGAACGCCGACAGCACCAGCCGCGCGACATGCGGGTTCTGCGACGTGGTGTAGAGCGTGAAGTGCTCTTCGGCCTCGTCGTAATGGGCGACCGCGGCGCGCGGCTCCATCGCGTTCGGCACCAGGCGGTTGTTGGTCAGCTCGAGCGAGACGACGTTCGCGGCCTTGGCGAAGGCCTCGTTGGTCGCCTTCTGGTCGCCGATCTCCCAATCATAGACGATGTTGCCGGGCGCCTCGGGATGTAGCTGCGCCGCGCCGGGCGCGATCGCGGCCTTGATGTCGGCGACCGGGGGCAGTTCCTCGTAGTCGACCACGACCGCTTCGGCCGCATCACGCGCGAGGTTCTTGCTCTCGGCGATCACCACCGCGACCGCCTGACCGACGAAGCGCACCGTCTCCGGCGCCATCGCCGGCCACGCGCCCATCTTCATCGCCGAGCCGTCCTTGGAGTGGATCGCCCAGCCGCAGATCAGATTGCCGATCTTGTCGTCGACGATCTGCTGGCCGGTCAGTACGTCGATCACGCCCGGCATCGCCTTGGCGGCCGCGACGTCGATGCTCTTGACCTTGGCGTGCGCGTGCGGGCTGCGCACGAAATGCGCATGCGCCATGCCGGTGATCTTGACGTCGTCGACGTAGCGGCCCTTGCCGGTGATGAAGCGTCGGTCTTCCTTGCGAACGACCCTGGCGCCAATTCCCTCGATGCCCATCTGCAGTTTCTCCCTTGGGCTGCTGGTGCCGCGCGCATTCAGGCGTCGCGGGTCGCAGCCATCATTCGAATATGTGGTCGGCGACGAAAACGGATGCGGGTCGGCGGCCTATTCGGCAGCCTGCGCCAGCTTCATGCGGGAGGCGGCGTCGAGCACCGATTTGACGATGTTGTGATAGCCGGTGCAGCGGCAGATGTTGCCTTCGAGCTCCTGGCGCAGCGTGTGCTCGTCGAGGTCGGATCCGTGGCGGTTGACGATGTCGATCGCCGACATGATCATGCCGGGCGTGCAGTAGCCGCACTGCAGCCCGTGATTGTCGCGGAACGCGGCCTGCATCGGGTGCAACTCGTCGCCGCGCGAAATGCCTTCAATGGTGGTGATGGCGGCGCCGTCGACCTGGCCGACCAGCGTGGTGCAGGACTTCACCGCACGGCCGTCGATATGCACCACGCAGGCGCCGCATTGGCTGGTGTCGCAGCCGACATGGGTGCCGGTCAGGTTGAGATGATCGCGCAAGAGATGGACCAGCAGGGTCCTGTCCTCGACCTCCGCGGTTACGGCTTTACCATTCACAGTCAGTGAGACTTTGGACACGCCCGATCCTCCCGGTGGAATTTGTAATTGTTCCAATTAGAAGCACGGCGGCGGAAGTTTGCAACTGGGATTTTTGCGATCCCGGGCCGGAACGGTGGCGATGACAAAGGCGTGACGGGCGCCCGCGTCAGCGCTTTGGACGTCGGAGAGCCTCTGGTTGCCCGCGATGACTGTATGGAGAGCGATGAGTTTGAGGAGGGCAGTGCAACAATTCGGCCGGAGGCGATGAGGCGGTGCTCCAACCAGGCCAAAGCCGTGCGCCCTGATGTAACCCGTCCTTGCCGGGCTCGACCCGGCAATCCATCTTCTTCGCAACATCGCTTACATCACAACAAGCCATCCTTCAGCGCGCTGACGCGCGCGATGGATGCGCGGGTCAAGCCCGCGCATGACGGCGGAGGATGGGGCGGGGCGTTGCCACAAACCCGGTCGTCATCACCCGCGAATGCGGGTGATCCAGTATTGTAGAGCATTGATTTAGGGCAGCCCGGCTGCAACTTGCACACTCCTCACCATCGCCAACGCTCTGGGATACTGGGTCGCCCGCCTGCGCGGGCGATGACGGGGGAGGATGGGGCGAAGCGGTGCCTCACATCGTCGAACCGATTCAATTATCAAACAGCCACGTCATTGAAACAGCGAGTTCGCGTGAACAAGCTGCATCGCGTGTGTAAGCAAACAGCCTCGCGATCAAATCGACCACACCTTCGCGTTCTCGCGGCGCATCGCGCCCGAGGTTTGCTGCATTCCTGTCGCCCTCTTTGGGAAGAGGGCGCGCGGAACGCCGGGTGCCCGATGCACCCGCGGC
>NZ_LJIC01000003.1 GCF_001295845.1 Rhodopseudomonas sp. AAP120 | reverse complement strand
GGCCATCCACGCCTTGCCGCCGCAAATGCGGAAAAGGCGTGGATGGCCGGGACAAGCCCGGCCATGACGGAGGTTCTGAATAACTAAGCGATAGAGCAGGTCGCGGCGTAGCAGCCTACCCCTTCACGTCCTGCTTCTCGGACGCGGTCGGCTTGCCTTTGACGGCGTCGCCGACGACGCGGACCTTGTCGCCGCTGGCGAGGCCATCGGGCGGCGCGATGATGATGCGGTCGTCGGCCGCCAGACCGGAGGCGAGTTCGATCTCGCGGCCGAGGTCGCGCGCGATCTTGACGTCCTTGAACTGCACGCGGTCGTCGGGCCCGACAGTGGCGACGCGCAGTCCGGCGCGATTGAACATCAGTGCGCTCGCCGGAATGTACAGCGACACCTGATCGCTGGTCAGGCTCAGCTTCACATTGGCGTAGCCCCCGGGCATCAGCTCGCCCTTCGGGTTGTCGAGCACGAGCTGCATCCGGGTCGTGCCGGTGGTGGCGTCGACTGCCTGGGACGAGGTCTCAACCGTCGCCGGGAACGTCCGGTTCGGATACTCCGGCAGCGTGATCACCGCCTTGGCGCCAATCCGGATCATCGGCACGTAGGTCTGCGGCACGTTGACGTAGACGCGCAGCCGCGCGATGTCCGACACCACGAACATCGCCGGCCCCGCGTTGGAGCCGGCGCTGATCAGCGCGCCGACGTCGGTGTTGCGCTCGGTGATGACGCCGTCGAACGGCACGGTGATCTTCTTGAAGCCGGCGAGCGCCTCGAGCCGCTCGACATTGGCCTCGCCGGACTTCACTGCGGCCTTTTTGTTCGACAGGTCCGCGGTGCGCTCGTCGATCTCCTGCGCCGAGACGAAGTTGGAGGCCACCAACGTCTTGCGCCGGTTGAGCGTCGCTTCCGACAGCCGCGCGCTCGCCTGCTGGCTCAGAAGGTCTGCACGGGCCTGCAGCAATTGCTGATCGAGATCCGGCGCCTCGACTTCCGCGATCACCTGCCCGGCTTTGACCTTGGCGCCAATATCGGCGCTCCAGCTCTTCACGTAGCCGGACACGCGGGCGTAGATCGGCGCGCGGGAGTACGCTTCGAGCCGGCCCGGCAGATCGAGCGAGGCGGCGCGCGCCTTGCCGTCCGGCTTGGCCACCGCGACGCTGGGGATCGCCTGCTCGTTGGTCCAGGTCGTGAGTTCCGCGTTGCTCTTCTGCCGCGCGCTGATGCCGGTGACGACGACCGCAACGGCACCGAAGGCGAGCAGCAGGCCGGCGATGCCAAGCCCACGGCGGGACTTTCGCGGCGGCGCTTCAGTGGACATGCGACATCTCCGGGGCCGGCGCGGCGTCCTGCGCCGGCTGCTTCTTGTGAACCATGCTGAACACCACGGGCACAAACATCAAAGTAGCGAAGGTCGCGCACAGCAGGCCGCCGATGACGGCGCGGCCGAGCGGCGCGTTCTGCTCGCCGCCCTCGCCGAGCCCGAGCGCCATCGGCGCCATGCCGATGATCATTGCCAGCGCCGTCATCAGCACCGGGCGGAAGCGGACGAAACCGGACTCGAGCGCAGCCTGCACCGGATCGCCGAGCACCGCGTAGCGCTCGCGCGCAAATGAAATCACCAGCACGCTGTTGGCGGTGGCGACGCCCATGCACATGATCGCGCCGGTCAGCGCCGGCACCGACATCGTCGTGCCGGTGGCGAACAGCATCCAGACAATGCCGGCCAGCGCGGCCGGCAGCGCGGTGATGATCACGAACGGATCGGCCCAGGACTGGAAATTGACGACGATCAGCAGATAGATCAGCACGATGGCGCCGAGCAGGCCGAACAGCAGCCCGGAGAACGCGCTGTTCATGGTCTCGACCTGGCCGAGCAGCACCACCGACGAGCCCTTCGGCACCTCGGCCTTGGTCTCGTCGATCACCTTGCGGATGTCGGCGGACACGGCGCCGAGGTCGCGGCCCTGTGTGGTGGCGAAGATCTGCACCATCGACTGGATGTCGTATTGCGAGATCACCGCGTTGCCGGCCGAGCGGGTGATATCGGCGATGCCACCGAGGATCGGCGCGCTGGCGCCGGCGGTGCCGGTCGCCGAAATCGGAATCGTCTCAAGCTTGCCGAGCGAGTCGATCTGATATTGCGGCGTCTGCATCACGATCGAGTACGACACGCCGTTGTCGGGGTTGAGATAATAGGTCGGCGCGACCTGCGACGAGCCGGCGAGATTGACCACCAGGCTGTTGGTGACGTCGCGCGTGGTGAGGCCGACATACTGCGCGCGAGTACGGTCGACATCGATATTGAAAGTCGGATTGTTCGGCGACTGCTGCAGCCGCGCGTCGGCGACGCCGGGAATGCGCTTGATCTTCGCCAGCAGCTTGCCGGCATATTCGAAGTTCGCGGCCAGATTGGCGCCGCGCACCTGTAGGTCGATCGGGGCCGGCGCGCCGAAATTGAGGATCTGGCTGACGATGTCGGCCGGCAGGAACGCGAAGCTCATACCGGGGAATTGCCGCGGCAGCTGCTCGCGCAGTTGCTTGACGTATTCCTCGGTGGGCTTGTGCTCGCCCTTCAGCTTGATCTGGATGTCGCCGTCCTGAGTGCCGATCACGCCCGTGTTGTTGTAAGTCAGATTGATGCCCGAGATCGGCATGCCGATATTATCGGTCATGGTCTCGATCTGCTCTGGCGGAATGATGGTGCGGATCGCCTTCTGCACCTCGGCGAGCTGATTGGCCGTTTCTTCGACGCGGGTGCCGACCTGGGTGCGGACATGCATCAGGATCTGCCCGGCATCGACCGACGGGAAGAAGTTGCGGCCGAGAAACGGCACCAGCGTGAACGACACCGCGACGACGGCGAGGAAGCCGGCGACGAACAGCTTGCGATGTCCCATCGCCAGCGTCAGCAGATCGCCGTAGCCGTGGCGGAAGCGGGCGAACAGGCTCTCGAAGCCTTGCTGGAAGCGGACCAGCGGATTGCGCGAGCGCTGCTTGCCGTCGAGGCTGCCATGATGGACATGCGGCTTCAGCAGATACTTGGCCATCGTCGGAACCAGCGTCCGCGACAGGATGAACGACCAGATCATCGCGAACATCACCGCTTCGGCCATCGGCACGAACAGAAAGCGCGCGACGCCCTGCAGGAAGAACATCGGCACGAACACGATGCAGATGCACAGCAGCGAGACGAAGGCCGGCGTCACGATCTGGTGGGCGCCATCGAGGATCGAGGTCTCGACGTCCTTACCCTGCTCCAGATGCCAGTTGATGTTCTCGATCGTCACGGTCGCATCATCGACCAGGATGCCGACGGCGAGCGCGAGGCCGCCGAGCGTCATGATGTTCAGCGTTTCGCCGATCGCCGCGAGACAAATGATCGCGCCGAGCACCGACAGCGGGATCGACACCGCGATGATGATGGTCGAGCGCCAGCTGCCGAGGAACAGCAGAATCATCACGCTGGTCAGCAACGCCGCGATCACGCCTTCGACCGCGACGCCCGCGATCGCGCCGCGCACGAACACCGACTGGTCGCCGATCAGGGCGATCTTCAGCGACTCCGGCATCGCGTCCTTGACCTCGGTGATCTTGCGCTTGATGCCGTCGATGATGTCGAGCGTCGACACCGCGCCGGCCTTCAGCACCATCATCAGCACCGAGCGGTTGCCATCGACGTGGACGATGTTGGTCTGCGGCGGGTTGCCGTCGCGCACCGAGGCGACGTCGCGGATGTAGACCATCGCGCCGTTCACGGCCTTGATCGGCAGATTGCCGAGATCCTCGATCTTCAAGGGCGAGTTGTTGAGCTGGATGACGTATTCGAACTCGCCGATCTTCTGGGTGCCGACCGGGGTGATCAGGTTCTGCGCCGCCAGCGCGTTGGCGACGTCCTGGCCGGACAGACCGCGCGCCTGCAGCGCGCCGGGATCGAGGTCGATCTGGATCTGGCGCTGCTTGCCGCCGAACGGCCACGGGATCGCGGCGCCCGGCACGGTGACCAGCGGCGTGCGCAGCTGATTGATGGCGAGGTCGGCGAGGCTCTGCTCCGTCATGCCGTCGCCGGACAGCGCGAGCTGAATGATCGGAACTGTCGAGGCCGAATAGTTCAGGATCAGCGGCGGCGTGGCGCCCGCCGGCATCTGCTTCAGCAGCGTCTGCGAGATCGCGGTGACCTGCGCGTTGGCGGTGCGGATATCGACGTTGGGCTGGAAGAAGATCTTGACGATGCCGAACCCGTTATAGGAGTTCGCGACGATATGCTCGATGTCGTTGACCGTGGTGGTCAGCGCGCGCTGGAACGGCGTGGTGATGCGGCCGGCCATCTGATCCGGCGGCAAGCCGGTGTATTGCCAGACCACACCGATCACCGGAATGCGGATCTCGGGGAAGATGTCGGTGGGCGTACGCATCGCGGCGAGCGGGCCGACGATCAGCAGGAGCAGCGCGAGCACCACGAAGGTGTAGGGCCGGCTCAATGCGATGCGGACCAGCGAGATCATCCGTCGGCGTTCCCCGATCATTGGAAGGTGGCCGCGCTGCCCACGCGGCCGTCACGAGACTTACCGAACCACCGCCAAATAGCCAAGCGGCAGGGCGCGCATGGCGCCCTGCCGCATCGCACAATCTCGCGAGGTGATCAGTCCGAGGAGCAGCGCACCCCAACGCGTCAGGCCGCGCGTACGGATTGGAGAAACTGCCCGACCTCGGATTTCAGCCGATGGCTTTCGACCGAGAGCGATTGGGCTGCGGATAGCACCTGGGTCGAGGCCGCGGTCGCTTCGCCGGCGCCGCGCTGGACGTCGACGATGTTCGACGAAACCTGCTGGGTTCCAAGCGCGGCCTGCTGAACGTTGCGGGCGATCTCCTGGGTCGCGGCGCCCTGCTCTTCGACCGCCGACGCAATGGTCGAGGCGATCTCGGACATCCGGCCGATGATATCGCCGATATCCTTGATGGCGCCGACCGAGTCCTGGGTGGCGGCCTGGATCCCGGTGATCTGCTGGCTGATCTCGCCGGTGGCCTTGGCGGTCTGCTCGGCCAGCGCCTTGACCTCGCTGGCGACCACCGCGAAGCCGCGGCCGGCTTCCCCGGCGCGCGCCGCTTCGATGGTGGCATTGAGCGCCAGGAGATTGGTCTGGCCGGCGATGGTGTTGATCAGTTCGACGACATCGCCGATCCGGGTCGCAGCCTGCGCCAACTCACCGACACGGGCGTTGGTGCGGCGAGCCTGCTCGACCGCCTCGTTGGCGATCCGGGCCGAATCCTGCACCTGCCGGCTGATCTCGTTGACCGACGACGCCATCTCTTCCGTCGCCGAGGCGACCGAAGACACATTGTTGGAGGCTTCCTCCGAAGCAGAAGCGACTAGCGTCGTGACCTCCTGAGAGCGGCCTGCGGTCGCCGACAACGATCCTGCCGAGGCTTCGAGCTGCGTCGAGGCGGACGACACCGTCTGGACGATCTCGCCGATCAGTGACTCGAACGACCGGGTGATCGCATCGACGCGCTGCCCCCGCGCGATCTTGGCTTCGGCATCCGCGGCGGCTGCCTGGTCGGCGGCGCGCTTGTCGATCAATGCCTGTTTGAACACCTGCAGCACATCGGCCATCGCGCCGATCTCGGTCTTCTCGCCCTGATGCGGCACCACCGCGGTCAGATCACCGCCGCCGAGCGCCTGCATCGGTTGGATGATCGAGGCGATGCCGCGGGACACGTCGCGAACCAGGAAGAAGCCGAGCCCGATGGTGATCAGTGTGGCGAGCGCCAGAATGCCGATCACCAGATACAGCGCGGAGCGGAAGCTGTCCGCCGCGGATTTGCTGGCCTGATCGCCGCCGCGGGTGTTGAGGTCGATATCCCGCTGCAGCACGTCGTCGGCCTTCACGCCGATCGGGTTCACCGTCTTGGCATTGAGGTCGCGGGTCTCCTGCGACACCCGGCCGACATCCTGCCGTGATCGCGCCAGCACCTGCTCGGTGCCGCGCATGTACTCATTCCAGATCTGCGACCATTCATTGTACAGCGCACGTTCTTCTGGCGAAGCGATCATCTTCTCGTAAGTGCGTTGCGCCTGGGCAATTCGGTCCTTGACCGTCTCGACCGTCTTATCGACCGCCTGCTTGTCCTCGGCCGTAAACGACAGCAGATGCTGACGGACCGCGGTTCGATAAGTGATTCCGGCCGCTCGCAGTTCGCCAAGGGCCCGCACGCTGGGCATCCAGTTGGTGGCAATGTCATCCGTATTGGCATTGATGGATTGCATTTTCAGAATGGCTACCCCACCAAGGGCGACCATGACGATCAGCAGAGAAGCCAAAACGGTCGTGATCTTTGCGCGGATCGAAAGCCGGTCGAACATCGTCGGATCCTTGATAACTCTGAAAGACGCGCCGCCCTGCCCCCACGGCTGACTCCGCGTTGCGGCTTCTGCCGCCCTACTGAAGTAGTGCAGCAATCCTAACTCAGGGCTTAAGATTGGAACCGTCCAGGCGAAGTTTTTCGGCGCAACTACTTTAAGTCACTCCGGGTGTCAGGCTTAGCTAACACTTGCGTCATACGGCAGCGCGCAGCGTCCGTCGCATCTGTTCCGAACAGGAACTCGCGAAATCACTCAGCGGGCCCTTGCGCCGCTTCATCGGCGGCTCACGATCACGGCGCGGACTCAGAAGCTTGTCGTCCTGTAAGGTTCGAACCAGCCGAGCCCATCGATCGTGGCTGCGCGCGGCCGATATTCCGCACCAACGAAGCCGGCGTAGCCCAGCCGATCGAGGTCGGCGAACAGGAACGGATAGTTCAGCTCCTCGCCGTCCGGCTCCTGCCGCGACGGCACGCTGGCGATCTGGATATGGCCGATGATCGGCATCATCTCGCGCAGCCGCATCACCACGTCGCCGTGCAGGATCTGGCAGTGATAGATGTCGAACTGCAGCTTCAGGTTCGGAATGCCGAGTTCGTGGATCAGATCGCGAGCCATGGCGAAATCATTCAGGAAGTAGCCCGGCACGTCGCGCCGATTGAGCGGCTCGATCATCACCTCGATGCCGTGCGGCGCGAAAAAATGCGCCGCCACCGCCAGCGACCGGCGAAACGCCAATGCTGCGGCCCCATCGTGCGGATCCGCCAATCCGGCCAGCAGATGCACCCGCTTGGCACCGCTCGCCAGTGCATAAGGCAGCGCGGTGTGCAGGCTCCGCTGCAGCTCGTCGAATTTGTCCGGACGAGCGGCAAAGCCCCGCTCACCGGCGATCCAGTCTCCGGGCGGCAGATTGAACAGCGCCTGCGTCAGCCCATAACGATGGAGGCGCGCGGCGATATCGCCCGGCGCATGATCGTAGGGAAACAGGAATTCGACCGCCCGAAACCCCGCAGCGGCAGCCGCCTCGAACCGGTCGAGAAACGGCAGCTCGGTGAACAGGAAAGACAGATTGGCGGCGAAGCGCGGCATGGGCTGCTCGACAGAAGCCTGCCGTCAATTGCGAGGAGCGAAGCGACGATGCAATCCCAGCTCAGTCCACGACGCTCTGGATTGCTTCGCTTCGCTCGCAATGACGATGGCGACGAAGGAAGTCGCTGCACTCTAGCTAGGCAGCAGCTGCCTACAACCCCAAATACGCCTTCCGGACGTCGGGATTGTCCATCAGGTCGGCGGACTTGCCCTGCATCAGCACGCGGCCGGTCTGCAGGATGTAGGCGCGGTCGGCGATCTCGAGGCATTCGGCCATGCGCTGTTCGACGATCAGCACGGTCATGCCGGCGTCGCGGATCTTCTTCACCGACTGAAAGATCTCGCTGACCAGCTTGGGCATGATGCCCTGCGACGGCTCATCGAGCATCAAGAGGCGCGGCCGGGTCATCAGCGCGCGGCCGATCGCCAGCATCTGCTGCTCGCCGCCCGATAGGGTTTCGGCGCGCTGCTCCAGCCGCTCCTTCAGCCGCGGGAACAGGCTGAACACGAACTCCAGCGGCTGCTCGCGATCAGCTTTGCCACGAAACATGTAGCTGCCGAGCCGCAGATTGTCCTGCACGGACAGCCGCGGAAACAGCCGACGATTCTCCGGCACATAGGCGATGCCACGCGCCGTGATCAGATGCTGCGCCAGCCCGGTAATGGTCTCGCCGTCGAATGCGACCGAGCCGGAGCGCGGCCGTTCGGCTCCAGCAATCGATTTGATCAACGTCGATTTCCCAGCGCCGTTGGCCCCGGCGACGCAGACGATCTCGCCCTTCTCAACCTCGATCGAGACCTGCGAAATCGCGACCAGCCCCTTATAGGCGGTGGTGACCTCACGCACCGACAGCATGACGATCCCCCAGATAGGCGGTGATGACTTTCGGATCGCGCACCACGTCGGCCGGCTTGCCCTCGGTCAGTACCTTGCCGAGGTCGAGCACGATGGCGCGGTCGACCAGCGGCATGACGATTTCCATGACGTGCTCGACCATGAGGACGGTGACGCCGGTGTCACGGACGCGGCGAACCAGCTCGACGCCCTTCTCGGCCTCGGTATGGGTAAGACCGGTGAGGACTTCGTCGAGCAGTAGCAGCTTCGGCTCGGTCGCGAGCGCGCGCGCGACTTCGAGGCGGCGTTTTTCGGACGGGATCAGCTGATTGGCGAGCACGTCGGCGCGCGCCTCGAGGCCGCAGAACTGCAGCACCTCGTGCGCCTTACGGCGCGCCTCGCGCATCACCGTGGTGCGGATCAGCGCGCCGACGATGACGTTGTCGATCACCGTCATCGACTCGAAGCTCTTCACCACCTGGAAGGTCCGGCCGATGCCGCGGGCGCAGCGCGCGGTGGCCGGCAGCTTGGTGACGTCCTCGCCGTCGAAGATGATCGAGCCTTGCGTCGGCGGCAGCACGCCGGCGATCAGATTGAACAGCGTCGACTTGCCGGCGCCATTCGGGCCGATCAGGCCGACGATCTCGCCGCGGCCGACCGAGATCGAGACGTCGCTGTTGGCGACAAGGCCGCCGAAGCGCTGCCAGACGCCGCGGGTTTCCAGAAGCGGGGTGCTCATTGCGGCACTCCCTTCGAGGCCGGCCGGCGCGAGAACAGGCCGATCAAACCTTCCGGGCGTGCCAGCGAGATCAGCACGATCACCGTGCCGTACAGGATCAAATCGACGCCGCGGCCGGAGCCGCCGATGAACGACCGCGTTACTTCAGTGAGCGGGATCAGGATTGCCGCGCCGAGCACCGGGCCCCACAGCGTGCCGATCCCGCCGAGCACCGCCGGCAGCGCCATCAGCAGCGAGAACTGAAACGTCATCACGCTTTCCGGATCGATGTAGGAGACGAACATCGCGTAGAACGCGCCACCGATCGCGGTCAGGAAGGCGGAGACCGCGGCGGCGCCCATCTTGGAATTGAACACCACGACGCCGAGGCTTTCGGCGGCTTCCGGATTGTCCTTCACGGCCCGCCACCAATAGCCCCACTTGGAATTCTCCAGCCACCACGTCACCAGCCAGGCGACGCAGCAGAACACCAGGGCGAAGTAGTAGTACGGCAGCTTGCTGCGGGTGAACTGGAACTTGGCCCAGCTGTCGCCGCGCACCGGAATGTCGATGCCGAGCGCCGCGCCGGCCCAGTCCCAATTGTGGAACAGCAGGAAACCGATTTCGGCGATCACGATGGTGGCGATGACGAAGTAATGACCGCGCAATCGGAACGTCGGATAGCCGAGGCCCAGCGCAATCGCCGCCGAGATGATGCCGCCGCCGATCATGCCGAACCAGGGCAGCACGCCGAACTTGGTGAACAGCAGCACCGTGGTATAGGCGCCGAGGCCGAAATACAGCGCGTGGCCGAGCGAGATCTGGCCGCAATAGCCGCCGAGGATGTTCCAGGCCTGCGACAGCGCCGCATACATCAGGGACAGCACCATGATGTTCTGGACATAGACGTCCTTGACGAACAGCGGCGCGCAGGCAGCAGCGACTGCCAGCAGGGCCGCGACGATCAGATCGCGGCGACGGCGTTTGGTGTGAGCGTCGTCCATCAGATCGATCCGAACAGGCCGCGCGGCCGAATGAATACAACGAGCAGATATACGGCGTAGATGCCGATCGACTTCAGCGACGGGGGCAGGATCATCGCCGTGGTGGCCTCGACCAGACCGACGATGATGCCGCCCGCGAAGGCGCCGAACACGCTGCCGAAACCACCGAGCGCCACGGTGACGTAGGCGATCAGCGCGAACGAGGCGCCGACATCCGGATAGATGTAGAAGAACATCGCCATCACGGCGCCGGCGAGACCGACCAGCGCGCCGCCGAGGCCCCAGCCCAGCGCGAACACCTTGTTCTTGTCGATGCCGACCAGCGCCACCGCGCCGGCATCCTCACGGGTCGCTTCGAGCGCGCGACCGAAATCGGTCTTCTTGATGAAGAAGTACAGCGCCCCGAACGCGGCCAGCGAGACCAGCGCCCCGACCAGCTGCGGCACCGGCAGGAACACACCGCCGATCTGCAGCGTCTTGCCGCCCAGCCAGGAGACGTTGATGCTGCGATAATCCGGCGTGAAGAAGTACTGCGCCAGGCCGCGCATCAGGATGGCGAGGCCGAAGGTGGTGAAGATCTGCACCATGCCGATATTGGCTTTGGCGCGCATCGCGAAGCGGACCACTAATAAGTAGACGACCGCCCCGAACACGAACATCGCCGCCCCGACCAGCGGCGCGGCCAGCAGCGGGTCGATGGCGAAGAACGCGAACAGGAAGAAGGTGATGTACATCGCCAACATCAGGAATTCGCCATGGGCGAAGTTGGTGACGTCCATCAGGCCGAAGATCAGAGCCAGGCCGACCGCGACCAGGCCGTAAAGAAGTCCCATCAGCAGGCCGCTAGCCAGGGACTGGATGATCGTGGCGGTGGTCAAAACCCTCTCTCCGTCATTGCGAGCGAAGCGAAGCAATCCATGACGATGGCGGAGCGCTGGATTGCTTCGTCGCTACGCTCCTCGCAATGACGGGAGACGGCGAAGCGCCCCCCGCCCCTCTCGCGAGAATTTACGGCATCGGCCAGATCGCATCGGCGACCTTGGCCTGCTCCGGGAAGATGGTGACGAACTTGCCGCCGACATATTGCAGCAGCACCGGGTCGGCGAAGGTGTTTTGGCCCTGCTCGTCGAACTTGACGCGGCTCCACGGCATGATGGTCTGCTCGCCCGGCATGTCGGTGGCGACCAGCGCCTCGCGGATCTTCTCGCCGTCGGTCGACTTGGCGCGGTTGATGGCGTCGGCCATCACGATCAGGCCCATGAACTGCCGCGACGAGTAGTCGTTGAAGTCCTTGCCGGACTTCTCCTTGTACATGTCGTTGATCTTGCCGACCATCGGGCGCTTCTGGGCGAGGTCGAGCGAGAACGAGCCGCGCGAGATCACGCCCGGGATCTTGTCGCCGACCGCGTCATACAGCGCCTTCTCCGAGAAGCCGGCGTCCTGCGCGACGATGTTCTTGGCCTTGTAGCCGAGCTCGCCCATGGTGCGGATCAGCAGAATGCCGTCCGTGGTGTAGCTGGACGGCATGAGCACATCGGCGTCGGCGGCCTTGAGCTGTTGCACCTCGGCGGTCAGCGACGGCGAGTTGGCGCGGTACTTGATGTCGGCGGCGACCTTATAGCCGCGCTCCTGCGCCAGCTTGAGCTGCGCATTCGACGAGTCGGTGCCGAAGATGGTGTCTTCGTGGAACAGCGCCAGCGTCTCGATCTTCTGGCCCTTCTTCTTCAGCGCATCGAAGAAGTCGAACATCGCCTGCGAGAACATCTCGTCGTGCGGCGCGGCGCGGAAATAGTACTTTAGGCCACGACGATGCAGGCTGGGCGAGGAGTTGTCGGCCGACAGGAACGGAACCTGATAGCGTTCGCAGATCTGGCTGACGGTGACGGCGACGGCGCTCTGATAGGTCCCGACGATGGCGCAGACCTTCTCCTGGGTGATCAGGCGCTCGGCCTCGGCGCGCCCCTTCTGCGGGTCGGCCTGATGGTCGGCGAACACCAGGCGGATCTTGGCGCCGCCGAGCCCAGGCAGGCCCTCGCCGCGCGCCAGCGGCAGGTCATAATCGAAATTCCCATTGATCAGTTCGGCCGCGGTCTGGAATGCCTTCTGCGCGTCGACGCCGATCTGCGCACTGGCGCCGGACAACGGATAGATCACGCCGATCACGACTTCCTTGGCCTGCGCCCGCGCGGCGGTGGCGAACGGCAGCACGGCCGCGGTCGCGGCGCCCCCCAGCAGGAGATTACGGCGATCGATCTTCATGTCATATTCCTCTGTTACCAGCGCTGATGGTCAAGGGATCGAAGGTTTGGGATCGAAGATGGGTTGGCCTCACAGCACAGCAAGGTGCTTGTTCTTCAGGTCGGTGACAAGCATCAATCCGGGCGCGTGGGTGATTGCGAACGGCACCTTGGCGGCCGCGATCACCGCCTGCGGAGTGACACCGCATGCCCAGAACACCGGCAATTCATCCGGCCCGATCGTCACCGCGTCTCCGTAGTCCGGCTTGGCGATATCGGCGATACCGATCGACTGCGGCAGCCCGATATGCACCGGGGCACCGTGGACCGACGGAAACCGTGAGGTGATCTGGACCGCGCGGATCGCATCCTTCGGCTTCAGCGGCCGCATCGATACCACCATCGGGCCGGCAAACGGCCCTGCCGGCGTGCATGGGATGTTGGTGCGATACATCGGCACCCGCACTTTCTGCTCGATGTGCCGGATCGGAATGTCGTCGGCGAGCAGCGCTTCTTCGAACGAGAACGAGCAGCCGATCACGAAAGCGACCAGATCGTCGCGCCAGTACTTGATGACATCCTCCGGCTCGTCGATCACCTCGCCGTCGCGCCAGACCCGATAGGCCGGCACATCCGTGCGAATGTCGAGATCGACGCCGAGCGACGGGATCATCGGATTGCCGACATCCGACATGCCGATGATCGGACAGGGCTTGGGATTGAGCTGGCAGAAGCGATGGAAGGCGGCGGCGTCTTTTTCAGGGAGAATCGCCAGATTGCCTTGCACAAAGCCGGGGGCAATGCCGGCGGTCGAGTCGGCCATGCCAGCCCGATAAGCAAGCCTCGCCTGGCGAGATGGACTCATCGAACCCTCGGACTGGAGCTGCTCGCCTGCCATAAAAACAGTCATCCTCTCACCCTGCCTCTCTCGACAGCAGTGGAGCGCAAGCCTAGTATAATGTCTAATCTTTGTTTCTGATCAGAAACGATAAAGCTCCGTTATCCATGATGGGAGCCACCCCGATGGTGGACTTCAAGGCGCTCGAGACCTTTCTCTGGGTCGTGACGCTCGGCAGCTTTCGCGGCGCCGCGCACAAGCTCAACACCACGCAGCCGGCGATTTCCCAGCGGATCGCACAGCTCGAACGCGAGCTCGGCGTGCGGCTTCTGCAACGTGACCACCGTATGGCGTCGCCGACACCCAGCGGACGGCAGCTGATGCTCTACGCCGAAAAGCTGATCGGGCTGCGGACCGAGATGCTCGCGGTGGTCGGCGATCAGTCCAACATGCGCGGCGTGCTACGGCTCGGGGTGGCCGAGACCATCGTGCACACATGGCTTCCGCGGCTGATCGAGCGAGTCAACCGGCTGTATCCGAACCTGTCGCTGGAGATCGAAGTCGACATCACCCCGAACCTGCGCGCGCGGCTGCTGGCGCAGGAGATCGAACTCGCCTTCCTGCTCGGGCCGATGACGGCCTCGACGGTGCGCAGCCGGGTGTTGTGCGAATATGCGATCGGCTTCTTGGCGAGTCCGTCGCTCGGACTCGGCAGCGGTGAACTCGCTGTCGAAGACCTCGCGAGATTTCCGATCATCACCTTCCCGCGCAAGACGCAGCCCTACGAGATCGTGCGCTCGCTGTTCAACAAGCCGGAGCTGCCCCCGATCCGGCTGCATGCCTCGGCCTCGCTCGGCACCGTGGTGCACATGGCGATCGAAGGTCTCGGCATCGCCGTGATCCCGACCGCGATCGTCGAGAGCGAACTTGCCGACGGTCGGCTGCAGTTGCTGCAGACCGACCTGAAAATCCCGCCCCTGCGGTTCTCCGCAAGCTGGCTCGCCTCACCCGACACGGTAGCGATCGAGCGCGTCGCCGAACTCGCGGTCGACATCGCTCACACCGGCGGCTTCATGCCCGAAGCTGCGCCCGATGCAGCGCAGCTCCGCGACATTCTGCCGGCGCCCGAGCCGGCGATAGGTTGACGCGCGCGGCGGCGCGTTGAACTCTCTCACCACTGCCGCGCCGCTAGGCGCCATCTGTTTTATCCGGAGACCTCATGACCAAGCCTGCCTCGAACCTGCAGATCGATTCCGCGCGCCTGTGGGACACCATCCACACCACGGCGAAGTTCGGCGCCACGCCGAAAGGCGGCGTGCGGCGGCTGACGCTGGGGCCGGAGGACAAACAGGTGCGCGACTGGTTTCGCAACGCCTGCGAACAGGCTGGCCTCGAGGTCCGCGTCGACGGGCTCGGCAACATGTTCGCCCTGCGCAAAGGCCGCGACATGTCGAAGCCGCCGATCGGGCTCGGTTCACATCTCGACACTCAGCCGACCGGCGGCAAGTTCGACGGCATTCTCGGCACGCTGGGCGCACTGGAAGTGATTCGCACGCTGAACGACGCTGGCATCGAGACCGAGCTGCCGCTGTGCGTCACCAACTGGACCAATGAAGAAGGCTCGCGCTACGCGCCGGCGATGATGGGGTCGGCCGCCTTCGTCGGCGACTTCACCGTCGAGGATATTCTGAGCCGCAAGGACGCCGCGGGCATCAGTGTCGCCGAAGCGCTCGACAGCATCGGCTATCGCGGCGATCAGGCCGTCGGCACGCAGCCGTTCGGCGGCTTCGTCGAGTTGCACATCGAACAGGGGCCGATCCTCGAAGCCGAGGGCAAAACCATCGGCGTGGTCGAGAACGGCCAGGGCGTGCTGTGGTACGACGGCAAGATCGCCGGATTCGAAAGCCATGCCGGCTCCACGCCGATGAACCTGCGCCGAGACGCGCTGGCGACGCTGGCGGAGATCGTGCTGGCGGTGGAGCGGATCGCCACCGAGCTCGGCAACGCCGTCGGCACCGTGGGTGAAGCCGTGATCGCGGCGCCGTCGCGCAACGTCATCCCCGGCGAGATCGCCTTCACCATCGACGCGCGCAGTGCAGATTCCGCCATTCTCGCCCAGCTCGACTCCCGCATTCGCGCCGCGGTTGCCGAGATCGCCGCCAAGCGCAAGGTCGAGGTGACGCTCGACATGGTCTGGCGCAAGGAGCCCACGCATTTCGACAAGGCGCTGGTCGGCGCGGTTGCGACCGCTGCCGAGACGCTCGGCTATGCCAGCCGCCGCATCACCTCCGGCGCCGGCCACGACGCCTGCAACCTCAACGCCAAAGTGCCGACCGCGATGATCTTCGTGCCGTGCAAGGACGGCATCAGCCATAACGAGCTGGAGGATGCCACGCAGGCCGATTGCGCGGCTGGCGCCAACGTGCTGCTGCACACCGTGCTGTCGCTGGCCGGCGTCGCGAAGTAACAAAACGGGCTCGGGGGCACCACACATGAACGCAGTGTTCGTCGACGCCAGCGACACGCTGGCGCTGATCATGGAGCAGCAGGCGCGGCCGGACGATCTGCCGATCGTGATCCATCGCGACCCAAATGTGAGCCCGGGCGATCTCCCCGGCGTCCTCGCCGGCGCGGCGATCGCCATCGTCGATCACACCTATCTGCCGACGCCGATTGCCCAGCAATGCGCCGGTCTGAAGCACGTGGTGTTTCTCGGCACCGGCGCACGCAGCTACATGAACATCGAGGAGCTCGCCGCGCTCGGTATCAACGTGCACCTGATCCGCGGCTATGGCGACACCGCCGTCGCCGAACATGCCATCGCGCTGATGTGGGCGGCGGCACGCAACCTCGCGCTGATGGACCGCGAGATGCGGGCGGGCCGATGGCTGCTCGAAAACGGCATGCAGCTGACCGGCAAGACGCTCGGCCTCATCGGTTTCGGCGGCATCGGCGCAGAAGTCGCGCGGATCGCGCATGGCTCGGGCATGAGGGTGCTGGCCTGGAATCGGACGCCGAAGGAGGTCGCAGGCGTCAGCTTCGTCGACATCGATACGCTGCTGGCCGACAGCCACATCGTCTCGCTGCATCTGTTGCTCGACGACGCGACCCGCGGCTTCCTGTCGCGCGAGCGCATCGCGGCGATGCGGCCCGGCGCGATCCTGGTCAACACCGCGCGCGCCGGTTTGACCGATGAGGCGGCGATGATCGACGCACTGCAGTCCGGCCATCTGCGCCATGCCGCGCTGGACGTCTTCGACATCGAGCCGTTGCCGGCGGATCATCCGCTGACGACGCTGCCGAACGTTACCTTGTCGGCCCACTCTGCTTTCCGCACGCCGGAGGCCAGCGAGAACCTGATCGAGGCGGCGCTGGTGCATTGCCGCCGGATCGCGGCAGGCGACTAGTTGTGGGCCGATATCTGCTGACCAGCAACTAATTACCGATCGCGAACACAATCCGCCATCGTGGCTGATCCCGATCAACGATGGCGGCCGCTTCCTCATGCAGAATTCCTGAGTTTTCAGGGAGTGAGGACATGAGGGACTGGTTTGCGGCTCTCGCAGTCGGACTCGTGATTGTCGTCGGCTGTGCCGCCGGCTTAGCCGGGACGTTGGCATTCCTGCTGACCTTCGGCATCGCCTGGTATCTGTTCGCCGCACGGGATCTCGGCTTCACCCAAGCGCGCGACAGGCTCGGCATCAGGGTGTTGCCGCCGATCTGGCGGCGCGACAACTGGCTCTGGATCGACACACTGTTCGACGATGGCGAGCGACTGCTTCAGGCCGCCGCCGTGGCACTGCTCGTCACGGCCGTCGCGCTGATGTTCTGGCCGGATCTCGTCTATGGAGCCGCGCTGCTGATCGCCGCGTTCTACGTCTCGGAGATCCTGCGCGGCAACGCCGGTCCCCGGCCGCGCGGCGTCCGCGTGCCGGACGGAAGCCGCCACACCTCCGCCATCCCGCAGACGGCTGAGTCAGCCGCAGCGACGTTGTCCACCCCGCCACGTCCCGCGCTGACAGCAGCCATCGATCTCCTCCCCGGCCCGGTGACGAGGTTTTTGCCTCCAAGCTTGACGGGTGCAGCACCGGCTGCAGAACGTCTTCGCAGGCACGAGAAGTGCAAGCCGCTGCGGCAGCGCCGCAAGATACCTCGCAAGGCCGCGCCGCAACGATCGGCATCCGCCATGCGGGCGCAGCTCGGCAAGGCAAAGCCCGCACCACGCGCCAAGCCCACGCTTCCGAGCCGCAAGCCCCATTATCCAATCGCCAGCCGGCCGCCTCAGCCGCGTCCCCCTCTGCGCCCGCGGGCGATGCGCAAACCCGCCGCGCAGATCGGCCGCGGCACGCCGAAGCCTGCCGCGGCCCGCAAGCGCTGAGCGCCTCTCGGGCGCTTACTCCACCATCTCCGCCACCGCCTTGCCGCACGCCGTCGTGTCGGCTTGGCCGCCGAGATCGCGGGTGCGCAGCGTGCGCTCGCCGAGCGTGCGTTCGATCGCCTTGACGATCGCATCCGCCGCCTGCTTCTCGCCGAGATGCTCGAGCATCATCGCGCCCGACCAGATCATGCCGATCGGATTGGCGATGCCCTGCCCGGCGATATCGGGCGCCGAGCCGTGCACCGGCTCGAACACGCTCGGAAAATCACCCTCCGGATTGATATTGCCCGACGGCGCGATGCCGATCGTGCCGGTGCAGGCGGGTCCGAGATCCGACAGGATGTCACCGAAAAGATTGGAGCCGACCACGACGTCGAACCAGTCCGGATGCAGCACGAAGTGCGCAGTGAGGATGTCGATGTGATACTTGTCCCACTTCACATCGGGATAAGCCTTCGCCATCGCTTCGACGCGCTCGTCCCAATACGGCATGGTGATCGAGATGCCGTTCGACTTGGTCGCCGACGTCAGATGCCGCTTCGGCCGCGACTGCGCCAGCTCGAACGCGAATTTCAGGATGCGATCGACGCCGGTCCTGGTCATCACCGTCTGCTGCGTGACGAACTCGCGCTCGGTGTCCGGGAACATCCGGCCGCCGACCGACGAATACTCGCCCTCGGTGTTCTCGCGCACCACCCAAAAATCGATGTCCCCCGGCTTGCGGCCGGCGAGCGGCGACGGCACGCCGGGCATCAGCCGGACCGGTCGCAGATTGACGTACTGATCGAATTCGCGTCGGAACTTGATCAGCGAACCCCACAGCGAGATGTGGTCGGGAATCTTCTCCGGCCAACCGACAGCACCGAAGAAGATCGCGTCGTGCTTGCCGATCTTCTCCTTCCAATCGTCCGGCATCATCTGGCCGTGCTTCTCATAGTAGTCGTAGCTGGCGAAGTCGAAATGATCGAACTTCACATTGACGCGGTGTTTCTTGGCCGCGGCTTCCAGCGCGCGCAGGCCTTCCGGCATCACTTCCTTGCCGATGCCGTCGCCGGGGATGACGGCGATCCGATATTCGTTCTTGGGTGTCTTCGTCTTGTCCAAGGAGAGTTCCTCGATGCGTGAGCTGCACAGAATGTCAGCACGATGGGTGTGGACCATTCCGCGTACGCGATCAACGTTGCAGCGCACACATTAACAACTACCAGCAACCTGCCATTGTGCTTGCCTGCGTCAAAACGCGCGCTACACTCTGCGCCGGCCGATCAACAAGGCCAAGGGCCAACGAGCCCATAAAAAGAGACTATAAAAAAACGGAGCCAATGCGCCCGACCAATAAGAACAACGAGGAAACGTCATGACAGCAGCTCCCCTCTCACCCCGTTCGTGGTCGATGCGCGCCGTCGTGATGGCGACGGCGCTCGGCTTCGGCATCTCTTCCGCCTGGGCCGCCGATCCGATCAGGATCGGCGTGATTGCGGAAGCCCAGGCTATCGCCGGCGCTTCGATTCCGCAGGCCGCGCAGCTCGCCGCCGAGGAAATCAACGCCAAAGGCGGCATCGACGGCCGCAAGATCGAGATCGTCACCTACGACAACCATTCGTCCTCGGCAGATTCGGTGCGCGCGTTCCAGCGTGCCGTCAACGAGGACAAGGTTCATGCGGTGATCGCCAGCTACATCTCCGAAGTGGTGCTGGCCCTGATGCCGTGGGCGTCGCGGCTGAAGACGCCATTCGTCACACCGGGAGCTGCCTCCAACGAGATCAGCAAGGCGGTGAACAAAGATTATGAGAAGAACAAATACACCTTCCACGGCTATCTGACCTCCGGCGAACTCGCGCAGTCGGTCTGCGACGCCGCCAAGGATCTGCTCGTCGACGCCCGCAAGATGAAGAGCGCGGTGATCATGAGCGAGGACGCCGCCTGGACCAAGCCTCTCGACGTCGGCTACGAGGAGTGCCTGCCCAAGGTCGGCCTGAAGGTGCTGGACCACATCCGGTTCTCGCCCGACACCACCGACTTCACCCCGATCTTCAACAAGATCGAGTCGTCCAAGCCGGATGTGATCATCACCGGCATCTCGCATGTCGGCGTGCAGCCGACGGTGCAGTGGAAGAACCAGCAGGTTCCGATCCCGATGTTCGGCATCGCCTCGCAGGCCACCAACTCGACCTTCGGCAAGGACACCAACAACGCGTCTGATGGCGTGCTGTATCAAGGCGTGTCCGGCCCGGGCGTCGCGGTGACGCCGAAATCGGTGCCGTTTGCCGACGCCTTCAAGGCCAAGTTCGGCAACTATCCGTCCTACGCGGGTTACACCGCCTATGACGAAGTCTACTACATCGCCGAAGCGGTCAAGCGCGCCGGCTCGACCGACGGCGACAAGCTGGTCGAAGCGCTGGAGAAGACTGACTATGAAGGCACGATCGGCCGCGTCCAGTTCTACGGCAAGGACGAGCCGTTCACCCACGGCCTGAAATACGGCAAGGGCCTGCTCACCGGCCTGATGCTACAATGGCAGGACGGCCAGCAGGTCGCGGTGTGGCCGCCGGAAGTCGCGAAAGCCAAGATCAAGTTCCCGGCCTTCATCAAAGTGACGGCGAACTGAGTGGTGAAGGTTATGCTCCCGGTCGCGAGCCGGGAGCATTTCTTTATCGGCACCCTCACCACGTCATTCCGGGGCGCGCGGAGCGCGAGCCCGGAATCCATAACCACCGCCGGGAGTATGGATTCCGGGCCCGCGCCAAGAGGCGCGTCCCGGAATGACGAACGAGAAGTACGTTTTCGAAGAAGGCTCGCATGCTTCCCCTGCAAATCCTGATCGACGGTTTCGCCATCAGCGCGCTGTATGCGCTGGGCGCGACTGGGTTCACGCTGATCTTTGGAGTTTCCGGCGTCCTCAACCTGTCGCACGGCGCCATCATGGTGGCCGCGGCGGTGGCGGCGTGGGCGGCGTCGAGCACGTTCGGCATCGGCAGCTATCTCGGCGCACTGGTCGGCGTCGCGACCGCCTTGGTGGCTGCGCTGATCACCTATTTCGCCGTGGTGCAGCCGATCCAGCGCTCGCGGCGGATCGCCAATGAGGAGAAGGAGATCTTCGTGCTCACCGGCACGCTGCTGTGGGGCATCATGATCCAGGAGGCGATCGCTTATTTCTTCACCAACAACGCCAAGACGGTGCTGCCGATCGTCCAGGGCGTGGTCGAGATCTTCGGCGTACGGACGCCGCGCAACCAGATCTTCACCGCGCTGGTGTGCTGCCTGGTGATCGCCCTGCTCTGGCTGCTGGTCAACCGCACCAAGATGGGCAAGGCCGTGCTGGCGGCGTCGATGAACCCGCGCGGCGTCACGCTGCTCGGACTCGAACTGACCAACATCTACGTCGTGGTGTGGGCGATCTACGGCGTGCTGGCCGGCATCGCCGGCGTGCTGCTCGGCATGTTTCTTGGCGTTTCGTCCTATAGCGTCGGCCCGCTGACGGCGAGCGCGTTCTCGATCGTCGTGCTGGGCGGCCTCGGCAGCGTCTCGGGATCGCTGATCGCCGCCTTCGTGGTCGGCTATCTCGAGACCTTCACGGCCTACATGGTTTCCCCGGCCTACCGGACCATTCCGGCGCTGCTGCTGCTGGTGATCGTGATGTATCTGCGGCCCCAGGGCCTGCTGGGGAGGCGCTGAGATGGGGTTCTTCAAGACGCGCCTGTTCTGGATCGCGCTGGTGATGGTCGTCGTCGCCTCGACGCTACCGCTCTACGTCTCCGGCTACATCCTCGGCCTGCTGACCGTGGCGTATTACTTCGGCGTGTTCGCGATGTCGTGGGACCTGTTGTTCGGCTTCGCCGGCGAGGTCAATTTCGGCCCCACCTTCCTGATCGGGGTCGGCGCCTACACGGCCGGCATCATCAACAATCAATACGGCCTGTCGCCGTACATCTGCATCTTCATCGGCGCCGGCGCCTCCGTGATCGCCGGTTTCGTGCTGGCGCTGCCGGCGCTGCGGGTGCGCGGGCCGTATTTCGGCCTGACCACGCTGGTCGCGGTGCTGATGCTGCAGAACTTCATCGTGGTGTTCGCCGACCTCACCGGCGGCGAGATCGGCCTCACCATCCCGGACGTCATCACCATCAGCGCCAGCGCCAATTACTGGATCGCGCTCGGCTTCATGACGGTGAGCGCCGCAATCCTCTATGGCCTGTCGCAATCGCCGATCGGCCTGGTGCTGCAGGCCTCGGGGCAGGATCCCGTGCAGGCCGGCGCGCTCGGCTTTAACATCGTCAAGCACAAGCTGTTCGCCTTCGTGGTCAGCGCGTTCTTCTCCGGCCTCGCCGGCGCGCTGCTGGTGTTCTACTTCGGCACCGCCTCGGTCGGCACCGTGGTCGATATCGCGGTCGGCGTGAACGTCATCGTCGCGGCGGTGCTCGGCGGCCGGCGCACCGTGCTGGGCGCGGCGCTCGGCGCGATCTTTCTGATCGTCGCTGGCGAATTCCTGCGCCCGACCGGCGAGCTCTCCACCTTCATCGTCTCGGCGATCGCGCTGCTGGTCGTGCTGTTCTTCCCCGGCGGCTTCCTCGGCGCCGCCATGTCTAGAGACACAACTCCTCGAGAGGCACGCACCTGATGGACGCCAGCAATTTTGCGCCCGTTCTCGAAGCGCGCGGCCTCACCAAGAAGTTCGGCGGCCTTACCGCGGTGAAGAACCTGTCCTTCGAGCTGCACGCCGGCGAGATTTTTGGGCTGATCGGCCCGAACGGCTCGGGCAAGTCCACCGCGATGAAATCGCTGATGGGCATCGAGCGGCCGACCGCCGGTGAGGTCGTGTTCGAGGGCGAGAACATCGCCGGCCTGCCCGCGCACAAGATCGCCCGCAAGGGTTTTGGCATGGTGTTCCAGCATTCGCGGCCGCTCAACCGGCAGACCGTGCTGGAAAACATCATGGTGGCGCTGCTGCCCGACAGCCTGCTGGCGCTGTTTCACGACAGGGCGCTGACCGAGCGCGCCGAAGCGATCGCCGAGCGCGTCGGGCTCGCTGCGGTGATGCGGCGCAAGCCGCCGACGCTGCCGTTCGCCGATCTGCGCCGGCTGGAATTGGCGAAGGCGATCGCGCGTGATCCGAAGGTGGTGCTGGTCGACGAGCCGTTCGCCGGGCTGACGCTGGCCGAAGTCGGCGTGTTCTCCGATCTGATCGCCAGCTTCCGCGACGAAGGTCGCGCCGTGCTGCTGGTCGACCACAACGTCAAGAGCGTCGCGGCGCTGGTCGACCGCGTGCTGGCGATGTATCTCGGCGAAGAAATCTGCACCGGCGCCGCCGCCGACGTGATGAAGAACGAGACGGTGCGGCGGGTGTATCTCGGCGGCAAGATCGAGACCTCGGCGCGACCGGAGACCAGCTTCAAGGACAAGGTGCCGCTGCTGCAGGTCGAGAACGTCAGCGTGTTCTACGGCAAAGCGCAGGCGCTGGAGAACGTCTCGATCCACGTCCACGAGGGCGAGTTCGTCTCCGTGGTCGGCCTCAACGGCGCCGGCAAGACCACGCTGTTCAACACCATTTCGGGCTTCCTGCCCTACACGGGCGAGATCGTGCGCGGCGGCGAGAAGCTGCGCGGTATTTCTCCGGCCAAGATCGCGCGTGGCGGCATCGTGCAATGCCCGGAGTCGCGTGAACTGTTCGGCGAGATGACGGTGCGGGAGAATCTCGATCTCGGCGGACAGGCGCTGCCCGACGCCGAGCGCGAGGCGCAGCTTGCGTGGCTGTTCGAACTGTTTCCGATCCTCAAAGAACGCCACGGCCAGATGGCGCAGACGCTGTCGGGCGGCGAGCAGCAGATGCTGGCGATCGGCCGTGCGCTGATGATGAAGCCAAAAATCCTGATCCTCGACGAGCCGACGCTCGGCCTCGCGCCGGTGATCCTCGAGCAGTTATCGAAGGCACTCGAGCGACTGCGCCAGACCACGCCGATCACCGTGCTGCTCGGCGAGCAGAACGTCACCTTCGCGCTGCCGCACGCCGACCGCGTCTATGTGCTCGAACACGCGCGGATCGTGTGGGAAGGCGATCCCGCGCGGTTTGCTGCGGAGGCTGGCGAAGGATACTTGTGAGACATCGGCACGACCTGACGTCCACGCAATGCAGCCATGAGCCAAGTACGCTGAGCCCCACGTGCCACACCGGCCTCGTCGCGGGCGGCACAACGCCGCGGTTTGATCCAGCGCAAGCGCCTCATCCTTTCGTGGGGCGTATCACAGCGTGAAGCAAACAATGCGGAGAGAGGCCATGAACGAGGCAGCGCAAACCAACGAGTCGATCACGACTCCTCCGTCGCTGTCGCATGTGGGGCCGAACTTCATCTGGGGTGTTTCGACCGCAAGCTTCCAGATCGAGGGCGCAGCGAATGAAGACGGCCGCGGCCAGAGCATATGGGACACCTACTGCCGCACCGGGCAGGTCGCCAACAACGACACCGGCGACGTCGCCTGCGATCATTATCATCGCTACAAGGAAGACGTCGCGCTGATGAAGGCGCTCGGCCTGCAGGCTTACCGGTTTTCGATCGCCTGGCCCCGCGTGCTTCCGCAGGGCACCGGCGCGGTCAACGAAGCCGGGCTCGCCTTCTACGACCGGCTGATCGACGAACTGATCGGCGCCGGCATCGAGCCGTGGATCTGTCTGTATCACTGGGACCTGCCGCAGGCGCTGGAAGATCGCGGCGGCTGGCTCAACCGCGACATCGTGGGTTGGTTCGCCGACTACGCGCGGCTGATCGGCCGCCGCTACGGCCACCGCGTCAAGCATTTCGCCACCTTCAACGAGCCGGGCATCTTCAGCCTGTTCGCCCGCTCGTTCGGGGCGCGCGACCGCACCGCCGACGACAAGCTGCATCGCTGGATCCACCACGTGAACCTCGCCCACGGCGCCGCAGTCGATGCGCTGCGCGAGACGGTCAAGGACGCCAAGATCGGACTGGTGAGCAACTATCAGCCGATTTATCCGTCGAGCGACAAGCCCGAAGACGTCGCCGAGGCCGCGCTGATCGGCGACTACTGGAATCGCGCTTTCACCGACCCGCAATATCTCGGCGAGTATCCGGCGCTGATCCGCGACGCGATCGCGCCCCACATTCAACCCGGCGACATCCAGGCGATCTTCCGGCCGCTCGACTGGATCGGCATCAATCACTACAGCCCGGTCTACATCAACTCCGATCCCAACGCGATCGTCGGCCTCGGCTGGGGACCGAAGCCGGAGAGCATCCCGCGCACACCGATCGACTGGACGATCGAGCCCGATGCGTTTCGCGATACGCTGATCGAAGTCAGCCGTCGCTACGGCAAGCCGGTCTACGTCACCGAGAACGGCTTCGGCAGTAACGTCGAGAAACTGGACGCCGACGGCAAGTTGATCGACCCCGGCCGCATCGCCTTCCTGCGCGACTACATCTCCGGCCTCGACGCCGCGCTCGCCGCCGGTGCCGACGTGCGCGGCTATTTCGTCTGGTCGCTGCTCGATAATTTCGAGTGGGAGTCGGGCTACGGCGTGCGCTTCGGCTTGGTCTATATGGACTATCCGACGCTGCGCCGGATCCCGAAGGCGTCGTTCGCCTGGTACGCCGGCGTCATCCGACACGCACGCGGCGTCACGACGGCATAGCGGCCTGCTTATCGCTGGACTCCGGCATATTGTCGATCGCGGCGATCAGCGCCGCGACCCGGTTGGCGGACGATCGCCAGTCGGCGATACGCTGATAATTGTCGACCAGCCAGTTGACGGCGCCCTGCACGGTCACGAAGGCCGCGGCGCTTTGCGTCACCTCGCCGAGCGACATCGCGCCGCTGAGATATTTCGGGAAGCACAGGAAATATGCGGCGACCGGCGCGAACAGGAAGTTGGCGTGCGACACCAGCGTCATGTCGACCAGCTGCCAGCACAGATCGCGCCATGAGCGCATCACCTCTTGCAGACGACGCTCCAGCTTGGCCATCCACTTGGTCTCGCGGCCCTCGCCGCCGGGGTCGCAGCCGCGCAGCACTTCGGCGGCGGCGCGGAATTCGGCCTCGTTCTGATTGCGCTGCTCGCTGATGCTGGTCATGCGCCGGCCGAACCACAGCATCAGAGCCGTCATCAGGCTGGAATAGCCGATCACCCCGAGCACCAGGTAACCCGGAACGTCGATGCGACTGCCGAACACGTGGATGCCAATGCTGCCACCGACGCTCCACAGCACGCCGAAGAACGTCAGCGCTGTGAGCACCGACGACAGCAGCGCCAGGATCAGATCGACCGGCGCATCGGTGGCGACGCGGACGTCTTCGGCGAGACGGTATTCCGGATTCTCCGCGCTGTGATCATGGCCGTTCATCGGTGCCGCATGGCTGCGATGCTCCCACCGTTCGAGAATCGCCCGGGTCATCGACTCGCGCCATTTGCGCTGTCCGGTCATCCGTGCCCACACCGAGGTCGCGGCCATCGCGATGCTGGCGCAGGCCAAGGCCAGAAACACGAAAGTTTGAGTCCAGAGCTCGGCCCCGTCGCGCCGCTCCAGTGCGTCGAAAAAGTGCCTATTCCATTGGTTAAGATAAAATTGCACCGCCAATTGGGCGAGCACGACGCCGATCATCACCACGATCAGGCCGGTGATCCGGGGCTTGCCGCCAAGCCAGAAGCGCTGCGACAATTGCCAGAACGCGGACAGGTTGTGGCCGTTCGCGTCGTTATGTGAGAAGAGACCCATGGCGCGAGATATAAGTCCCGAAACCGCGACTTGGGAAGCGACCCGGGCTACCCAATGCGTCTAGTCTCGCGGCGTGATCCATGTAGTCGTATCGTCGATCTATTCAACTCAGGGGAGTTCACAGGGTGAGTGCAGATCCAGCTCTGGTGCGGGAGACCGCGTGTGCGGTCGTCGATAAGCTCAAGGCCGGCGAGGTCACGCCGCTCGATCTGCTCGACACGCTGGAGCAGCGGATCGCCGAGGTCGACGGCGCCGTCAACGCGCTGCCGACGCTGTGCTTCGATCGCGCCCGCAGCCGCGCCGCCGAGCTGATGAAGAAGCCGGTCGCCGAGCGCGGCGTGCTCGCCGGTCTGCCGGTGCCGATCAAGGATCTAACCGCGGTCGAGGGCGTGCTCACCACGCTGGGTTCGCCAATTTTTAAGGACAACGTGCCGGCGCAGTCCGACCTGCTGGTGACGCATCTCGAAAGCAACGGCGCGCTGGTCTACGCCAAATCGAACACGCCGGAATTCGGCGCCGGCGCCAACACCTTCAACGAGGTGTTCGGCGCGACGCGCAATCCGTGGGATCTGTCGCGCTCGGCGGCCGGCTCCTCGGGCGGCGCCGCGGCCGCCCTCGCCTCCGGCACCGCCTGGCTGGCGCACGGCTCCGACATGGGCGGCTCGCTGCGCAATCCTGCCAGCTTCTGCGGCATCGTTGGTCTGCGCCCGAGCTTCGGCCGCGTCGCGCATACGCCGTCGGTGGCGATCGACCGCAACCTCGGTGTCCAGGGCCCGATGGCCCGCAACGTCGAGGACGTCGCGCTGCTGCTGGACGCGATGAGCGGCGAGTATCCGAACGACCCGCTGTCGATCCCCTCGCCTGCGACCTCCTTCCTCGCCGCGACCCGGTCGCGCACCAAGCCGCTGCGCGTCGCGTACTCGCCCGACCTCGGCATCACGCCGGTCGATCCGGAAGTCGCCGCGGTCACCCGCAAGGCGGCCGAGCGCTTCGCCGAAGCCGGCGTGATCGTCGAGCAGGCGCAGCCCGATCTGTCGGAAGCGCACGAATGCTTCCAGACGCTGCGCGCGTTCGACTTCGCGATCAACATGGCGAAGCTGCTCCGCACCAAGCCGGATTTGCTGAAGCCGGAAGTGATCTGGAATATCGAGCAGGGCCTCAAGCTCACCGTCGACGATCTCGCCAAGGCCGAAGCGCAGCGCGTCACGCTGACCGCGCGGGCGAACGAGTTCTTCAAGACCTACGACCTGCTGCTGTGCCCGGCGACCATCACCGCGCCGTTCCCGGTCGAGCAGCGCTACCTCGCCGAGTGCAACGGCCACACCTTCGACAACTACATCGAATGGCTCGGCATCGTCTATGCGATCACGCTGGTGTGCTGCCCGGCGCTGTCGCTGCCCTGCGGCTTCACGGCCTCCGGCCTGCCGGTCGGCCTGCAGATGGTGGCGCGGCCGCGCAATGAGGCCGGCCTGCTCGCCGGCGCCGCCGTGCTCGAGGACATCCTCGGCGTCCGCGGCTCGACGCCGATCGATCCACGGCCCGCCCCCGCGAGCCTGTAAGCCCCTGGACACTGGCGGTTGTGACGCGCTGTGCTAGTCTTGGCGCGTCACTACAACCCGACCTGCCATCAAGGCGGGCGATGAGGAAACGCCGCATGTCCGAACCACTCAAGATCCACGTCGATCAGGACAAATGTCAGGGCCACGCGCGCTGCAAGGCGCTGGCTCCCGAATTGTTCGACCTCGACGATTACGGCAACGCCCACGAGAAGGGCGACGGGGCCGTTCCTGCTGAACTGACCGACAAGGCCTGGCTCGCCAGGTCGAATTGTCCGGAAGTCGCGATCGAAGTCAGCGAGAGCTGATCTTTTGCATCGCACTAATCGCGGCGCAGACCGCATCAGCAACGAACCCCGAGGAACGCCGAATGACCGAGCGACCGCCCGTCACCGATTGGATTCACGATTTCGATCACACCGACCCGCGCTGGACCGAGAACCCTTACCCGATCTGGGATGAACTGCGCAGCGCCAGCCCGGTCGTCCACACCGACCGCTTTCTCGGCTGCTACATGCCGACAACCTTCGCGGCGGTGAAAGAGATCTCTTACGACACCGAGCATTTCTCGTCGCGGCGGATCATCGTCCGCGAGGTCCGTCTGGCCTCCCCGCCGCCGGCCCCGCCGATCACCTCCGATCCGCCCGAGCACAAGCCGGCCAAGCGCCTGCTGCTTCCGCCGTTCACGCCGGATGCGGTAGCGAAGCTCGAGCCGCGCGTCCGCGCGATGTGCAACGAACTGATCGACGCCTTCATCGGCGACGGCAGTTGCGACGCTGCGGCGGCCTACAGCAAGCACATCCCGGTCAAGACCATCTGCGCCATGCTGGGAATTCCGGAGAGCGACAGCGACATCTTCATCCGCTGGATTCACGAGGTCCTCGAACTCGGCATCAAAGACGATACGGTGCTGATGAAGGCGATCTACGAGATGAGCGTGTATTTCGCCGGCCATATCGCACAGCGCAAGCAGCAGCCGACCGAAGATCTGATCTCGACGCTGATGAACGCCCGCGACGACAACGGCCAGCCGCTGTCCGACGCCCACGTGCTCGGCTCGCTGCGGCTGCTGCTGATCGCTGGGATCGACACCACCTGGAGCGCGATCGGCGCCGCGCTGTGGCATCTCGCGACGCATCCGGACGATTGCGCCCGGCTGGTCGCCGAGCCCGAGCTGATGCCGACCGCAATCGAGGAGTTCCTGCGCGCCTATTCGCCGGTGACGATGGCGCGCGAGGTGGTGAAGGACACCGCGATCGCCGGCTGCCCGGTCAAGGCAGGAAACATGATGCTGCTGTCGTTCCCGGTCGCCAACCGCGATCCGGCGATCTTTCCGGACGCCGACCGCGTCAAGATCGACCGCAAGGAGAACCCCCATGTCGCGTTCGGGCTTGGCATTCATCGCTGCGTCGGCTCAAATCTCGCCCGCATGGAGATGACCGTCGCGCTCGAGGAATGGCTGAAGCGGATTCCGCAGTTCCGGCTCGATCCGACCAAGCCGGTGCGTTGGTCTGAAGGAACGGTGCGCGGGCCGCGGCAGTTGCCGCTGTTGCTGGGCCGGCCGAACTAATCGCAGGAGGATCATGTCGGACGAATCCGAACCGCCGGAATCCAAGCTCACCCGCAGCAAGCAGCGCTGGGCGGCCGAGGGCAAGTTTCTCACCGGGCGACACGCGCGCCCGGAGGAGCAACGCCTGCCGCCCGGGCAGCATCTGACGCAGGACTGGCCGGTGCTCGATCTCGGCACCACGCCGCCGATCAGCCGCGAGCGCTGGCGGCTCGACGTCTACGGCGCGGTGGCGCAGCCGCTGTTCTGGGACTGGGCGCAGTTCATGGCGCAGCCGCAATCCGACTTCGTCTCCGACATCCACTGCGTCACCACCTGGTCGCGCTACGACAACCGCTGGCAGGGCGTCGCCACCCGCGATCTGCTCGAGGCCTGTCAGCCGCACGAGCAGGCGCGTCACATCGTGCTGCACAGTTACGACGGCTACACCACCAACCTGTCGCTCGACGACTTCGCCGCACCCGATGCGCTGATCGTGCATGCCTGGTCGGGCGCACCGCTGGAGCCGGAGCACGGCGGTCCGGTGCGTCTGGTCGTGCCGCATCTCTATTTCTGGAAGAGCGCCAAGTGGCTGCAGGCGATCGAATTCCGCAACGACGACGCCCCCGGCTTCTGGGAAGTCCGCGGCTATCACAATCGCGGCGATCCGTGGCAGGAGCAGCGCTACTCGGACGATTGATCGCGTCGCTTCTCGCCACCTCTCGTCATTCCGGGGCGCGGGCGCAGCCCG
>NZ_LJIC01000029.1 GCF_001295845.1 Rhodopseudomonas sp. AAP120 | reverse complement strand
GGGGGGGGGGGGGGGGGGGGGGGGCGATGCGGGCAGTGAGCCTCGGCCATGAGGATGCGCCCCCTCACCCGACCAGCTGCGCTGGTCGACCTCTCCCCGCGCGCGGGGAGAGGTGAGGTCTGCTGCGGGGAGAGCCTGAGACCGCGCGTTTGCTACCAGCTCGCCGTGCCCTTCATGGTGGGCACGCCGTCGGCGTTGGCGGTCCAGACTTCGAAGCCGGTGCCGGCTGCGTTGGCGTTGACCGAGAACTCCGCGCCGTCGAACAGCGGCTGGACGCCGCGATACGCGAAGGTCTTCGGCGCCGCCCCCTTGAGCTTGGCGGCGAATTCGACCAGCAGGGCGGCCTGCATCGGGCCGTGGACGATCAGGCCCGGATAGCCTTCGACCTCGGTGACGTAGTCCCGGTCGTAATGGATGCGGTGGCCGTTGAAGGTCAGCGCCGAATAGCGGAACAGCAGCACCGGATCGGCGAGGTGGCTCTCGCGATGCTGCGCGGCCGGCGGCGCGGCGGCGGGCTTGGCGGGGGCGGCCGGCGCTGCAGAGGGCGGCGGCACGTCGCGATAGACGATGTCCTGCCGATCGCGGATCGCGACGCCGCGGGGCGTGGCGATCTCGTGGTTGACCGTGACGAAGCACAGCGTGCCGGTCGAGCCCTGCTTGATCTGGACGTCGCCGATCGTCGAAGTTCGCGTCACCTCGTCGCCGACCTTCAGCGTGTCGATGAACTGCAGCTCGCCGCCCGCCCACATCCGACGCGGCAGCGGCACCGGCGGCAGGAAGCCGCCGCGGGTGGGGTGGCCGTCCGGCCCCAGCATATCCATCGGATACACCGGCTGGCCGAGGCACCAGTGCACGGTGAAGGGTGCTGCGTCGCCGGTCTCAGGCTGGCCGACGTCCAGGAACAGCGTCGCGCGCAGGCCCTTCACGAGTTGCGGCGTGACGAGGTCGGTAGCCTGTTCGCTGCGGCCGATCCACTGCCGGAGATGATCGATGTCGAGCGCGTCGGTCATGTTGGTCCTCGCTGACTTGTCCGCTTACTTGCGCTTGTCGCCGATGCCCGGCACGGCGCCGTAATGCCGGTCCTCGCCGATCACGATCGCGGCCGGTGCCGGATAGGCGACCTTGCCGTTCGGCGTCTCGACCTCGATCCGGCGCAGATGCGGATGATGCGACAGATCTTCCATGGTGTTGACTTCGGCGAACGCGATGTCGGCGCTGGCGAGGTGTTCAAGCAAGTCGTCGCGGGTCAGCGAGCCGAAGATGTCGGCGACGATCTTGTCGGTGTAGGCGCGGTTCTTGACTCGCTCGACGCCGTTCTTCAGCCGCGGATCGTTCGGCAGATCCGGCTGGCGCAGCACGTCGGAGCACAGCTTCTTCCACTCCCGCTCGCTCTGGATCGAGATCAGGATGTCCTTGCCGTCCTTGCTGGTGAACACGCCGTAGGGCGCGATCGACGGATGCGCGAGGCCGAGCCGCTTCGGCGGATTGCCGGCTTCGGCGTTGAGCAGCGGCACCGTGAGCCAGTCGGCCATGACGTCGAACATCGAGATGCGGATGTCCGCGCCTTGCCCTGATCGCCCACGGCCGATCAGCGCTTCGAGGATCGCCGCATGCGCAGCGGCGCCGGTGGCGACGTCCACCACCGACATGCCGACGCGCGACGCGCTCTCCGGCCCGCCGGTGATCGAGGCGAGACCGCTCTCGGCCTGGATCAGCAGATCATAGGCCTTGCGATGCGCGTAGGGGCCATCGTCGCCGTAGCCGGAGATGGTGCAGATGATCAGCTTCGGATAGTCCGCGCGCAGCCGCTCGCGGGTGAAGCCGAGCTTGTCCATCGAGCCGGGCTTGAGGTTCTGCAGCAGCACGTCGGCGGAGGCGATCAGCTTTTCGAGTTCGTCGCGGCCTTCCTTCGTGGAGAGATCGACCACGGCGGATTCCTTGCCGCGGTTGAGCCAGACGAAGTAGCTGCTCTGGCCTTTCGCTGCAGCGTCGTAGCCGCGGGCGAAGTCGCCTTCGGGGCGTTCGATCTTGACGACATGCGCGCCGGCATCGGCCAGCCGAGAGCTGCAATACGGCGCCGCGACCGCCTGTTCGACGGCGATGACGGTCAGTCCTTCGAGCGGAAGCATCCAATCAATCCTGCAATGGCTGCGTCATTGCGAGAAGCGAAGCGACGAAGCAATCCATGCAGTGCTCGGCTCTGGATTGCTTCGCTTCGCTCGCAATGACGAGAGAGGTTAGTACGACCGCGGCATGCCGAGGACGTGCTCGGCGACGTGCGACAGGATCAGGTTGGTGGAGATCGGCGCCACCTGATACAGCCGGGTCTCGCGGAACTTGCGCTCGACGTCGTATTCCTCGGCGAAGCCGAAGCCACCGTGGGTCTGGATGCAGGCGTTGGCCGCTTCGAACGAGGCGTCGGCGGCGAGCATCTTGGCCATGTTGGCCTCGGCACCGCAATCCAAGCCGGCTTCGTACTTGCGGGTGGCTTCCTTCACCATCAGCTCGGCTGCGCGCATGTTGGCGTAGGCCTTGGCGATCGGAAACTGGATGCCCTGGTTCTGGCCGATCGGCCGGCCGAACACGACGCGATCCTTGGCGTAGTTGGTGGCCTTGGCGATGAACCATTTGGCGTCGCCGACGCATTCCGACGCGATCAGGATGCGCTCGGCGTTCATGCCGGACAGGATGTAGCGGAAGCCTTTGCCTTCCTCGCCGATCAGGTTCTCCTTCGGCACCTTCATGTCGGTGAAGAACACTTCGGTGGTGGCGTGGTTCATCATGGTGCGGATCGGCCGGATCTCCAGGCCGTTGTTGCGCGCCTCGCGCATGTCGACCAGGAACACCGAAAGACCCTCGGTCTTCTTCGCCGCCTGGTCCTTCGGCGTGGTCCGCGCCAGCAGGATCATCAGATCGGAATATTCGGCGCGGCTGGTCCAGATCTTCTGGCCGTTGACCACGTAGTCGCCGTTGGCGTCCTTCTTGGCGAAGGTCTTCAGTGAGGTGGTGTCGGTGCCGGAAGTCGGCTCGGTGACGCCGAACGCCTGCAGCCGAAGTTCACCGCTGGCAATCTTCGGCAGCCATTTGGCCTTCTGCTCATCGCTGCCGTGCCGGAGCAGAGTACCCATCGTGTACATCTGGGCATGGCAGCCGCCGCCGTTGCAGCCGGCGCGCTGGATCTCTTCGAGGATCGCCGCCGCAGCCGACAGCTTCAGCCCGGCGCCGCCATATTCCTCGGGGATCAGCACCGACAGATAGCCGGCCTCGGTCAGAGCATCGACGAACGCCTTGGGATAGGCCATGTCGCGGTCGAGCTTGCGCCAGTATTCGCCCGGAAACTGCGCGCACAGTTTGGCGACGGCGTCGCGGATGTCATGGAATTCGTCCTGCTCCGCGGCGGCATGATGTTTCATTGTCGAGGCTGTCTTCTTTTTCTTGGGAGAGGTCAGGAAATGCGAACCGGCAAGGACTCGTAGCCCTTGACGAAGCTCGAATACACCCGCTTCGGCTCCCCGACAACTTCGATGCGGTCAAACCTGTCCAGCATTTCCTCCCAGACGATGCGGAGCTGTAATTCCGCCAGACGCATTCCGACGCAGCGGTGGATGCCGAAGCCGAAGGAGAGGTGAATCTTCGGCCGCTTGCGGTCGATGATGAACTCGTTGGGCCGCTCGATCACCTCGTCGTCACGGTTGCCGGAGACGTACCACATCACCACCCGGTCGCCCTTTCGGATGGTCTTGCCGCCGAGCTCGGTGTCTTCCCGGGCGGTGCGGCGCATATGCGCCAGCGGCGTCTGCCAGCGGATCACCTCGGGCACCATGCTGTCGATCAGCCTGGGATTGGCGCGCAGCTTGGCGAATTCGTCCGGGTTCTCGTTCAGCGCCAGCACCGAGCCGGTCATGGTGTTGCGGGTGGTGTCGTTGCCGCCGACGATCAGCAGCAGGAGATTGCCCATCAGATTGTCGCGGTCCATGTGCCGGGTCGCGTCGTGATGCGCCATCATCGACAGCAGGTCATTCCGTGGCTCGGAATTCACCCGCTCGTTCCACAGACCCGCGAAGGTCGCGGCGCATTCGCCCAGTTCGTCGCGGCGCTGCTGTTCGGACTCGACCACGCCGCTTTTGGGCAGTGCGGTGGCGACGTCCGACCAGCGCGTCAACTTGCGCCGTTGCTCGAACGGGAAGTCGAACAGCGTCGCCAGCATCTGCGTCGTCAGTTCGATCGAGACGCGGTCGACGAAGTTGAAGGTTTCACCACGCGGCAGGCCGTCCAGCACCTTGCGGGTGCGCTGCCGGATCAGCACCGCGAGTTCGTCGAGGTGATCCGGCGTGAACATCGGCGACACCGTCTTGCGCTGCGCCGAGTGCCGCGGCTCGTCCATCGCGATGAAGCTCGGCCAGTCGTAGCCGGGCGGTGCGTCGCGGATCGAAATGCCGCCGAGCGTCGAGTCCGACGAGAAGATCTGGTGGCTGGTGTCGACATGCATGATGTCGTTGTACTTGACGACGCTCCAATACGGCTCGATCGGCGCGTTGGTGCAGTAATGCACCGGCTCCTCGGCGCGTAGCCGCTCGAACCACGGCCATAGCGTGTCGTCGCGGAAGTGCCGCGGCGCGCCGGGATGGAAGTCCTTCAGCGGAGTCGCGTAGGCCTCTTCGCGCGCGGCGCGTTGACGGGCTGCTTTGTCGATGTCGATGGTGCCGTGCATGGGGCCCTCGCTGATGGCGTGTCTGGCGTTTCGCTCCGATGCCGCGTCGCGGCCGTCGGTCTCCGTCGGCTGCCGTCTTGGTCGCGGCAGTCCATTTGGAGAGATTACAACCGGTTGGGGCGGCAAGAGCAAGGCGTGCGCGGCGGCCCTGATAGCGGCTCCGCACAAGATCGCCGGAGCTGTCGGCCCGGATGCCCGGGGTTTTGCGTCGAGGCGCTGGTCAACGGCCGGGAAAGCCGACGGAAAGACCTTTGGAGCCTTCTCAGTCCTGCGGCGTCATGACATGGTGCCGGCCAACCAGAACACGGTTGCGCGGCCCGCCGCGCCGAGGAGTGGAGACAGCCCGACCATGATTTCGAACGCGCAGAGCCTGTTCAATTTCGATCTCGGTGAGACCGCCGATGCGATCCGCGAGACCGTGCGCGCCTTCGCTTCCGACGAGATCGCCCCGCGCGCCGAGGCCATCGACAAGACCAACACGTTCCCGCGCGACCTGTGGCCCAAGCTCGGCGCGCTCGGTTTGCACGGCATCACGGTCGAGGAGGAGTACGGCGGCGCCGGCCTCGGTTATCTCGAGCACTGCATCGCGATGGAAGAGATTTCGCGCGCCTCGGCCTCGGTCGGGCTGTCCTACGGCGCGCATTCCAACCTCTGTATCAATCAGCTCCGCCGCAACGGCAACGAGGCGCAGAAGCGCAAGTATCTGCCGAAGCTGATCAGCGGCGAGCACGTCGGCGCGCTGGCGATGTCCGAGCCGGGCGCCGGCTCGGACGTCGTGTCGATGAAGACCCGCGCCGACAAGAAGGGCGATCGTTACGTCCTCAACGGCAACAAGATGTGGATCACCAACGGCCCGGTCGCCGAGACGCTGGTGGTGTACGCCAAGACCGATCCCGCCGCCGGCCCGCGCGGCATGACGGCGTTTTTGATCGAGAAGGGCTTCAAGGGATTCAGCACCGCGCAGAAGCTCGACAAGCTCGGCATGCGCGGCTCCGACACCTGCGAGCTGGTGTTCGAGGATTGCGAAGTGCCGGAAGAAAACGTGCTCGGCGAGGTCGGCCGCGGCGTCAACGTGCTGATGAGCGGGCTCGACTACGAGCGCGCGGTGCTGGCCGCGGGGCCGCTCGGCATCATGCAGGCCTGTATGGATGTGGTGCTGCCCTATGTGCACGAGCGCAAGCAGTTCGGCGAACCGATCGGCAACTTCCAGCTGGTGCAGGGCAAGGTCGCCGACATGTACGTGACCATGAATGCCTCCCGTGCTTACGTCTATGCGGTGGCGAAGGCCTGCGACCGCGGCGAGACCACGCGCGAGGACGCCGCCGGCGCGATCCTCTACGCCGCCGAACGCGCCACCCAATGCGCGCTCGACGCCATCCAGCTGCTCGGCGGCAACGGCTACATCAACGACTACCCGACCGGCCGCCTGCTGCGCGACGCCAAGCTCTACGAGATCGGCGCCGGCACCAGCGAAATCCGCCGGATGCTGATCGGACGGGAGTTGTTTACGAAGACGGCGTAGTTCGACAGCGCGATCGCCTGGTCAGCACGCTATCGCCGAGCACGACCGAACCTCTCCCCGCGCGCGGGGAGAGGTTCGATCGGCGTAGCGCAGCGAAGCCGATCGGGTGAGGGGGCGTTTCGACAATGCCGAGAGTCCGTGCCTGCGTCGCCCCCCCCCCC
>NZ_LJIC01000028.1 GCF_001295845.1 Rhodopseudomonas sp. AAP120 | reverse complement strand
GGGGGGGGGGGGGGGGGGGGGCGAAGAGTTCATCCGCTGTGCCCGCGGCTCACCCCACCCCGGCGGGCACCGCGCTGCGCGGCTACCCGCCGACCCTCCCCCTCCAGGGGAGGGTGAAGAAAACTTCGCCGCTGCGGCCTTCACCGAGGACGTCCAAGACATGACCGAGCATCCGACGCCGTCGCCATCCCCCCGCGTCCTCATCCTCGGCATCGGCAACATCCTGTGGGCCGACGAGGGGTTTGGGGTGCGCGCGGTGGAAGCGTTTCATCGCGCGTACGAAACTCATGACAACGTCACCGTGATGGATGGCGGCACGCAGGGGCTGTATCTGGTCAACCTGCTGCAACAGC
Organism: Rhodopseudomonas sp. AAP120; assembly: GCF_001295845.1. Classification (GTDB taxonomy): domain Bacteria; phylum Pseudomonadota; class Alphaproteobacteria; order Rhizobiales; family Xanthobacteraceae; genus Rhodopseudomonas. The sequence goes on along the minus strand of NZ_LJIC01000028.1, from coordinate 25,765 downwards.
ACGATCATCTGCTGGTGTTCGATGCCATCGACTACGGCCTCGTGCCGGGGACGCTACGGCGGATCGATGGCGACGAGGTGCCGAAATTCACCGGTGCCAAGAAGATGAGCCTGCATCAGACCGGCTTTCAGGAAGTGCTGAGCGCTGCCGATCTGCTCGGCGCGGCGCCGGCGCGGCTGGCGCTGATCGGCTGCCAGCCGCAGGATCTCGAAGATTGGGGCGGGGCGCTGACGCCGCCGGTCGCGGCGCGGATCGACGATGCGCTGGCGCTGGCGCGCACCATCCTGGCCGAATGGGGCGTGACGCTGACGCCGCGCGATGCGGCGGTCGCCCCGGCCGCGCCGTTGCTCGGCCACGATCTCGACCACGCCAGCTACGAACGGCGCGCCGCTCCGGCGGCCGCCGTCGGCAACTAACACCTGAGGAGGACTCGTCATGACCCGAATGATCCGCGCCGCCCTGCGTCCCGGCCTTGTCGTCGCGCTCGCGGTCGTGCCCGGCCTCGCCGAGGCGCACACCGGCCTGCATCTGGTCAGCGCCGATGGCGCGGCCGCGGGCTTCGCGCATCCCTTCCTCGGCGCCGATCATCTGCTGGCGATGGTGGCGGTCGGTCTCTGGGCCGCCTCGCTCGGCGGCCGGGCCCGCTGGCTGGTGCCGGCGAGCTTCGTCGCCCTGATGGCGCTCGGCGCCGCGCTCGGTGGCTTCGCTGTCGTGTTGCCGGCGGTCGAGCCGATGATCGCGCTGTCGGTGATCGCGCTCGGCGTGCTGATCGCGCTGTCGGTGCAGGTGCCGGTGGCTGCGGCGGCGGCTCTGGTCGCGTCGTTCGGCCTGTTTCACGGCGCCGCCCATGGCGCGGAAATGCCCGCGATGGCTTCGCCACTGGCCTATGGGGCGGGCTTCGTTGCCGCCACTGCGCTGCTGCATGGCGTCGGGCTCGGGCTCGGCGCCCTGCTACCCCGCGCGCCGGCGCTGAAGTTCGTCGGCGGCGCCATCGCCGCGGCCGGCGTCGCGCTCGCGTTGCCGCTCTGAGCGGCCGCCGCCATGTGCGTCGGCCTGCCGATGACCGTGATCAGCAGCGACGGCTTCACCGCGCTGTGCGAGCGCCGTGCCGAGCGGCGCAGGGTCTCGACCGCGCTGGTCGGTGAAGTTGCGGTCGGCGATCAGCTGCTGGTGTTCATCGACAATGCCGTGCGCCGGCTCGATCCGGACGAGGCGCGCCAGATCGACGATGCGCTCGACGGTCTCGCCGCCGCGATGGAAGGGCAGCCGTTCGAGCATCTGTTCGCCGATCTGATCGACCGGGAGCCCGAGCTGCCCGCGCATCTTCGCTCCGTGAAGCACTGAGGCGCGCAGCGCGCGCCGCCCTTCACGATCGCCGGTATCAAGGTGCGGTATCTGGAAGTCTACTATCCAGTTTACGACAATCATGTTTCCATTGGGCGCGATGTAATCGCCCGAATGATCCCAAACTAACCCTTTACCGGTAAGTTTACGGGTGTTTCAGGGTGATCATCGACTGGCACGTGGCTTGCTCAATCCAGGCCACCAGCGACAACAACAAACGCCGGGCCCGGGAGGAAACATGAGCGCTCCGCTCACGCGCGCCGTTGCGCGCCCCAACGTGCTGCCGATCGTCGGACAAGCCGAGGTCGACGACTTCATCGCATCCGCACCCGACCGGATCAGCGTGCTGCTGTTTCGCGGCGATCCGGTGCGCTTCCCGGACGGCGACGACATCGCGGTGGTGCTGCCGCAACTGATCGCGGCGTTTTCCGGCCGGCTGGTCGGCGCCGAGATCGCCGCCGGCGACGAGGCGGCGCTGATGCCGCGTTTCGGCGTCAAGGTCTGCCCGGGCATCGCGCTGGCGCGGCCGGGCCGCAGCCTCGGCGCGATCTCCAAGATCCAGGACTGGTCGGTCTATCTCGCGCGCATCAACGTGCTGCTCGACGCCGACGCCCGCCATCTCGCACAGGAGCTGCCGGCATGAGAGTGGGCTACACCAGCGTCGCCGGCAGCGACGACATCGACATGCACGTCCTGCCGCTCAATTTCGACGACAGCGCGCGCCGCGGCTTCACCGGTGCCGGCACGATCGCGGCGCTGGCCACGCGCGGCGGCGACGAACTCACCCGGCGTTGCCCGCGCCTGGCCGCGATGCTGCCGGGCCTGCGTGCCGCGCTCGCCGCGCATCGTGCCGAGGGCGCGTCGGTACACATTCGGCTCGATCACCTCGACGCCGACGAGCTCGGCCTGCTCGCCGACATTCTCGGCGAGGGGGAGGTGACGGGCATTGTCGCGCTGCCCGACCGCCGCGTTGCGCAGATCCAGGAATCGGTGTTCGCCGGTCTGTGGCGGGTCCGGATCGAAGGCGAAGACGGCGCGCTCGATTATCTCGAGCTCGGCGCCATCCCGGAGATCGCCGCGCGCGCCGCGCTGGATTTTCCCCGGCCGGATATCGAGATCGGCGAGGCGCCAAGCGGCGCCATGAATGTGATGCCGGTGCTGGCGGAAATCCGCGAGCGGATGGCGGCGCATCGGCCGGGCGACGCGCCGCACATCATCAATTTCACGCTGCTGCCGATGAATCCCGCCGACATGGCGCATCTGACCGCGACGCTCGGCAACGGGCCGATCCAGTTGTACTCGCGCGGCTATGGTAGCTGCCGGGTGCTGGCGACCGGCGCGCGTCACGTCTGGTCGGTGCAGTATCTCAACGCCATGGATACGCCGATCCTCGACACCATCGAGGTCGGTGACGTCCCCGCCGCGGTGCGCGCCGCGGACGAAGACTTCCACGACTCCGCCGAGCGACTCGGCGAAATCATCGCGGCGTATTTCGCATGACCGGCTTCGAGAATTTCGGCCGCGTCGACGCCGAGCCGCTGGCGCGGATGGAATGCGGCGTGTGCTGGACCGTGTACGATCCCGCCGAGGGCGACGCGCTCGGCCGCGCCGAGCCCGGCACGCCGTTCGCCGCGCTGCCGGAGGACTGGCGCTGCCCGAATTGCGACGCCGCACCTCACCAATTCATGAGGGCGGACGATGGGCGCTGACTCCGGTCCCGACCCCGACGCAGCGGCCCGCCTCATCGGCGAGGCGCTCGCCGCGATCTATCGCCGCGCCGACGCTGCGATGCGCGACCTGCCGATCTACAATCCGGCGCTCGACGTCGCGGCGTTGGGCTTCCGCGACGTGGACGGCGCCGCGCTCGGCGTCGTGGTGACGCCGTGGTTCATGAACCTCGTCCGCGTGCCGCCGCGTGGTGTAGTTGCGCCGCCGCCCGGCACGGTGGTGCCGCGGGCACTGCCGGTCGGGGTGCTGGATTTCACCATCGGCGTGCTCGACGATGTCGCCATCGAAAGCTGCTCGCTGGTGTCGCCGATGCACGACTTCGTCGATCAGCAGCAGGCGGAGAGCACCGCGCTCGCGGCGCTGGCGGTCGTGCTGACACCGGCGGAGCAGGCGGGGCCGTCATTCATGAGTGCGGGGGCGGCGGAGCAGGCCGGATCGGGAGAGCCGATTGCGCACGCCGCGCCATCGCTCGACCGTCGCCGCTTCCTGCGCGGCGCCTTGACGGAGCGACGGCCATGAACGCGGTCGCGCGCGACGATCGCATCGCGGTCAGCGCCGTGCTGGCGCAGGGCCGCGTCGCACGGGTCGCCATCAGCGCGCGCAGGCCGCTCGGCGTTGGCCGGCTGGCACAGGGCAAGCCGGCCGAGGCGGTCGTCGCGCTCGTGCCGCGGCTGTTCGCGCTCTGCGCCGCCGCACAAGGCGCGGCCGCGACACTGGCGCTCGCCGCCGCGCGCGGAGAGCCGGTGCCGCCTCATACCCTGGCCGCGCAAGCCAGCGCCGTGCTCGCCGAGCAGCTGATCGAACTGCTGCGGGGCACGATCACGTCGCTTGCTGGCGATCAGTTCCCGGCGTTCGCGCCGCAGCTCCGCGTCCTGATCGCCGCAGCGCGCCGCGTCGACGCTCGCGGCCAGCTCGAGCCCGACGCCATCGACGCGCTCGCCGACGGTCTCGAGGCTCTCGGCCTCCCGGAGCACAGCCTCGACGATGCTGATACTTATCGATCCTGGCTCGCCTCCGACGCTCCGCTGGCCGCCCTGCACGGCGCCGGCGCTGCCTCTCCGGGCTTGCGGGGAGAAGCGTCTCCGGAAAGCCGGGCGCCTGCGAGCGACGCACCGGAGGAGTTCGACTTCGGCCCGCAGCCCATCGATCCACTCACCGCAACTCACGACCCCGCCATCGGCCACGCCCTCCTGCACCACGGCGCGTCCTTCGCCGCGCGCCCCGATCTCGCCGGCCGAATCCCTGAGACCGGCGCCCTCGCGCGGCTCGCCGGGCATCCGCTGATCCGATCCGTCGGCCCGGGCCTTGCCGGCCGGCGGCTCGCCCGGCTGATCGAGGCAACCACGACACCGCAGCGACTACGCGCGCTACGACGCGGCGAGGCCGAGGCCGCCGGCCTTCTGCGAGCCACCTCGCTCGGCGACGGCATCGGCCTCGGCGCGGTCGAATGCGCGCGGGGCCGGCTCCACCACCTCATCGCGCTCGATCGCGACGGTCGCATCACCCGTTACGAGATCCTCGCCCCCACCGAATGGAATTTCCATCCGCAGGGGCCGCTGGCCCGCGCGCTGATCGGCGCGCCGCTCAGCGCCGGTGAGGCGGGCCGGCGGCGCATCGCGGCGCTGGTCGCGGCATTCGATCCCTGCGTCGGCTTCGAGGTCGAGCTGCGCGAGGCCGCCGATGCATGAGATGGCGCTGTGCGAAAGCTTGATCGAGATCATCGAGCGCGAGGCCGAGGCGCAGACATTCGGCCGGGTGCGCGCCGTCTGGGTCGAGATCGGCGCGCTCAGCCATGTCGAGCCGGAGGCGATGCGGTTCTGCTTTTCCGCGGTCGCCCATGGCGGCCTCGCGGCCGGCGCGCGGTTCGAAGTGATTTCGGTGCCGGGCGAAGCCTGGTGCATGAGCTGCGCCAAAACGGTGCCGCTGGCGCAGCGCGGTGATCCGTGCCCGGCCTGCGGCGGCTATCAATTGCAGGTCACCGCCGGCGACGGCCTGCGGGTGAAAGAATTGGAGGTCGACTGATGTGTACGGTGTGCGGATGCGGCGATAGCAGCGTGGACCCCGGCCAGGCGCACAGCCACGCGCATGATCACGGTCATGATCATCACGACCATCATCATGATCATCATCACTCCCATGATCATGACCACGATCATCCGCACGATCACCATCACGATAATCATCACCACGATGGTCATCACCACCACGATCACGGCCACGCGCCGCCCGCCGGCAGCATCGACTTCGGCGCTGGCATCGCTGGCGTGCATGTGCCCGGCCTGACTCAGGCGCGCGTCGTCCAGATCGAGCGCGACATTCTCGCCACCAACGATAATCACGCGGCGGACAATCGCGCGCGGTTCGCCGCCGCGGGCACTTTCGTGCTCAATCTCGTCTCCAGCCCCGGCTCCGGCAAGACGACGCTGCTGGTCAAGACCATCACCGATCTCAAGGACCAGCATCCGATCGCGGTGATCGAGGGCGATCAGCAGACCGCCAACGATGCGCAGCGCATCCGCGCCACCGGTGCGCCGGCGATCCAGATCAACACCGGCAAGGGCTGCCACCTCGACGCCCATATGGTCGGCCACGCGCTCGATCAGTTGCCGCCGGCGCGTGATGGCCTGCTGTTCATCGAGAATGTCGGCAATCTGGTCTGCCCCGCCGCGTTCGATCTCGGCGAGGCGCACAAGGTGGTGGTGCTGTCGATCACCGAGGGCGAGGACAAGCCGCTGAAATATCCGCATATGTTCGCGGCCGCTGATCTGCTGCTGCTGAACAAGATCGACCTGCTGCCGCATCTGGATTTCGATCTCGCCGCCACGATCGAATACGCCCGCCGCGTCAATCCGAAGATCGAGGTTCTGACGGTGTCGGCGAAGAGCGGCGAGGGCATGCCGGCATTCTACGCCTGGATCGCCAAGCGCGCCGCCGCCGCCCGCGCGGCCGCCAAGGCCGCGGAGTAAGCGATGCGGCCGGCCCATGCTCCGCTTCCCGATGCCGCTCGCGCGCGGGTGCGCGTGCGCGGCGCGGTGCAGGGCGTCGGCTTCCGGCCGTTCGTCTACGCGCTGGCGCAGCGCTACCGACTCGGTGGCTTCGTCGCCAACGATCCGGAGGGGGTGCTGATCGAGGTCGAGGGCGGCGCGCTGCCGGAATTCCTGGTCGCGCTGCGCGACGAGGCGCCGCCGCTGGCGCGGGTGGAGTCGATCGAGACCGAACCGCTGCTTCCGCGCGGCGAGCACCGCTTCGACATCGCCGCCAGCCGGGGCGGCGCCGTCACCACCCGGATCGGCGCCGATGCGGCCACCTGCGAGGCTTGCCTCGACGAACTGTTCGATCCGGCGAGCCGCTTCCATCTCTACCCGTTCGTCAACTGCACGCATTGCGGCCCGCGCTACACGCTGACGCTGCGGCTGCCGTATGATCGCGCCAACACCTCGATGTCGCGCTTCGCGATGTGCGCCGATTGCGCGCGCGAGTACAGCGACCCGTCGAACCGCCGCTTCCATGCCGAGCCGATCGCCTGTCCGCGCTGCGGACCGCGGCTCAGTCATCCGATCGCGGATATTATTGCGTGCCTGCGCGCTGGCGGCATTGTCGCGTTGAAAAGCCTCGGCGGTTATCATCTGCTGTGCGACGTGACCAACGAGGCGACCGTCGCCGAGCTGCGTCGCCGCAAGGGCCGCGATGCCAAACCATTTGCCGTGATGGTGGCGTCGGAAGCGTCGCTGGATCGGATCGTCGAGGCGAGCGCGGCCGAGCGCGCGTTGATCAGTTCGGTCGAAAGGCCGATCGTGCTGATGCGCCAGCGCGGTGCGTTGGCGCCGTCGGTGACACCCGGGCTCCAGGCGCTCGGCGTGATGCTGCCCTACACGCCGCTGCACCATCTGATCTTCCACGCCGCCGCCGGCTCGACGGCGGGCCGCGCCTGGCAGAACGAGCCGGTCGATCTGGTGCTGGTTGCGACCAGCGCCAATCTCGGCGGCGATCCGATCGTGACCGACGACGCCGAGCGCAAGCTCACAGGCGTCGCCGATCTGATCGTCGGTCACGATCGCGATATCGTGGTCCGCGCCGACGACAGCGTCACCGCGATCATCGATGGTGCACCGAGCTTCATTCGCCGCGCCCGTGGCTACACGCCGCGGCCGCTCACGCTGCCGCGCGCCGTGCCGCCGGTGCTGGCGGTCGGCGCGTACTTGAAAAACACCATTACGCTGACGCGCGGGAGCGAGGCGTTCGTGTCACAGCATATCGGCGATCTGGCGACCGCCGACACGGTGCGGTTCTTCGAACAAACCATCGATCACCTCACGCATCTGGTCGGTACCGCGCCGGTCGCGGTGGCGCATGATCTGCATGCCGATTTTGCTTCGACGCGCTTCGCCGAGACTCTCGGCCTGCCGCTGGTCGCCGTGCAGCATCATCACGCTCACGTCGCTTCGATCGCCGCCGAGCGCGGCCTCGACGCGCCGCTGCTCGGCGTAGTGCTCGACGGCCATGGCGCTGGCAGTGATGGCGGTGCCTGGGGTGGTGAGTTGCTACGCGTCGACGGTCCGCGCTTCACCCGCCTCGGCCATCTGGCGCCGCTGGCGCTGCCGGGCGGCGATGCGGCGGCGCGCGAGCCGTGGCGGATGGCGGCGGCGGCGCTGCATGGGCTCGGGCGTGACAGCGAGATCGCTACGCGCTTTCCCGATCAGCTGCGCGCGGCAGCACTGGCGGCGATGCTGGCCAGCCATGGCTGTGCCACGACGACGAGTGCCGGCCGGTTGTTCGACGCCGCTGCCGGTCTGCTCGGCGTCTGCGCAGTGCAAAGTTACGAAGGCCAGGCGGCCATGCAGCTCGAGGCGCTGGTGCGACACCCGCGCGTGCTGAGCGGCGGCTGGGAGATCGGCGCCGGCACGCTCGATCTCTCGCCGCTGCTCGCGCACCTCGCCGATGACATCGACGCCCGCGACGGCGCCGAGCTGTTCCACGGCACGCTCGCCGCCGCGCTGGCCGATTGGGTGGTGCAGGCGGCGGAGCAGACCGGTCTCACCACCATCGCGCTCGGCGGCGGATGCTTTCTCAACCGCGTGCTGAGCGAGGATCTCGCCACGCGGCTGCGCGCGCGGGGTTTGGTGCCGCTGCTGGCGCGGCAACTGCCGCCGAACGATGGCGGTCTCAGCCTCGGCCAGGCGTGGATCGCTGGCCTACTCATCGCCGAACAGGAGCAACGCTGATGTGTCTCGCCATTCCGGCTGAAGTGATCGAGCTGCTGCCCGAGCAGATGGCGCGGGTGTCGCTGGACGGCGTCAGCAAGGTCATCTCCGTGGCGCTGGTCGAGGGTGTCGCGGTCGGCGACTACGTCGTGGTGCACGTAGGCTTCGCGCTGACCCGGATCGATCCCGAGGAGGCGAAGCAGACGCTGGCGCTGCTCGCCGAGATGGGACAGCTGGCGGAGGCCGCGCGATGAAATACGTCGACGAGTATCGCGACGGCGCCGTCGCGCGCAGGATTTCGGCGGCGATCGCGCAGGCGGCCGATCCGGCGCGCAGCTATCACTTCATGGAGTTCTGCGGCGGCCATACCCACGCGATCTCGCGCTATGGCCTCGAAGATCTCCTGCCGCCGAATGTGCGGATGGTGCACGGCCCCGGCTGCCCGGTCTGCGTGCTGCCGGTCGGCCGCATCGATATGGCAATCCAGCTTGCGATGCGCTCTGAGGTGACGCTGTGTACTTACGGCGATCTGATGCGGGTGCCTGGATCGCACGGCGCCTCGCTGCTGCGCGCCAAGGCGGCCGGCGCCGATATCCGTATGGTGTATTCGACGCTGGATGCGCTGGCGATCGCGCAGGCAGAGCCGGACCGCGAGGTGGTGTTCTTCGCGATCGGCTTCGAGACCACGACGCCGCCGACCGCGCTGGCGATCAAGCTGGCCCAGGCGCGGGGGCTCGCCAATTTCACCGTGTTCTGCAACCACGTGCTGACGCCGCCGGCAATCCGCGGCATCCTCGAACATCCCGATCTGGGTGGTCAGCCGGGCCCGCGGCTCGACGGCTTCGTCGGCCCGGCGCATGTCAGCGCGGTGATCGGCTCGGACGCGTTCGCGCCGTTCGCGCGCGAGTTCAAGAAGCCCGTCGTGGTCGCCGGCTTCGAGCCGCTCGACGTGATGCAGGCGATCCTGATGCTGGTGCGGCAGGTCAATGACGGCCGCGTCGAGGTCGAGAACCAGTACATCCGCGCGGTGACGCCGGCCGGCAACGAACGCGCGCAGGCCGAGGTCGATGCAGTTTTCGAACTCCGCGAAGATTTCGAGTGGCGTGGCTTCGGCCGCGTGCCGGCGAGCGGATTGAAGTTGCGCGAAAGCTATGCGGCGTTCGACGCCGAGCGGCGCTTTGCGATGGCGGAGATCTCCGCGGCCGACAATCCGGCCTGCGAATGCGGGACCATCCTGCGCGGCATCAAGCGGCCGACCGACTGCAAGCTGTTCGGCACGCTGTGCACGCCGGAGACGCCGATGGGCTCCTGCATGGTGTCGTCGGAAGGTGCCTGCGCAGCGCATTGGACCTATGGCCGCTTCCGCGACCATGCACGGAGGAAAGTCGCATGAGTGACCGGATCAGGCGACGCAAACTCGATCTCGCGCACGGCCGCGTCGATCTTTCGCACGGCGCCGGCGGCCGTGCGATGGCGCATCTGATCAGCGAGATTTTTCACACTGCATTCGACAATCCGCTGCTGCGCGCCGGCAACGATCAGGCGGCGTTCGACGTCGCGGCCGGCCGCATGGTGATGACCACCGACGGCTACGTGGTGTCGCCGCTGTTCTTCCCCGGCGGCGACATCGGCTCGCTGGCGGTGCACGGCACCATCAACGATGTGGCGATGGCGGGCGCGCGGCCTTTGTATTTGTCCGCCGGCTTCATCATCGAAGAGGGCTTCGGCTTCGCCGATCTGAAGCGGATCGCCGACAGCATGGCGGCGGCCTCGCGTGCTGCCGGCGTGCCGATCGTCACCGGCGACACCAAGGTCGTCGAGCGCGGCAAGGCCGACGGCGTGTTCATCACGACGACAGGCATCGGCATCGCGCCGCGCGGTCTGGTGCTATCGTCGGAGCTGGCGCGGCCGGGCGACAGGGTGCTGCTGTCCGGCTTCATCGGCGACCACGGCGTCGCGGTGATGTCGCAGCGGCAGAACCTCGCTTTCGAGACCTCGATCGTCTCCGACAGCGCCGCGCTGCACGAGCTGGTCGCCGCGATGCTGGCGGCGGCGCCGCAGGGCCTGCGGGTGATGCGCGATCCGACCCGCGGCGGCGTGGCGGCGACGCTCAACGAACTGGCGCAACAATCCGCGGTCGGCTTCCGGCTCGACGAGGACGCCGTGCCGGTCCGGCCGGAAGTGGCCGCAGCGTGCGAACTGCTCGGCCTCGATCCGCTTTATGTCGCCAACGAGGGCAAGCTGATCGCCGTCGTCGCGCCCGACGCGGCCGACGCCGTGCTGGCGGCGATGCGCGCACATCCGCTCGGGCGCGATGCGGCATTGATCGGCGAAGTGATCGCCGACGATCATCACTTCGTGCAGATGACGACCTTGTTCGGCGGCGGGCGGATCGTCGACTGGCTGGCCGGCGAGCAATTGCCGCGGATTTGCTGACGGCGTTAGACTGGTCGTGTGCGTGACGGGACGACGGGGATGAGCGGACAGGCGACGGTTTTGGTGGTCGACGACGAGATCCGCTCGCTGGAGTCGCTGAAGCGCGTGCTCAGCGATGAGTTCGAGGTGATCTGCGCGCGCGACGCCGGAGAGGCGCGGCGCGTGCTCGAAAGCGAGATCGTCCACGCCATCCTGTGCGACCAGCGCATGCAATACGAGACCGGCGTCGATTTCCTCAAGCATGTGCGGCAGACCTGGCCCGATCCGGTACGGATGATCATCTCGGGCTATTCGGACTCGGAGGACATCATCGCCGGCATCAACGAAGCCGGCATCTATCAGTACATCGCCAAGCCGTGGCATCCCGACAGACTGCTCGACACCGTACGCGGCGCGGTCGAGCTGTTCCGGCTGCAGAAGGAAACCGAGACCGCCGGCGTCGACGTCAAGCTGACGCCGGAGCGGGTGCAGCGCGTCGTCACCGAGAAGCGCGGCGTCGCCCGCAAGCTGTACGACTTCGACCGCATCGTCCATGCGCCGAACAGTCCGCTGCGCGATGTCATCGAGCTCGGCAAGCGCGCCGCGGAGTTCGACATCTCGGTGCTGATCACCGGCGAGAGCGGCACCGGCAAGGAGCTGCTGGCTCGCGCGATCCATTACGGCTCGGCGCGCAGCGGCAAGGCGTTCGTGGTCGAGAATTGCGGCGCGCTGCCCGACGAACTCCTGGAAAGCGAGCTATTCGGCTGCAAGAAGGGCGCCTTCACCGGCGCCTATCAGGACCGGATCGGGCTGTTCGAGGTCGCCGACGGCGGCACCATCTTTCTCGACGAGATCGGCGAGACCTCGCCGGCGTTTCAGGTCAAGCTGCTGCGCGTGCTGCAGGAGAGCGAGATCCGTCCGCTCGGCGCGCAGCGCGTCCGCAGGGTCGACGTCCGCATCGTCGCCGCCACCAACCGCGATCTCGAAGCCGAAGTCCGCGCTGGGCGTTTCCGCCGCGATCTGTTCTATCGACTGGCGGCGTTTCCGCTGCACATGCCGGCGCTGCGCGAGCGGCCGATGGACGTGCCGCTGATTGCCGCCAAAGTCGTCGCCGATGTCGCGAAGTCTTATGGCCGCGCCGTCGCCGGCATCACCCCGGCGGCGCTGGAGCGGATGCGGCATTACGACTGGCCCGGCAATGTCCGCGAGCTGCAGAACGAAATCCAGCGCATGGTGGTGCTGACCAATGACGGCTGGCTGCAGGAGGCCGATCTGTCGCCGCGCATCCGTCAGGGCGGCGCGCCGATCGAGCTCAAGCCGTCGCATCACGCGGGCCACACGCTGAAGACCAATATCGAGGCGCTGGAGCGGCACATGATCGTCGAGGCGCTGGATCGCCACGGCGGCAATATCAGCCGCGTCGCCGGCGAGCTCGGCCTGTCGCGCGTCGGCCTGCGCAACAAGCTCGGCCGCTACGATCTGCGCAAGGGCCTCGCCGATGAGGTCTGATCGCGTCGGCGAGAGCCTGATCGACCGCGTCGGCCCGCATCTGCTGTCGCCGTTCGACGGCGATCAGGAGGCGGCGTGGATCGAAGTGATCCGCAAGATGGACGAGGTCTATGCGGACCTCCTGCGTTACGAAACCGACCTCGAGGAGAAGAACACCGCGCTGGAGGAAGCGCAGGCTTTCATCTCCAGCGTCATCGAATCCGTCTCCGACATCCTGATCGTGTGCGACCGCAACGGCGTGGTGCTGCAGGTCAATCCGGCGGCGGTGCGGCTGCTCGGCAGCCCGGCCGAAGCGTTGTTGTCGCGCTCGCTCGCTGATCTGGTCGATCCGCCGGATCGCGCGCCTATCGAGGCGTTGCTGCGCGCGCCGTCGGCAGCCGAGACCGTCGCGCTGGAGATCCGCTTCGCGACGGCGGCGGGCGCGAGCGATCTTTACGCCATCAACGGCGCGACCCGCTGCGATCCGGCCGGCGCCCGTGTCGGCACGGTGCTCACCGGCCGCCCGATCGGCGAGCTGCGCCGCGCCTACGAGGCGCTGCACACCGCGCATAGCGAGCTGCAGCGCGCCCAGCGCCAGCTCGTCGAGCAGGAGAAGATGGCCAGCCTCGGCCGGCTCGTCGCCGGCGTCGCGCACGAACTCAACAATCCGATCAGCTTCATCTACGGCAACATCCACACGCTGGAGCGCTACCGCGAGCGGATGTCGGCGTATCTGACGGCGATCCATCACAACGCCGATCCGGCGGAGGTCGAGCGGCTGCGCCGCGAGCTGAAGATCGACGCGCTGCTCGCCGACTACGCGTCGCTGATCGAGGGCACGCTGGAAGGCGCGATGCGGGTCTCCGACGTGGTGAAGAATTTGCGCCGGCTCAGCTTCCCGAAGAGCGGCGAGACCCAGCGCGTCGATGTCGACCGCGTGGTCCGCACCGCGGCACGCTGGGCGGCGCGCGCCAAGCCGGGGCATGTCGAGCTCAGCTTCGACGTCGCGCCGGACGTGGCGGTGGTCGGCAACGAAGGCCAGTTCCACCAGATCATCGTCAATCTCGTCGACAACGCGCTCGACGCACTGCGTGGCCACGCCGAGCCGTGCATTGCCATCGCGGCGCAGCGCGCCGGCGACGAGGTGGTGATCACCGTATCCGACAACGGCCCGGGGCTCGCCGATGGGCTGATCGACAAGATCTTCGAGCCGTTCTTCACCACCAAGCCGGTCGGCGAGGGCACGGGTTTGGGCCTGTGGATCAGCTACGGCATCGCCCGCGAACACGGCGGCACGCTGGCGGCAAGTAACAGGCCCGGCGGCGGCGCGGTGTTCACGCTGACGCTAGGGGCGGCGTGACAAGTTGTGAGCATGTCGAGAGTCCGTGCCGCCTCATGGTTCGAGACGGCGCTACGCGCCTCCTCACCATGAGGAGCTGAGGCTGTAGTTTCTTCCGTATCTGCTGCCTCTCCCACCCCCCACGACCTCATCCTGAGGAGCCCGGCAGTGCTCGCAGAGCGCTGCCGGGCGTCTCGAAGGATGGGCCGCGGGGCGTGACGATGCGCGCCGCATCTGATTGCCGCAAGGCCGGCGATCTCACCCCAACAAAAACTCCCGCACCAGCCGCAGCACTTCGTCCGGCCGGTCGTGCTGCAGCCAGTGGCCGGCGCCTTCGATGGTCTCGGCGCGCGCGTTGCGGAAGTAATGAGTGATCCCCTCGGCCGCGGCGTTGCGCAGGAAGCTCTCGCCGGCGAACAGCAGCAGCGTCGGGCAGGTGATGCGCCGCCACAGCGCGACGTGGTCGTCCGGCCACAGCCGGTGCGGCGCCATCACCCGCTGATAGGGATCGAACTTCCAGCCGAACCTGCCGTCGGCGTTCCGCTTGGTGCCGTGGCTGGCGAGATGCAGCGCCAGCTCGGGCGACAGCCGCGGATTGTGCGCCTGCATCTGCGCGGCGGCTTCGGCGAGATCGCGATAGCGCCGCGGCGCGCGCTCTTCCAGCGCTTCGAGCTGCCCGATCCATTTCAGCGTCCGCTCGTGCGCCGGCGCTTTCGCTGCGTTCGGCAGCACGGTGATGCCGTCGAGCACGATCAGCCGGCCGACCTGCTCGGGAAACGTGCCCGCATAGATCAGGCCGACCATGCCGCCCATCGAATGGCCGACGACGGTGATCGGGCCCTGTCCGTGCAGTGGTGGTAATCTGGTGAGGTCGTAGACGTATTCGGGCAGGCTATAGCTGCCGCCGAGCGACCAGTCGGAATCGCCATGGCCGCGCAGATCAGGCGCGATGACATGGAAGTCCGGACGCAGCGCCCGCGCCAGATGGTCCCAGCTGCGCGCGTGATCGCGGCCGCCATGGATCAGCAGCAGCGGCGGCGCAGAGTCGTTGCCCCAGTCGACATAATGAAGGCGCAGACCGTGCGAACGATAGAAACGGCTTTCGGGATTTTGCATCGACTCTCGCGGGGCGGGATGGCTTAACGGCGGGCAGGGCGCCCGATAGCAGATCGGGATGGCGCAACAACAGGCTTGCCCAGTTGAAAATGTGTTGCAACACTAGATTGTATCTTCGATGGTCCTGCCAGCATTGTTGATTCCAAACGACCGCAGGCTCGGCCGCCCGGGGTGGGATCGGCCGGCACAAGCCTGCAAGGGGCGTCTTCATGTCCGTGCCTAAGCGAGTCCGGAAGCCGTCGGGCGATGCGCCCGCGCGCGTCGACACCAGCGAACTGCGTGAGAATGCGCTGGTCGCCAGCGAATTCCTCAAGACGCTGGCGAATGCGTCGCGGCTGGTGATGCTGTGCCAGCTCGCCGAGGGCGAGAAGTCGGTCTCGGAACTGGCGGAGCTACTGGAGGAGCGGCAGCCGACGGTGTCGCAGCAGCTGGCGCGTCTGCGCAGCGAGCGGCTGGTGGAAACCCGGCGCGAAGGCCAGCAGGTGTTCTATTCGCTGGCGAGCGACGAGGTCCGCAGCATCATCCTGGCGTTGCACGCGATCTTCTGCGCCAAGCCGCGCAGCAAGGACAAGGTGACGGTGCTGCGGCCGCGCGCGGGCGCGGCGCGGAAAACTTCGCGCGGCTGATCAGCGGCGGCCGAACAGGCGCCGCAACAGGCTCGGTGGGCGCGGCGGCCGTACGGTAACGAAACCGGCCCGGCGCCAGGCCGCGATGCCGCCGCCGAGCACATGAGCGTCGCAGACGCCTTTCGCCTTCGCCTCGATCTGTCCCGCATACATTCGCGTGCGGCCGCCTGAGGCGCAGAAGAAGATCGCCTTGCGGCCCGTGGCGCCGCGCAGATCGGCCTGTGCGAAGCCGCTCAGCGGCAGCCTCAGCGCGCCGTCGATATGCTCACGCGCCACTTCGGCCGGCTCGCGGATATCGACCAGCACCGCGCCGTCGCTCACCATCTGCTGCGCTTCGATTGCCGAAATCGTCTTCATGGTCGTCCTCATGCTGTCCCGCCGTGGTGCGCGTCGCCGAATCGCACGGCGGACAGCAACTGTCTGTGACCTTGTCACCACATGCGCAGCTGCGATCTGCCATCCCGCAGCGGCATTGCGCAATCGCGCCGCCCGCGCAAAGCTCGCGCGTCATTTTCGGTGAGACATCATGACCTCGGATCAGTTCAACCGCTGGGAGTCCCGCTTTGCCGGCGAGGACTTCGTGTTCGGCACGGCGCCCTGCGCATTCTTGGCCGCGTGCCGCGATGTGCTCCCCAAGCAGGGGCGAGCCTTGGCGATCGCCGACGGCGAGGGCCGCAACGGCGTGTTCCTCGCCGAATGCGGCCTGTCGGTGTTGTCGGTGGATTTCTCGCCGTCGGCGCAGGCCAAGGCACACAAGCTCGCCGCGGCGCGCGGCGTGACGATCGAGACACAGCGTGCGGATCTGCTGAACTGGGACTGGCCAGGCGGTTTCGACGTCGTCGCCGGCATCTTCTTCCAGTTTGTCGCGGCTGCGGATCGTCCGCGGATATTTCAGAACATCCGCGACGCGCTGAACCCGGGCGGGTTGCTGCTGATCGAGGGCTACCGGCCGAAGCAGCTCGACTACAACACCGGCGGGCCCAGCTGCGCCGACGATCTCTACACCCGCGAAATCCTCGAGCAGGCGTTCGGCGATTTCGATCGTTTCAGCATCCGCGAATATGACGCCGAGATCGCCGAGGGCTCGGCCCATGTCGGCATGTCGGCGCTGATTGATCTGGTCGGCTTCAAGCCGCGCTGATCACTCCATCGCGCAGCCGTCGAACACCTTCGCGCCGCCCTGGCGCAGGCCGAGCCAGGCGTCGATCGCGGCCTGGTCGAATCCGGCTTCGCGGCGGTCGCCGGACCGGATCAGCGGACGGCGGATCAGGATCGGCTCGGCAATCATCAGCGCCAGCGCGGCGTCTTCGTCCAGCGCAGCGAGATCGATCGCGCCGGCCTTGATCTTCGGCGCCGAGGCGTTGAACCATTGCGGGATCGGCTTGGCGCCGAAGAACGGCCGCAGCGTTTCGGCCGTCCACGGCTCCGCCAGCAGATTGCGCACGTCGAGTTGGTGACCGGACGCGATCAGCAGCGCCTTCTGCCGCGCATTGCCGACGCAGCCCGGCTTCTCGTAGAAAATCACCTGCGCCATCGTCGCCGTCCCCTCAGCCTGCCGTCGCGTCCGAGCGCGCCGCGGCGGCCTCGCGCCACCACCCGTCGATCGCCGCGCGCTCGCACGGCAACTCGGTGCCTGCCTCGCCGATGAAGTCGCGCCACGCCTCGGCGCATTTCTCCGGCACGGCGGTGAGCAGCGGCAGGCCGGCCACGATGGTCTCGGCGAATTCGGCGCGCAGGCCCTGGCCGGTCGCCTCCTGCTTCGAGAACTTGTTGATCACCACCAGCGCGACCTCGCCGGCGATTGCGCGCGTCACCGCTTGCGCCGAGTCCGCCAGCCCGGCGGCGTCGAGCTTGCAGGAGCCGGCGCCGCCGCCGAGTGTTTGCGAAATGCCGATCGCCGCGCCGGTCATCAGGTCGATCAGCTGCATGTCGATGCGGCGGCCGCTGGCGTCCTTGACGTTTCGCTGCACCAGGCCGCCGAGCCGGTCGCCGGCACTTAGCCGGTCGGCGGCGAAATCGGCCAGCAGGCTGTCGACATCCTCGTCGCCGCGATAGATCACGGCGGCGGTACGGGGCGCGTCGGGTTCGGTCTGTGTCATGGCCTGCTCCTTGTGCGGCGGATCGGCGAGGACGGCTCAGCAAGCTGCGTGCCGGCCGGGCGTCGCCCGTCGGCATCGGCAAAATGCCCGACAGGCAAAGGCCTTGTCACGCGCCCCCTGCGATCGTCCAGGCTGTCGCGAAGCCGACAGCGTTGTATAGGCCTGGACACAGCGGCCGCCAACGCGGACTTTCTGGCGCGCCATTGCCATCGCCGAGGAGCCCGCATGTCCGTCCTGACCACCGCCGACCTGGAGCGCCTGCTCGACGACGACGTGCCGTATGGCGACCTCACCACCGAGGCACTTGGGATTGGCGGACAGCCGGGGATGATGGAATTCACCGCGCGCGATCCGATGGTGCTGGCGCTCGGCGAGGACGCCGCCGCGTTGCTGCGGCTGTGTGGCTGCCAGGTCGAACTGATCGCGGCGTCGGGAGATCGGCTTGCGGCCGGTGCGCCGATCCTGCGCGCGCATGGCGCGGCGGGGAGCCTGCTTCGCGGCTGGAAGGTGGCGCAGACGCTGATCGAGATCTGGTCCGGCGTCGCCACCGCGACCCGCGAGATCGTCGATGCGGCGCGAGCCGTGTCACCGACGATCGCGATCGCCTGCACCCGCAAGAACACCCCCGGCACCAAGCGCTTCGCGGTCGCGGCCGTAAAGGCCGGCGGCGCCGTGATGCACCGGCTCGGGCTGTCGGAGACGATCCTGGTGTTCGCGGAGCACCGCGCGTTTCTGGACGAGCCGCTCGCCGCCACCGTGGCGCGGCTGCGAAGCGCTGCGCCGGAGAAGAAGCTGATCACCGAAGTATCATCTATCGACGCAGCACGCGCCGCCGCCGAAGCCGGCTTCGACGTCCTGCAACTCGAAAAATTCGCCCCCGCCGACGTCGCCGCTTTGGCCGCGCAACTCGGCGCCATGCCTCATCGTCCCGTCATCGCCGCCGCCGGCGGCGTCAACGCCGCGAATGCCGCCGCCTATGCGACCGCAGGCGCCCAGGTGCTGGTGACGTCGGCGCCCTATATAGCGAAGCCGCGCGACGTGCAGGTGCGGATCGGGCGGATGAAGTAATCAGGATACGAAGTCATCAGGCCACGAAGTCATCAGGCTATGAAATAACAACTCGCGATGGATCGGCACCTCCACCCCGAACCGCAGCGCGCCCCCTCTCCCGCTTGCGGGAGAGGGCTGGGGTGAGGGGCCCCGGGCACCGTGCTTGGGGACCCCCACCCCCGACCCCTCCCCGCAAGGGGGAGGGGAGAAGCGCACAGCGCGCTCTTCGCAAGCGGGAGTGGTTACGCTGTGCCTGGTGCGGGCCTTACCCCTGCGCGTGCCTCGCCGCGCGGTCGGCGATGGTTTCGCGCAGCACGATCTTCTGGATCTTGCCGTTGGCGTTGCGCGGCAGCGGCTCGGAGCGGATGATGATGCTTTCCGGGACTTTGTAGTCCGACATCCGCGCCGCGCAGTAGGCGGCGACGTCGCGCTCGTTGAGACTGGCGCCTTCGCTCGTCACCACGATGGCGTTGACGCGTTCGCCGAGCACGGGATCGGGCGTGCCGATGATGGCGGTTTCCAATACGCCGTCGATGCCGCAGATCACGTTCTCGACCTCGGCGGAGAAGATCTTGAAGCCGCCGCGGTTGATCATGTCCTTCTTGCGGTCGAACACCCGCACGAAACCATCGGCATCGATCGAGCCGATGTCGCCGCTGCGCCAATAGCCGTTCACGAATTCCTTGGCGTTGGCATCGGGCCGCTGCCAATAGCGCGGCACCACCATGGGGCCGGCGATCAGCAGTTCGCCCGGCTCGCCCGGCGCGACCTCGTTGTCGTCGGCATCGACGACGCGGACATGCGCGTAGGGAATAACCTGCCCGACGCTGTCCATGTGATCGCGCCAACAAGCTTGCGGCATGATGGTGGTCGGCGATGTAGTTTCGGTGGCGCCATAGGCGTTGCGCAGTTGCAGATTGGGAAGCCGCTTGCTCAGCATCTCGATGGTCGGCACCGGCATCGGCGCGCCGCCGAAGCAGCCGATCCGCCACGCCGACAAATCGTGCTGGTCGAATTCCGGCGACATCGCCACCAGCGTGTAGATCGCCGGCACCAGGATCGAATAAGTAATGTTCTCGCGGCTCGCCAGCGCCAGGAAGTCGGGTGTCTTGTAGGCCTGCCGCATCAGCACCACGCAGCCGCCCGCCGCCAGCGTCGCGTAGGACACGCCGACCAGGCCGGTGACGTGCGACAGCGGCACCGCGACGAGGCCGCGGTCGTGCTCGGTGAGTTCGTGCGCGCGGGCGAACGCATAGGCGGAATGCAGGATGCTGAGATGCGTCAGCTCGGCGCCCTTCGGCTTCCCGGTAGTGCCCGAGGTGTAGAGGATCACCGCGGTGTCGTCTTCGTGCAGCGGCGCCGGCGGGAGATCGGCGGCGGCCCCGGCGAGGAGTTCGTCGAACGGCCGCGCGCCCGCCGCGTCGCCATGCGCGACGAAGCGATGCGTCAGCTCCGGGGCTTCGGCGGCGGATGGAATCTGATCGGCCAGCTCCGCCTCGAACACCAGCAGCTTGGCGCCGCTGTTGCCGAGCAGGAAGTCCAGCTCGGCCTTGCGCTGCCGGGTGCCGATCGGCACCAGCACCGCGCCGATCCGATTGCAGGCCAGCGTGACGGCGAGGAATTCCCAGCAATTGCCGAGGAACAGCGCGACTCGGTCGCCACGCGCGATGCCGAGCCCGCTCAGCGATGCCGCGATGGTGCGGACCAGACCATCGAGTTCGGAATAGCTCAGCGTGCGCTCGTCGACGATCGCCGGTCGATCGCCGAACCGCGCCACCAGATCTTCGAACATCGCCGCCAGGGTGGACGGCCGTTCGGCGAAGCACAGCATGGTCCGGTCGCCGTAATGCGTCTCGCGACGCAGCGGCCCGCCGAGACCGCTGTCTGCCCAGAACTTCATAGACGTTTCCTTGTTGTCCCAACGCGCCGCGGTGAGCAGCGGTCGGCTTGGCCACAGACTATTCGGCGGAGACTCTCACCGCCAGCGCCTGATGCGATCGATCCGCATGTCGTGACATCTGCGTGTCAGCACGCGGGCGTATGACGGTGAAATTTCCGCCGGCCGAGATTTGGTGCGAGGTGAGCGATGATTTTGTCGGATGTGGAATGCGAATGCGGCGCGCAGTATCGCTGCGCCGAGTCGGAAACGTTGGCGGGAGAGCCCGGCAGCCTGTTGTGCATCAATTGCGGTCGCACCGTCGAAGCGTGGCAGGTCGCGCAAAAGCGGGTGTATCGCTGCACGCTGCTGCCCGACCGTGCCTACCCGGTAGTGGCGCCGCCGCCGTCGCCGTGAGCGAGCGCGCTCCCCTCGATCTGCCCTGGCGCCCGACCTATAATGCTGGCGGGGCATGAACGAGGGGATGTGGCGTGCGGGGACCTGTGCTGGCGGCAGGCGGCATCATGTTGCGAAGCGGCGGTGAGCCGCTGTTCGCGATCGTCCGCATGCGCAAGCGCGGCGACTGGGTGCTGCCCAAGGGCAAGCTTGAACAGGGCGAGACGCCACGCGCCGCCGCCGAGCGCGAGGCGATCGAGGAAACCGGGCACCTGGTCACCGTCCACGAATTCCTCGGCACGCTGGCTTACGAAGTCGGCGGCCGCGCCAAGGTGGTGCATTTCTGGCGGATGGAGGCGGAGGCCGCGCCGAGCCGTCCGCTGATGAAGGACATTCGCGCCGTCGAATGGCTGCCGCTGCGCGAAGCGACGCTGCGGCTGACGCGCGGCTACGAGCAGGCGTTTCTCAGCGAAGTCGGGCCGCTGGTGCTCGGTGCGGCGGCCGGCACAACGCCGCAGCCTTCCGTTCGGTCTCCCGAGCGGCCGTCATCGCCGGCGCTGCCGCCGGCCCCAGCAGACGATGAAACGATCACCGACCTCGATGATGCGCCCTCGCTGGCGCTGGCGCTGGAGCAGCCAAGTGAAGCAACGGAGGCCGAGGCGCCGTCGCTGATGGCGCGGCTGCGGCGCTGGCTGCGCGGTTCGCGGCAGCGCTAGCTGCGCGTGCCGAACACCGCGAGGACCCGCAGCAACTGCTGATAGCCGCGCGGCCCGACCTTTTCCATCAGCCGCTGCTCGTGCTGATGGACAAGCTTGTCGGCCTCGGCCAGTAACTTGGTGCCCTGCGCCGTGAGATGCAGCGCATGCGTGCGGCGATCGGAGGTCGGGCTGCGTTGGAGCAGCCCGCGCGACTCCAGATAGTCCAGCGGCGGAATAATCCCGGAGCGGCCGATGCCGAGCACCTCGGCGAGCGCCATCTGCGACAGCCCGGCGTTGTCGCGGATCACGACCAGCATCGAATATTGCGCGGGCCGCAGCGACAGCGGCGCCAGCGTTTCGACGAAGTCCTCGAACACCCAGAGCTGCGCCTGACGGATCAGATAGCCGGCGACGCTGGTCAGCCCGTCGACATTCACCTCGGCACGTTGTTTGGCCGCACGACGTGCCGTCGTCTTGATCGGCGGGCCGGCATCGGTTGCCGTCTCGCGGGTCGGGGCGCGTCGGGGGCGGTTCATCGGGCTGATTCGCTTTCCGGTTGTTTGTGCTGCACAGCATCGCCCGAGCGCCCGCCAAATACAAATCGTGCTGGTAATTGTTCTTGACATGAACAAATCATTTTCTGAACATAATGTGCATATGCACGGCCGAAGGCCGGCAGCCGGATCGGGGAGGGACGTCGCGCGCAGCCGCAAGGCCTGTGCAGCCTTCCTGCTGATCGGCGATCATGCGCCACATGGGGCGGCGCGTCGGGAGGGGCGAATGGGACGACAGCAGTCACGCGCGATCGATGCACGCAGCAGCCGGCCGTACCGCCGCCGGAAAAAGCAGGCCGTGCTCGGCTGCATGATCGCCGCGGCCGGCCTGGTCGGCGCCGCGAGTAGCGCTGCGGCGCAGGTCTACACGCCGATCGCTGTCGTGCCCAATCCGGACGTCTACGCGTACTTCCAGCAGAATGCCGGGGTGCAGAGCCTGTTCGGCCCGCAGGTCACCGGCCAGTTCACCAGCCTGACCGTGTTCGGCGACAGCTACGCCGATTGGGGCAACGCCAAGCGGGCGCAGGGTGGCGTCGGCACGTCCACCGGCCGCTTCAGCGCCGGCCTGTCGATGGGCGACGCGTTTCAGTATCACTACGGCCTTGCGACCTCGTCGGTCGCCAACTACGCGGTCGGCGGTGCGCAGAGCGGTGAGACCAACGTCGCGGGGCCGACACTGCCCGGCACCGGCAGCGAGATCCGCACCTTTCTGGCCAATGGCGGCCGGTTCGGCGCGCGCGACCTCGTCAACATCACCACCGCGGGCGGCAATGACGGCGTGCCGATCCTGTTCAATCCCTTCATCACCCAGGCGCAGATGAATGCGGCGGCGGCGCAGACCAATGCCAACATCGTCGGCGGCGTGCAGCAATTGGTGTGAATGCGGGGGCCCGCAACATCTCGATTCTGTCGGTCGGCGACCTGTCGTATCTGCCGATCGCCCCCGGCAACGCCAACATCCATTACTTCCAGACCACGCTGACCCAGATGGAGCAGGCCAGCCTGTCGCCGCTGGCGCGCGCCGGCGTGCGCATCTTCTTCTTCGATCTCGGCACGCTGACGCAGCGCATCGTCGCCAATCCGTCCCAATACGGCTTCAGCAACGTCACCCAGGCGTGCACCTCGGTGCCGTCCTGCGTCGGCGGCTCGGTGGCGACGCAGAACTCCTATCTGTCGTATGACGGGCTGCACTTCACCACCGCCGGCTTCGCGCTGATCGGCCGTTACCAGACCAACCAGATCGACGCGCCGCTGACGGTGGCGCCGCAGGGCGACATCGCGATGTCGATCGCCTCGGGCTTCATGGACAGCGTGTTCGGCCGGCTGGACTCGTACCGGGTGTTCTCGCCCTACGGCATCGGCAGCGCCATGAACGCGATGGCGGCCGACATGCCGGTCAAGGCGGCGCGGCTGTCGCCGGTCGCGCCGAACCCGTGGTCGGTGTACGGCAACGTCACCTACGGGGGCGGCTCGCGCGATCAGCAGTTCGGGCAATCCGGACTGAGCTACAATGCGGTCGGCGGCCAGATCGGCATCGACTATCGGGTTTCGCCCGAGTGGGTGGTCGGCGGCCTGTTCGGCTACGCGCAACCCAACGTCAAGCTCGGCATCCAGGACGCGCGCGAAAAGATCGACGCCTATCAGTTCGCCGGCTACGCCTCCTACACCAGCCGAAACTGGTTCGCCGACGGCCTGTTCGCCTACGGCCGCCAGACGATCGCGACCGAACGCCAAGGCGTGATCGACATCATCCGCGGCTCGACCTCGGCGGATACGTTCACGGTGGCAGCCAAGGGCGGCTATCTGTGGGACATCGGCCCGCTACGCGCCGGCCCGATCGCCGGCCTCTCCTACACCCACGCGCAGATCGCGGCCTATACCGAAAGCGGTGACTCGCTGCTCACCAACACGGTCGATCAGCAGAAGCTCGAAAGCCTGGTCGGCAGCCTCGGCGTGCAGCTGCGCGCGCCGCTGGCGATGGCCGGGGTGATCTACAGCCCCTACCTCAACGTCACCGCCGAGCATGATTTCATCGGCTCGGCGCGAACGCTGATCACCACGCAACTGTCGACGCCGCTGCTGCCGGTGCTGACGCCGATCGACGCGCGCAGCCGGACCTACGGCAAGGTCGCGGCCGGCGTCGCGGCGGCGGTCAGCAGCAATGTCAGCGCCAATCTGAATGTCGTCAGCAGCTTCGCGCGCTCGGACGGCAATGACTACGGCGTCAGCGGCGGTCTCAAGGTCGCGTTCTGATTGCCTCGAAGAATCTCCGGAAGTCTCTCAGGGTCGGCAGCCTCGGTTGCCGGCCCCTTTTTTTTGGGCTGCGGCGACGACGATCGGCTTTCTGAATCACCGGGTGATTTGATCTGGCTCAATCCCGAGTTCCCGCCGCCGCCTATCGTTTGCGAAAGCCGCTATGCGGCGAAGGGACGAAACGCGGAGGACGCCGTGGTGCAGACGGAAGCGAGGGCGGCGCGCGCCCGGCGCGAGATCTTCGGGACGCCGATCTTCGGCCCGGAAGCGGCGCAGAAGGGCTACGCCCTCAACAAGATGTGCTTCTCCTTCAACGACGCCGCCAACCGTGCCGAATTCGTGCGCGACGAGGCGGCGTATTGCGCGCGCTACGGCCTGACGCCGGCGCAGACCGGCGCGATCCTGACGCGCGATCTGCTGACGCTGCTCGATCAGGGCGGCAACGCCTACTACCTGGCGAAGTTCGCCGGCATCCTCGGCCTCAACATGCAGGACATCGGCGCACTGCAGACCGGACTGACGGTCGAGCAGTTCAAGGCCAAGCTCCTCGCAGCGCGGGACAACTAATCATGGCGACGATCATCGGCGGCCTCGCCGCGTCCCACGTGCCGGCGATCGGCGGCGCGATTGCCAAGGGCCTGCAGAAGGACCCGTATTGGGCGCCGTTCTTCGACGGCTTCGACGCACCGTGCCGCTGGCTCGAGGCCAACAAGCCCGACGCCGCGGTGGTGATCTACAACGATCACGGCCTCGCTTTCTTCCTCGACAAGATGCCGACCTTCGCGGTCGGCGCCGCGCCGGAATATCGCAACGACGACGAGGGCTGGGGCATTCCGGTGCGCGACCCGTTCCGCGGCGACGCCGCGCTGTCATGGCACATCATCGAGACGCTGGTCGGTGCCGAGTTCGATCCGGTAACCTGCCAGGAGATGCTGGTCGACCACGCCTACAGCCTGCCGATGGAGCTGTTCTTCCGCGAGCGCGCGCACGCGATCCCGACGGTGCCGGTGGTGGTCAACACCGTGCAGCATCCGCTGCCGTCGCTGCGACGTTGCTTCAAGCTGGGGCAGGCGATCGGCCGCGCGATCGAGAGCTATCCGGAGGACATGAAAGTCGTGGTGATAGGCACCGGCGGGCTGTCGCATCAGCTCGAAGGCGAGCGCGCCGGCTTCATCAACACGGCGTTCGACCGTCGCTGCATGGATGCGATGACCGGCGACATCGACAGTCTGCTCGACATCGACCCGCACCAGCTGGTCGAACTCGCCGGCAGCCAGGGCGTCGAAGTGATGAACTGGGTCGCGATGCGCGGCGCGCTGACCGGCGACGTGCGCGAACTGCACCGCAACTATCACCTGCCGATCTCCAACACCGCGTCGGGGATCATGCTGATCGAGAACCGGCCGAAGCTGGCGCGGGCGGGGTGAGGCTGGCGACGCTGCGAGGCGGTGGTCTCTCACAGCGGAGTGACGACATCAGATTGGTCCGCAGAGGCCGTCCCACAACAGCCGTCATGCCCGGGCTTGACCCGGGCATCCACGAAGCCAAGCAGCGCAGTGCCCGTTGTCGTGGATGGGGGGGG
>NZ_LJIC01000027.1 GCF_001295845.1 Rhodopseudomonas sp. AAP120 | reverse complement strand
CGGCGCGAAAGATCAGCGACCGTCGGGCGTGCGCACGCCGATCCAGGAGTCGCGGACCTGCTGGTAGTGGACGCTCGGATCGTAGACGTCGGTCTTGAGGCCGAGCACCTGCGGCGCCAGCCGGCCGATCGCGCTCAGCACCGAGTACGACGCGACGACACGATCGTGCTGCGCAGTCACCAGCGACACTCGGGCATTCACCAGGGCCTGCTGCGCGTTCAACACGTCGAGCGTGGTGCGCTGCCCGGCCCGGGCCTCTTCCCGCACGCCGTTGAGCGCGATCTCCGAGGCCTTGACCTGGGCCTGTGCCGAGGCGACCTGCGCCCGGCCCGCCTGCAACTGGCCCCAGGCCTGCACGATCGTGGCGCGGGTCTGGTCGCGGACCTGTTCGAGGTTGAGACGCTGCTGCGCCAGCGATTCCTTGGACTGCCGGATCAGCGAATATTCGGCGCCGCCCTGGTAGATCGGGATCGACACCTGGGCCAACGCCGAGGCGCTGAACTGCTTCGGCGTGGTGATCGACTGCTCGTAGCCCTGCTGGGCATTCGCCTGCAGCGTCACGGTCGGGAACAGCGCACCCTCGTTGATCTTGACGTTGAGGAAGCTGACATCGATGCCGAACATCGCCGCGGTGACGTTCGGATTCTCGATCAGGCCGAGCTCGACCGCCTGCGCCAGCGTCGACGGCAGGAAGCGATCGACCGGCGAGCCCGGCGCCAGCCCGGTCGGCTCGCTGCCGATGATGCGGCGATAATTCGCGCGTGTGGTGGTGAGATTGGATTCGGCGGTCAGCAGCTGGGTGTTGCCGGCGGCGAGCTGCGCCTGCGACTGCGCCACGTCGGTGCGGGTCACCTCGCCGACATTGAAGCGGTCGTTGGTCTGCTTCAGGGTCTGTTCGAGCACGCGGACGTTGGACTTCTGCACTTCGACCGTCGCCGAGTCGCGCAGATAGTCCATGTAGATCGTCGCCGCAGCGAGCAACACCGACTGTTCGAGCACGCGCAGGCCTTCGCGCGCCGACGACACCTGGCTCTCGGCCGCCCGGGTGCGGTTGGCGGTCTGGTTGCCGTTGAACAGCGTCTGGGTCGCGGTCACGCCGATGGCGCGCGGATAGTTGCTGCCGCTGAGATGCACATTGCTGCCGCCGACGATCGAATTGACGTCGGTGTACTGATAGCCGCCGCTCGCGGTGATCGAAACCTTCGGCCGATAGCCCGACAGCGCCTGCGGCACCGATTCGTCGGTCGAGCGGACCGAGGCGCGCTGCGCGTTCAGCTGGGGGTTCGTCTTATAGGCGCGGACCAGCGCCGCTTCGATCGTATCGGCCAGCACCGGGACCGGCCCCAGACACGCCAGAACGAAGCCGGCGGTGGCAAGGCCGGTGATGCGCTTCATCCGATTCATACTGGCGATCCAATCTGCGTTTCACTTGACCGCACGACTCGACGGCCCGCGCAATACCACGCGAGGCCGAGGGCCGACGTGAGTCCCTGCTCACCATATGACACGGCGTGGAGCGAAGGAACCTCTCGGACGCGCCAGATGAATGAAACTTGTGGGATGGGGCCTAGAAGCCACACTTCTGATTCGAAACAGGAAAATGGTGTTCGCGCGGCTCGTCGCCCGGTTCCGGAGGACCAGGCTATGCCGCTCGAAGACCGCGGGCGAAGCGCCCGAAGCCGCTAGAATACGAACGCGGGCGCCCGCTGCATGCCGGGCAGCATCGGGACAGACGTATCGAACAATACTCGGGCACCGAAATCGCCCTGCGACCGCGTCACCACCGTGGCGCGCTGCGGTCGGCTGGTCGCGAACACGCCGACGAGGCGGCCGCCCATCTTGAGCTGGTCATAGAGCTTGACCGGTTCGACCTCGGTGGCGCCGTTGAGGATGATCACGTCGAACGGTCCATCGCTCGGGGCACCGTCCACATTCTCGGCCACCCGGACGGCGATGTCGCCGAGGCCCAGCGCGCCGAGCGTGGCGCGCGTCCGCTCCGCAAGAGCCGGATCGTCCACGGTGGTGACGACCGAGGCACCGAGCTTGGCGACCAGCGCCGCGATATAGCCGGTCGCGCCGCCGACGATCAGCACACGGTCGCCGCGCGCGATGTCGGCTTCCTGAAGCAGCCGGGCCGTCACCGTGGGATTGAGGATGACGTGGCGGTAATCGCCTTTACCGTCCAGATCGATGTCCTGGTCGAGATAGGCCAGCGACTGCTGCGCCTCGTCCATGAACACCTCCCGGGGAACCAGCCGCATCGCGTCGATGATTCGCCAGTCGGTCACGCTGTGAGGCCGAATCTGGTTGTCGACCATGTTCAGGCGAGCGCGCGCGAAATCCGACATCGGTGTTCCCTAGTGGAGTGAAGCCGGAGCCATCCATGATGCAACGCGGTCGAAAACGCAACATCTTGCGAAACCGGGGAGAACATCGCCGCGCCCCTTCCCACAGCCGCTCCAGATCGCTACATCAGCGCCACGAAGCGGTCGCGGCCGCGGACCAACAAAGCTGTCGCAGGACATTCACGAACGGTGGATTTCTGCTTTCCAACCCGGGATGGCTTTGTTATACGCACCCCGCGAAGCTTGCTTCGGCTCGTTCCCTGGTAGCTCAGTGGTAGAGCAACCGGCTGTTAACCGGTTGGTCGCTGGTTCGAATCCGGCCCGGGGAGCCAACATCTTTTTCCGATATCGCTGACGATCATTGCCCCATCGGGTGGCGCGCTCACGTTGCGCGGCGTTGCGCGCCGTCAATGACGGCCCGCCCTCGGCTCCGCAGATTGAGCCCGACTCAGACTGAGATCGGGGCGTTCGGCGATGAGCCTTTGGGCCAGCATCAAGAACCTCTTCATCCCGTGGAATTTGATCCGACAGGACGACTCACCTGCCGAGAGCGACGGCGTGCACCACGTGATGTTCGGCCAGACCATGGTGGACGGAATCGCCGGCAACGGCATGACCGACCTGCCGGCGCCGACAAGCCCCCCGCCTGCCCCGCCCCGAGAGTAATCGTCACGCCGCGCATTGCATGATCGTGCGAGGCGCGGCGCGGCGCTCGTAACTACACCGCTGCCGGCGGCATGTTGTCAGGACGCCGCAACTAACTCGCCCCGAGCCTCGGCCGATCACGTGCCCCACGTGGATCGCACGCGTTCCGTTACAGCTTGCGAATTCTACGGCCGCCGCAAGGTGGCCGGAGAGTTCGCGGATCCGACGTCGCTGCGAGCGCTACGCACGCGCGATGGAAGGTGCAAATCGATTCGTCGCGCCAGCGTTGTAACTACGCGTGCAACGCCATCGAAGCCCTCACGTCGCTGTGATTCCGCGATGGTGCAACGCCGGAACAAGTCTCCCTGCACCACGTTTCGTGCTCATCGAATTCGACGCTTCGCGAGATCCACAACAGGGAGAACTACACGATGATTCGCACCATCGCTCTCGCCGCCGTCGCGGCCACCGTCGCTTTGTCCGCCGCCACGCCGGCCTCGGCGCAACAGCGCGTCAAGCACATGAAGCACAGCACCGCCTGCTCGCAGATGGACCCGAACTGCCGTGCCGACAGCCAGGCCCGCTACACCGACCGTGATCAGTGGGGCAACAGCGGCTGGCGCGACAGCAACGCCGCGTTCTGGCCGGCCGACGTCGCCGCCGGCGTCGTGGGCGGTGCGGTTGGAGCGGCCGGAGCCATCGCGACCGCGCCGTTCCGCGCCGGTTATGATGCCGAATACGGCTGGAATGAACCCTACGGCTGGAATCAGCAGCCCTATGGCTGGAACCAGCAGTCCTATGCGCAGCGAAACGGTTTCGTGTGTCAGCCGGGGACCACGTTCCGTGGCGAAGACGGCCTGATGCACCTCTGCCAGTAAAGCGTACAAAATCTGGACCGTCGCGCGTTGCGTATCAGCGATCGGTCCGCGAAAGCCGCCCCACTTGGGCGGCTTTTTGCTGTGAGCACCTCACCGTCGCCTTAACGAACTATCAACCCTGGCGATCGATGCCGCTCGAGCGGCGGCTCTCATTTGCGAAGCCCTGAAAGTCGGCGATCGATAAAATTCGAACGATCGGCTCAACCTGACTCCAAATCATATTCGGCACATTGCGGCTCGACAGGGAGCCGATCCATGAGTGAAGCCGAATACAACCGTCTGCTCGACGAAGTCAGCCTGGCCTGCGCCGAAAGCGTTCAGGACAACCGCCGCCAGCCGGCGCAACTGCTGTCGATGCGCCGCGCCGCCAACGACAATCAGATCGAATGGCCGCTGATCCCGTTCCCGTCGGGCTGGCACGCGTCCTGAGCGACGAGGCTAGGCAAACGACAAGCCCACGTCGATTCGGCTGAGCCTCTGCCCAATCAGGCTGTGGTGAATTCGGCGGCCGATGCTGCGGCCAACGAGCCTTCGGCTCGGCCACCCCCGGGACATGCGTCCATACGGGGATTGGTTGGAGGCCACGACCAGAATTGAACTGGTGTACACGGTTTTGCAGACCGTTGCGTAACCACTCCGCCACGTGGCCCCAACGGGCGAACTCATATACGGCCACGCCGCGATAGGCAACCGGCCGACACGCGGCCCCTCGCCCTACCCCCGCTTCTTCCGCCGCCAATCTTTCTTCTTCGGCTTGGGCGCCAGCTCCGGCAGCTCGGCCTGGACCTCGCGGAAGCGGGCCAGCATGCGGTCGAAGGCCGCGAGCAGCGTGGTTTCGATGTCGGGGCGGTTCTGCAGGCGGCTCAGCAGCAGGGCGGCGGCTTCCAGCGTCGACAGCCCGTCGCGACGCGGCTCCTTGCGCAGCTTGCCGTAGCGCGACGGTGCTTGCGGATCGAGGATGACGCGCTGGCATTTCAGCATCCAGGCGTTGCGCCACCACAACGCCTTGGCCTGGCTCCAGGTGCCGTCGAGCAGGATCACGCCCTCGATGTCGCGCAGGATCGCGTCCTGGTGCGGCTCGGCCTCGCCCTTGCGGTCGATCGCGACGATCTCGCGGTTCTGCGTCAGCTCCGCCGCCCGCGCCGAGCCGAGATACAGCACCGCCCAGCGCGACGGATCGTGCACCGGCCGGCCGAGCGCCTTGGACAGGCTCGGCCACGACAGGCCGACCTTGACCACCGCGTCCTTGAAATGCTGTGCGGTCAGCCGCGCGGTGCCGAGGGCGCGGTCCTGCTCCTGCGGATGCTGCAGGATCAGCAGCTGAACGCGGCTCTTGATCGGCTCGACGCTGTCGCAGATGCACAGCGGCTGCGGCTTGCCGCAGCGCGCGCACTCCGGAATGATTTCGCCGAGCGGCGCCTCGTCGGATACGGGATCAATCGTCATCGCGCTTACTCCGCCGGCACGGCGACCGGCGCGGAGCCGCGCCGCCGCCGCATCCGGTCGATCAACAGATAGATCACCGGCGTGGTGTACAGGGTCAGGATCTGCGACACGAACAGCCCGCCGATGATGGTGATGCCGAGCGGCCGACGCAGCTCGGTGCCCGGCCCGACCGCGATCACCAGCGGGATCGCGGCGAACAGCGCCGCCATCGTGGTCATCAGGATCGGCCGGAAGCGGACGATGCAGGCCTCGTAGATCGCGTCGGCGGACGACATGCCGCGCACGCGTTCGGCCTCCAGCGCAAAGTCCACCATCATGATTCCGTTCTTCTTGACGATGCCGATCAGCATGATGATGCCGACGAACGCGATCACCGTCAGTTGCGTGCCGGTCACCTGCAGCGCCAGCAGCGCGCCGAGCCCCGCCGACGGCAACGTCGAAATGATCGTCAGCGGGTGCGCCAGGCTCTCGTAGAGCACGCCGAGCACGATGTACATGGCAATCAGCGCCGCCAGGATCAGCAGCGGCTGCTTGTTGGAGGTCGCGCCGAAATCCCCCGCATTGCCGTCGAACGAACCGCGGATGCCCTCGGGCATGTGCAGTTCGTCGACCGCGCGCTGGATGTTGGCGGTCGCGGTCTGCAGCGGCACGTCGGGCAGCAGGTTGAACGACACCGTCGTGGATGGAATCGACTGCGAGTGGAACACCGCGAGCGGCGACAATCCGCGTCTGGCATGCACCACCGCCGACAGCGGCACCTGCGCGCCGTCATTGCCGGCGACGAAGATGCGCTCGAGATCGGTCGGATCGTTCTGGAATTTCGGGTCGATCTCCAGCACCACCTGATACTGGTTGCGCTGGGTGTAGATCGTGGCGATCTGGCGCTGCGAGAACGCGTTGTTGAGCGCGTTGTCGATGTCCTGCACGGCGACGCCGAGCCGCGACGCCATGTTGCGGTCGATCGACAGCGTCAGTTCGAGCCCGCCATCGTCGCGGTCGCTGGAAATGTCGGTGATGCCTTCGACGGTTTGCATCCGCTTGGCGACGATCGGCGCCCATTTCTGCAACAGGTCGAGGTCGGTGCTGGAGATCGTGTACTGATAGTCGGAGTCGCTCTGCCGTCCGCCGGCGCGCAGGTCCTGCGCGGCGAACATGAACAGCCGGATGCCGGCCACCTGGCTGAGATTGCGGCGCAGCCGGTCGATCACCTGCTGGGTGCTGACGTCCTCCCGCTCCGCCAGCGGCTTGAGATTGATGAACATCGTGCCGCGGTTGGAGCCGCCGCCGCCCGGTCCGCCGCCACCGCCGAGCACCGAGCCGACGCCGGCCACCGCCGGGTCGGCCATCACGATGTCGGCGAGCTGCTCCTGCATCTTGCGCATGGACTGGAACGAGACGTCGGCGGATGCCCGGGTCGCGCCGATCACGAAGCCGGAATCGTCGATCGGGAAGTAGCCCTTCGGCACCTTGACGTAGAGCGTCACCGTCAGCGCGATGGTGGCGAGGAACACCAGCATGGTCAGGCCGGGAAAGCCGAGTACGGCGCGCAGCGTCCAGGCGTAGAAGTGCACGATGCGGCCGAGCGTGCCCTCGACCACGCGGTCGTACCAGCGCGGCTGGCGCGGCGCGGTCTCGGCCTTGATGAAATGCGCGCAGATCATCGGCGTCACCGTCAGAGACACCACGGTCGAGACCGCGATCGCGAAGGTCAGCGTCAGCGAGAATTCCCGCAGCAGCCGGCCGACGATGCCGTCCATGAAGATCAGCGGCGCGAACGCCGCCACCAGCGACAGGCTGATCGACAGCACGGTGAAGCCGATCTGCCTGGCGCCTTCGATCGCCGCGCGCATCGGCTCCATGCCGTGCTCGAGATTGCGATACATGTTCTCGATCATCACGATCGCATCGTCGACCACGAAGCCGACCGCGATTGCCAGCGCCATCAGCGACAGATTGTTGATCGAGAAGCCGACCAGCCACATGCCCGCGCAGGTACCGGCCAGCGCCAGCGGCACTGAAATGCCCGCCGCAATGGTCGGCGTCAGCCGGCGCAGGAAGGTCAGCACCACCACCATCACCAGCACCGCAGTGGCGAGCAGCGTCCACAGCATGTCGTCGACGCTGGCGCGGATAGTGCCGGTGCGGTCGGTGACGACGGAGATGTCGACCGAGGCCGGAATCCACTTCTTCAATTCGGGCAGCAGCGCCTTCACCCGGTCGACGGTCTCGATGACGTTGGCATCGCCCTGCTTGGTGATCTGGATCAGCACCGCCGGCTGCTTGTTGTACCAGGCGATCTGACGGCGGTTGCGGGTGGCGTCCGACACCGTGGCGACGTCGGACAGCCGCAGCGTGTTGCCGGACGAGCTCTTGATGATGATGTCGCGGAACTCCGCCGCGGTCCGCATCTGCCGATTGGTCGAGATCGTCTCGCTCTGCCGGTCGCCGTCGAACATGCCGACGGGACCGAGCGGATTGGCGTTGATCATGGCGGTGCGGACGTCGTCGGTGGCGATGCCCGCATTGGAGAGCGCCACTGGATTCAGCGCGATCCGCACCGCCGGCTGGTCGGCCCCCGACACGGTGACGTCGCCCACACCGGGCACCTGCGAAATGCGTTGCGC
The DNA here is from genome assembly GCF_001295845.1 of Rhodopseudomonas sp. AAP120. Taxonomy (GTDB): domain Bacteria; phylum Pseudomonadota; class Alphaproteobacteria; order Rhizobiales; family Xanthobacteraceae; genus Rhodopseudomonas. Next base: position 83,445 of record NZ_LJIC01000027.1, on the reverse strand, counting down.
CAGCACGGTGTCGGCGACGTCGTAGAGCGCGCTCGCCGGCATCGTCTTCGACGTCATCGCCAGGATGTAGACCGGCGCGGCGGCGGAGTTGAACTTGCGGAAGGTCGGCAGCGTCGGCAGGTCGGTCGGCAGGTCGCTCACCGCCGCATTGATCGCGGCCTGGACGTCCCGCGCCGCCTTGTCGAGGCTGCGCCCGAGCGAGAACTGCAACTGGATGCGCGTGGTGCCGAGCGAACTGGTCGAGGTGATCTGCGACAGCCCGGCGATCTCGCCGAGCCGCCGCTCCAACGGCGCGGCGACGGTGGCGGCCATCACCGACGGCGCTGCGCCGGGCCGCGACGCCGACACCATCACCATCGGGAAGTCGACATTGGGCACCGATGCCACCGGCAGAAACGCGTAGGCGACGACGCCGAGCAGGAACAGCCCGATCGCCAGCAGCGTGGTGCCGACCGGCCGCCGGATGAACGGCTCGGACATCGAGGCCATTACGGCGCCTCCCCCGCACCGGCCAGCGGCGGCGACGGCGTCGCCGGCGGCACCGCGCGCTCGAACCGCCGGTTGATGCGGTCGAGCGCCAGATAGATCACCGGCGTGGTGTACAGCGTCAGCAACTGGCTGAGCAGCAGGCCGCCGATGATCGAGATGCCGAGCGGAAACCGCAACTCGGAGCCGGTGCCGCTTTCGACCGCGAGCGGCAGCGCGCCGAACAGCGCCGCCAGCGTGGTCATCATGATCGGACGGAAGCGCAGCAGGCAGGCCTGCACGATCGCGTCGTAGGACGACATCCCCTCCTTGCGCTCGGCCTCGAGCGCGAAGTCGATCATCATGATGGCGTTCTTCTTGACGATGCCCATCAGCAGGATGATGCCGATCAGCCCGATCACCGACAGGTCCTGCCCGAACAGCATCAGCGCCAGAATCGCGCCGACACCGGCCGACGGCAGCGTCGACAGGATGGTGATCGGATGAATGAAGCTCTCGTACAGCACGCCGAGCACGATGTAGATCGTCACCAGCGCGGCGAGGATCAGCCAGGGCTGGCCGGCAAGCGACTTCGAGAACTCGGCGGCATCACCGTAGAACACCCCGGCGATGCTGCCGGGCATGCCGATACGCTCTTCAATCACCTTGATCTCGCTCACCGCCTCGCCCAGCGACGCGCCCGGCGCGAGGTTGAAGCTGAGCGCGACCGAAGGGAATTGCGCCTGGTGCGAGATCGCCAGCGGCGCGGTGGTGCGCTTCAGCTCGGCCACGGCCGAGATCGGCACCTGGGCGTCGCCGGTGCCGGGCACGTAGAGCTTGGACAGGATCGACGGATCCTTCTGGTAGATCGGCATCGCCTCCAGCACGACGCGATATTGGTTGGCCTGGCCGTAGATCGTCGAGATCTGGCGCTGCGCGAAGGCGTCGTTGAGCGTGTCGTTAATCGCCTGGATGCTGACGCCGAGCTGGCCGGCGCGTTGCCGGTTGATGTCGAGCGCGGCGCGCAGCCCGCCTTCCTGCGCCTCCGACGAGACGTCGCGGAACAGCGGATCGTTGCGCAATTCGGCGACGAGCTTGGCGGCCCATTCCGACAGCAGCGCCGAGTCGGTTGCGGTCAGTGTGTACTGATATTGCGAGCGGCTCGACTGGGTCGAGATCTGCACGTCCTGCACCGCCTGGAAGTACACCGTCATGCCGGGGATCGACGCCACCCGCAGCTTCAGCCGCTCGATCACCTCGCCGACGTCCGCCTTGCGCTGGCCGCGCGGCTTCAACGTCATCACCAGCCGCCCGACATTCGGCGTCGGATTGACCGAGCCGGCACCGACCACCGACACCACGCCGACCACGTCCGGGTCGGCCTTGATTGCATCCGCCGCCTCGGTCTGCCGCGCCTGCATCTCGGCGAAAGAAACGTCCTGGCCGGCCTGCGTCACCGCGGTGATCGAGGCGGTGTCCTGCAGCGGCAGGAAGCCTTTCGGCGCCACGGCATAAAGCACCAGCGTCGCCGCGATGGTCAGGAAGGTGACCACCAGCGTCGCCGGCTGATGCTTCAACACCCACAGCAGGCTGCGGTGATAGGCCTCGGCACCGCGGTCGATCCAGCGGGTGATGGCGGCGAGGCCCGGGATCTGCCGTTCTTCGTGGGCGTGCTTGAGCAAGCGCGAGCACATCATCGGCGTCAGGGTCAGCGACACCACCGCGGACGTGACCACCGCAATCGTGAGCGTCAGCGCGAACTCCCGGAACATCCGGCCGACGAGGCCGGACATGAACAGCAGCGGAATGAACACCGCGATCAGCGACATCGTCAGCGAGATCACGGTGAAGCCGATTTCCCGGGCACCCGACAGCGCCGCCTGCATCGGGCTCTCGCCCTCCTCCATGTGGCGGACGATGTTCTCGATCATCACGATGGCGTCGTCGACGACGAAGCCGGTACCGATCGTCAGCGCCATCAGCGACAGATTGTCGAGGCTGAAGCCGGCGAAATACATCACCCCGAAGCTGGTGATCAGCGACAGCGGCAGCGCCACCCCGGCGATGATGGTCGCGCGCATCGAGCGCAGGAACAGCAGCACCACCAGCGTCACCAGACCGACGCTGAGCAGCAGCGTGAACTGCACGTCGTTGACCGAAGCGCGGATCGTCTCGGTGCGGTCGCTGACCACGGTGAGCTTGACCCCGGCCGGCACCACGCGCTGCAGCTTGGGGATCTCGGCGCGGATGCCGCGCACCACTTCGATGACGTTGGCGCCGGGCTGGCGCTGAATGTCGAGGATCACCGCCGGCTCGCCCTGATACCAGGCGCCGGTCAGCTTGTTCTCCAGCCCGTCGACGATGTGGGCGATGTCGCCGATCGTCACCGGCGAGCCGTTGCGATAGGCCACGATGATCGGCCGGTAGGCGTCGGCGGCGGCGATCTGGTCGTTGGCTGCGATGGTGTAGGCCTGCTGGGCGCCGTCGAGCGAGCCCTTCGGTCCGGAGACGTTGGCGCCGGCGATCGCCGTGCGCAGGTCTTCCATCGAAATGCCGTAGGCGGCGAGCCGGGCGAGATCGGCCTGCACCCGCACCGCCGGCTTCAGACCGCCGAGCACCGCGACGCGGCCGACGCCGGTGATCTGGGCGAGCCGCTGCGCCAAAATGGTGTCGGCGACGTCGCTCATGCCGCGCAGTGACACCGTGCTCGAGGTCAGCGCCAGCGTCATCACCGGCGCGTCGGCCGGGTTCACCTTGGCGTAGACCGGCGGGTACGGCAGGTTCTTCGGCAGAACGCCGGCGGCGGCGTTGATCGCGGCCTGCACGTCCTGGGTCGCGCCGTCGATGTCGCGGTTGAGATCGAACTGCAGCTGGACCTGGCTGACGCCGAACGATGACGTCGAATTCATCGACGTCAGCGACGGGATCTGGCCGAGCTGGCGCTCCAGCGGCGCGGTGATCAGCGAGGCGACCACGTCCGGGCTTGCGCCCGGCAGCTGCGTCGTCACCTGCACGGTGGGGAAATCGACCTGCGGCAGCGCCGACACCGGCAGCGACAGATAGCCGAGCAGGCCGCCGATCAGCAGCGCCACGCCGAGCAGCGAGGTCGCGATCGGGCGCCGGATAAACGGCTCGGACACGCTCATGGATGCAACCTCATGGCTGCGGGTTCAGCTTTGCCGGCGACCGGCAGGCGCTCACGGCGCCTTGGCCGATCCCGACGATTCATTCCCGGACGGCGCAGCCCCCTGCGCACCCGCTCCGCCCTCGCCGCGGCGGCGCTTGCCTTGCTCGCCGGCGTTGTCGCCCTGCTTCTGCCCCTCGGCCCCGGGAGGCCCACGGCGGCGCTTCTGTGGCGCGAGGTCGGCGGTCGGCACCTGGCTGGCGTCGCCGATGCTGACCTTGGCGCCCTCGGACAGATTGGCGAAGCCGGTGGTGACGACGCGGTCCGCCGGCGTCAAGCCGCTGGCGATCACCGCCTCGGTCTCGTTCTGCTGCGTCACCTTGACCGGACGTGCGTGCACCACGTTGTCCGCATCGATGACGTAGCTGAAGGTGCCGGCCGGCCCGCGCTGCACCGCCGAGGTCGGGATCACCACGACCTTGTCGAGCGTCTCGACCTTGAGCCGGACGTTGACGAATTGGCCGGGCCAGAGCTGATATTTGGCGTTGGGAAATTCCGCCTTCAGCTTCACCGTGCCGGTGGTCTGGTCGACCTGGTTGTCGATGCCTTTCAGCGTCCCGGTATCGACCACGGTGACGCCGTCATTGCCGAACACATCGACCGGCAACGTGCGCTGCGCCGCCGCAGCGTTGACGCGGACGATCTGCTGCTGCGGCAGGCTGAACCACACCGCGATCGGCTGCAGCTGGGTGATCACCACGATGCCGGTGGTGTCCGAGGCGTGAACGATATTGCCCTTGTCGACCTGGCGCAAACCGGCGCGGCCGGAAATCGGCGCCACCACCTTGGTGTAGCTGAGCGTCGCGGCCGCATTGTCGATCGCCGCCTGGTCCGAGCGCACCTGCGCCTCGAGCTGCGCCACGGTCGCCTTCTGGGTGTCGGCCTGCTGCTTGGAGCCGGCGTTCGATGCCGCGAGCTGCTGATAGCGGGTCAGGTCGATGCGCGCGTTGGCGAGCTGCGCCTCGTCCTGGGCCTTCTTGGCGACCGCCTGATCATAGGCCGCCTGATAGATCGCCGGATCGATCTCGGCCAAGACGTCGCCGGCCTTGACGTCCTGCCCCTCGGTGAAGTTCACCGAGATAAGCTTGCCGTCGACCTGCGCCCGCACCGTCACGGTGTTCAGCGCCCGGACCGAGCCGACGCCGTCGAGATACACCGGCACGTCCTCGATCTTCGGGGTCGCCGCCAGCACCGGCACCGACATGTCGGGGCGTCCGCCCGGACCGCCATTGCCGCGGCCCATCATGGCGGGCTTGGTCTGGAAGGCGCTCCAGGCGATGTAGCCGAGACCGCCCAGGATCACCGCGGTCACCAGCAGCGCAACGATCCGCCGCCGCGCCCGCGATGCCAGGCTGCTTTTGGCCTCGGCGTCCGCCCCGGACGAGTCGTTCGAGTCCGGCTTAAAGAGCATTGACCGGCCTTTCCATCCTCGGCTCCCAGCCGCCCCCGAGTGCCTGAAACAGGCTGACGATCGCCAGATAGCGCGCAAGCTGCGTCTGGATCAGCGTATCCTCAGCCGTAAATAGTGTCAGTTGCGTGTTGAGAACAGTCACGATGTCCGCCGTGCCGGCGCGTAGTTGCTGTTCGGCGAGGTTGAAGGCGCGCCGCGACGACGCCACCGCCTCACGCTGCAGCCGCAGCCGCGTGGTGTTCTGCTTGATCGACTCCAGCGCGTTGTCGACGTCGGCGAAGGCCGAGACCACGGTCTTGCGGTAGGTCTGCAGCAATTCATCCTGCTGCGCCTTGGTCAGATCGAAATTACCTTGGATCTTGCCCCCGTCGAAGATCGGCTGCGTCAGGCCGGCCGCGAGGTTGGAGAACGTCGCTTGCGGAGTGAATAGCGACGCCAGCACCGCACTCTGGTAACCGCCCTGCCCGGTCAGGGTGATGCTCGGGAAGAACTGCGCCCGGGCGCTGCCGACATTGGCGGTGGCGGAGGCGAGCTGCGCCTCCTGGCGGCGGATGTCCGGCCGCTGCGTCAGCAGCTCCGACGGCAGCCCCGGCGTCACCCGCGGCGAGCCCAGGCTGTTCAGTGAACCGCCGACGATCTTGACGCTTTCGGGCGGACGCGCCAGCAGCGTCGCCAGCGTGTTAAGGTTCTGCGCCAGCGTCAATTGCAGCGGCGGGACCGCGGCGCGCTGGTTGGCGAGCACGCTTTCCTGCTGCGCGACGTCGAGATCGCTGCCGGTGCCGGCGGCGAGGCGCTGCTTGATCGCGTCGAGAATGCGCTGCGCGCTGGCGATGTTCTCGCGCGCGGTGCGGATCCGGTCCTGCGAGGCCAGCACCTGAAAATACGCATTGGCGACGCTCGCCATCGTGGTCAGCGCCACGGTGTCGCGGTCAAACCGATTCGCCGTGGCGGTTTCTTCCGCCGCCAGTGCGGCGTCGTGATTCTTGCCCCAGAAGTCGATCTCGTAGCTGGCGCTCAGCGATGCCGAATAGGTCGCGTAACGCCGGCCGGCGATCGTGGTGTTCTGGATATTGCTCCCCGACGTCTTGTTCTGCGAGCCGCTGCCGTTGCCGGTGAGCGAGGGCAGCAGTGCCGCGCCGGTGATGCGCGCCTGGGCGTCCGCCTGCAGGATGCGCGCGGTGGCGGCGGCGATGTCGAGATTGACGGTCTGCGCCTCTTCCATCAGCTGCGTCAGTTCCGCCGAGCGGAAGCCGCGCCACCAGTCGAGCGCCGGCGGCCGGTCGATCGCGCTCGTGGACACCGCTTTGTAGCGCGGCGGCACATCCAGCGCCGGGTCGGGCAGGTCCTTGGTGAGGATGCAGCCGCCCGCCGAGACGACGAGCGCCGACGCCGCCATCATCCGCAGTGACTGACCAAAGCTGCGCAGCGCTGAGCTCATGCAGGGCGCGACCTGTCGGCGGGCGCGGCGGATCGCCGCGCACCTCGCGCCGGACCGAACGGCGGATGATGCTCTCTGCCAGTCACTCGCAACCTGCTCACGGAAAACGTTTTCTCAAGCCCGAACGCATTGTAGCCGGCCTCACGTGCGTCGCACAGGCCTGTCGGGCGCGACGCCGGTGACGGAATGTTTCCGCGCCAGCGCGGCGGCTGCCGCCCGATCGCAGGTATCGCTTTGTTTTATGGGGTTTTCCCCAACTTGACCGGGTTTCAAGATGGGGCAAAGCTTACAAAGATTTCATCTGTTTCGTTGCCGTTGTGGATCGACCCTGCCCACTCGCCGCGCCCAGCACGTTCGGTGCTGAAACCTCGGCGGAGGCCCGTCGTAACTCGGGAACCAGTGGTGGGCTGAGGGGGCCAGGAATGCGCGTCGCAATTGTTGGAACGGGAATCGCAGGCAATGCCGCCGCTTGGGCGTTGTCGTCGCGATACCCGATCACTGTCTATGAGCGCGAGCTGCGCGCCGGCGGCCATAGCCACACCGTGACGGTCGACTATGACGGCACGCCGATTCCCGTCGACATCGGCTTCATCGTCTACAACCAGCTCAACTATCCCGATCTCACCGCCCTGTTCGCCCATCTCGGCGTCGAGACGGTGGAGAGTTGCATGAGCTTCGCCGTGTCGGCCGATTCGGGCCGATTCGAATGGAAGGGCGGCGGCGCCAACTGGCTCGAAACCGCGCGCGGCCTGTTCGCGCAACCCAGCAACCTGCTCTCGCCGTCCTACCTGCGGATGCTGCGGCATATCCTGACCTTCAACGAGCAGAGCGTCGCCGACTTCAAGTCGGGTGCCCTCGCCGGCCTGTCGCTGGGCGAATATTTCAGCAGCCGCAATTATGCGCCGCGACTCCTCACCGACTATCTGGCGCCGATGGGCGCGGCGATCTGGTCGGCCCCGGCACACGAGATCCTGGACTTCCCGGCCGAGAACTTCGTCGCCTTCTTCAACAACCACCGCCTGCTGCACTACGAACGCCCGATCTGGCGAACCGTGAAGGGCGGTAGCGCCCGCTATGTCGAGAAACTGACTGCGGCGTTCGGCGACCGGCTGCGGCTCGGCGCGGCGGTGACCGGCATCGAGCGCACGCCGAAGGGCGTGATCGTCCGCGACAGTCTCGGCCACACCGACGTGTATGATCACGTCGTGATCGGCGCGCACAGCAACCAGGCGCTGGCGATGCTGAGCGATCCCAGCGACGACGAGCGCGAGATCCTCGGCAGCATCGGCTATGCGCCGAACCTCGTCTATCTGCATCGCGATCCGCGGCTGATGCCGAAGCGCAAGCGCGCCTGGGCGTCGTGGAATTTCCTGCGCTGGCAGCGCGCGCATTCGCCGGTCAACGACGTCGCCGTCACCTATTGGATGAACCGGCTGCAGGGCATTGACGCCGACAAGCCGCTGTTCGTCAGCCTCAACCCGCCGTTCGCGCCCGACCCGGCCTTGACCTTCGGCCGCTACGATTGCGACCATCCGCAATACACCGCCAAGGCCTTTGCGGCGCAGCGCCGGATCGGGGAGATCCAGGGCCAGCGTCGCACCTGGTTCTGCGGCGCGTGGACCGGTTACGGCTTCCATGAGGACGGGCTGCGCTCCGGCCTCGCGGTGGCGGAAAATCTCGGCGCGCCAGTGCCGTGGCGCGGACCGCCGACGGAATTCAGCCAGGCGGCAGAATAAGAGCGGATCAGCATGACGCCCCTTCCAGCCGACACCGTAGCAGCGACGACCGGCGATGCGCCCGCCGCGCTGTATGTCGGCGACGTGATGCATGCGCGGCTGAAGCCGATGGGGCATCGCTTCAACTACCGCGTGATGTCGCTGCTGATCGACCTCGATCGTCTGGCCGAAGCGGACCGGATATCGCCGCTGTTCGGCGTCAATCGTCCCGCGCTGTACAGCTTTCACGAGAAAGACCACGGCGACCGCGACGGCTCGTCGCTGCGCGCCTATATCGATCGCTGCGCCGCGGCCCAGGGCGTCGACCTCACCGGCGGCCGCGTGCTGCTGCTGACGTATCCGCGGCTGCTGGGCTACACATTCAATCCGCTGTCGGTCTATTTCTGCTACGCGGCAGATGGAATGCTGGCGCTGGTGGTGTACGAGGTCCGCAACACCTTCGGCGACATTCACCCCTACGTGCTGCCGGTCCGGGCCGGCCAGCTCTCCGCCGCAGGGCTGCGACAAGCGCAGGACAAGCTGTTCTACGTCTCGCCCTTCATCGAAATGGCGATGCGCTATCACTTCCGCATCACGCCGCCGGGCGATGTGGTGAAGCTGCGCATTCTCGAGACCGACGCCTCCGGACCGCTGCTCGCCGCCACCTTCAACGGCCGGCGCCGGCCGCTCACCACAGCGTCGCTGCTGCGCGCGTTCGTCGCACTGCCGCTGATGACGCTGAAGGTGATGGCCGCGATCCATTGGGAAGCGTTGCGGCTGTGGATCAAGGGCGCGCGACTGGTGCCGCGCCCGCCCGCACCGCCATCGACCGGCTTTGCAGCCCGCCCGCGCGATGCTTATACTCCCTAAAGTGTGAGCCCGGCGCTTCCATCCATGCGGCGAGGCCCTGTGATGGAACTGAAATGCGCGAGTTGGTGACACTCACCCCAGACAACGTCGACACTCAGCTGACGGGGCTGCCCCGCGTCGTGCGGATGGCACTGGCCTTCGGGGCGCGGCTGCGGCGCGGCACGCTGGACGTCACCCTGCCCGACGGTCGCCGCTTCCGGATGGGCGGCGCCGAGCCCGGACCGGCCGCCGAGATGCGGCTGCACAACTATGCGTTTGCGAGCCGGCTGATCAATGGCGGCGACATCGGCATCGCCGAGGCCTATCTCAACGGCGATTGGGACACCCCGGACCTGACGCAGTTCCTGTATCTGTTCTGCGTCAACCACGAGTTGATCCAGGCGATGCTCGGCGACAATCCGCTGATGCGGTTCGTCCAGGTGGTGCGGCACTGGTTCAACCGCAACACCAAGCGGCAGGCGCGCAAGAACATCTACGCGCATTACGACATCGGCAACGCATTCTACTCGGCCTGGCTTGATCCGAGCATGACCTACTCCTCGGCGCTGTTCGAGGACCACACCCACGATCTCACCGCCGCGCAGATCAACAAATATCAGCGGCTCGCCGAGGCGATCGATCTGCGGCCCGGGCAGACCGTGCTGGAGATCGGCTGCGGTTGGGGCGGCTTTGCCGAATACGCCGCCAAGAATTTCGACGCTCGCGTGGTCGGGCTGACGATCAGCAAGGAGCAGCGCGATTTCGCCCAGGAGCGGATGCAGCGCGCCGGCCTCGCCGACAAGGTCGAGATCAAGCTCCAGGATTATCGCGACGAGCGCGGCCAGTATGACCGCATCGCCTCGATCGAGATGATCGAGGCCGTCGGCGAAGAGTTCTGGCCGAAATATTTCTCACAACTGCGCGACCGCCTGCTGCCGGGCGGGTTGGTCGGCATCCAGGCGATCACGATCCAGGATCGCTTTTTCGCGGCCTACCGGCGCGAGGTCGATTTCATCCAGCGCTACGTCTTTCCCGGCGGAATGCTGCCCTCGCCCGCGATCCTGAAGTCGCTCGGCGAGAAATTCGGCGTGCCTGTGATCCGCGAACGCATTTTCGGGGAAGATTATGCCAAGACGCTGGCGACCTGGAGAGACAATTTCCGCGCTGCGTGGCCGAACCTGACATCGCAAGGTTTCGACGATCGCTTCCGCCGGCTGTGGGAATACTACCTCGCCTACTGCGAGGCCGGCTTCCTGTCGGGGAACATCGACGTCAGGCAGGTGGTGTTCGCAAAAGCGAACTGATCGCGCAGTTCACCATGCGCCGCTGCCGTGCACGACAATGCGGCAGGCTGCCTTGTCTCGCGCCGCCGCGTCTCCTAGGTTGAGGACCCGCAACCGGCCTTCACGCTTTCGGACATCATGATCATCAAGAACGACGTCGTCGACGCCATCGGCAATACGCCCCTCATCAAGCTGAAGCGCGCGTCCGAGACGACCGGCTGCACCATTCTCGGCAAGGCCGAGTTCATGAATCCCGGCCAGTCGGTGAAGGATCGGGCGGCGCTCGGCATCATCCGGGACGCGGTCGGTCGCGGCGCGCTGCGTCCCGGCGGAGTGGTCGTCGAAGGCACCGCCGGCAATACCGGTATCGGCCTGGCGCTGGTCGCCAACACGCTCGGCTTTCGCACCGTCATCGTGATTCCGGAGACGCAGAGCCAGGAAAAGAAAGACATGCTGCGGCTGTGCGGCGCCGAACTGATCGAAGTGCCGGCGGTGCCCTACGCCAATCCGAACAACTACGTGAAGCTGTCCGGTCGCCTCGCCGAACAACTGGCCAAGACCGAGCCGAACGGCGCGATCTGGGCCAATCAGTTCGACAACGTCGCCAACCGCCAGGCCCACATCGCCACCACCGCGCCGGAAATCTGGCAGCAGACCGACGGCAAGATCGACGGCTTCGTCTGCGCGGTCGGCTCCGGCGGCACGCTGGCCGGCGTCTCGATCGGTCTGAAGCAGTTCGATCCGAACATCCGCATCGCGCTCGCCGATCCGATGGGCTCGGCGCTGTATAATTACTACAAGCACGGCGCGCTGAAGTCGGAAGGCAGTTCGATCACCGAAGGCATCGGCCAGGGCCGCGTCACCGCCAATCTCGACGGCGCGATCGTCGACGACGCCTATCAGATCCCCGACCACGAAGCGGTCGCGGTGGTCTATGACCTGCTCGAACACGAAGGCCTCTGCCTCGGCGGCAGCAGCGGCATCAACATCGCCGGCGCCATCCGCCTTGCCAAGGACCTCGGCCCCGGCCACACCATCGTGACCATCCTGTGCGACTACGGCAGCCGCTATCAGTCGAAGCTGTTCAACCCGGAATTCATGCGGTCGAAGAACCTGCCGGTGCCGGAGTGGATGGAGACGAAGAGCAAGATCGCGGTGCCGTTCGAGGCGGTGTGAGCGTCCGACGGCGGACGAAACAGCGGGCTCCGATTCCGGGCTCGCGCTGCACTCGCCCGGAATGACGAACGGGTGTGTGGACCTTTAATTCACGACCGTTGCCGAAAACCAACGCATTCTCGGAACGTAATTAACTGAACAAGAACCGCTTTCGAAGGACCGTCGGCGGCGGCAACGACGCCTTCATCCCTGACGGCGTTTCCTTGTACCAACAAGGAACGCGTCATGCCCATCCTCCGATACTTCGTCTCTGTCGGCCCCGCCGTGCTGGCGCTGCTGGTGATCATCAATGCGGTGTTCGCTGAGCCCCCGCCGCGGTTCAACGACGCCATCTACGACAGCACCTCGTACGCGCCGCATGTCGCGGCCACGAGTATCAGAGAAGGACGCGGCTTCGCCGACAATTTGACGCCGGCCGCTCGCGTCAGGCAGGTGTTCGGGCAGTTCTCGGCGAACGAGGCCAAACGCCTCAAGCGCTACTCGTCGGCTGCGTCAGGCGCAATCTGAACTGCTGAAGCTTTGCGACCTTGACCGGCCTCACCGCAGGATCTGGCTGAGGAACAACTTCGTCCGCGCATGCTGCGGATGGGCGAAGAATTCTTCCGGCGCGTTGGCCTCGATGATCTGCCCCGCGTCCATGAACACCACGCGGTTGGCGACTTCGCGGGCGAAGCCCATTTCGTGAGTGACGACCAGCATGGTCATGCCCTCCTCGGCGAGGTCGACCATGGTGTCGAGCACTTCCTTGACCATCTCCGGATCGAGCGCCGAAGTCGGTTCGTCGAACAGCATCACCTTCGGGTTCATCGACAGCGCCCGCGCGATCGCGACGCGCTGCTGCTGACCGCCGGAGATCTGGCCTGGATATTTGTTCGCCTTGTCGGGAATCCGCACCCGCTCGAGAAATTTCATCGCGGTGGCTTCGGCGTCCTTCTTCGGAATGTTGCGCACCCAGATCGGCGCCAGCGTGCAGTTCTCGAGCACAGTGAGATGCGGAAACAGGTTGAAGCTCTGGAACACCATGCCGACTTCGCGGCGGATGTCGTCGACATGCTTCAGGCTCGGACCGAGGTCGATGCCGTCGACCACGATCTCGCCTTCCTGAAATTCCTCGAGCGCGTTGATGCATCGGATCAGCGTCGACTTGCCCGAGCCGGACGGCCCGCAGATCACGATGCGCTCGCCGCGACCGACGTCGAGGCTGATGTCGCGCAGCACGTGGAAATCGCCGTACCATTTGTTCAGCCCCGCGATCGAGACGATCGGTTTCTCGGCCATTCTTGATCCTCTGGTCAGGTGCGCCGATGGGCGTTGAGACGGTGCTCGACGAACAGCGAATAGCGCGACATCGCGAAGCAGAACACGAAGTAGATCAGCCCGGTGAAGGCGAAGCCGGTGAACAGCGTGGTCGGCGTCGACCAGTTCGGATCGGCGAAGGCGGCGCGGAGCTGGCCGAGCAGATCGAACAGCGCGACGATCGACACCAGCGACGTGTCCTTGAACAGCGCGATGAAGCTGTTGACGAGGCCCGGAATGACGTGGCGCAGCGCCTGCGGCAGCACGATCAGCCCGGTCGTCTTCCAATACGACAGCCCGAGCGCGCTGGCCGCCTCCGCTTGCCCGCGCGGGATCGCGTTGAGGCCGCCGCGAATGACTTCGGCGTTGTAGGCGCCGGCGAACAGCGCGATGCCGATCAGCACGCGCACCAGCCCGTCCACGGTGAAATTGCCGGGCAGGAACAGCGGCAGCATGTAGGTGGCGAAGAACAACACGGTGATCAGCGGCACGCCGCGCCAGAACTCGATGAAGGCGACCGAGAACACCCGGATCAGCGGGATCGACGAGCGCCGCCCCAGCGCCAGCGCGATGCCGATCGGCATCGAACCGACGATGCCGGTCACCGAGACGACCAGCGTCACCAGCAGCCCGCCCCACTGCCGCGTGCCGACCACCGGCAGCCCGCCGCGATCGAGCCGCAGCACCGCGATCACCAGCGCGATGCCGACGAACAGCCCGAGCACCACGATCAGCGGCCCCGCGCCATTGCGCAGCCCGCCGCTCAGCGCGACCACCGCCGCCACGGCGATCACTGCGGTCAGCCCGAGATCGATCCACACCGGCTGGCCGCTCGCGGCGATCCAGTCGCGCAAGGCGATCAGCGGCGCGATCAGCCAGGACAATGCGGTGGCGAGACCCAGGACCGGCTTGCCGACGATCATCGCGAACGCGCCGCCGCTCGCGAGCTTGCCCCCAGCCTCCGCGAGGCTGCCGATCAGGCCCGACAACAGGTCGGCGATCCACGACACCGCGAAGCCGTTCAGCCCGCCGCCGTGCAGCAGGAAGAATGCGAGGACCGGAAACGCGATGAAGAACAGGCTGGCGTTCAGCGTCTTCGCCGGCGCCCGCGGAATCAGCAGCGGCAGCAGCAACAGCGCGGCGATCGCGAAGGTCAGGTCGACGCGCCAGCGCTTCGGCTGCGGATAGAAACCGTAGATAAACTGCGACAGCTTGGCCTGCGCGAACGGCCAGCAAGCGCCGACGTCGCGATGCAGCGTTTCGGCGAGGCAGGCGGTGCGATTGCTGCCGGTCCACACCGCGTCGATCAGCAGGAACTTCACCAGCGGCACGACGATGAAATACAGCAGCAGCACGCCGATCAGCGTCAGGATGATATTGGTCGGCGAACTGAACAGCCGCGCCCGCATCAGCGCGACGAAGCCGGTGGTGCGCACCGGCGCGGGCCGCGGCTGCACCTCCTGATCGCGCACGAACGCGGGCGTCACCGATCCGAGCTCGCTCATGCGCCCATGCTCCGGTTGATCCGCCAGCTGTACAGGCTCATCAGCCCGCTGGTGATCAGCGAGATCACCAGATAGACCCCCATGGTGATCGCGATCACCTCGATCGCCTGCCCGGTCTGGCTCAGCGTGGTGCCGGCGAACACCGAGAACAGATCCGGATAGCCGATCGCCACCGCGAGCGACGAGTTCTTGGTGAGGTTGAGATATTGGTTGGTCAACGGCGGCAGGATCACGCGCATGGCTTGCGGGATCACGATCAGCCGCAGCGTCGCGCCACGCGACAAGCCGAGCGAAGCGCCCGCCTCCATCTGCCCCTTGTGCACCGACAGAATGCCGGCACGCACGATTTCTGCAATAAAGGCCGCTGTGTAGGTCGACAGCGCCAGCGTCAGCGCGACGAATTCCGGCGGCAGCCGCGAGCCGCCGGCGAAGTTGAAGCCCTTCAGCACCGGGATCTCGAAGCCGAACGGCTTGCCGAAGATCAGCATCGCGACCAGCGGCAGGCCGATCAGCGCCCCGACGATCCAGGGCCACACCGTCATCGGCTTGCCGGTCGCAAACAGCCGCCGCCGCGCCACGATCGGCAGCACGATCGCGACCACGATGCCGATCAGCAGCGCGACCAGGAAGCCGTCGAGGCCGGCTTCGCCGACCGGCCGCGGCACGACGATGCCGCGGTTGGAGAGGAACACGCTGTCGAACAGCGACACGCTCTGGCGCGGTCCGGGCAGCGCGCCGAGCACGGCCAGATACCAGAACAGGATCTGAAACAGCAGCGGCAGGTTACGCACCAGCTCGACATAGCCGCCGGAGATCCGCGAGATCAGCCAGTTCGGCGACAGCCGTCCGAGCGCGACGAGGAAGCCGAGCACGGTCGCGAAGAAGATGCCGACGACCGACACCAGCAACGTGTTGACGAGCCCGACCAGGAACACCCGCGTGTAGCTGTCGGACTCCGCATAGGGAATCAGCGTCTGGCTGACGCCGAATCCCGCGGTCTGCGACATGAAGCCGAAGCCGGAGGCGATGCGCTGGTTGGCGAGGTTTTCGCGCGCGTTGTCGACGATCGCGTAACCGATCCAGCACAGCGCCGCGACGAACAGCAGCTGCGCCACCAGCCCCTTCCAGCCGGATCGTCCGCCGAGCGCATGGCGCAGTTTGGCGCCGAGCTGCGCCGGCGGTCGTCGGGGCTCGATCGCCACGGCCGAGATCCGCGCCTCAGCGGATCGGCGGCGCGTACATGATGCCGCCCTTATTCCACAGCTTGTTCAGGCCGCGGGCGATCTCCAGCTTCGAGCCGGTGCCGACGTTGCGTTCGAACGATTCGCCGTAATTGCCGGTCGCCTTGACGATGCGCGCGACCCAGTCCTTGGTCAGGCCGAGCTGTTCGCCGAGATTGCCGTCGGTGCCGAACACCCGCTTCAGCTCCGGCTTGTCGGACTTGGCCTGTTCGGCGACGTTGGCCTGGGTGATGCCGAGTTCCTCGGCATTGACCATCGCGAACAGCGTCCACTTGACGACGTCGAACCACTGGTCGTCGCCGTGGCGGACCAGCGGACCGAGCGGCTCCTTGGAGATCACTTCGGGCAAAACGATGTGGTCGGGCGGCGTCGTCAGCTTGAGCCGCATCGCGTAGAGCTGCGAGACGTCGGAGGTGAACACGTCGCAGCGGCCGGACTCATAGGCCTTGATCGCCTCGTCGGCATTGGCGAAGGCGATCACCTCGTACTTCATGTTGTTGCCCTTGAAGTAGTCGGCGACGTTCTGCTCGTTGGTGGTGCCGGTCTGCACGCAGATCGACGCGCTGTTGAGCTCCAGCGCGGAATTGACCTTGAGAGCCTTCTTCACCAGGAAGCCCTGGCCGTCGTAATAGCTCACCCCGACGAAGTTGACGCCGAGCGAGGTGTCGCGCGACAGCGTCCAGGTGGTGTTGCGCGACAGCACGTCGATCTCGCCGGACTGCAGCGCGGTGAAGCGGTCCTTGGCCGACAGCGGAACGAACTTCACCTTGGTCGGATCATCGAAGATCGCCGCGGCGACGGCGCGGCACAGATCGACGTCGAGACCCGTCCAGTTGCCCTTGTCGTCGGGCGACGAGAATCCCGGCAATCCCTGGCTGACGCCGCAGGACAGCAGCCCCCGATCCTTCACGGTCTTGAGCGTCTGCGCGTCCGCGCTGTGGGCCGCGAAGCAGGCGGCGACGGCGGCGGCGACAAGGGATACGCGTTTCATGAAGAAGCCTTTCGAAGCATGACTTGCCGGGTCAGCCGGCAATGAATGATGTGTGCTGGTTGTGGCCTGCGGCAGAGCAGCCGTTGGGTCGGCGCTTCACGCCCGCATGACCATCGCTGCGGTTCCGTGCGGGTTGACCCCGGGGTCGACATCGGCGCGAGTCCCTCCGCACGGCGTCCTGACAGCTTGGTTGCATCACAGAACGAGTTGCTCGCCGGGTCAAGGGGTTGACGGCCAACTTCCCAGAACTGCTATTAGACATATCGTCAGGCAGCCGCAGCGCCGATCCGCGCGCAGCGACCGCGGCCCCTCATCAGCGAGCCCGATATGGATTCTTCCGACCACGGCGACACCACCTCGCCGCTCAGCCCGCAGACCCTCCTGGTCACCTCCGGGCGCGACACCAAAGCGCAGAAGGGCTTCGTCAATCCGCCGGTGGTGCGCGGCTCGACCGTGCTGTATCCGTCCGCCGAGGATCTGCACGCCCATCGCGGCGAGTATTCTTACGGGCGCCACGGCACGCCGACCACCAAGGCGCTGCAGCAGGCGCTGATGGCGCTGGAAGGTCCGCACTGCGCCGGTGTCGGACTGACGCCATCCGGCGTGTCCGCGATCTCGACCGCTCTGTTGTCGGTGCTGAAGACCGGCGATCATCTGCTGGTGTGCGACAACGCCTATCGGCCGACACGGCTGTTCTGCGAGCAGACGCTGAAACGCTTCGGCATCGAGACCAGCTATTTCGATCCCTTGATCGGCGCCGGCATCGAGAGCCTGTTCCAACCGAACACCGCGGCCGTGATGGTCGAAGCGCCCGGCTCGCAATCGTTCGAGATGACCGACATTCCGGCAATCGCCGCGGTGGCGCATGGGCGCGGCGCGCTGGTGATCGACGACAACACCTGGGCGACCCCGCTGTATCACCGCTCGCTGGAGCAAGGCGTCGACATCTCGATCCAGGCCGGCACCAAATATATCGGCGGCCATTCCGACATCATGTTCGGCACCATCGCGGCCAATAAGGCGACATGGCCGAAGGTGGCGGACGGCATTCGTCAGCTCGGCGTCTGCGCCGGTCCGGACGACGTCTTCCTGGCCCTGCGAGGCCTGCGCACGCTGTCGGTGCGGCTGGCGCAGCATCAGGCGTCGGGGCTGGAGATGGCGCGCTGGCTGGCGGAGCGTCCGGAAGTGCAGCGCGTGCTGCACCCCGCGCTGCAGAGCGACCCGGGACACGCGATCTGGAAGCGCGACTTCACCGGCGCCTCCGGCCTGTTCTCGATCGTGCTGCAGGACGCGCCGCAGAAGGCCGTCGATGCCCTGCTCGACACCGTCCGGCTATTCGGCATGGGCTATTCCTGGGGCGGCTTCGAAAGCTTGGTGATCCCGTTCGATTGCGCGACCTATCGGAGCGCGACCAAGTGGAACCCCGGCGGCCCGACGCTGCGGCTGCACATCGGCCTGGAAAGCACCGACGACCTCAAGGCCGATCTGGACCGCGGCTTCGCAGCGTTCAACGCAGCGCGGTAATCGTTCTCCCGTCATTGCGAGGAGCGAAGCGACGAAGCAATCCAGATGCGTTGTGCACGGCGTATCTGGATTGCTTCGCTGCGCTCGCAATGACGTGGAGGGACCGGAGTCCAAACGCGATCGCAGCCGTTGTCTAGACGCTCCGCCAACGCTCAGTTCGACAGGCTCTCCGAGCCCTTGGCGTGGGACTTGATGATCAGCATGATGTTGCGGATGTAGATGATCGTCGCCAGTCCCTGGCCGAGGATGATCACCGGCTCGCGCTTGGCGATGCCGTAGATCAGCGTCATCAGTCCGCCGCCCATCGAGAAGAACCAGAACGCCATCGGCACCACGCTCTTGCCGGCGCGCTCGCTGGAGATCCACTGCACCAGAAAGCGCGCAGTGAACAGCAGTTGCGCGACGAGCCCGAAGGCGAGCCAGAAATCGAACTTGGCGACGAACACGTCGTACATGTAGTCGCCGAGCGCCTGGCCGTATTGGATCAGCATTCTGTCACCTCGGTCGCGGCCGGCACGGCCTTCTTGCGGCGGATCAGCCACCACACGCCGGCGAGATCCATCAAACCGACCCACAGCCGGTCGAAGAAACCGTAGTTGGAGACGCCCGACAGCCGCGGCCGGTCGGCGACGTCGACATAGGCGATCTCGTAGCCCTCCCGGCGCACCAGCGCCGGCAGGAAACGATGCAAGCCATCGAAATACGGCAGCGCCAAGAACACATCGCGGCGAAACGCCTTCAGGCCGCAGCCGGAATCGCGGGTGCCGTCTTTCAGAATCGCGCCACGCACCTTGTTGGCGACTTTGGATTGCAGCTTCTTGAAGCCGGTGTCCTTGCGGCCGACGCGCTGGCCGGCAGCGAGCCCGAAGCGATCACCGCCCTGCTCGATGGCACGGATCAGGTCCGGGATGAAGGCGGGGTTGTTCTGGCCGTCGCCGTCCAGCGTCGCCACGATCGCGCCGCGCGCGGCGCGGACGCCGGTGCGCACCGCCGCGGACTGGCCGCAGGACTTGGCGTGACGGATCTGGCGCAGATTGGCGCGTGCACGCCGCAGGTCGGCAAGCCGCTGAGGGGTAGCGTCCGTCGAGCCGTCGTCGACATAGACGATCTCGTAGGCCCAGCGCCCGTCGAGCGCGGCGGCGATCTCGGCGATCAGCGGCGCGACATTGTCGGCCTCGTTGCGCACCGGCACCACAATGGACACCGCAAGCGGCGCGCCGGGGTCTGACATGGATTCAGGCATGGTTCGGAACAATCCGGGGCCGACAGGAAGGCGCGGCCGGGCGCCCGCAGGCGCGACCGCTTCTTATGGGGCTGGGCGGCCCTCGGCAACCTTTTTGAGTCGGTCCCAGGACGGTCCCGGCAGCGGTTCGATGGTGCCGTCCGGGCGGATGGTGAAGGCGAGCCGGCGAGCCGCGAACCAGTAGCGCACCGCCATCGCGCCGATCGTGCCGACCATGGCGCCGGCGACGACGTCGCTCGGATGATGCGCCAACAGCACCAGCCGGGTCAGCGCGATCACCAGCGCATACAGCAACATGACGGCCCGCAGCCGGGGAAACAGCGCGCCGACCGCGAAGGCCAGGGCGAACGCCGTGATGGCGTGGCCCGACGGCAGGCTGGCATAGGCCTCGGTCCACGACAACGGCGAGAAATTGTACGGGTTGGCGGCGCCGCCGACGAACGGGCGGCCGCGGCCGATCACGCCCTTCAGCACTTCGCCGGCCGAGACCGGCACCAAGATCGCCAGAAACACGAATTGCAGCCGCGTGCCGATCCCGATCATCACCGCGCGGGAGACGCCGTCCAGCAGCGGCAGCAGCAGCGCGACCAACCCCAGCAGCCCGGCCAGCGTCCACAGCACATAGGCAGACTTGCCGAAGTCGGTCAGGATCTTAATCGGCCACAGGCTGGGCGTGCCGCGCGGCGGCATCAGCCCGATCTCGAACGCATCGATCGCCACCATCAGGAAAACCACCGCGACCGCCAGAACCGCGGAGATCAGCAGCGCATGGCGTGCCCACCGGCGCCCTGCCTCGGCGCGGCGCGAGTGTGAGGGTTCGCGGACCAGCCGCGCCAGCGACCGACCGATCACGGCGGCGAGTTCCGCGGCGTAGCCGCGCCGGTCCCGCCTCATCCTACTGTGTGCCTTCCGAACGGAAGATCGCGATCGAGACCGGCTTGCCCTGCGAGAAGTTGTAGCCTTCGATCCGTGTCGCCACATTGTAGCGCAGCCCGATCGCCTCGGCGCGCGCCGCAAAGGCACGCTCGCTGCGCGCCTCGACCAGCGCGAACCGGCAGCTGCCGCCGAGCAGGAAGTCGGCCGCACCGGAGCCGTCGGTGAGCAGCGTGTCGGTGCCTGTCATGAAAACGAGACTCGGCTCGTGGTAGCCGACGGCGGCGGCCTTGGGTCCTACGCACACCACCTGGCGCAAGGCCTGGGCGATCTCGACGCTCGGAAACACCGGCCGCAGCTTCGGCACCACGACGCCGAGCGTCGCGGTCATCAGGAACAGCGACGCCAGCGCGGCATTGAGCAGCGACGCCTCGGCGCGGTTCTGGTCGAACAGCCGCCACGCGAACAGCCCGAAAGATCAGCGACGCGGCGATGAACGGCCAGGCCAGGAATACCGGCTGCCGGGTGAGGATGATGGCGCCGACGATCGCCAGCGACAGCACCAGCACCGGAATCGCGAACCACCACGCCGCGCCCTTGGTGAGCCAGGAGCGCGACAGCACGCTGCGCTCGATCGCGCCCGCCGTCATGATGGCGATCGCCGGATACAGCGGCAGCACGTAGTGCGGCAGTTTGGTGATGACGATTTCGAACACGATCCAGGACGGGATCAGCCACGCCAGCAGAAATTGCGCGCCCGGCTCGCGCCGCGCCCGCCACACCGCCGGCGCCGCCATCGCGGCCAGCGGCGCGCCGGGCCAGAACGTCACCCAGAACAGCAGGAAGTACAGGCCGGGCGGCGCGCCGTGCGATTCCTTCGGGCTGGCGATCTTGCTCAGCATGTCGCCGCCGACGGAGTCGGCGAAGAAGGTGTCGCCGGCGCGCAGGAAGATCGCGATGAACCACGGCAGCACCAGCAACAGCACCCACGGCACGCCGATCATCGGCTTCAACCGCCACAGCCACGCCGCCGAGCGGTCGATGATCGCCAGCGGGATCACCGTCAGGGCAATGAACATCAGGATCAGCGGGCCCTTCAGCAGGATGCCTGCCGCAATCGCGGTCCAGAAGATCGCCGGCGTCGCCCAGGAATTGGTGCGGTCGTCGCCGCGCTGCCAGGCCAGATAGATATGCGCCATCGCGCCCATGGCGGCGGTAACGGTGAACAGCAGGAACGCGTCGGTCTTGGCCAGCCGCGCCTCGACGCCGAGCAGGATGCAGCTGCACAGCAGCAACCCGGCGACCACGGCGCCTCGCCGTCCGACGAACGCCAGCGCGGCCCAATAGGTCATCAGCACCGCGCCGATCGCCCCCAGCATCGAGGGAACGCGGTACAGCCAGATCCGAACCTCGGCGCGCGGCAGCCCCATCTTCGAGGCGGTTTCCACCACCGCCGCCTGCAGCCAGTAGATGCCCACCGGCTTCTTGTAGCGAACCTCGTCCTGGAAGCGGATGTCGACCAGATCGCCGGTCTCGACCATCTGCTTGGTGGCCTGCGCGAAGCGCGCCTCGTCGCGGTCGATCGGCGGGATGTTGAAGAACCCCGGCAGGAAGAACACCAGACCGAGCAGCGCCAGAAAAACCACCGCGCGAAGGTGGCTGATGGACACGAAATCCAGCACGGCCACGAGCCCGCGACCGGGGTCCATGGCCTTCCTGGGCTCGCGAGGGGCGCCGAAACGGGCGGATGCAGAGGTTTGGATCATCGGTTTCGCATACGCTGAAACCGATAGGCGGACAACCACTTGGCCGGGGCAGCTACTGGATTCTCACCACGACTGTGTCTGCAGCGCCGACCGCGTCCATCACGGTGACGCGGACGAAGCCGGGACCCGGCGGCGCGATCAGCCGCTGACGCCGTCCGTCGATCTCGCCGGCCGCGATGCCGTTGACCATCACGGTCATCGGCAGCACCCCGCCGGCGACCTTCACGGGCAGCGCCCCTGTCGAGGCCTGGCTGACCGCGTCGATCCGCGAGCCGTTCAGCGGAAACTGGATCCGCAGCGCCTGCTCGCTGCCGGCGCGGACCAGATCGCCGGCCGGCCGGAACCGGCGCAGCGGCAGTGGCAGCTGCGCGTTGCCGGCGATCAACGCGCCGCGCGGCGGCTTTGGCAGCGGCGCGCGGAGCTGGTTGGTTCGGGCAAATGCGTCGAACAGGACAGGTGCGGCGGCTGCGCGGCCGATCAGGCCGGGCACCGGCGCGCCGTCGGGACGGCCAACCCAGACGCCGATCGTGATCTTGCCGTCGAACCCGACCGACCAGGCGTCGCGGTAGCCATAAGAGGTGCCGGTCTTGAACGCGATCTGGTTGCGCGCGGCGTTCTCCGGCGGCGGGGTGCCGAGCAGCACGTTGCCGACCTGCCAGGCCGCGACTTTATCCATCAGACGCAGAGTCTCGCGTTCGGCCTTGGAGTCGCTGGCGATTTCCTGCAGCGGCAGGACATTGCCGAGGCGCGCGACGCCGGCGTAGAGCTGCACCAGGTCGGCCAGCCGGATGCCGACGCCGCCCAGCCCCATCGCCAGTCCGGGCGCCTCGCCGTTCGGCAGCACCAAGCCGGCGCCGGCCTGTTTCAGCCGCGATGCCAGCCGGCTCGCGCCGACGCGGTCGAGCAGCTCGATCGCCGGCACGTTGAGCGACAGCTGCAGCGCCTTGCGCACCGGCACCGTGCCCTGGAACGTCATGTCGAAGTTCTCGGGCGCATAGACCCCGAACCGCACCGGCCGGTCATCGATCAGGCTTTCCGGATGAACGAAGCCGTCCTCGAAGGCGAGGCCGTAGATGAACGGCTTCAGCGTCGAGCCCGGCGAGCGTACCGCGCGGGTCATGTCGACCTGCCCGGCGCGGCGGTCGTCGAAATAGTCGGCCGAGCCGACATGGGCGAGCACGTCGCCCGACTCGTTGTCGACCGCCAGAATGCCGATCGAGATGTCGGGACCGAGCGCCAGCGCCCGGTCGCGCGCCAGCGATTCCAGCGCGCGCTGGACGCCGGCGTCGAGCGTCAGCCGGATCAGCGGCGAGTCCTTCACGGCGGAGGTCGCCTGATCGGCGGAATGCGGCGCCAGGATCGGCATCGGCTTGCGCTGGCGATGCACCGGCACCGCCCTCGCCTGCGCGGCGTCCTCGGCGCTGACTACGCCGTCTTCGACCATCCGGGCCAACACGCGGTCGCGCGCCGCCTGCGCGACTTGCGGATGGCGATCGAGCCGGCGCGTTTCGGGCGACTGCGGCAGCGCCACCAGCAGCGCGGATTCCGACAGCGACAGCCGCTTCGGTTCCTTGCCGAAGTAAGCGATCGACGCCGCGCGGATACCTTCGAGATTGCCGCCATAGGGCGCCAGCGTCAGATAAAGGTCGAGGATCTGCTGCTTGCTGAGCCGGCGTTCGAGTTCGACGGCGCGCACCATCTGGTGCAGCTTCGCAGTGATCGAGCGTTCGCGCCGCGGCTCCATCAGCCGCGCCAGCTGCATGGTGATGGTCGAGCCGCCCGACACGATGTGGCCACGGGTGACGAACTGCAGCGCCGCGCGCCCGACCGCCAGCGGGTCAACGCCGTGATGCGACCAGAACCGCTTGTCTTCATAGGCGAGCAGTTGCTGCAGATAGCGCGGATCGACGCCGCTCGTGGCATCCACCGGCAACCGCCACCGCCCATCCGCCATCGCATAGGCCCGCAGCAGCTTGCCGTGGCGATCTACGACCGTGACCGAGGTCTTGCGGGCTTCGTCGAGGGGAAGCGGCCCGAGCGAGACGGCGTAGGCTACGAGACTGCCGATTGCGACGACGATGAGGAGTGCCGAAACGAGCGCGGACGTCTTGATCCACCACCACCCCCTCCGCGCGTCATTGCGAGGAGCGAAGCGACGAAGCAATCCACGCCGCACGCGTGGCGCTGGATTGCTTCGCTGCGCTCGCAATGACGCCGTGGTGGGCGTCACCACCGCTCGCGACGCTGCTGGCGTATCGGTCGGCTCATCACTCATTTCACCTCACCCCATCCGCAAGCGCCCGTTCCCCGGATGCAGCGCAGTGCGCCGCGCTTGCGGCGTGGTGCGCTGCTGATCCGGGGGCCCGGTGACGTCGGCCGCCGAACCGGGGTCCCGGGTCTGCGGAGCAGCACTGCGTGCTGCACCGCGCCCGGGACACGAAGCCTCGGCGGCAGCCGGATCGGAGTTGGTCGGCTCCTCACTCATTTCGCCGCCTTCACCTCCACGGTGCCGGTGTTGGTGCGGCCGTAGCGCGACGGGTTGTACATGTCCTCGACGACGGCTTGCGGCAGCACGTATTTGCCGGGCGAGACGGCGCGGACCACGTAGGCGACGGTGAACACCGCCTTGTCCTCGGTGTTGCGATCGATCGCGGCGGTGAAGCGGTCGTCCCGGAATTCGGTGTTGACCGGCTCCTGGCCGTTTTCGATCCAGTCCAGCGTGCCGGCATCACCCGACGACACCAGATGCGGATTGTCGATCTCGAGACCGGCGGGCAGATAGTCCGCCACCATCACATGCGCGTATTCCGGCTTGGCCTCGGTGATCGTCAGCACCACCGCAAAGCGATCGTTCTGCTTCGCCTTGGTGATGTCGGCCGGCTCGCCGGCGAGCGTGAAGTAGTTGCGCTCGATCTTGAAGCCATTGCTGGCGGCCGGCTCCGGCGTCAGCGGCGAACCACTGACCGTCACCACCGCCTGCACCGGAGCGTCTCCGGCATTGGCGATCTTCACCGCTTCGGTCTTCACCTCGTCGGCCTTGTAGCTGCGATACAGCGCGGTCTTGATCGTACTGCCGTTGAGATCGAGGCTGATCGGCTCCTTGGCGAGCGCGCGCGCCGCCAGCACCAGCCACGCATTCTCCTGCGTCGAGGTGTAGGGCGTCAGGCCCCTCGCCGCTTCGACGCGCTGCACGGCCGTGGTCAGCGTCGCCTTCGGCGCGTTGCCCTCGCTGGCGAGCGACACCAGCGCGGCGGCGTCGCGCAGCGCCGAGCCGTAGTCGACGCGGCCGAACTGAATCACCGGCTTCGGTGCCAGATCGCCGGCCGCCGCCGCAAAGACCCGCTCGGCGCGGGTGCGGTCACCGACCAGCGCCAGCGCCGCCGCGAGCTGCGACTTGGCGATCGGCGTCGCCAGCTTGTCGAGCTTGGTGTCGGCGAGATAGCGCAGGTCGCCGATCGGCGCGACGCCGTTGCGGGCCAGCACATACAGCCCGTAAGCGAGGTTGCGGCCGCCGTCCTTCTCCGGCTCCTCGGCGTTGACCACCGCGTTGCGGATGCGGTCGAGCGCGCTGCGGAACGCGACGTCGGGCACGACGAAGTTCTTCTCGCGCGCCCGCGTCAGGAAGTCGGTGACATAGGCGTCGAGCCAGGCATCGTCGCCGCCGGTCGACCACAGCCCGAACGAGCCGTTCGAGCCCTGGCGGGCCAACAGTCGGTCGATCGAATTGCGGATCCGCTCGTCGGCAGCCGTGTCCATCGCCAGATGCGCGCCGGCGGCGAGATCGTTGACGTAGAGCAGCGGCAGCGCGCGGCTGGCGATCTGCTCGGAGCAACCGAACGGATAGCGGTCGAGCGCCTTCAGAATGGTGGCGGCGTCGAGCGCCGGCGACTGGCTGACCGACAGCGACACGCTGCCGGTGCCCGGCACCAGGTCGGAGAACATGTCGCCGGTCAGCGTCAGGCTCTCCTGCTTGGCGAGCGTCCGGACCGACCGACGCGCCAGCGTCTGGTTGGCGGGACGGACGTCGAGCGCGTAGCTGCGCGTCAACGATAGCCCGTTCGGTCCGCTGATCGCCACAGCGAGCGCCGCGGTGCCGGCACCGCCGCCATCGATCGCCAGCGAGGCCGAGCCACGCTGCTTTGCGGCGAGCTTCATCGTGGTCGAGGCGGGACCGGACAGTTTCACCGGACCGGTCGCGCTGACCGTGATGGCATAGTCGCCCGGCGCGCCTTCGACATTGTCGAGATCGAACGCCAGCGTGCCGCGGTCGCCGTTGCGCAGGAAGCGCGGCAGCGTCGCGGTCAGCACCACCGGGTCACGCACAGTGACATCCACATTGGCGCGGCCGACCTTGGTGGCGGTCCACGCCACCGCCATCACCCGCGCGGTGCCGGCGAAGTCCGGAATGTCGAAGCTGATCTCCGCTGAGCCATCGGGCCCGACGGTAACGATGCCGGAATACAGCGCTAGCGGCTTCTGCGTGGGCGGACTGCCCTGCAGCTCGGCGCCGGCGGAGTCGCCACCGGAGCGGATCTGGCCACGGGTGCCCTGCATGCCGTCGATCAATTGGCCATAGAGATCGCGGATCTCCGAGGTCATGCGGCGCTGGCCGAGATAGTAATCGTCCGGCGCCGGCGGCTTGTAGCCGGTCAGAGTGAGGATGCCGACATCGACGGCGGCGACCACGATCTTGGCGTCTTCGCCCGGCGCGAGCCCGCCGAGTTTCACAGGCAGCTTCATCGTCGTCGACGGCCGCACCAGCGCCGGCGGCGACAGCGTCACCGCAAGCGTGCGGGCCTTCTTGTCGATCGACACCCATTGCACGCCGATGGCGCGGCCGGGCATGCGCTGCGCCGCCGCGTCGAGCGGCCGGCGCAGCGTCGTCACCACATAGGCGCCGGTGCCCCAATCCTTGCCGACCGGCAGCTTGACCTGCGACGAGCCCTGCTTCACCGCCACCGACTGCGTAGTCAGCAGGCGATCGCCGAGCACGTTCACGGTTAACAGGCCCGCGGTCCGCGCATTGACGGTCACCGTCATGGTGTCGCCGGAGGCGTATTCAGGCTTGTCGACCGAGGTCTCGAGCAGGTCCGGCGTGTCGGCGGAACCGTCCGAATACCAGCCGACATCGAACTGCACCGAGGTGATCGGGCCGTCGGCATCGGCGGTCTTGACGTCGAGCCGGTAGCGGCCGCTCTCCGGCTGGAACGACAGCTGGCCGGGCTTGCCGGGCGCGACCGCCACGTCGCCATCGGCGACGCGCTTGGTCGACTTCACCGGCTCATAATCCCAGGACGAGTTCTGCCGGTACCACTGGTAGTGCGACTCGATCTTCAAGAGCTCGTAGCGCAGGCCGGAGCGCGCCAGCGCGGTGCCGTCCGGCGCCACGAAGGCGACCTCGAACTTGGCGTTGTCGCCCTCGGCGACGTTCTTCTCGGTGAACAGCGGCTTGACGCCGATCATCGCCGCCGACGGCGCGACCGGCAACACCAGCTTGCGCTCCACCGCGCGGCCGCCGGCCTCACGCATCCGGATGAAGATCTGCGCCTCCTGCGGCCGCGTCGAGGACGGCGGCTTCGGCAGGCTGACCGGGAAGGTCGCGCTGCCATTGGCGTCGGCTTCGGGCAGGTTCTCCAGCGGCGTGCGCTCGTTGCTGGTGGTCTCCTCGTCGGCGACGCCGAACTGATAGCCCGCGTAGCCGGGGCGGCCGTCGGCCGGCGCGACCAGCAGGTCGCCTTCCAGCGCGAGGCCCGAAGCCGGCGCGCCGTACAGGAAGCGGCCGTCGACCTTCAGTTCCACAGGAGCATCAGCTTTGATCTGCTTGTCCTTGGTGGAAATATCGAATTCGATCCGGTCCGGGACATAGTCCTCGACCATGAAGGTGGTATCGCCGATGCTCGCACCTTTCGGATCGGTGAATGCGCGGACCCTCCAGGTGCCGGTCGGCACCGCCGAATTCAGCGCGACGTCGAGGCTGCGGCCGCCAGCGCCCTGGTCGGACAGCACGGCGCGGCGATATTCGACGCCGTCCGGCCGCTCCACCACCAGCGTCATCGGCCCGCCGACCAGCGCATTGCCCTGGCCATCGCGCAGCAGCGCGGTGAGATGCACGGTCTCGCCGGAGCGATAAACGCCGCGCTCGGTATAGACGAAGGCGTCGGCCCCGGCCGGCACCGCGCGGCCGGAAACGCCGCGGTCGGACAGATCGAAGGCGTTGGATTTCAGGCTGAGGAACGCATAGTCGGCCTTCTCGCCCGTCACCGTCAGCAGCGCCGGCGACATGCCGCCCTCGCCGCGCGCCAGCCCGGCCTCGAACAGCACGTGGCCGGACTCGTCGGTCTTGCGGGTGGCGAGGATCTCGTTGTTGCGGGCGATCAGCCGGACCTCGGCTTTGCCGACCGGATCGGTCGAGGCCAGCGAATTGACGAAGACGTGGATGCCGTCGTTGCCCGAGAATGCGGTGACGCCGAGATCGGAGACGATGAACCACTGCGTTGCGAGCTGGCCGTCGTCGTCGGTGTTCGCCACCGGGGCCTTCGGCGCGGCGGTCATCACATAGACGCCGGGCTGCAGCTCGCCGAGCACCTGGTCGACCGCAAACGCGGTGGTCACGTCGGCGTTCAGCGCCGCCGGGGCGGTGTCGAGTTCGCCCGACCACACCTTGGCGCCGCGCTGGCTGCCGAGGTCGTCGAGCTGGTAGCGGCTCAGCGTGCGCTGGAAGTCGCTGTCGACCACGGTGTTGATCAGGTTGCGGTCGCCGATCCGGAACACCTGCACCGACACGGTCGGGGTGTTGACGCTGACCAGCGGGATGCCGCGCTGGCCGGTGCGCGGCAGCACATAGGCGCGGCCGGTGAACCGCACCAGCGGCTTGCGATCGCGGACATAGATGTTGAACTCCGCCGATTTCGGCAGCGTCTCCTTGACGGTCGACGGCAGGCCGGCGCGCAGATTGATGTTGTAGCGCTCGCCGTGCTTGAGGCCTTCGACGCAGAGCTGCTTGTCTTCCGAGGTCAGCGCCGGCTTGTCGGTGCCGGCCAGCGCCAGATACGGCGCGAAGTCGGTGCGCTTGGCGAGGTCCTCGGAGAACTGGAAGCAGGCCCGCGGCGACGCCGAATCCGAATCGACGGTGTAATCGAGCAGCCGGAAGCCGTGATCGTCGCGCAGCTTCTCGTAGCGCCCGCGCACGTCCGCGACCTCGCGCAAATCGAGCGACAGCCGCAGCGTATCGAGCGCCGGCCGCCACAGCCGCCGGTCGGCCATCGAGCGGCCGAGCACGGCCAGCGCATCGGCCTCCTCGCCGGCATTGCCGGCGCGCTGATAGGCGATATAGGCGGCGGTCGAGGCGCGCTCGAGCAGGAAGGTCTGTTCGGAACTGGTCGGCGCCTTGATCTGGAACACGGTCTTGGCCAGCCGCAGCCAATTGCTGCCGTCGGCCGGATCGACCGCCGCGATCTGCCCCATGATCTGCAAGCCGGTGCGGTAATCCCCGCGCCTCAGCGCGGCATCGGCATCGGCCTTCAGGCTCGCCGCCGGCTTGGCGACCGCCCCCGCCTCGCTCTTGATCTGGGCCTCCAGCTTGATCGCCGAATCCGCCAGATCGTCCCGCTTGAAAGCCTTGTCGGCGGCCAGGGCGGAGGCGCTGCCGAGCGCCAGCGCCGTGCACAACGCAATGGTGCGAACCCAACCGATCATGTCGAACTCCCCTGCCGCGAACGAATGCCGCGTTCCGAGACGAAACCAAATGCCTGTAAAATGACGCCCTGATGGCGCCGCGCGAGCCCGTTCGGACGCGCCGGTCCGCGCGCAGGGCCGTGCCGGCCCGATGTCGATCGCCGATCCATCAGATTCGCATCTTCGCGTGCCCGCGCGCCGAACACAACGCGCCGCCCCGGTTGGACGCGGCAGCGCGGCAAATGGTTCGGATATGGTGTGCGGAGAGTTGTCTCGGGGGCGGATTTTTTGTATCCGCGGTGCTAGAAGCATCCCCGACGGTCCCATAGCTCAACTGGATAGAGTAGCGGATTTCTACTCCGCGGGTTGCAGGTTCGAATCCTGCTGGGATCGCCACTGAGGATTTTCCGCTTCCAACGCGGTACCATGCGGGTGGCACCGGCGACACGCTTGAGAGCGTTAGCCGGATGTCGGGCTCCAACCGACATCGTCCACAGCCCTCCGAAATCGAGAACCGCCGCAATTTAAGCCGTTGCCATTGCAACTGTTGGCAGCCCTTATCATCCCTTATGAGTGCTTGCGAATTCAGTTCGGATATTTGAAAGATTAGCTGTCTATTGGCCACATAATAACCTGAGCACAAGCAGTCTACACTGATTTGATATGCTTGCTCATTCATTGCTGCGAAGGTGATTAGAAGTGAGAACTTTCATTGTGATAGTGGGAGCACTTGCACCCTGCGTTATGGCAACGAATGTTGTTGCAGACGTCTCTGAAAATCTGAAATTCTGCTCGTCACGCTCAAGCAGCCGAGAGCGCCTCGCATGCTTTGAGGCAATTGCGCGCGGCACAGGTGACCAGCCAGCGACCGAAACCACAACTCGAACTACAGTTAATGAAGGCGCGATGGCCGCCGTTCGCGCATCAAGAAACCCTATTCCGACTAGAGAAGTCGCTCCGCCAAACTCGTCATTCTCAGGTTACTACGCAGCGATCGGCGGCGGGTACGGGATCTCTACGGGCCGAAACGCGTCCGCATCTTCTCAACTAAACTATGGATATTATGCGTTAACACCTGACAGCAACCCGATCGGCAGCGGCGTCATTGCACTAGCCGGGTTCAATATTCCCGTGGGCTCATCCGGTATAGCGGGCGTCGAATTCTCGGGCCGTTTTCTTGGTGAAGAGACATCGAAATCTGCGAGTTCAACAGTCACAGATTACTTCACAAGCCAGAACTTTTCGGGATCCGCAGAGTACACATTTCGAAATCAAGCCGGGTTTCACATGTCATTTCGTGCCGGTGCGACTTTTGAGGACTGGCTGATCTTTGGAAAGGTGGGACTTGGTGCGTCCCAGATCAAAGAGACCTTCACAATCGACGAGAGTAGCATTCCCGGACTTTGCCGAAGCGCCAGCTACTATCCGAGTAGATTTTGTTACTCTTACGGACCTTCCGGATCCAGGACCGCGCTGTCAACTAGCAGTTGGCTTCCTTCCGCGTTGCTTGGTATCGGAATCGAGCGCAATTTCGGGGTACTCTTCGCTCGCGCGGCCGTCGATGCAGAGATTTTCCGGAAGGATCAGACGTCAATTTTAAGCCCGGGAATAGCCTCAGCGGGTTCTTCATCACAAGACGGGATCATGTTTTCCGTCCGCGGAATGGGCGCTGTTGGATATAGGTTCTAGAGGGCGCATCGCGCGAAGCTTCGTTTACCGGCATAAGTTGGCGCCCCGCTCTTCAGCTCACCGGCACCTTCGGCTTGCGATGATGCCTAACCGCTGGCGCGGCCACGGGCGGCGGGGCGACCGGCTGCAGCGTCACCACGACTGTTGGGCTTGTGACCCATCGCGGCGCCTGTCGCGGGCATCCATCGACGCCCATGCCGACGACGCCGCCGAGCCGGATGTTTCCGGCGACGCCGGCGCCTCTGCTCATTTCTTGGGTGGAACTCGGGCCTCGGCTGTTCTGTGGGCCGCAGCTCGCCGACTTTGTCGACTCATTAGCCGAAGCTCCCGCTTGCGCGCGAGCCACGGCCGCAATTGAGTGAACAAATCTACATAGTTCACTAACAGACTTTTCGATCGCGCCTCCGTCGGCTTGCACCTTTTGAAGCGTAGAGAACATACTGTTTCCCTTATCGATCGGCAGCCAAATCATGAGTGGCAAAGCGAAGCCATTGAAAGTCGCTTCGGGCGATGGCACATTTGATGGCATGGAAGCGCGTCTCGCCAAAGTCGAAGCGGCACTGGAGCACGTTGGCCGGGAGATGGCGGACGTGAAGACGGATGTCCGGTCGTTGCGCGATCAAGCCAGAACGGATTTCCGCATTACTTTCACGGCCATCATCGCCGTCGCGCTGGGCCTTGCCGGGCTGATGGCGAAGGGTTTCCACTGGCTCTGAGGACGACCTCCGCCCGTCAGATTGGCGATATGTTCGGAGCTGCCCCAGCGGCGGCGTAACCTCTCCCGCTTGCGGGAGAGGTCGGATCGCGGAGCGATCCGGGTGCGGGCACTCCTCTCCGCGGGGCGCTGAATCACTTCTCAGTAAGTCGCTAATTCACTGCCTGGGGCGCCCTCACCCCAGCCCTCTCCCGCAGGCGGGAGAGGGAGCGCGCTGCGATCCGGGGATGGCCCGTATCCACTTCGGTCGACGCGGTGGAGATGGTCACGCGCGACGCCATCACACGCCGACGCGAACCTCGCGCGGCTTCAGCTTACCGGCACCTTCGGCTTGCGATGATGCCTGACCGCCGGCGCGGCCACTGGCGGCGGGGCGACCGGCTGCAGCGTCACGACCACGGGGTTCGGCTTGTGATCCATCGCGGCGCCCGTCGCGGCGTCGACGCCCATGCCGACGACGCCGCCGAGCAGGATGTTGCCGGCGAAGCCCGCGCCGCCACCGCCGGTGACTTCGCGGGTCAGCGGGATGATCTGGGGCTCGTAGCCGGCCTTGCTGAGGCTGACGGTGATGTCGGCGTTGCGGTTGACCTCGACGGCGCAGGGCGTCACGCAGCTGAACGGCGCCTCGGTGCCGGTGACGTTGGCGATCGCGCCGGACGGCGTGGTGGCGATCGAGATGTTTTCCGTGGTGCCGCGCGTCACCGACGCGCATCCCGACAGCAGCAACGCGGCTAGCACCGCACCTCCGATTGGACGCATTCGCAATCTCCCCAGTTCCGTTGCGCCAAAGCGCAACGTTCGCAGGGAAGTTCAAGCCGCCAGCGGCCGCGCGGAGCGAAACTGAGACGCAGGATCAAAGCTATTTGCCTTGTCCACACGCGGCCGTCGCACGCTGACGCCGTTCGCCCTCGCCGCCGGCCGCGCCACGACCAAAGCCTCGCGCGCTCAGACACCCTTGAGCAGGCGCGGGTTCTCGATCAGATCAGCGGCGCGGTCGAGGCCGTCATAGAGCTGCTCGGTCGCCCCATAGGCGATGCCGTTGCGGCTCCAGCGATTGCGCTTGCCCGCAGACGCCGCGGTGCCGAGCGCGTCGTTGAGCGCCTCTTGCGCGAACGGGCTCGGGATCACGAGTCCCGCATCGGCCTTGCGCACGTGAGGCGCGTAGCCGCATTCGGCGGTGGTGATGACCGGGAGGCCATTGATCAGGCTCTCGATGATCACCGTGCCGGTGGTGTCGTAGCGCGCCGGATGCACCAGCAGATCGGCCGCGGCCATCAGCTGGGGAATGTCGGAGCGGAAACCGAGCATCTCCACGCGATCGGCGACGCCGACGCCGCGCGCCCAGCCGCGCACCTGCCCGGCCTGCTTGCTGTTCGGCTGAATGCCGGCGATCGCCAGACGCGCCTGCGGGATGCCTTTCATCGCCACCAGGGTGCGGTCGAGCCCCTTGACGCTCGGCTGGTTGGCGATCGCCAGCCACAGCAGAGTCTGCTCGCCGATTCCGAGATTCTCGCGCAGCCGCTCACGGGTGCCGTCGCGCCCGGTCGATCGTCGGCGGCAGCACCTCGATCCGCTTCGGCTCGGTGGACCACGCGGCGCGGAAGTCGCGCGCCTGATTGGCGCTCAGCAGCAGGCACGCCGTCTTCTGTCCCTGCTTGAAGCTCGACTCCTCGAGCCGCAGCTGCGTCCGCCGCCGCGAACTCCAGCTCGCCAGCCAGCCGACGCGGCGTACGGCGAGGCATGGATCGGCGCAATAGATCACGTCGAGGTCGAGCAGCTTGCCGAAGCCGACCAGCCGGTCGAACTGCCCGGCGCAGCGCTTTGCGACGGCCTGGGCGAATTTCAGATCGCGACTGTGATTGCTGAGCGCGAGGTTGGGCAGCAGTTCGACGGTCAGGCCGGCCGGGATCTCGCCTTTCCGCCGCTCGGCAAAGATCGTCACCTCATGGCCGCGTGCGGCAAGGCGGCTTGCCAGCGCCATGCAGTCGCGCTGCAGTCCACCCGCCGAGAACAGGGTGACGATGGCGAAGGCGATCTTCATGAATTCACTCTCGGACCCAGCTCGCGCGGTAGGGGCGCACCCTTGCTCAGAACTGCCGGCTCCGCAACAGATAGGCCGGGATCGCCAGCCCGGCACCGATCGCGCCGACGATCGAGACGACGCGGATGAAGGCCTGGGCCGAAGCCACGAGCTGTCCCACCGACTGGCCCGACGTGTCGGCCGCGACCGACATGTAGCCGAGCATCGCCTGACCGAAAAACGCGCCCGGCACCATCGGGATGCATCCGGCCAGCGCGATCGCGTTGCAGGCGGGGCCGAGCCAGCGCCGCAGCAGGATCGCCACGCAGGAAGTCCCGGCCGCCGCCAGAAACGTCGCGGCCTCGAGGCTGACGCCGGACTTCTGGCTGACGGTGCGGATGGCGAGCGCCAGCGCGCCGGCGACCGCGCACCACACCAGCGGCCGACCGCCGAAATTGAACAGCACGCCGAAGCCGGCCGCGGCGACCGCGCCGAATGCGGCCTGGTGCGCCAGATACGGAAGCATCGCGACGATATCCTGGGTCACGTCGGAATCCTCAACACGAATTCGGCGAGCCACAGGCCGGTCACCGCGAACACCATGATCATGATCACCCACACCGCCCGCGCGCTGCCCATGGTCGGATAGCCGTCCAGCACGTCGGTCTGTGCGTTGGTCGAGGGCACGCCGGGCACCAGCAGCAGGATCGAGGCCATCATCGCGAGCTGCATGGTGCCGCTGCCGGCAAGCCGGGCGCCGAGCCCGCCGAGCGTGGCGGCGACGCAGCCGATGATCGCGGCGGTGACGAACACGTTGGTGCGGCGGCCGAGCAGCCAGTGCCGCAGCGCCTGCCCGATGCTCGCCGCCGCCAGCATCGGCCCGAACGACAGCCAATCGGCGCCGAGCAACCGGCCGAATGCCGCGCAAGCCGCGCCGGTGGCGATTGCCACCAGCCACCATGGATGCTTCGGCGTGTCGCGCAGCAGCCGGTCGAGCTCGCTCTCGATCTCCTCCGGCGTCATGCCGCCGCGCGCCGCGCGCACCACGAGATCGCGCACGGCGAAGTCGAGCCGGTGGTTCACGCCGTGCGGTCCGATCTGCATCATGCGGGTGATGGTGGTGTGGCCACGCTCCAGCGTGATCTCGAACGAGGCGTAACCCGAGCGCATTCCCATCACCTCGACGCCGAGGCCGCGCGCGATCATCTGCGCGCCCTCATGCACCACGCGCACCGACGCCCCGCTCTGCGCCAAAATCGCCCCGGCGCGCAGCGTCACATGCGCGATGCGATCCATCGACAGATGATGCGGCGGCGTTAGTTCAGAGGTATCGGGCTGACTATTCATCTTGCAACATCGGACTCGCAGGCATTCAACACGAAGCGATCCACCAACACCATGACGCTGGCCCGCAAGTCCAGATGCCAATCGTACGCACTTCGGACGATAGTACCACTTGGTAGTTCAGTCATTCCGATCCGGCGCGTTTGATAGCGATCACTTCCAATTCTTCCACCCCGGACTATGCTGATTTGGTTCCCGGCATAGCGCCGTTTCGAGGAATGAGGTTGCCCATGAAAATTCCGACCCTGGCCGTGGCGCTCGTCGCCGCCGCCGTGATCATTTTCGCCGCCAAGAACTCGAAGCACGAGGAGACGGTCACCAGCGATCCATCCGAAGGCGTGGTGGCCCAGATCGCCGTCAGTCCGGTCAAGACTCTCACCTCGACGAGCTGCGCCTCCGACGGCTGCCCGGTGACCTGCGAGGCCGGCGACACGCTGCTGTCGGCGGTCTGCGTCAGCGGCACCAAGGGCCGCTTCGCCGACACGCTGCGCGTCGAGAAAGGCGCCCTCACCGCCACCTGCGGCACCACCGCCAGCAGCATCCTGGTGTATTGCGGGCACCCCTGATTTGGCCGGACGGCAGCCCTTCACGCCGAGCAGCTCGACCTCGAAGATCAGCGTCGCGTTCGGCGGGATGACGCCGCCGGCGCCGCGCGCGCCGTAGCCGAGTTCCGGCGGAATGATCAGCGTGCGCTTGCCGCCGACCTTCATGCTGGCGACGCCCTCGTCCCAGCCCTTGATGACGCGGCCCATGCCGATCGGAAATTCGAACGGCTCGTTGCGATCGACCGACGAGTCGAACTTCGCGCCCTTGGCTCCGTTTTGATACAGCCAACCGGTGTAGTGCATCACGCAGATCTGGCCGCGCGTCGGCGAGGCGCCGGTGCCAACCTTGGTGTCCTCGACCTTGAGGCCCGACGGCGTGGTGACGATGTTGGCGGGTTCGGACATGGCGGGTGTACTCGGCAAAATGGCCACGGCGACCGACACGGCGGCGACGACGGCGAGAGCCAGCGGAGCGCCGGCGGGGAAAGCGAAACGCATCGGATTGTCCTTCGGGAAGATCGACGTCGTCGCGGGTGAGGCCCGGTTGTAGCGGTTCGGCGGCAAGGCCACAACCGCGCCGGACGCGCCGTTCCGCGCGCCCCCCGACGCGGCTCAACCGGCGGACGGACCGGCGCGGCCCGTCCGCACTCGCCTGCCCGGCCTAGTCGCGGAACGCCGACATCCAGTCGCCCAGCTTGTAATTGACGCCGAGCGACACGGTCTGCAGCCGGTTGCTTTGCGGCGCCAGATTGACGCCGGCCAATGCGGGCGGAGCCGAGGTGCTGAACACCGACGACGCGCCGAAGTCGAAGTACTTGTATTCGAGCGCCATCGACCACGCCGGCGCCAGCGCGTATTCGAGACCGCCGCCGATCGTCCAGCCCCAATTGGTTCTGGTGTCAGTGAGGATCGTGCCGCCGACGCCGATGGCGTTGAACTGATCCTGCTGCCGGTCCCACGCCGCGCCGCCCTTGACGTAGAGCAGTGTGCGATCGAACGCGTAGCCGCCGCGAGCCGTGAAGGCGCCGATCGCATCGATCCTGCTGCCGCAGTTGAAGCCGGCCGTCACCGGATCCGGATACACGCCGAAGCACGTATTGGTGCCGCGAATGTTCGCCCAGTTCACCGACGCTTCGGCGCCTGTGACCAGATGACCAACCTGATAGTTCGCCCCGATCTGGCCGCCGAGCAATGCACCGCCCAGGTCGACGCGGTCGCCCGTCGGCGCGGTCGGAAACGGATCGGCATAGGTGGTAAGGCCCCAGCCCGAGCCGACGCTGGCGCCGACATAAAGGCCGGTCCAATTCACCGGCGCCGTCTGCGGCGGCGCCTTGGCGATGCCGCGCGCCGCAGCTTCGGCCGTATCGACATCGCCGAACTTGTACGAGGTCTGCACGAAACCGCCGTAGCGCTCGGAATAGAACTGCATCGGCGCGACGGCCGTCTCGCCCGGGAAAATCGTACTGGCACTGCTGGTCGCGAAGTACCAATAGCGGCCACCAACGCCGACGCTGAAACGATCGGTGACGGCATAGGACAGGATGGCTTCGAACTGCGTCCCCCAACCGTGGCCGGTCTCCGACTGCGGATTGATGTCGGCCCGGAACCAGTGATTATCGAAGCCGGCCCGATTGACGTAGGGCAGATAGGCTGCATCGACCTCCAGCCGCAGCCGTTCGCTCAATGGTGCGCGGACGTTGAGACCGAGCGCGACGCCCCGCCAGGATTCGGTTTCGCTGAGACCAAGAAACTGCGTGGGGACCGTCACGTTGCACGTGATGTCGGTGGCGATCTGCAGGCAGCCGAAACCGTTGCCGGTCTGGTACAGCGAACGATAACCGACGAAGCCACCGAGCTTGCGGCCGCCATCGTTGATGATATTGTAGCCGACATCGGCGCTACCGAAGGCGAGCCGGCTGTTCCGCATGTCCGAAATCGTATTCGAATAGGTCACCTGGTTCGGGAAGTCTTCGTCGTTGAGCTGGCCGCCGACGAGATGGCCGAGGCCGAGATTGGCCTTGGCGAAAACACCCGAGGTGTGATCGAAACGGACGAACGACTCTAGCGCGTGGCCGGTCTGATTGGCATAGATCAGGCGCGAGTTGAGCCGGCTCGGCGAGGCGTTGTCGTTCAGATCCTTCTGCATCCGCCCGGAACTGCCCCAATAGCGCGTGCCGGCTTCGACAGACCAGCCGAGCGGCAGCGTTGGCGCCTTGACGAATAGCGGCGTGGCCGCGCCCGCTTCCAGCATTAGCGCGCCCCAACCAAGCCGGTAGTTGATGCCGGCCTTCACCAGATCCAGTTTCTGGTTGAAGCCGACCACCGAGGCGTTGCCGAACTGATCGGCGTAGCGGGTGTCGCGCGTGCCGAAATCGACGTGGTTGTATTCGACGAAGGCCGAGAGGTTCTGGCTCAGCGCGTATTCGAGACCGGTGCCGGTCATCCAGCCCCAGCGCGTCCCGCTCTCGGTGAAACGGCTGGCAAAACCGGACTGTTGCGCCTCGCTGTTGCCGGTGGCCCAGGCGGCGCCGGCCTTGCCGTAGATCAGCAGATTGCCCCAGCTCTGCCCGAAGCGTCCGGCGACAGTGCCCAGCGAGGTGATGGCATTGTGGCAGACGAAGTTGCTGCCGACGGCGACATCCGTGGCACATTTCGCGTAGCCGCCGATATCCGCCGCAGCCGCCGACGCCTCGACGCCGACGACCCAGCGCCCGACCTGCAGATTGGCGCCGATCTGTCCGCCGCCGAACAGCCCCGAAATGTCGCCACTGCCGGGGAAGCCGCCCGACGACGAGATCGCCAGCAGCGCGCCGTTGGCGGACTCCCATTGATTGCGGCCGAAGCCGCCGCCGGCCTGCGCGCCGATATAGATGCCGGTCCAGCTCCATTGCGGCAACGGCACGCCGGGAGCCGGCGCCGCGCTGATCGACGCCGCCCCGAGGCGATAGTTCAAACCGAGTTTGACCAGGTGCGCGGTCTGGCCGACCGTCACATCGGACGTCGCGCCGAACTGGTCCGTCATCGCCAGCGAGCGACTGCCGAAATCGGCGTAGTTGTATTCGATCTTGGCGGACAGGCCCGGCAGGAAAGCGTACTCGGCGCCGAGGCCGACCAGCCATCCGGCGCGGGTCTCGGAGCCGTCCAGAACGTTGGCGGTTGCGCCGCTCGCCATCCGGCGTTTGACGTCCGTCCAGGCGGCACCCGCCTTGGCATAAAGCAGAACATCGCTGGCCGCGAACCCGAACCGGGCTGCGACGGTCCAAAGATCGTCCATCCGGCTGGTGCAGGCGAACGTTCCGCCGAGGCACCCGGCCACGCCGCCGATGTTGCCGAAGCTCGCGTCGGCTTCCACGCCATAGACGAAACGTCCCGCCTGAAAATTATAACCGGCCTGAAATCCCGAGATCACATTGCCGCTGACGCCGTGGCCGTAGAATGGGAGCGGCTGCGGCGGGAGCGCCAGCACCGGCCCCGAAGCGCCGTTCCAGGCGTTGTCCGAGGCCGCGGCGCCGACATGCGTACCAACATAGAAGCCGCTCCAATCCGCCGCGGCCGCAACACCCGGTGCCTTGACGAGGGAAGCCCTGCCCCCCGGCACATCCGCTGCTTGGGCCGCGCCCGCACACCCGACGACCACGCACACGCTCGCCCACCCGGCCGCAATCCTTATCATCCACAGTCCCCTAAACCGCACCCATCTACCGACGAACACGATTCGTCCCGCAAATACTATCGCCTAGGGAGTGAGCTCCGAGGGAACCCGATCGCTCGCTGACGCTGCCGGCGGCGTTCGTGAAGCTCTCGGCGCGAGACCGTACCTTTCATGTCTCGCCAGGTGCCGCGCTCAAGTAATCACCAAGCGTGCGGCGCAGCATCTCAAGCTGCGTTGCACTGCGTCGCAGAATAGTCGCCGCAAATCGGCCTGCTGATCACGCGCCGGCTTGACCACCCGCCGACGCAAGCGGTAGCCATCACAACCAACAAACAAATTCCCGGGAGTGAAATGATGATCTCACGTCGCCATGTCGTCGCGACCATGCTGGCCGCGCCCGCGATTCTGCGGCTCGGAACCGGAACCGCCCATGCCGCCACGACGCTGAAGATCTCGCATCAGTTCCCCGGCGGCACCATCGACAAAGGCGACTTCCGCGACCGGCTGTGCCGGATGTTCGCCGCCGAGATCAGCAAGCGCTCCGGCGGCGATCTCGTCGGCGAAGTCTATCCCGGCTCGTCGCTGATCAAGACCAACGCGCAGTTCTCCGCGATGCGCAAAGGCGCGCTGGATCTGTCGCTGTATCCGATGCCCTATGCGGGCGGTGAAGTACCGGAGACCAATATCGGCCTGATGCCTGGCCTGGTCGAAACCTACGATCAGGGCCTCGCCTGGAAGACCAAGCCGATCGGCAAGGCGCTGACCGACTTCCTCGCCGACAAGGGCATCATGCTGATCACCTGGGTCTGGCAGGCCGGCGGCGTCGCCAGCCGCAACAAGCCGATGCTGGCGCCGGAAGACGCCAAGGGGCTGAAGGTGCGCGGCGGCTCGCGCGAGATGGACATGGTGCTGCAGCAGGCCGGCGCCGCGGTGCTGTCGGTGCCGTCGAACGAGATCTACGCGGCGATGCAGACCGGCGCCTGCGATGCCGGCATCACTTCCTCGACCAGCCTGATCTCGTTCCGGCTCGAAGAAGTCGCCAAGCATCTGACGTCGGGCGCCGACGCGTCCTACTGGTTCATGCTCGAGCCGCTGATGATGTCGAAGGCGATCTTCGACAAGCTGCCGAAGACCCACCAGGACATCATCCTCAGCGTCGGTACCGAGCTCGAAGCATTCGGCCGCAAGGGCGCGCAGGACGACGATATCGAGGTCGCCAAGGTCTACGAGAAGGCCGGCGCCAAGGTGCAGAAACTCGACATCGCCACGGTCGAGAAATGGCGCGCGATCGCCCGCGACACCGCGTGGCCGGACTACGCCAAGAAGAGCGCGAACTGCGCCAACCTGCTCAAGCTCGCCACCGACGCCGCATGATGCATGGTCCTGCCGCGGGTCAGGCCGACCCGACCAGCGCCGCCCATCGTGAGACGGGCGGCGTGCTCGGCCACGCGCTGGCGTGGGTCAACCGCGCCATCCTGCTGGCCGCCGCGCTGGCGCTGATCGCCGCCTGCGGCATCCTCAGTTACAGCGTCGTGGTGCGCAGCCTGTTCCACAGCGCCACCTACTGGCAGGACGAAGCCGCGGTGTTCCTGCTGGTCGGCGCCACCTTCCTCACCGCCGCGTTCGTGCAGAGCCAGCGCGGCCATATCGGCATCGAGGCGTTCACCGGGCTGCTGTCGCCGCTCGTCAATCGCATCCGGCTGCTGCTGGTCGACATCGCCAGCCTAGCGTTCTGCGCGTTCTTCGCCTGGAAGTCCTGGACGCTGACGCACGAGGCTTACGTCGACGGTCAGGTGTCGAACTCGATCTGGTCACCGCCGCTCGCCATCCCTTACGGGTTGATGGCGGCCGGCATGACGCTGCTGTGCGTGCAGATTGCGCTGCAGATCGCCCAAGCGCTCAAGCATTGGATTCGCTCGTGACAGTTCTCGGCATTGGGATCAGCTACGGCATCGCGACTCTGGTCGCGATGTTCTCCGGCATGCCGATCGCGTTCGCGCTCGGCGCCGTCGCGCTGGTGTTCATGGCGATCTTCATGCCGTCGGCGTCGCTCGATACGGTGACGCAGAACGTCTACGAGGAGATGGCGTCGATCACATTGCTGTCGATCCCGCTGTTCATCCTCAAGGGCGCGGCGATCGGCAAGTCCCGCGCCGGCCAGGATCTGTACTCCGCTTTGCACGCCTGGCTGCACAAGGTGCCCGGCGGCCTCGGCGTCGCCAACGTGTTCGCCTGCGCGCTGTTCGCCGCGATGGCCGGCTCGTCGCCCGCGACCTGTTCGGCGATCGGATCGGCCGGCATTCCGGAGATGCGCAAGCGCGGTTACTCCGGCGGCTTCGCGGCCGGCATCATCGCAGCCGGCGGCACGCTCGGCATCCTGCTGCCGCCGTCGATCACCATGATCCTGTTCGCGGTGGCGGCGGAGAAATCGCTCGGCCGGCTGTTCCTCGCCGGCATCGGCCCCGGCCTGTTGCTGGTGACGCTGTTCGGCATCTATGCGGTGATCCGCTTCCGCAAGGAATACGCGACAGCCAAGCGCGCCTACGAGCAGAGCGGGACCAACTCGCCCATCCTCACCGACGAGAAGTTCACCATGGCGCAGCGCTTCGGCGCGCTGCCGCGGGTGCTGCCGTTCATCATCCTGCTCACCGGCGTGATGATCGCGCTGTATGGCGGCTACGCCACGCCGTCGGAAACCGCCGGTCTCGGCGGCCTGCTGGCGCTGCTGCTGATCGCGCTGATCTACGGCGTGTGGCGGCCGAGCGACCTCGCCCCGATCATGACCTCGACGGTGCGCGAGTCGACCATGCTGATGATGATCATCGGCATGTCGCTGTTGTACTCCTACGTGATGAGCTATCTGCACATCTCGCAATCCGCCGCCGAAGCCATCGTGGCGATGAACCTGCCGCGATGGGAACTCTTGGCCGCGATCCTGCTGCTGGTGGTGATGCTCGGCTTCTTCCTGCCGCCGGTCTCGATCATCCTGATGACCGCGCCGATCATCCTGCCGCCGCTGCGCGCCGCCGAATTCGACATCATCTGGTTCGGCGTTGTGATGACCGTCGTGATGGAGATGGGCCTGATCCATCCACCGGTCGGCCTCAACATCTTCGTCATCCGCAACGTCGCCCCCGACATCCCGCTCAGCGACGTGATCTGGGGCACCCTGCCCTTCGTGCTGCTGATGATGCTGGCGGTGCTGCTGCTATGCTTCTTCCCGGGGATTTCGACCGGGTTGCCGGATCTGGTGATGGGGCCGGAGAGTGTGAGATGAAGGTGTGCCCAGACAAGCTGCCGCACATCGTGCCCCGGACAAGCTGCGGCACGCAGTGCCGCCGCGCAGATCCGGGGCCCCGGTTCCTTCGCTAGCGCTAACCGGGGTCCCGCATCTGCGGAGCAGCGCTACGCGCTGCACCGCGTGCGGGACACGGAGATTGTAGGGTAAGCACGCTTCGCCCACCCTACAAGCGCCGAACTAACTCGCCCGCTTCTTCTTCGCGTTCAGCGCATTCACCACGCGGCTGACCGGCGGTCGTCCAAGTAGTGACGCAATGCCGTTAGTTGCTGCGATCAGCTTGTCCATATCGACCCCCATCGACACCCCCATGCCTTCCAGCATGTACACCACGTCCTCGGTCGCGACGTTGCCGGTGGCGCCCGGTGCATACGGGCAGCCGCCGAGGCCGCCGGCGGCGCTGTCGATGACGTGGGCGCCTTCTTCCAGGCCGGCGTAGAGATTGGCGAGCGCCTGGCCGTAGGTGTCGTGGAAATGCATCGCCAACGACGCCATCGGCACCGCGTCGGCGCAGGCGTGCAGCAATTCGCGCACTTTCTTCGGCGTGCCGACCCCGATGGTATCGCCGAGCGAGACCTCGTAGCAGCCGAGATCGCGCAACGTCGTCGTGACATCGACCACCGCCTGCACCGGGACGTCGCCATCGAACGGGCAGCCAAGCACGCAGGACACGTAGCCGCGCACCTTGACGCCGTCCGCCTTGGCGCGGGCGATCACCGGCTTGAAGCGCTCGATTGATTCCGCGACGCTGCAATTGATGTTGGCACGAGAGAAACCTTCGGACGCCGAGGCGAACACCGCGATCACCTGCGCACCGGCGGCGCGCGCGGCCTCGTAGCCCTTCTCGTTCGGCACCAGCACGTGAAACTCGCCGGGAAGCTTCAGCGACGCGCGCAGCACCTCGTCGGAGCCTTGCATCTGCGGCACTGCCTTCGGCGACACGAAGGCGCCGACCTCGACAGTGGACAGCCCCGCCGCAACCAGCCGTTCAACAAAGGCGACACGATCCGCCACGCTGACCGGCGTCTTCTCGTTCTGCAACCCGTCGCGCGGGCCGACTTCGACGATGCGGATGGTGTCGGTCATGACTACTCCCACAAGTACATCGTCATGCCCGGCCTTGTGCCGGGCATCCACGCCTTACAGCGGATCGACGCCCGAAGACGTGGATGACCGGGACGAGCCCGGCCATGACGCAGAATTACGACTCGGCGTCGGCCTCGAGCTCGGCGAGCTCCGCGCCCTCGGCGACGATGTCGCCGACCTTGCATTTCAGCGCCTTGAGTGTGCCGGCGAACGGCGCACGCAGGGTCTGCTCCATCTTCATCACTTCGAGCGTGAGGATCGCCGCGCCCTTTTCGAGCTTCGCGCCTTCCTCGGCAAGCAGCGCGACAACCGTGCCGGGCAGCGGCGCGACGATTTTGTCTTCGCCGACCGCCTCCTCGCTCTCGCCACAGAACGGATCGACCAGATGCAGGTCGAAGCGGCCGTTGCGCGTGCGGACATAGAGTTCGTGTCCATCCACCACCGCCGCAATGCGCGAACGCACGCCGTCCAGCAGCAGATCGATGCCGTCGCCGTTCGCCGACGATCCGAACGCAAGCTCGCGACCATCGATCGTCAGCGTCGAGCCGCCACCGCCATAGCT
Organism: Rhodopseudomonas sp. AAP120; assembly: GCF_001295845.1. Taxonomy (GTDB): domain Bacteria; phylum Pseudomonadota; class Alphaproteobacteria; order Rhizobiales; family Xanthobacteraceae; genus Rhodopseudomonas. Next base: position 38,900 of record NZ_LJIC01000027.1, on the reverse strand, counting down.
GAGCAGCACCTGATGATCTGTGTGCTCATGGCCCTGCCCGCGCCGGAACAGGAAGCTGCGCTTGCGCCGGCCGACCGGCATCCAGCCCGACGCGCGCCACGGCGACGCTGCGTCGGCCTTTGCAGCTTCATCCTCGCTGCGCAGGATCGCCGCCACTGCAGCGGCGAGTTCGAGATCGCCGAGCGATTCCGCGGTCGCCGTCAGCGTCGCCAGATGCCGCTCGATGAAGCCGGTGTCGATGGCGTTGGCGCGCACGTCCGGATGCGTCACCAACGCCGACAAAAACGGGATGTTGGTGGTGACGCCGCGGACGTCGGTCTCGTTGAGGCCGCGGTCGAGCCGATCGATCGCAGCGGCGCGGGTCGGCGCCCAAGCAATCACCTTGGCAAGCATCGCGTCGTAGTACGGCGACACGCTGTCACCGCTGCGATAGCCGGCATCGATGCGCAGACCATCGACCTCGGCGGGTGTGCGCCACGTCGTGATCCTGCCGACCGACGGCATGAAGTTCTTGGCCGGGATCTCGGCATAAACCCGCGCCTCGATAGCGTGGCCGTTGAGCTTCAGCTGATCCTGCCTGAGCGGCAGCTCCTCGCCGAACGCGACGCGCAGCTGCCATTCGACCAGATCGACGCCCGAGATCAATTCGGTGACCGGATGCTCGACCTGCAGGCGGGTGTTCATCTCGATGAAGAACACGTCCTTGCCGTCCGAGACGAACTCGATGGTGCCGGCGCCGACGTAGTTCACTGCGCCGGCCGCACGTCGCGCTGCTTCGCAGACCTTCTCGCGCCCGGCGGCGTCGAGCGTCGGCGACGGCGCCTCTTCGATCACCTTCTGGTGGCGGCGCTGCAGCGTGCATTCGCGCTCGAACAGCGACACCAGATTGCCGTGGCTGTCGCCGACGATCTGCACCTCGATGTGACGGGGATTGTCGACGTATTTCTCGATCAGCAGCGTATCGTCGCCGAACGCCGCCTTGGCCTCGCGCTTGGCGCTGGCGATCGCGTCTGACAACTCCTCCGCCTTGCGCACCACCCGCATGCCGCGGCCGCCGCCGCCGGCCGAAGCCTTGACCAGCACCGGGAAGCCGATCTTGTCGGCGGCCCCTGCCAGCGTCGCATCGTCCTGCGCGGCGCCGTGATAGCCCGGCACCAGCGGCACGCCGGCCTTCTCCATCAGCGCCTTGGAGCCCGATTTCGAGCCCATCGCGGTGATCATGTCCGGCGTCGGGCCGACGAACACCAGCCCGGCGTCGGCGCAAGCCTGGGCGAACTCGGCGCTCTCCGACAGGAAGCCGTAGCCCGGATGCACCGCCTCGGCGCCGGTTTGCTTCGCCGCCTCGATGATCCGCGCGATGTTCAAGTAACTGTCGGCCGCCTTCGCCGCGCCGAGCAGCACGGCGTCGTCGGCCTCGCTGACATGCTGCGCGCCGCCGTCGGCTTCGGAATACACCGCGACGGTGCGCAGGCCCATGGCGCGGGCGGTGCGGATGACGCGGCAGGCGATCTCGCCGCGGTTGGCGATCAAGAGCGTGCGGAAGCGGCGATACAGGGCTGGTTTGGTCATCATCAGGTCCTGCTCATCACATCCGGAACAGGCCGAACTTCGTCGGCTCGATCGGCGCATTGCTCGATGCGGACAGTCCAAGGCCGAGCACCAGCCGCGTGTCGGCGGGGTCGATCACGCCGTCGTCCCACAGCCGCGCTGTCGCGTAGTACGGGCTGCCCTGCGTTTCGTATTGCGCACGGATCGGCGAGCGGAATTCCTCCTCCTCCTCCGTGCTCCACGAGCCGCCCTTCGCCTCGATGTTGTCGCGACGAAGCTGGCTCAGCACCATCGCGGCCTGCTCGCCGCCCATGACCGAAATGCGGGCGTTCGGCCACATCCACAGGAAGCGCGGCGAGTACGCCCTGCCGCACATGCCGTAATTGCCGGCGCCGTAGGAGCCGCCGATTACCACGGTGAATTTCGGCACATTGGCGGTCGCGACCGCGGTGACCAGCTTGGCACCGTCGCGGGCGATGCCGCCGGCCTCGTACTTCTTGCCGACCATGAAGCCGGTGATGTTCTGCAAGAACACCAGCGGAATGCCGCGCTGGCAGCACAGCTCGATGAAATGCGCGCCCTTCAGCGAGCTTTCGCTAAACAGGATGCCGTTGTTGGCGATGATGCCGACCGGGAAGCCCCAGATATGGGCGAAGCCGCAAACCAAAGTGGTGCCGTACAGTTTCTTGAACTCGTCGAACTCCGAGCCGTCGACAACCCGTGCGATGATATCGCGCACGTCGAACGGCTTGCGGCTCTCGGCCGGCACAATGCCGTAGAGCTGCTCGGCCGGATACAGCGGCTCGCGCGGCTCACGCATGTTGAGCACCGGCCGCTGCGGCGGCTTCAGCGTGCCGACGATTTTTCGCGCGATGCCGATCGCGTGGGCGTCGTTCTGCGCGTAGTGATCGGTCACGCCGGACTGCCGCGAATGCACGTCGGCGCCGCCGAGTTCTTCCGCCGACACCACCTCGCCAGTCGCGGCCTTCACCAGCGGCGGGCCGCCGAGGAAGATGGTGCCCTGATTGCGCACGATGATGCTCTCGTCCGACATCGCCGGCACATAGGCGCCCCCGGCGGTGCACGAGCCCATCACCACCGCGATCTGCGGGATGCCCTGCGCCGACATGTTGGCCTGGTTGAAGAAGATCCGGCCGAAATGCCGTTCGTCCGGAAACACCTCGTCCTGCTGCGGCAGGAAGGCGCCGCCGGAATCGACCATGTAGATGCACGGCAGATTGTTCTGCCGCGCGATGTCCTGCGCGCGCAGATGCTTCTTCACCGTCAGCGGATAATAGGTGCCGCCCTTCACGGTGGCGTCGTTGGCGACGATCATGCAATCCCGACCGGCGACGCGGCCGACACCGGTGACGATCGAGGCCGAATGCACGTCGCCGCCATAGAGCCCGTTGGCCGCGAGGGGCGACAATTCGAGAAACGCGGTGCCGGGATCGAGCAGCAGGTCGACGCGGTCGCGCGCGAGCAGCTTGCCGCGCGCGGTGTGCTTGGCGCGGGCCGCCTCGCCACCGCCGCCGGCGACGGCAGCGAGCTTGTCCTTCAGTTCGGCCACCAGCGCGCGCATGGTGTCGCTGTTGCGCGCAAAATCGGCCGAGCCGGGATCGATCGTGGAATGCAGGGACATGGCGTTTCCGGCAGTTCTGGTTCGCTTCGGGCGAAGCGTTGGGTGCATGGTGTCACCGCGCAGGCGCGGGACGCAACCCTAACCTCGCGTGATCCGACTGATGCGAGCAGGCTAGCAAACCGCCGCAAGTGGGGCTTGTGCCGAGAAGTCATACGGCCGGGCGAATGATCTGCCCGGCCGGATAAAAACGTGGTGTGCGCTGGGTTGCGGGCAGCGAATCGCCGCCGAAGCACCAGTCTACGAACGCGAGTGGGCGCCCCGATTTAGTGCGTCCACGGCTCCGGACGGCGGAACGCGAAATTATCCGCATAGGCGGCGCGGCGACGCTCGGACGGCTTCGGCTCGATCACCTGGTAGGGAATGCCCTCGCGCTCGCAATAGGCGATGGCCTCCTCGCGGGTGTGGAAATGCAGGCTGATCTGCTGCTGCATGTCGCTGGACGAGGTCCAGCCCATCAGCGGTTCGATCTGCCGGGGCACTTCGGGCTCGTAGTCGAGCTGCCATTCCCGCGTCTTCGCGGTCCCGGACTGCATGGCGTTCTTGGCGGGCTTGAAAATCCGTGCGGTCATCGAAGGTTCTGGCCTGTCAGCTGCGGCATTGCGGTGGTTTGGTGAAAGCGCGGCTCATCGTGTAACGTTCCCGGAGCGCGGCCGTTGTCAGGCCCCGCACACGTGTTGCCCTGCTTGGCGATTTCCAGTCCTGATTGGGTATATTCTGTCCCCGGCGTCGTGACAATCGAGCAGTCCTGGACCACATAGGCTTCCGAACAAAGACGGACGAACCGCCTCATGCAAATTCAGGCCATTCTGCCCGGAAAAGGGCGCGACCTGCGGCTGGACCTGTTTCGCGGGGTCGCCAACTGGGCGATCTACCTGGATCACATCCCTGACAACGTGGTGAACTGGATCACCACCCGGAACTACGGCTTTTCCGACGCCGCCGATCTGTTCGTCTTCATCTCCGGCTACACCGCCTCGTTCGTCTACGCCAAGATGATGCTGGAGCGCGGCTTCATCGTCGGCGGCACGCGCCTGACCAAGCGGGTCTGGCAGCTCTATGTCGCCCACATCGTGCTGTTCGTGATCTACATCGTGGCGATCGGCTTCGTCGCGCAGCGCTTCAGCGATCCCGACATCATCAACGAGTTCAACGTCGCGGGCCTGGTCGACAGCCCGATCGAGACGCTGCGCCAAGGGCTCCTGCTGAAGTTCAAGCCCGTCAATCTCGACGTGCTGCCACTCTACATCGTGCTGATGGGGCTGTTTCCGCCGGTGCTGTGGCTGATGCTGCGCCGGCCCGATGCGGTGATGATCGCCTCGTTCACGCTGTACTTTGCGGCGCGGCATTTCGGCTGGAATTTGCCCGCCTATCCGGCCGGCACTTGGTACTTCAACCCGTTCTGCTGGCAGCTGCTGTTCGTGTTCGGCGCCTGGTGCGCGCTCGGCGGCACCACCCGCTCGCGCTCGATCATCAATTCCAACGCCATGCTGTGGTTCTGCATCGCCTACATGCTGTTCGCGCTGGTGATGACGATGGCCGGCCGGTTTCCGGCGTTCGGCGAGTTGTTCCCGACCTGGCTGTTCGACGCCTTCAATCCCAACGACAAGACCAACCTCGCGCCCTATCGGTTCCTGCATTTCGCCGTGCTGGTCGTGCTGGTGATCCGCTTCGTGCCGAAGGATTGGGCCGGGTTGGAATGGAAGGTGTTCGATCCGCTGATCAAATGCGGCCAGCAGTCGCTCGCGGTGTTCTGCGTCGGCGTCTTCCTGTCCTTCGTGGCGCATTTCGAGCTGCTGATGAGCTCGGGCTCGCTGCTGGCGCAGATCGTCGTCAGCGTCTCCGGCATCGCGCTGATGACGGTGGTCGCCTATTACATCACCTGGTCGAAGAAGCAGGACAAACCGCTGAAGCCCGCGGCCGCCAAGGCTGCGGTCGCCCAACCGGCCGGCATGGCCGCCTCCGCAGCGAGCGTCGCAGCAGCGGATGCGGATGGGGCAGCCGTGCCCCCTGCGCAGACGGCGTCCTCGGCGGGTGCCGGGCCAGGCTGACGATCGAAAGCGGAAGCGGGCTCTCAGCCCCGCGGCGCTGCCGTAGAGCGGCTCAAACACTGGTCGGGGCAGCTGGATTCGAACCAACGACCTGCAGTACCCAAAACTGCCGCGCTACCAGGCTGCGCTATACCCCGGGCCGTGTCGATGAGCCGTCGATACACGCTTCAGCCCAGCCCATCAAGCCGCCGCTTCAGCGCCCCTTGAACAGCGGGTGCCCGACCCGGTCGCCCGGGGCGATGCCGAGCTTCTTGGCGGTGCCGGCGACCACTTCCAGCACCCCGGCGACCGGGCCCCCGGACGCGATGATCCGGGTCGACATCGGCTCGGTGTTCTCGGCGATGCGCAGGATTCGGCCATCGGCGCGGATGAAGATCATGTCGAGCGAGACGTAAGTGTTCTTCATCCACATCGAGACCTGCTGCTCGGGGCGGAAGTCGAACAGCATCCCCTGCCCGTCGGGCAGCTCCTTGCGATACATCAGGCCGGTTTCGCGCTCCTTCTCCGTGGTCGCGATCTCGACGCTGAAGACGTGCACGCCGGTCTGGCTGGCGATCTCCAGCGTTTCCATCTTCGCCGCGCGCGCCTCGCCCGCCGCAAAGGCGCACAACATCAGCACAGCGGCGAGCGCGCTCCACGCGCGGGTCCATCGAAGTCCGTAGCCAATCATCGGGCAGCCTGTTCGCATGCGGAAAGGATCGGCCGACCCTAGCCCGGTCCCCCTGCGGAATGCCAGAGCCCGCGAGCTGGATCCGCCGATCATCGCGCGGAGCGGATCACAAATTGGGGATGGCTATCCGGCCGGCCTGACCGCGGACAACGGGCACAAGCATCTTGGCGCGTCATGTCCGGCCTCACGCCGGGCATCCACGTCTTGCAGCGGTCGATATGAAAAGGCATGGACGCGGGACAAGCCCGGCCAAGACGGGCTCGCGTGATCAGTCCGTCGATCGGCCGCTCAGTGCGACGACAGCCCCGGCGCGCCGTGTTCCGGCTGGATTTCGGCGGCCATCATGCCCTTGGAGCCCGGCCCGAACCGGACCAGCACGTACTGACCGGGCCGCAGCTCGGTCATGCCGTAGCGGCGCAGGGTTTCCATATGCACGAAGATGTCGGGCGTGCCCTCGCCGCAGGTGAGGAAGCCGAAGCCGCGCAGCCGGTTGAACCACTTCACCTGCGCGCGCTCGAGCCCGCTGGTCGGCGTGACGCTGACATGGGTGCGGGCCGGCAGCATCTGCGCCGGATGAATCGCGGTGGATTCATCCATCGAGACGACACGGAACGCCTGATAGCCCTTGGCCCGCTGCACGCATTCGACGACGATGCGGGCGCCCTCATAGGCGGTCTGATAGCCGTCGCGGCGCAGCACCGTGACGTGCAGCAGCACATCTGCGGCGCCGTTGTCGGGGACGATGAAGCCGTAGCCCTTCGAGGCGTCGAACCATTTGATCACGCCGCTGATCTCGACCAGACTGGCGGAGTCACCGAGCCCGGCGAAGGCACTGCCGACGCCGTCGCGATGCGCGAACTCGACGGCCACCGGCCGTCCGACGCCGACTGCCGGCATGCCGCCTGGCTTTTTGGACTCAAATCCGTCCGACCCCATGACCCCGGACCCCGCGCGTCAAAAAACATCATGCCGCTTATGCGGCGCCAGCAATCCGTGATCTTTGGTGCAGAGACTTATCAGGATCGTGCCGCCGCGAATCTGTGATTCGAAGATAACACCCCGGCCCGCTCGGCAAAGATAAAAAACGCGGGCGACAACGACTATGAACAGGGTTGATTACCTGCGAATCATACGGGGATTCAGTTTCCGACGAATGGTCCGAGCGTCTCGCCGATGTCGGCGCGGATCACCAGATCGGCGATGTCGTCCTGATCGGTCGGCTCGTTGTTGATGATCACCAGCTTGGCGCCGGACTCTTTGGCGAGCATCGGAAAGCCCGCGGCCGGCCACACCACCAGCGACGAGCCGATCGCCAGAAACAGATCGCAGTGCTGTGCGAGTTCGGTGGCGCGGCGCATTTCGTCAGGCGGCATCGCCTGGCCGAACGACACCGTCGCAGTCTTCACCGGCTCGTCGCAGACGGTGCAATGCGGCGCATTGCGGGTGCGCTCGAACCATTGACGCACCCAGTCGAGTTCGTGGCGTTTGCCGCAGCCGATGCAGCGCGCGTAGGTGGTGTTGCCGTGGAGTTCGACCACATCCTGCGGCGCAAAGCCGGACGCCTGGTGCAGGTTGTCGATGTTCTGCGTCACCACCGCCGGGATCTTGCCGGCCTTGTAGAGCGCGGCAAGCGCCCGATGGCCGCGGCCCGGCCGTGCCGCCGCGAAGGTCGAGTCCATGGCGAACCGGCGCCGCCAGGCCTCGTCACGCGCATCCTGCCGCGCCACGAACTCCTCGAACGGGATCGGGCGATTGCGGGTCCACAGCCCGCCTGGCGAACGGAAGTCCGGGATGCCGGATTCGGTCGAGATCCCCGCCCCGGTGAACGGCACGATCACCCTGGCATGCGCGATCATGTCGCCGAGCTGTTCAACTCCGCTGCGAAGGTCGGGTGCGATCATGGCTGCTGCATTCCGAAACACGTCGACGCACGACTGGCGATCCACGGTAGACCAGTCCATCGGAGATCGGTCCATCGCAGTTCGCCACCTGCGTCGCAAGCCGGCTGCGAGCCGACAACGGGGCGCGACGAACTGTCGAGGACTCGAACGGGACGCAAACGCCCCGGTTCCGCATGCTCGGATTCGACCCCACATTTTTTTGAATTGCAACCGTGAGTGACCACGCCGATAGTCTGAGTGTCTCTACGGATGACCTCCCCCGAAAGAGCCCCGTGCCCTCCAAGGCGGGGCTCTTTTTCGTCGGCGGACCTCCGCGCGAGTTGCTTTTTCGCCGCACTCCCCATGCACGCGATTGCCGATCAGCGAAGGGCTCCGCAGCACTGCTGCGGGGCCCGGTTTGCCGATCGCTCCGCGCCATGCGCGCCGCATTCCCCGCGCAGCCGGCCGCCGGCGCTTTCAATCACCGCGCTTTCGTCGCAAGATCGAAGCCATCGCCTCACTGGAGATCAAGACCAAATGCGTTACCTGCACACCATGCTGCGCGTCCGCAATCTCGATGCCGCGCTGAAGTTCTTCAGCGACGCGCTCGGCCTCAAGGAGGTTCGTCGCATCGACAACGACAAGGGCCGCTTCACCCTGGTGTTTCTGTGCGCGTCGGACGACGAGGAGTTGGTGAAGCAGTCGGCCGGCCGCCCCGCCCCAACGATCGAACTGACCTACAATTGGGACGAAGAGAGCTACGGCGAGGATCGCTATTTCGGCCACCTCGCCTACGAAGTGGACGACATCTACGCGACCTGCGAGCGGCTGATGAAGCTCGGCATCACCATCAACCGTCCGCCGCGCGACGGCCAGATGGCGTTCGTGCGCTCGCCTGATCTGCACTCGATCGAATTCCTGCAGAAAGGCGCGGCGCTGCCGCCGCAGGAGCCGTGGCTGTCCATGCCGAACACGGGCCACTGGTAAGCATCGACGATTAGTTCGTCGCGGCGCGCAGCGCGACGACGATTTGTTCCACAACCCTATGGTTTAAAACCTGACGGCCTCTCGGAACCAGCGCTATCGGATGGCGTTGGTTGTGAAATCAACGGAGGCTGACAATGGGACGTGGACTACTTCTCTGGATGCTCGGTGTACCGATCCCGGTGATCATTCTTCTCTGGCTGTTCTTCGGCCGCTGATCACCACCACCACATCTTCGCACGACCATCAACAAAGGCCCAGCTTTCGAGCGGGGCCTTTTTTGCTGGCGGATGATTCTGCGGCGACTGCGCCGTTGCCGCGTCGGCTCAGGTGACGAACTTGATCCCGACGGTGGTGCCGTCGCGCCAGACGACTTCGCAATTGCGCCCGGTCCGGGCATCGCGCGAGAACGCCAGGCGCAGCTTGGGACCAAGCGATATCGCGTCGGCGATGGTCAGCTTCGCGCCGGTCGCAGACAGATCGATCACCTCGCAGGGCCGCGCCGCGAATCCGCCGTCGAGCGTGATCCAGCCGTTCTGCCGAACCGATCGGCGTTGTTCCCGTTTGCTGCGTTCTCTCGCCATGCCGTTCTCCGTCGCTGCCGGTCTAGGTCGGCGACATTGAAAAAACGTTGCAAAATTGATCGAAATTTCGGGGTATCTTCGGTTCTTGGCGCAGCGGACTTGCCGGGGCGCGCAAACGCCACTATACGTTCGCCCGCCGCTGCCGCCGGGACCTGCCCGACGACACGGCCGCACTGCCTGCCGATCGGCACATCGTGTTGATCCGGCTGACGAATGCGTTATAGACCGTGCGTTCCGCGGGCCCGGCGATTCCCGATCTGAATCACCAGCCGTGCGGCTTCGCTCCCTTCGTCTATCGGTTAGGACGCCACCCTTTCACGGTGGAGAGAGCGGTTCGATTCCGCTAGGGAGCGCCATCCCCTCTTGCTATTTTGGTTCAGCCAGTCTGCGCGCCTCTTTCGGGCCGCGACGCGAGCCATCGTTGGTTAAGCCGCGTTAACTACGTTCCGCACGCTCAGGCCGACCCGCAAGCTCAGCAGATCATCTGTCCTCGGCCGGCTCAGCGTTCAACTGATCGAAGCCATCTCAAGCGGATCAAGCGTAGCGTTTGCGCGGCTGAAGATACTTAGCCGGCGCTGCTGTCAGCCCGCGCGCTTGGGCTGCCGGAATCGGATAGCAGCAGCCAATAGGAGTCCGGGCCGCCCTTGACGGCATAACGGTCGACCTGGCCACAGCCTCGGCATTCGAATGTGCGCAGCTCATGGACCAGTTCGATGGGAGAGATGCGCGCCAGCGCGGTGCGCATTCCGCAAACCGTACAGGCTGGTCTTCGCCTCAAGGGCATCACGTCCTCAGCTTAGAAGCCCGGCGAATCAGCTGCGCGCCAATCGCCAGCAACATCACTATACCGCATTCAGGTGTTGGAATGTTGAGATAAAGCAAGGCAGGAGACCGTCTGCGTCCAAGCGCGACGGTCGTGACGTCGCCCGGCAACGCGCCGACGCCCATGCGCCTCCGCCGGTCCGCCTGCGCAAATCAGCGCCGAACATTTTCCGTTGCGTCACCATTCGCGAGGTATGGTCGGGTCGTGTCCAAGGTGCAGGAGATTCACATGACACTCCCGAACGATACCGAGCGGCTTCAGGCTGCCGTCGACGCGACGATTCAGAAGCACTGGAAGGCTTATCTGATCGAGGGCATCCTGCTGCTGGTTTTCGGCTTTGCCGCGATCCTGCTGCCGCTGCTGGCGAGCCTGACGATTGCCATTCTGCTGGGATGGCTGTTCCTGATCAGCGGCGTGGCCGGCCTCGCCTTCAGCTTCTGGGCCCGTCAGGCACCAGGCTTCTGGTGGTCGCTGATCTCCGCCATTCTGGCAGTGATCGTCGGCGTACTGCTGATCGCCCAGCCGGTGCAGGGCATCCTCACCCTCACCTTCGTGATCGGCGTCTATTTCCTGGCCGAAGGCGTCGCGACCATCATGTACGCCCTCCAGCATCGCGGCCGGATGTCGGAGCGCTGGGGCTGGATGCTCGCCGCCGGCGTGCTCGACATCCTGGTGGCGTTCATCATCATCTCGGGATGGCCCGGCACGGCCGCCTGGGCGATAGGCCTGCTGGTCGGCATCAACCTGGTGTTCGGCGGCACGTCGCTGATCGCGCTGGCGCTGGCCGCCCGCAACAAGGCCTGAGGGACGAGACGGCGTTTGCCGCGGCTCAGCAGCCGCGGCAAATGCTCTTGATCTTGCGATCCAGCGCGGCGTCGGCCGGGTCCTGCTGATCCAGCGAGCCGGCCGGCTCCGACACGTCGCCGCGCCGCGGCTGGCGATGGCCGACCGGCGCCTGCCCGGTGACGCGCTGATCCGACGACAGCGCCGGCGGCACGCTCGGATTGGCCGGACCGCCGACGCCGCCCGCGCCGCCGCTCATGCCGCCCGACCCGCCGGCTCCACCCGAGCCGGACTGCGCCAGGGCGGCCGCGCCGCCCGCGAGGGTCAGGATCGTGGTGGCGATGATCAGTTTCTTCATGGGATATTCCTTCCGAAACGAACGATCATCCTCGGCTCACGCCCGATCGTCCGACAAGTGAGCCGCGCAGCCTGCGGCTTGCGTCCTTCGCCGGTCTTCCCGGCTACGCGCGCCCGGCGAGACGCGCGAAGCCGAACCGAATCTCAACGCCCATTCGCCCCGGCGGTTGCCGTCCGCGGTTGCGGCCGACCGACGCTCATTCGGGCGCGGGCGGATACAGATGCACGTCGCCGCAATAGTCGGCGACATGATAGCGCGAATTCGCGTCGGTTCCATCAACCGCCGTCAAATAGTTGGGGCCGACCGGCGCCTTTCCGTATCCCCCCGGGATGTCGAGCACGTATTCCGGTTGGCATAGCCCGGAGACCCGACCGCGCAGCGCGCGCAACAGCGCCTGACCTTCGGCCAGCGTTGTGCGCAAATGCGCCGTGCCGGGCGCTAGGTCGGCGTGGTGCAGGTAATACGGCTTGATCCGGCATTCGACGAAGGCGCGCATCAGCGCCTCGAGCGTTGCCGCGTCGTCGTTGACGCCGCGCAGCAGCACCGACTGGCTGACCATCGGGATGCCGGCATCGATCAGCCGCGCGCACGCGGCACGCGCAGCCGGCGTCAGTTCGCGCGGATGGTTGGCGTGCAGCGCCATCCACACCGTCTTGCCGGGCACGCGCAGCGCCTGCAGCAGCGCCGAATCGATCCGCGCCGGATCGACCACCGGCAGCCGGGTGTGAAAGCGGATGATCTTGAGATGCGGGATGGTGGCGAGCTCGGCCATGATCTCGGCGAGCCGGCGCGGCGACAGCACCAGCGGATCGCCGCCGGTGAAGATCACTTCCCAGATTTCCGGGTGCGCGCGGACGTAGTCCAGCGCCGCCGTTGTCGCTTCGCGCGACAACGCATTGTCCTTGCCCGGTCCCACGCTCTCGCGGCGGAAGCAGAACCGGCAATACACCGCGCAGACATGCACCAGCTTCAGCAGCACACGGTCGCGATGCCGATGCACGATGCCTTCGACCGGCGAATGCGGCACGTCGCCGATCGGATCGTCGCGCTCGATCGGCAGCGACACCAGTTCGTCGACCTGCGGAATGTATTGCCGCGCGATCGGATCGTTCGGATCATCGGGGTCGATCAGCGCAGCGACGTCGGGCGTCAGCGCGATGGCGTAGCGCTGCGCGACGCGGTCGAGATCGTCGCGCGCCTCTTCCGGCGCGAGCCCCTGCGTCACCAGATCGTCGGCGCTGCGCAGCGTCGTGGCAGCGGCCGATTGCAACCGGGTCACCTTGCTCATGACGCCTCACCGGCCGGCGGCGTCCACACCACCTGATCGACGCTGGCGGCACCGGTCGCCAGCATCACCAGCCGGTCGAAGCCGAGCGCGACGCCGCTCGCCTCCGGCATCCGCGCCACCGCGGCGAGAAAGTCCTCGTCGAGCGGATAGCGCTCGCCATAGCGGCGCTGCTTCTCGTCCATCTCGGCGGTGAAGCGCAGCCGCTGCTCGGCCGCGTCGGTGAGTTCGCCAAAACCGTTGGCGAGCTCGACGCCGCAGGCATAGACCTCGAAGCGCTCGGCGACGCGCGGGTCGCCGGCCTTGCTCCGCGCCAGCGCCGCTTCCGGCGCCGGATACTCGTGCAGCACGGTCAGCCGCCCTTCCCCGAGCCGCGGCTCGACATGTTCGACCAGCACCTTGCTAAAGATGTCCGACCAGGTGTCGTCTGCAACGACGCGCACCTTGCTGTCCGCCGCGCGTGCCAGCGCATCGCGATCACCCTTGCCGCCGCTGATCGTGCCGAGCAGATCGATCCCCGCATAGCGATCGAACGCGTCCGCAACGGTGAGCATCTCCGGCCGCGCCAGCGGATCAGCGCTGCGGCCGCGATACCCGAACGCGCCAACGCCGGTGGTGCGCGCCGCCAGCCCGATCAGCGCGACGCAATCGGCGATCACCGCCTCATAAGGCTCGCCGGCGCGGTACCACTCCAGCATGGTGAACTCAGGCAGATGCAGCCGGCCCCGCTCACGATCGCGAAACACGCGGGCGAATTCGAAGATCCGCGCCTCGCCGGCCGCCAGCAGCTTCTTGCAGGCGAATTCCGGCGAGGTCCGCAGAAACAGCGTGCTGCGCTCACCATCAGACCCGAGCAGTTCGGTCCTGGGGGCGTGCAGATGGGTTTCATTGCCGGGCGAACGCTGCAGGATCGCAGTCTCGACCTCGGCGAAATCCGCAGCCGCGAACCAGTCGCGAATGGCCCGCGTCACAGCGCTGCGCGCGCGCAAAAACGGCTGACGGTCCAGATATTTGGCTCGGTCCCACCAGGGCGACACGGGGGCTGGTTCCTGCATCTCAAGTCGATCCCGCGGAAAAGCGCAAAACGCTGGCATAAGCGGGCCAAATGAGTATGTTGCGGCCCGAAACCGCTTCGCAGGCCTCGGGATACCAATGCCCGGATCGGGCCCGGACCTGAACCACAGGAAACATTCCTTTGAGAGTCATCGCCAGTTCTATTCGCAAGGGCAACGTCCTCGAGCAAGATGGGAAGCTTTACGTCGTCCTGTCGGCCGAAAACATCCATCCCGGCAAGGGCACCCCGGTCAGCCAGATCGAAATGCGCCGAATCAGCGACGGCGTGAAGATCTCGGAGCGCTACAAGACCACCGACCAGGTCGAAAAGGTCACCATCGAAGAGCGCAACTACACCTTCCTGTATGAAGACGGCGAAGGCTTCCACTTCATGGAGCCGGAATCCTTCGACCAGGTTCAGGTCGCCAAGGACGTCGTCGGCAACTCCGCGCCGTATCTGCAGGAGAACATGGTGGTGAAGCTGTCGATGCACGACACCACCGCCGTTGCCATCACTTTGCCGCAACGCGCCACGCTCGAAGTGGTCGACACCGAGCCGGTCACCAAGGGCCAGACCGCGTCGTCGTCCTACAAGCCGGCCGTGCTGTCCAACGGCGTCCGCACCGCCGTCCCCCCGCACATCGGCACCGGCACCCGCATCGTGGTGCTGACAGAAGACGGCTCCTACGTCGAGCGCGCCAAGGATTGAGGTTGTTTCCTCATCGTCCGGACTGGATCGAAGCCCGCCGCGCACCGGCGGGCTTTCGTCTTTTTAACCAAGCGCATCAACCCTGTAGCGCCCCCTACTTGGCCAATCGCCTAAAATATCGCTAGATTTACCTCCTGCACGAACAGGAGGCACGTCGCTTGAGCCGAGGGGCAGTCGGTCCAACATCGCTGCGAAGGATCGGCGGCCTGCTGCTGGTCGCGGCCTTCGCCGCCGCCCCAGCGAGAGCCGAAGAGTTCAGCACGCCGACTCTGACGGCGCTGCGCATCGACTGGCGAGCCGCTCTCGACCAACTCCGCGCCGAACTGTCCCCCTATGCGACCGTTGCGGCCGACTTCGTCTTCAGCGGCCGCCACGGCCTGCCCGCTTATGACCCCCGCCGCACCCCGGCGCTGGTGCGGCTCAACGCCATCACGGGACGGTTCTTCCCCGGCATCGCCTACAGCGCGGTCCCGGCCTTGCTCCCGGTCGATACCGCCGCGCTGCTGGGCGCCGATCCCGATCCAACACCCGACAGTGCCGCGCTGCCGGCCGCCCAGGGCGGCTTCCAGAGCGCAATGTTCGATGCCGGCCCAGCGGGTTACGACGCGGTGTTCACGCTCGACTCCAACGCCGGCGTCGACCTACCGGCGCGCATCTTCGCGCGCCCGGTCGAAGTGCAGATCACCGGATCGAAGCTGATCTACGACATCAGCGATCCGCCCGGCGGCAAGGGCGAGCCCGTCAAGGCGCTGGCCACGCAGTATCCGGACCTGCGGCGCTTCATCCGCGAAGGCTATGTCCGCTACGCCTTCTCCCGCTTCGGCGCGGCCTATGTGGTGTCGATCCAATGTCTCGACTCGGTGCCGCGCCAGCGCCGTCTCGCCTGCCGCGAGGCCGCTCCAGTCGCCGAGCATTTCCTCCGAACACTGCACGTCGCCGGCGGCCAGCCGCAGCGCCCGCTGCGTGATCTGCCCGCGACGCCAGCGGAGCGTCCGCTCGCCCTATCCGACGACTTCACCTATTGGCCTAGCGGCGAGATCATCCCGGGCTCCGGCTTCCGCAAACAGGACGGACGGCCGGACTCGACCGTGTACGCGCAGATCCGCTTTCCGATCGAGAAAACGCCGGCCTATGCGCGCTCCCAGTCCTACACCCCGCGCGCGGAGGATGGCGGCACCGGCCCGTTCTCCTATCCGTGGCGCGACAATTTCTGCGAGAGCCGAAGCTTCGGCGTCGGCCAATGCGCGCTGGGTTACGGCCATCAAGGCCAGGACATCCGTCCTGGCTCATGCCTGCCGGACCAGCCGGATTGCGACGTCAAGCAGCAGGGCGTGGTCGCGGTGCGCGACGGCGTGGTGATCCGGTCTGCGAAGCAGCAGGCGGTCACGCTTCAGGTCAACACCGAGCGAGAGCACATCCGGTTTCGCTACATGCACATGAACCCGGCCCGGCTGGACGAGGACGGCGTGCTGAGCGGCCGACGGCTGGCCGAGGGCGAGCGGTTCGGCGTCGTCAGCAACTATCTCGATTTCCCCAACGGAACGACGCGCCATCTGCACTTCGACGTCCAGGTGTTCACGCCGGACGGCTGGCTCTGGGTCAATCCCTACACCACGCTGGTCGCGTCCTATGAGCAACTGATCGGCGGCCGCGGCCGCGATCTCACCCCCGCGCCTGCCACGCCGGCGGTGGCGCGCGCGGGGCCCGACGAGCCCTTGCCGTGAGACCGAGTTAGTTCGCGTCGGCCTGCGGCACGAACACCGTCACCGCCTTGCGGAGCTGCGAGAACTGCGCCGGCGTGAACGTCACCAACTCGCCGTCGGCATTGACGGGGCGCGGCTTGCGGGTCCGCACCTCGAACGAAGAGCCTCTGGCCGAGCGCACCTCGCGCCACAGGCCGTGGCGGCCGCGGCGGAAATCATAGGCCAACGCCAGCAGTTTCCAGACGCGGCCGAACTCCAGCGAGTACAAATCGAGCTGGCCGTCGTCGATCTCGGCGGTGTGTTCGACCGCCATGCCTCCGCCATAGTAGCGGCCGTTGCCGACGGCGATCTGCATGGTGCGGACCTGCACGGTGCCTTCCTCCGAGACGATCGACGCGCGGAACGGCCGCGCCCGCCCGAGGACCTTGGCTGCCGTGAGCGCGTAGCTGACGCGGCCGAAGCGTCGCTTGATCTCGCCGCTCAGTTCGCGCGCCAGATCGGCACTGAGGCCGACGCTGGCGACGTTGAAGAACTTGTGGCCATTGACGTCGCCGAGGTCGATCTGCTTGCGATGCCCGGCCGCGATTACGTCTGCCGCGGCCTCCATGTCGAGCGGCAGACCGAGCGAGCGCGCCAGATCATTCGCGGTGCCGGCCGGGATGATCCCCAGCGGCAGCTTGGTCTTCACCACGGCTTCGGCCACCGCATTGAGCGAGCCGTCACCGCCGGCAACGACGACGGCCTCTGCGCCGTCGGCATGCGCCTCGATCCACGGGCCGACCTCATGGCGGCTGCAGGGCGCTGACAGCACCAGGTCGAAGCCGGCAGAACTGAGCCGCGCACCTGCCAGTCCGATCGCCCGGGCGCCAGAACGGCTATGTGGATTGACCACCACCAGCAGGCGCCGCGACGTCAGTTGCTTGCGAGCCTCATGGTCCGAGGCGGGCGCGACGCTGGTCGACGACCGGCCGGATTGATCGGCCGGGCTGAGCTGTTCGGAATCCTGCACGCCGTGCTCCGGTGGGACTGAATGGAGCCTACGAAGTGGGCACGCACCGCCGCGCCGCAAGAGAATGTCGCGGGGCATTGTGCCGCGCCCGAGAAGAGGAACTTTCTCGCTCCGGCCCACCCGCCCTGTCACCCAGTCGACGTCCGGCTGTTTTGTCGGCCTCGGCCAAAGCCGCTACACTGCAGCGATGACTCGGCTCGATTCCCGCTTCCAACCGACCCGCCGCCGCCTGCTGCAATCCGTGCTCGGCGCGGCTACGTTGCTGCCGTTCGCGGCTCAGGCCGCGCCTGCCGGCTTCGAGGCATGGCGCGACGGCTTTCGCGCCCGCGCGCTCGCCAAGGGAATCTCGCCGCAGACCTGGGACCGCGTGATGAGCCGGCTCGAGCCGGACATGAGCGTGTTCAAGAATTTCCAGAAGCAGCCCGAATTCAACGAGCAGCTCTGGCAGTACATCAACCGCCGCGTGTCCGACTGGCGCATCATCAACGGCCGCGAGGCGCTGAAGAAGAACGAGGCGCTGTTCGGCCGCATCGAACGGGACTACGGCGTCGAGCGCGGCACGCTGCTGGCACTCTGGGGCGTCGAGAGCGCCTATGGCGATCCGCTGGTGCAGCAGAACCACATGCGCCCTGTATTCCCCTCGCTCGCGGCGCTCGCCTGGAACGAGCCGCGCCGCAAGGCCTATTGGGAAACCGAACTGATCAACGCGCTCAAGATCGTCGACAAGGGCTGGTCGACACCGGAGGAGATGCGCGGCTCGTGGGCCGGCGCGATGGGCCACACCCAATGGATGCCGGAAGTCTGGCTCAATGTCGGCATCGACTATGACCGCGACGGCCGCGTCTCGCCGTTCGGACGGCCTGATGACGCGCTCGGCTCGACCGCAAAATATCTGGTCAACCGCGGCAAGTATCACCGCGGCGAGCATTGGGGCTACGAGGTGCGCGGTCCCGGCGGATCGATCAGCGGCAGCCGCTCCTATCTGGCGTGGTCGCGCTCCGGCGTCACCCGGGTCGACGGCGAGCCGTTTCCGGACCCGCAGGCCAGCGCGACGATGTGGGTGCCGGTCGCGGGCGGCCCGCAATTCCTGCTCGGGCCGAACTTCTATGCGGTGCGCAGCTACAATCCGTCGATGAACTACGCGCTCGCGATCTGCCATCTCGGCGACCGCATCCTCGGTGCCGGCTCGTTCGCGCAGCCCTTCCCCGGCTCCGAGCGCGCGCTGACCCTGGCCGAGGTGCAGGAGATGCAGACCCGGTTGACGCGTGCCGGCTTCGACACGGGCGGCACCGACGGCCGCGTCGGCAACGACACCATGAAGGCGGTGCGCGATTTCCAGACAAGGACCGGTCTTTCGCCGGCCGACGGCTATGGCGGCCTCAAAGTGCTGGCACGACTTCGACAGGGTCTCTGAGCGCCGATGCGACATCACTGGACGTGGCACCGACTGAAGGCGCTGGCGCACGAGGAATGGCGCGCGCTGGTCACGATCAACCCGAGCGATCGGCCCTGGCAGATGCCGGCCTCGGTCGCGCTCGCCGCCGGCGTGCCGATGCTGATCGGCGCTTACTTCGATCACCTCGACTACGGGCTGGTGTCGTCGCTCGGCGGCATGGCGTTCCTGTATCTGCCGCGCACGCCGCTGCATCATCGCATGGTAACGATGATGGCCTGCGCGTTCGGCTTTCTCGGCTGCTACGTGGTCGGGCTGATCGTCCACCTGCTGCCCGTTCTTCTGGTGCCAGCGATCACGCTGACCGCCATCCTGGTGACGATGGTCTGCCGCTACTTTCGGGTCGGGCCGCCGGGCAGCCTGTTCTTCGTGATGGCCGCCTCGATCGCAGCCTACACGCCGAGCGACCTGATGCAGCTACCGCTCAAGGCCGGGCTGTTCGCGCTCGGCAGCCTGCTGTCGACCCTGATCGCCTTTCTGTATTCGCTGATCGCCCTACGTATCCGAACTCCGGCGCCGGTCGAGCCGCTGCAGCCGCTCGACTTCGACGTCGTGGTGCTCGACTCGGTGCTGATCGGCGCCGCGGTCGGCGTCGCGCTGGCGCTGGCCCAGGCGCTGCAGCTCGACCGGCCGTATTGGGTGCCGGTGAGCTGTCTCGCGGTGATCCAGGGCCTATCGGTGCGCGCAATCTGGAACCGGCAGCTCCACCGCATCCTCGGCACCGTGCTCGGCCTCGGCGTCGCCATCGTGCTGCTGTCGCTGCCGCTGGAGAAATGGAGCATCGCGCTGTCGATCATGACGCTGTCGTTCGTCATCGAGACAGCGGTGATCCGTCACTATGGATTCGCGGTGATCTTCATCACGCCGCTGACGATTTTCCTCGCCGATGCCGCGTCGCTGGGGCACGCAGAGCCCGGCGCGATCATCCAGGCTCGCTTCATCGACACGGTGCTGGGCTGCTTCATCGGCCTGATCGGCGGCATCCTGTTGCACAATGCGAAGTTTCGCGACATGGCACGGCCGATCGTCCGCCGATTGACGCCGCTGGCGCTGCTGCCGGGGCGCAGCCCACCGCCGTGACGGGATCGGCCAAAAGTCCGAATGCGGAGTGGCGAGCGGCATGGGATACTCCCTGCCTCCGCCCTCAGTCCTGGATCTGTCGCTGGATCGCGCCGTGACCGACGTCCGCCCGCAGGCCGAAACCTTTCAGGCTCCGCTCGAGGAGATCGTCTGGAACACCGCGTTCCGGCGCGGCTTCGCCGAGGCCCGCTCCGGCCGCTTGCCGCGCTATGACGACGAGGTGATGTTTCAGGATGGCTTGGCGTGGGTCTACGAATGGGGCCGTCAATTCGCTATTCTGGCGCCGCCCGATCTGCCGCTGGTGCTGCCCGAAGAAGGTGCGCTGAACCCGAAAGCGGTGGAGCTGTTTCGCGAGAAGATCATGCAGGGCGAGATCTGTACCTAGCGGCATCGGAGCGCTTCGCGGTACGATCCCCTATCGTCATTGCCGGGCTTGACCCGGCAATCCATCAATGAAGAAGCTGGATCGCCGGATCAAATCCGGCGATGACGGTTTTTGATGTAACAACTTCGGCTGTTGTGAATCGGCGCCGGGATGCCGGATCGGCAGAACCCCGGCGCCGGGCTCGTTCGTTACGCCGCGCGCACCGTGTCGAGGAACAGGCCGACTTCCGTTCGCAGCCGGGTGCTTTCCTTGGCCAGCGACTGCGCCGACGAAAGCACCTGCGACGATGCCGAGCCGGTTTCGGTCGCGCCGCGCTGAACGTCGATCACGTTCGACGACACCTGCTGGGTGCCCTGCGCGGCCTGTTGAACGTTGCGCGAGATTTCCTGCGTCGCCGCGCCCTGCTCTTCGACCGCGGCCGCGATGGTCGAGGCGATCTCGGAGAGCTGCTCGATGGTGCCGGTGATCTGCTTAATCGCGGTCACCGAGTCGTTGGTGGCGGACTGAATGCCGGAGATCTGCTGGCTGATTTCGCCGGTGGCCTTGGCGGTCTGCTCGGCAAGCGCCTTGACCTCCGACGCCACCACCGCGAAGCCGCGCCCCGCCTCGCCGGCGCGGGCAGCCTCGATCGTGGCATTGAGCGCCAGCAGGTTGGTCTGGCCGGCGATGGTGTTGATCAGTTCGATGATGTCGCCGATCCGGGTGGCCGCCTTCGACAATTCGCTGACGCGATCGTCGGTGTTGCGCGCCTGGTTCACGGCATCCACCGCGATCCGGGCGGATTCCTGAACCTGACGGCTGATCTCGCTGATCGACGAGCTGAGTTCTTCGGTCGCCGAGGCCACCGACTGGACGTTGGTCGAGGCTTCCTCCGACGCCGCCGCGACGGTCGAGCTGAGGTGCTGGGCGCGGTCCGCCGACAGTGTCAGTGTGGTCGCCGAGGCTTCCAGTTCGGTCGATGCCGACGACACCGTGTTGACGATCTCGCCGACCGCGGCTTCGAAGCCGTTGGCCATCTTCATCATCTCGGCCTTGCGTTGCGCGACCTGGCGACGCTCGGCCTCCTGCTGCTCGGCTTCGAGCTGACGGACGCGGACGGCATTGTCCTTGAACACTTGCACTGCCATCGCCATCTTGCCGATTTCGTCGCGGCGATCGGCGTGCGGCACCTCGACCGTGAGGTCGTTCTGCGCCAGCCGGCCCATCGCCGTCGTCATGTCGACGATGCCTCGCGTCACGGCGCGGCCGAGGAACAGCAGGCCGGCGATGATGATGACCAGCATCACCACGGCGCTGAGGATGATCGCCGTATAGGACGACGACAACGCGGCGGCGGCGCCCTCGGCGCGGACCGACAGCAGCGCCGCTTCGGCATCGACGAGATCACGGACATGACCGCGGATCGCGTCCATCGCCTTCTTGCCGGCGCCCGACGTTTCGAGCGCCCGCGCCTCGTTGACCGTCTGCGGATTCTTCATCAACGCGATCTCGCGCTCGGCGACGTTGCTGCGCCAGTCCGCTGCAGACGCAGCGATCTGATCGAGCCGATTCTGCTGCGCCGGATTGTCCGACGTCAGCTTTTTGGCTTCGTCCCACGACGTCCTGAACAGCTTGTCGGAGGCGCGGTAGGGGTCGAGGAATTTGTCTTCGCCGCTGATCAGGTAGCCGCGCACGCCGGTCTCGCCATCGACCATCGCGGACACGATCATCTTGGCGTTTTCCATGACCTTGTAAGTATGCGTGGTCATGTCGTTGTTTTGTGCAAGGATCGCCAGATTGCGGGCAATCAGCCCGTAAGCGGCGATCGAGACGAGCGCGATCAGGGACAGGATGCCCGCGAGTTTGTAGGACGTCTTGAGGTTCAGCAGCGACGACAGCATCTTCAGTGTTCTTTCCTTCTGGATTGCACCGCAAAACCTTCCGCGCGCGTCGACGTTCACCGGCACGGCAACAGCCGCCCAGATATCTCGCCGACTTAAGGGAGAGCGTGAGGTGATGACTTCGGCGTTCGCAGCAAGCCGGAAGTACACGCCGACGACGGAAAGTGATCCGCTCGACTCGGCTACCGTCTTGCAACGGTAGATTCACACGCGCGCTGAAATAATTAGTAAACGAACTGGAACTTCTCAGAATAACTACGCATCGATTACTTTGAATTGCGTAGCGACAACCAACACAACCAAATAATCGGGCCCACACCTGGGAAAACTACGTGGCCTCCCGCATTCGCCAACAGTTTCCAGGCCAGGACTTCGTATTTCTACTAGCTGGGTCGCAGGACACGGCGCGATTCGATTCGCCGAGCGGCACGCACAAATCAGAGCATTCGCGGCGGCAGGCGAGCCGTTCGCGTTTCACCTGATCATCGCGCTACCTGATCATCGCCGGCCCCGGATCCGGCACGGCGACATCGATCACCCGGAGTTGCACCCGCTCGGCGCCCTGCCAGCGATCGACCGACAGGCAGCCTGCGACGTGAAGCTGCTGGCCGCGGTTCTCAGTCAGCGCCTGGCCGAGCTTCTGGCCGACGCTGCGAAACGCGATGCCGTTGACGATCGCGCCATCGCCGGACTTGAAGCGCAACCGCAGATGCGCCTGGCCGACTTCGTCGGCGTAGACCAGCTGATGCGCCGGCAGCGCGATGATCGGCTCGGGGTTGCCGGCGCCGAACGGGCCGGCACGGTTGAGGGTGGCGGCGAATTCCGGCGTGACGCCCCGCGCCGACACGGCGCCGTCGATCGACAGCTCGTTGACGTGACGCGACTTGGCGACATCGGCGGCGAGCGTGGTTTCGAGCCAGCCGCGAAACTCGGCGAGGCGCTCCTTGCGCAGCGTCACGCCCGCCGCCATCGCGTGGCCGCCGCCTTTGATCAGCAGGCCTTCGGTCACCGCCTGCCGCACCGCGCGGCCGAGATCGACGCCGCCGATCGAGCGGCCGGAGCCGGTGCCGATGCCGCCCGGCTCCAGCGCAATCGCGAAGGCGGGCCGGCCGAACTTCTCCTTCAGCCGCGACGCAACCAGGCCGACCACGCCGGGATGCCAGCCCTCGGACGCGGTGACGATCACCGCGCCCTTGTCTTCCAGGCCGAGCGAGGCGATCGCCTCCGCCTCGGCCTGGGCTTCGGCTTGCTGCTCGATCACCCGGCGCTCGGCATTGAGCCGGTCGAGCTCGGCGGCGATCCGCGCCGCTTCCGACACGTCGGCTTCGAGTAGCAGCCGCACGCCGAGATCGGCGCGGCCGATCCGCCCGCCGGCGTTGATTCGCGGCCCGAGCATGAAGCCGAGATGCCAGACCTCGGGCGGCCCGTTGAGTCGCGCCACATCCATCAGCGCGGTGTGACCGACATGGTCGCGCCGGCGCAGCGCGATCAGTCCCTTGGCGACGAAGGCGCGGTTGAGCCCGATCAGCGGCGCGACGTCGGCGACGGTGCCGAGCGCGACGTGGTGCAGCATGTCTAGAAGGTTCGGCTCCGGCCGCTCGACGCTCCAGAAGCCGCGATGCCGCAGCTCGCGATTGACCGCGACCAGCGTCATCATCACCAAGCCGACGGCCGCGAGATAGCCCAGCCCGGACAGATCGTCGGGCCGGTTCGGATTGATCAGCGCCTCCACCTCCGGCAGCTCGTCGGCGGTCTGGTGATGATCGATCACCACCACGCTCATCCCGAGCCGCCGCGCTTCGGCCAAGGGCTCGAGGCTGGTGGTGCCGCAGTCGACCGTGACCAGCAGCGTCGCGCCCTTCTCTGCCAGCATCCGGATCGCATCGACGTTCGGCCCGTAGCCTTCGAAAATGCGGTCGGGAATGTGGATCAGCGGATCGAGACCGCAATGCCGCAGATGCCAGGCCAGCAACGCCGACGAGGTCGCGCCGTCGACGTCGTAATCGCCGAAGATCGCTACCTTTTCGCCGCGCGACGCGGCGTCGGCGATTCGCCTCGCGCCTGCCTCCATCTGCGTCACCGTCGCCGGGTCCGGCATCAGCTTGCGGATGGTGGGATCGAGGAAATCAGGCACCGCGTCGATCTCGACGCCGCGCCCGGCCAGAACCCGCGCCAGCATCTCCGGCAGCTGATAGCGCTGCGCAATCGCCTGCGCTTTCGCGGTGGCGCGCGCATCCAGCCGGTCGCGCCACAGCTTGCCGGTGGCCGAGCGTGTCACACCGAGAAACGCCGACACCGATTCGGGCGGCAACGCGGATGCGGGAAGCGTCATGGTCCCCGCAGATAAGCACGACTGGCGCGAGAGGCAAACCGTGCCCCGGACGCTGCGCAGCGCGCTGCCCTTGCAGCGTGATGCGCTGCAGATCCGGGCCCCGGTGCAAGCTCTCAACCGGGGTCCCGGATCTGCGCAGCAGCGTGAAGAACGCTGCAGCGCGTCCGGGACACGCTGCGTTCAGCAGCCCATCGCGTCGGCGACGCCGTTGAGATCGTTCGCCACGACGGTCCAATCACCGGTCGCCTCGAAGTCGATCTTCTGCAGCGGGCCGTATTCGGTGGGACGTGGGATGAACGCCGTTTTCAGGCCGAGCGCCTGCGCGGCCGCCAGATCGTTGTTGTGGGCCGCGACCATCATCACCTGCTCGGGT
Source organism: Rhodopseudomonas sp. AAP120 (assembly GCF_001295845.1). Classification (GTDB taxonomy): domain Bacteria; phylum Pseudomonadota; class Alphaproteobacteria; order Rhizobiales; family Xanthobacteraceae; genus Rhodopseudomonas. The sequence continues at coordinate 14,318 of NZ_LJIC01000027.1, read as the reverse complement.
TGCAGGTTCAGCAGACGCGCGGCGCCCAGATAGGTCTCGGGATCGGGCTTGTAGTGGCCGAACACGTCGCCGCCGAGAATGAGGTCCCACGGCAGTCCGGCATTCTTCGCCATCCGCGTCAGCAGGCCGACATTGCCGTTCGACAGCGGGCTGATGATGTACTTCGTCTTCAGGCGCGTCAGCCCCGGAACCGAATCCGCCCACGGCTTCAACCGATGCCAGCCGGTCGTGATGTAGGTCAGATCTGCATCGCTGAGATTGGCGAGACCGAACTGCGGCGCGAGCTGCTCGAGCGAGCGGCGGTGCAGATCGTCGAGCTTGATGAAACCGCGGCCCGGGTTCTTCCGCACCTCGTCCATCGACGGCACGTAGGCCTGCCGCCACGCATCGACCAGCCCGGTCCAGTCGCCGCTGAGGCCGCGGCTCTTCGACCAGGCCGTGAAGTCCTCGATCAGGCTGGTGCGCCAGTCGACCACCGTGCCGAACACGTCGAAGATCAGGGCTTGCACGTTCGTCGCGTCGGCTCTTGCGGCCATTGTGTCTCTCCCTTGGTACGCGTCCTCTCCGTCATTGCGAGGGGCGAAGCGACGAAGCAATCCAGCGCCAGGCGCGGAGCTGGATTGCTTCGCGGAGCCTGTCATCGGGCCGGCCGAAGGCCGGACCCGTTGGCTCGCAATGACCGGCGCGGGTGTTTTTAAAACACCTTGCGATACTGCATGAAGCCGGAATCGTCGGCGATGCGATCGTACAAGAGGCGCGCGGTGGTGTTGCCCGGCTGGGTCAGCCAGTGCACACGGCTGCAGCCGTCGGCCTTGGCGCGTTCGTACACCGCTTCGATCAGCTTGCGGCCGAGGCCGAGGCCCCGGGCGCTATCGTCGACGAACAGATCCTGCAGATAGCAATAGTCACCCGCTGCCCAAGACGAGCGGTGATACAGGAACTGCACGATGCCGGTGAGCTTGCCGTCCACGTAGGCGCCGAGCAGGTACATCTGCTCGGCGGGATCGTGAAAACGGGCCCAGGTGACATCATTGGTGCCGGGCGCGAGCGTCGACTTGTAGAACGCGAGATATCCCGCCCAGAGCGGCTCCCAGGCGGCGCGTTCATCGCGGCCGACGGGACGGATCACGACGGCCATGACGGCACTCCTCAATCCAGGTGGAATTTCGCGAACTGGCGGTGATCGGCCTTGATGTAGCGGACGGTGCCGGTCACCGAGCGCATCACCACGGTCTCGGTCTGGATCACGTCCTTGCGGAACTTGACGCCGGACAGCAGCGAACCGTCGGTGACGCCGGTGGCGGCGAACAGACAGTCGCCCTTCACCATGTCCTCGATCTGGTAGACGAAGTTCGGATCCTCGATGCCCATCGACTCCGCGCGGTTGCGCTTGGAATGGGTGTCGAGCAGCAGCCGGCACTGCATCTGGCCGCCGATGCAGCGCAGCGCCGCCGCGGCCAGCACGCCCTCCGGCGCACCGCCGGTGCCCATGTAGATGTCGACGCCGGTGTTCTCCGGATCGGCGCAGTGGATCACGCCGGCGACGTCACCGTCGGTGATCAGCTGCACGCCGGCGCCGGTGGCGCGGATCTTGGCGATCAGCTCGGCATGGCGCGGCCGGTCGAGCACCAGCACGGTGATGCCGTGAGTCGGTACACCCTTGGCCTGCGCCAGACGGTGGATGTTGTCTTCCGGCGGGGCATCGATGTCGATCACGTTCTTGTCGTAGCCCGGGCCGATCGCGATCTTCTGCATGTAGACGTCGGGCGCGTGCAGCAGCGTGCCGCCTTCGGCCATCGCCATGGTGGCGATCGAGCCCGGCATGTTCTTGGCGCACAGCGTGGTGCCTTCGAGCGGGTCGACCGCGATGTCGACCTTCGGGCCGCCGTCGATGCCGGCGCCGACCTTCTCGCCGATGAACAGCATCGGCGCTTCGTCGCGCTCGCCCTCGCCGATCACGATGGTGCCTTCGATCGGCATCTTGTTGAGCTCGCGACGCATCGCGTCGACCGCGGCCTGGTCGGCGCCCTTCTCGTTGCCGTGGCCGCGCAGGCGGGCCGCCGACACCGCCGCTCGCTCCGTCACGCGCACGATCTCGAGCGTCAGAATGCGCTCCAGCAACAATTGCGGCGGAACGGAAATGGTGGTCGACATGTCAGCCCTCTCCTAAAACTCAGTCCGCACCACAGCGGCGCGGCTACACGGTATCCCCGGCGTCTAGTTCTTCTCGATACGGATGACCTGCGGCCGACCGCTGATCACCTTGTCGCGCTGCACGGCCTGCAGGGCGCGGCGCACCGCGTCTTCGCTGGTCGCGTAGGTGATCAGGATCACCGGCACCGGACCAGCCTTAGCCGGCTTGCCGTTGCCGTCCGTGATCCGTTCCGGCTGGCGCTGCACGATCGATTCGATCGAGATGTCCTGCTCGGCCAATCGCGTCGCGATCGTCGCCGCGGTTCCGGCATGGTCCCGGGCCATCAGACGCAGATAGTAGCCGCCCTCGTGGCGCTGCATCGGCGCCTTGCTGATCGCGGCGAGCTTGGCCACCGGCCGGCCGAACGGCTGGGCGCGAATGCCGCGCGCCACATCTGCGATATCGGCGACCACCGCCGAGGCGGTGGCGGCCGCGCCGGCGCCGGCGCCGACCAGCGTGATCGGCGCAATGCCGTCGCCGTCGATCGACACCGCATTGGTGACGCCCATCACCTGCGCGATCGACGAGGTCTTGGGCACCATGGTCGGATGCACGCGCTGCTCGATACCCTTCGGGGTCCGCACCGCGACGCCGAGCAGCTTGACGCGATAGCCGAGGTCGGCGGCCGCCCGCAGGTCTTCCGGCGCAATCGAGCGGATGCCTTCGACATAGACCGAGCTCTCCGACACCTTGGTGCCGAAGGCGAGACTGGCGAGAACCGACAGCTTCTGCGCGGTGTCGTGGCCGTCGATGTCGAAGGTCGGGTCGGCCTCGGCATAGCCGAGCCGCTGCGCATCGGCGAGGCAGTCGTCGAACGACAGCCCCTCCTGCTCCATGCGGGTCAGGATGTAGTTGCAGGTGCCGTTGAGAATGCCATAGACGCGGTGGATGTCGGTGCCGGCGAGCCCCTCGCGCAGCGTCTTGATCACCGGGATCGCGGCGCCGACCGCGGCCTCGTAGTTGAGCGCGACGCCGTGCTTTTCGGCGAGACCGGCGAGCTTGAGGCCGTGCTTGGCGATCAGGGCTTTGTTGGCGGTCACCACCGACTTGCCGGCGGCGAGCGCCGCCTCGATCGCCGGACCGGCCGGATCGCCGGCGCCGCCGATCAGTTCGACGAAGCAATCGACGTTCGGATCGGTGGCGATCGCCAGCGGACTTTTGGCCCAGGTCATGCCGGCAAGGTCGAGCCCGCGCTTCTTGGTCTTCGACCGGGCGGTGACGGCGACCACGCGGATCGGCCGCCCGCAGCGCGCTGCCAGCGTCCGCTGCTGCCGTTCGATGACACGGACCACCTCGGCGCCCACGGTGCCGAGACCCGCAATACCCACTCTGAGCGCGTCCATCGGGCGCCGAACCTGTCGTCTGAAGCTGCTGAAAAACGGAGGCCGGCGAACGCGGCCTCCGGGAACCTGGCCCTATCGCCGGGTGGCGAGAGGAACCACGTTGTGCAACGTTTCGACGCCGCTTTCAAGGAAGCGCCGGACGCCGCGCGCCGCCTGGCGGATGCGCTGCTCGTTTTCCACCATCGCGATGCGGACGTAGCCCTCGCCGTGCTCGCCGAAGGCGACGCCGGGCGACACCACAACGCCGGACTTCTCGACCATCAGGGTGGCGAACTGCATGCTGCCGAGCTCGCGGAACGCCGGCGGCAGCGGCGCCCAGGCGAACATCGAGGCGGACGGCGGCGGGATCTCCCAGCCGGCCCGGCCGAAGCTCTCGACCAGCGCGTCGCGGCGCTTCTTGTAGGTCTCGCGCATCTCCTTGATGCAGTCGTCCGGGCCGTTCAGCGCCGCGGTGGCGGCGACCTGCACCGGCGTGAAGGCACCGTAGTCGAGATACGACTTCACCCGCGCCAGCGCCGCGATGATGCGCTCGTTGCCGACCGCGAAGCCCATGCGCCAGCCGGCCATCGAGAACGTCTTCGACATCGAGGTGAACTCGACGGTGACGTCCATCGCGCCCGGAACCTGCAGCACCGACGGCGGCGGGTTGGCGTCGTCGAAATACACCTCGGCATAAGCGAGGTCGGAGAGGATGTAGATCTCGTGCTTCTTCGCGAACGCCACCAGGTCCTTGTAGAAGTCGAGGCTGGCCACATAGGCGGTCGGGTTCGACGGATAGCAGGCGATCAGCGCAATCGGCTTGGGGATCGAATGAATGATCGCCCGCTCGGCGGCGGCGAAGAAGTCGGGTGTCGGTTCGGACGGCACCGAGCGGATCACGCCGCCGGCCATCAGGAAGCCGAAGGCGTGGATCGGGTAGCTCGGGTTCGGACACAGCACCACGTCGCCGGGCGCGGTGATCGCCTGGGCGACGTTGGCGAAGCCTTCCTTGGAGCCCAGCGTGGCGACCACCTGGGTGTCGGGGTTCAGCTTCACGCCGAACCGGCGCTCGTAATAGGCTGCCTGCGCCTTGCGCAGTCCGGTGATGCCGCGGGAGGCGGAATAGCGGTCGGTGCGCGGCTTGCCGAGCGTCTCCTTCAACTTGTCCAGCACATGCTGCGGCGCCGGCAGGTCAGGGTTGCCCATACCCAGGTCGATGATGTCGGCCCCGGCGTTCCGCGCGGCCGCCTTGGCCCGGTTGACCTGCTCGAACACATAAGGCGGCAAACGGCGGATACGGTAGAATTCTTCCATGGTCCTCGACTCCGGGGTGCGGCAGGATCGTTACCGCGTTCTTGATCGGAGGGGAATCCGATTCAGGCGCAGAAACGCTCCCATTGGCACGATTTTGCGGCGGATCGGATCGAGGACGGTGTTTGTGCTGCGCCGGCCTGCGAACGGTGACCTGCCACCGCCGCCGTTCGTGCACCGGCGACGTTGACGACTATTTGGCGGCCGCCGCCTTGGCGGCCGCGGTGCTAGCGCTCGCATTGGCATTGGCCTGACGCTCGCGGGCCGCGATCAGTTCCTGCTCGATCTTGTTGCGTTCGGCGGGGGCCAGCACGGCCTCGTCGCGGCCGGCCGGCAGGTCGTTGACGGCCGGGAAGCCCTCGGCGTCTTTCGGCTTCTCAGCCCTATCGCTACTGCCAAGCATCGGCATGTCGGACAGCGAGATCGAGCAGCCACCCAGTCCGAGGCCGCCCAGCCCGACGGCGACCAGCAAGGCGGCCGTCGCCAGGACGCCGCGCCCTTGCTGCTGACCGGCCTTTTGCGTCGGAATCGGCCGCATCGCCATCGCCCTCTGTGTGGTCACCCGCAAACCGTCATCCCCGACCTTGCGGCGGCGAACGGCCGCGCGCCCAAGCATGAATCGTCACATAGCCGAACCCGCGGCGCCGTAAAACCTTATTCCAGCTGCAAGCACACCCGCAGCACGCCGAGTCAGTGAGATGCCAATGTGGCCAAATCAAGCGCAAATTGTCGCAGTGCAGCACATCCAGTTCAGCGACATTTACAGAACTATGTCATCATCGGCGGCATAAAGACAAAAACGTGTAAGATCTTGAGCAGGGATGAAGCGTCCGCCGATGAGTGACATGCTACCAGAAACAGCGACCGCGAAGAAGTTCGATCCCGAGGCTTTCGCGCGTAATCTGGCGCAGGCGATGGAAACCGGCGGCCAAGCGCTGGCAGCGATGCTGAAGCCGCGGGAGCCGGCCGACAGCGGACAGCCCCCTGCCGAACTCACCGAGATGGTGAAGACCCTCACCCGCGTCGCCGAGTATTGGACCTCGGACCAGGCGCGCGCCGCCGAACTGCAGGCCAAGCTCGGCAAGTCCTATCTGGATCTGTGGGGCAATGCCTCGCGCAAGCTGTCCGGCGAGAAGGTCGAGCCGACCATCGAGCCACCGCCGCGTGACAAACGGTTCGCTGATCCGTCCTGGCGCAGCAATCATTTCTACGAATTTCTGATGCAGGCCTATCTGCTGACCTCGCAATGGGCCAACGAGCTGGTCGACAAAGCCGACGGGCTCGACCCGCACACCAAGAAGAAGGCCGCGTTCTATATTCAGCAGATCACCAACGCGCTGTCCCCCTCCAACTTCGTGGCGACCAGCCCGGAGCTGACGCGGACCACGCTGGAGCACAACGGCGACAATCTGGTGCGCGGCATGAAGATGCTGGCCGAAGACATCGTCGCCGGCAAAGGCCATCTGAAAATCCGCCAGTCCGATCCGAGCAACCTCGAGGTCGGCGTCAACATCGCCACCACGCCCGGCAAAGTGATCTACCAGAACGAGATCATGCAGCTGATCCAGTACGCGCCGTCGACCGAAACGGTGCTGCGCACGCCGCTGCTGATCGTGCCGCCGTGGATCAACAAGTTCTACATCCTCGACCTCAAGCCAGAAAAATCCTTCATCAAGTTCTGCGTCGACCAGGGCCTGACCGTGTTCGTGATCTCTTGGGTCAACCCGGACAAGAGCCTCGGCGACAAGAGCTTCGCCGACTACATGAAGCTCGGCCCGCTGACCGCCATGGACGTGGTCGAGAAGGTCACCGGCGAGCTCAAGGTGCACACCATCGGCTATTGCGTGGGCGGCACGCTGCTGGCGTCCACCCTCGCCTGGCTGGCCGAACGGCGGCGCCAGCGCGTCACCTCGGCGACGTTCCTGACCACCCAGGTCGACTTCACCCATGCGGGCGATCTCACGGTGTTCGTCGACGAGGAGCAGATCTCGGCGCTGGAGCGCGACATGCAGTCGACCGGCGTGCTCGAAGGCGCCAAAATGGCGATGGCCTTCAACATGCTGCGGCCGAACGACCTGATCTGGTCCTACGTGGTCAACAACTATCTGAAAGGCCAGCCGCCCGCGGCGTTCGATCTGCTGCACTGGAATTCCGACGCGACCCGGATGCCGGCGGCGAACCATTCCTACTATCTGCGCAATTGCTATCTCGACAACAAGCTGTCGGCCGGCACCATGGTGCTCGACAACACCCAGCTCGACCTCACCAAGGTCAAGGTGCCGATCTACAACCTCGCCACCCGCGAGGACCACATCGCCCCAGCGGAATCGGTGCTGTACGGCTCGCAGTTCTTCGGCGGGCCCGTCAAATACGTGCTGTCCGGCTCCGGCCACATCGCCGGCGTGATCAACCCACCGGCGGCGAACAAGTACCAGTTCTGGACCAACGACAACATCCACGCCGGCTCGGTCGCCGAATGGCTGAAGGGCGCGCAGGAGCACAAGGGCTCGTGGTGGCCAGACTGGCGCGCCTGGATCGAACAGTTCGACGCGGAGCGGGTCCCTGCCCGCGCCGTCGGCACCGAAGCCTTCCCGCCGATCGAGGACGCGCCGGGAAGTTACGTGCGCGTGCGGTCGTAGAACGGCCCCTCCCCGTCATTGCGAGCGAAGCGAAGCAATCCAGCCCCCTGCAGCGCGGCTGGATTGCTTCGCTACGCTCGCAATGACACGTCAGCTACGTCCCCGTCACCCAGGCCAGCACCAGCGCGAAGCCGGCCAGCCCGACGGTGACGTGAGTGCCGAGCAACACGTTGGCGGCCACCGGCGAACGCCGCGCCAGCGCGGCGATGAAGCCGGAAAATGCGGAGACGGCGAACAGTCCGGCTGCGACCTTGCCGAACGACAGGCTGCCGGTGGCAGTCGCGCCATCCGGCGTGCCGTGCAGCAGCATCACCAGTGTCTCCAGCCCGCCGAATCCGAGCAGCAGATGCAGCGCCACCAGCCCCTGCTTGCGCTCGCCGCGCAGATACAACAGCCCGAGATACAGCCCGAGCGCCGTCGCCGCGCTCAAAATCACCAGAACCGGCGTCGACGTCATGCCGCCTCCGCAAAATGCTAACCGAGCCGGAATTTAAGCACGGCATCTGCGCGTTGAGAATATCCTCTCCGCGAGTCATTCCGGGGCGCGTGCGCAAGCCCGCGAGCCCGGAATCTCGAGAGGCGCGGAGGGTGCGCCCTACGCCACCGACTTCGCGTGAGTCAGCTTCTCGACCTTGCGGATGTGCTCGACGGCGTCGTGGGCGGCCTGGCTGTGGGTGAACAGCTCCAACTCATCGACCTCATGCTCATCGACCGGGGTGATCGCCGCGTCGACGTAGCCGGCGCGGTCCGGGTCGCTCAGGATCTTACGGCGTAGGCTGTCGATCCACAGCCAGTGCCGCAGGCTCTGGCCGAGCTTGAAGGCGGTGCCGAACACCAGCTTCAGGTAGAACAGCCACGGCGTCTCGGTCGGCAGCGTCGGCCGGCGATCGCGCCGATACTTCAGCCGCAGGATGCCGCCCTGCAGCGGGTGGACGCGCTCGATCTTCACCATCGACGAGAACAGGAAGATCATCGACGCCAGTCTTGAGACCCCTCCGCCGGTGGCGGCCGCGCGGCGCAGCAGACGCTCGATGTGCTCGGCCGAGTAGTACAGATCCCACGCCTTGAAGTATGTGCCCTGCCACTCGTCCCGGCTCATCTTCGGATGCGCGGTGACGGCATGCTCGATATCGAAGCGGTTGAGGTCGGCATCCATCGGCGCGCCCTCCTTGAACAGGCGCTGGTGATCCTCCGAGCCCGGCAGTGGCGTCAGGCAGAAGAACTCCAGGATATCGAGCGGCAGTTCCTTCTGGATGATCGCGATGTCCTCGGCGATGCTCGCCGGCGTGTCGTGCGGAAAGCCGAGAATGTAGCCGGCGTAAGTGATCACCCCGGCCTGCTTCCACGCCAGCAGCATCTGGCGATACTCAGTGATCTTGTTCTGCCGCTTCTTCGCCGACGCCAGATTCTCCGGATTGATACTCTCCAACCCAAGAAACGTCCGCACCACGCCGGCCGCCCGCGCCTTCTCGATGAAGTCGTCGATCTTGTGGCACAGGGTGTCGACCTGGATCACCAGCTTGATGTCCTTCTGCCCGGCCGCGGCGAACTCTTTGCGCAGCGCTGCCAACCGATCGAGGATCAGCTCCCAGTCCTTGTTGCGGGCGAAATTGTCGTCGGTCATGAAGAACCAGTTGACGCCCTGCGCCATGTTGGCGCGCACCAGCCGCTCGATATCGTCCGCGCTACGCCCGCGTGACTTGCGGCCCTGCACGTTGATGATGGTGCAGAACGAACACTGATACGGACAACCGCGCCCGGCGTCGAACGAGGTCTGCAGGCTGAACGTGCCCTTGAGATATTTGCGCGGCAGCAGCGGCGTCGGCGCGCCTTCCAACGCCGGCAGGTCGTGCAGATAGTTGTACATCGGCTGCAGCCGACCGGCCGCCGCATCGCGCAGCAGCTCGTCGCAGCGGCCTTCGAGCTCGCCGGCATACAGCGTCACGCCGAGATCGAGCGCGTCCTGCAGGTCCTTCTGAATGCCCGGCAGCATCGCCACGCAGCCGGAGACGTGGAAGCCGCCGATCGCCACCGGAACGCCAGCCGCCCGCAGCGGCCGCGCGATATCCAGCGCACGTGGAAACTGATTGGACTGGACTCCGACCAGAAACACCAGCCCGAAGAACTGATGCGCGCGAAAACGCTCGATGATCTGCGGAATCCGCGTGCGGGTGTTGATCTCGTCGGCCGCGGTGATGTCGATCTCGACGTCGTCGCCGAGCGCCCGGCGCTGCCGCGAGTCTTCGACTAGGCTGTACACCACCGCCAGCGAGTTCGACGGGATGAAGGCGCGCACCCACTGGATGACGTAGCCGTCATCGTCGTAGTGCGACGGCTTGATCAGCGCGACCTGAAACCGTTTGGTCGCGCGCGGCGCAGGAGCTTGCTCGAGGATCGGCTGCAACACATCCATGGCGTCCCCTAACGTGCAATAATGCACAACGCGACGTCGCATGCCGACATCGTGGGGACAGCTTGGCGCAACACTCAGAGCGTTAGCAAGCTAGACAGGGGGCGTGAGCCGGACTGATCAGTTCTGGTAAGTACCAGAGGTATCAGGCGGCTTTCTGCACGGTCACATGCAGGATCTCAGCCGGCTTGTTGTCGAAGCCGGTATCCTGGTTGGCATCGATCGCCAGCGACGACCACGCGCCGGCTTCGCCGTACCGCTCGCGCAGCCAGGCCTCGGTCGGGTAGTTGTAGTAGCGCGCCAGCTTGTCGCGCCCCTCGCCCTCGCCGCCTTTGTAGCTGGCATAGAACCAGCCGCCCGGCTTCAGCGCCCGCCAGATCCGCGTCAGCACGCCGCCGAGTTCGTCACGCGGCACGTGCAGCAGGCAGGCATTGGCCCAGACGCCATCGTACAGCGCGATGTCATCGAGCTGATGAAACAGCAGCGTCTCGACCTCGCGGCCAAGCCGCTGCGCGGCCTGCGCCGCCATCTGCGGCGACCCATCGGTCGGGCGGACCGCAAAGCCCTGCGCAATCATATGCGCCGAATCCGCGCCGGCGCCGCAGCCGAGTTCGAGGATCGCCGCGCCCGCCGGCAACCGCTCGAGGAACGCGTTGAGGCGGACGTGGCGGTGCTTGCTCCACGCCGCGTAGTCGGCGGCGTTGCCCTGATAGAACGCCAGCGTGTCGGCGTCGAAAGCCGTGGTCATGCGCAGCCCTTACTTGGAGTCGTCGCTGTCCGGCAGGCCCAGCATCAGCCGCAGGTTCTGCACCGCCGCGCCGGACGCGCCCTTGCCGAGGTTGTCCAGCCGCGCCACCAGCACGGCCTGATGCTGCGGTTCGCTGCCGAACACGTAGAGCTCGAGCTTGTTGGTCTCGTTCAGCGCCTCCGGCTCGATCCGGCCGCCGGCATTGGCGGCGCTGTCGAGCGGTGCCACCGACACATAGGCGCTGCCCGCATAGCGCTTCGCCAGCGTTGCGTGCACATCATTGACCGACGGCTTGCCCGGCAGCGTGTCGAGATGCAGCGGCACCGACACCAGCATGCCCTGACGGAAGTTGCCAACCGACGGAATGAAGATCGGCCGCCGCGTCAGGCCCGAGTACTTCTGCGTCTCGGCGAGATGCTTGTGCGCGAGGCCGAGGCCGTAGAGTTCGAACGCCGGTGCGGTGCCGGCCTCATAGGCCGAGATCATCGACTTGCCGCCGCCCGAATAGCCGCTGACGGCGTTGATCGAGATCGGATAGTCCGCCGGGATCAGCCCGGCATCCACCAGCGGCCGCAGCAGCGCGATCGATCCGGTCGGATAGCAGCCCGGATTCGACACCTTGCGTGCGCCGCGGATCTTGTCGGCCTGGTCCGGCGCCAGTTCGGCGAAGCCGTAGACCCAGTCCGGCGCGACGCGGAACGCGGTCGAGGCGTCGAGCACCTTCGGCGCCTCGCTGCCCATGCCGTCGATCACCGCGACGGTTTCCTTGGCGGCATCGTCGGGAAGGCACAAAATGACGAGATCAACCTCGGCCATCAGCGCGCGCTTGGCGGCCGGGTCCTTGCGCTTGTCCTCGGCGATGTCCTTCACGACGACCTGGCCGTCGCGCGCCAGCCGCTCGCGGATTCCGAGCCCGGTGGTGCCGGCGGCGCCGTCGATGAACACGGCCGGCTTGCCGGCGGTGGCGGCGTTGGTGGTCGGGGTATCCGTCAGGGTCATCTTCGGTTCCTTACAGGGCCGGCTCGGCGATCAGCGCCGCGGAGTTGTAATCGAGTTGCGGCCGCAGCGCGATCATTTGCGCGGCGATCGCCTGCGAGGCCGGATCGGGCCGCGCCGCCAGTGCATTTGCGACCGCGATGTGATCGGCGTCGGATTTGTGCTGGTTCAGCTTGAAGCTGCCCTCCACCACATCCACCCGCATCATCACGCCCACGATAGCCTTCTTCATCGCGTTCAGTCGTCCGGCTGTCATCTTCGACGCCCGCCACGACGGCTTCGGCGCCAGGGAGCTTTCGAAGACAGCGCTGACCTCGTCAAGATGCGCGTCGCGTTCCGCCTCCGACATCACCGCCGCCGGACCTGTCAGATGCACGCTCTGATACAGCCAGGTCGGCACCTGATCCGGCGAGGCGTACCAGTCCGCCGACACATAGGCACCCGGCCCGCTCACCGCCATCAGCCACGGCGTGCGGCTGTCGGCCAGCGCCGCGAGCGGATTGCCGCGCGCGACATGGAACGACAGCAGCGGCGTGCCGTCGCTGGAATAGTCGATCGCGAACGGCAGCGGCGACGCCACCGGCTTGCGGCCGTCATGGGCGCAGACGAGACCGAAGCCGCGCGCCGCCGCGAAGGCGAGGCAGGCGGATCGATCGGGCTTGAAGGCGGGCGGCACGTACATGGCTGGCTCCTGGTTGAAGGCGGAGCCGCCGGGATCAGTTCGCGTTTGGAGGGGGAGAGATCAACCTGCCGCGGACCGAGACCGGCGGCAGGGGCAACGCTGTCAGACGCGCGCGTTGGCCCGAGCCGCGGGAATGCGGCGACGGCGGGCTTTGGCGATGGTGGTCGCGTTGATCATGCGGCGAGTTGATACTTGCGGTGCCCGGCGCCGTCAAGCAGCGCGCGACGCAGCGCTGCTCAGCGCGCGTTTACACGCGATGCTTGCAATGTCGGCGTGACCGATGTATTTCCCCGCGCACTGGTCGGCAGTTCACCAAGGCGTCGCTGCCCCGCGAGGGGAGCTAAACCTGCCACGTTTCCTGATCGGCAGACACTTGTCCCGTGCCGCGTCGAAAGTCAGCGACCATCGACTTGTCCGTTCGGCACGATCGAGGATGAGGTCATGACCCGCACTGTTTTCCCCTACGCCGCCCAGGATGTCTCCGCGCTGGCGCGCGCGCTCAATCGCGAACTCGACGCGCAGGGCCACAAGCTCGGCCATGTCGAGATGCTGAACCTGTTGGCGCGCTCGGCAGGCTTCCGCAATTTCCAGCATTTTCGCGCCCAGCATGAAGCCGGCGATCGTCTGGCGCGTGCGCCCGAACCGGCACCGGTGATCGACCATCAGCGCATCGAGCGCGTCGCACGGCACTTCGATGCCGCCGGCAGCCTGCTGCGCTGGCCGTCGAAGGCGAGCCACGCCGAACTCGGGCTGTGGGTGTTGTGGTCGCGGATCCCACGCGGCCGCGAGCTCAGCGAGAAGCAACTCACGGCGCTACTCGCCGGCCATCACAATTTTGGCGACCACGCGCTGCTGCGCCGCGCATTGTGCGACCACGGCCTGATGACGCGCAGGCCCGATGGCCGGATCTATCGCCGCATCGAGCAACGCCCGCCGGCCGAGGCATTGGCCCTGATCCGCCACCTCGCTCCGCGCCTCGCCGCCTGACGCCGCACGCGCTTTTCTGAAGAGGCAATCATGTCTGCTCCCGTCTCCGGCGGGCGCGCGGCTTTGCGCGCATCCCCGCTCACTCCCATCGTTGTTTCCACTCATCGAGGCCCGATCGAACTGATCGACCGCTGCACCGGCCCCGCCGTGCTGGCGCTGCACGGCGGCATGGGCGGATGCGACCAGAGCCTGCTGCTCGCCCGCGCTGCGCTCGGCGACGATCCGCCAACTCGCGTGCTGGCGCTGTCGCGGCCGGGCTATCTCGGCACACCGCAAGCCAGCGGCGCGATGCCGGAGGCGCAAGCCGACCTCTACGCGGCGCTGCTCGATGCGCTGAAGATCGACAAAGCGATGGTCGTCGCGGTCTCCGCCGGCGGCCCATCGGCGCTGCACTTTGCGCTGCGCCACCCGACGCGCTGCGCCGGCATCGTGCTGATCTCCTGCTGCACCGGCACCCTCGACGTGCCCGAGCAGGTTCGCACGCGGCTGCCGATGATGCGACTGATCGCCCGCCTGCCACCACTGGTCGCGCTGCTGCGCTGGGCAGCGCTGCGCAGTCCGGAAAAATCCGCCCGCCGCTCGATCCGCGACCCGGCGCTGCGTACAAAGACGCTGACCGATCCGGTCGCAGGCACGATGCTGCGCGAACTGCAGGCCAGCGTGTTCACCCGAATGGCCGAGCGACTGCCCGGCACGCTCAGCGACACGGCTTACTTCGGTGCGATGGAGCCGATCGACGTCTCGGCCCTGTCGCCGCCGTTGCTGGCCATTCACGGCACCAGCGACACCGTGGTGCCGTTCGCCCACGCCGAGCGCGTCGCTCGCGAGGCTTTGCACGGCGAATTGCTGGCGATCGCCGGCGGGGAACACGTCAGCCTGTTCACCCACCTCGATCAGGTACGAATGCAGGTGAACGAGTTCGTGGCGACGTGCGGCCACACCGGCAGCGCGCTCCCTCGCCCCGCTCTTGCGGGGAGAGGGGTGGGGTGAGGGGCTGCCGCGAGTCGCAGCGCTCGACCGCGTGGAGAC